>CAZYWU010000001.1:0-19346 GCA_964651255.1 uncultured Anaerolineales bacterium
TGGTCGGGGCGAGACGATTTGAACGTCCGACCACTTGAACCCCATTCAAGTGCGCTACCGGGCTGCGCTACGCCCCGAACTGGAGTGATTGTACGATTATCCCACCCATTAGGCAAATCGCCAGAGGTGCAAGTTGTCCCGGCGCGTTTGACACGCCACAGCACCCATGCTATATTCGCCCCCGTCGGTTCGAGACTTTTAGATCCCTGCGGTGTACAAAATGCCACAACGCGGTCAGATCATTCGAGGGGCGGGTGCCCTGTCCCTCAGCAAGAAGAGCAAGCGGAACAACGCCGACCTCTGGTCAGGCTAGCTTGCTCATACCTCGAACCGAGGTAATCGGAATCAAGAGCGGCTCCCAGACCAGGGGGCCGCTCTTTTTTTCATCTCTCGCCATCGTTTTCCGGACCCGCAGTGTCGCCCCGGTGATGGCAGATCCAAAACTGAGAGGGGGTGAGTGTCATGATCGGTACGTGTCCCGAGTGCGCAGCAGAGATCGAGTTGGATGATCCGCTGGAAGGCGAGATCGTGGATTGCCCGGACTGCGGCGTGGAGCTGGAGGTGGTGGCCACCGACCCGCTGGCCTTTGAGCTGGCGCCGGACGAAGAAGAAGACTGGGGAGAATAGACATGCCCATTGGTCTCTATCACATCATCGAGTCGACACTGCGGGAAGGCGAGCAATTCGTTGGAGCCAATTTCACCACGGCGCAAAAGGTCGAGATCGCGCGGATGGCCGATGCCTTTGGCGTCGAGTACATCGAGGTCACCTCACCGGTTGCGTCGCCGCAAAGTTACCATGACTGCAAGACCATCGCTGGCCTGGGCCTCAATGCCAAAGTGTTGACTCACGTGCGCTGCACGCTGGGCGATGCCGAGGCGGCCATCGCCACCGGCGTCGACGGGATCGATCTGCTGATCGGCACGTCATCCGTGCTTCGCGAATTCAGTCACGGTATGGACATTCCCACTATCCTCGAGCGGGCGAGAGAGGTGGTGAGCCATCTCCTGGATCGTGGCTTTGAGGTGCGTTTCAGCACAGAGGACTCGTTCCGAAGCAATCTGGACGATATCCTCACGATCTATGAGGCGGTGGCGGATCTGGGCGTGAACCGGGTCGGCATTGCCGATACGGTGGGCGTAGCCACGCCGCTGCAGGTGTATGACCTCGTTCGGCGGGTGCGTGAACGCGTGTCCTGTGACATAGAGTTTCACGGACACAATGACACAGGCTGCGCGATCGCTAACTCACTCTGCGCGCTAGAGGCTGGTGCGACTCATGTGGACACCAGCATCCTTGGCATCGGCGAGCGCAATGGCATTGCGCCGCTGGGCGGGATGATCGCCCGGCTCTACTCGATAGACCGGTCGCTGGTGTCCAAGTATAACTTGCCGCTGATACGTGATCTGGACGATCTGGTGGCCGGCATGGTGGGGGTGGATATCCCCTTTAACAACTATATCACCGGCATCACCGCATTTACGCACAAGGCGGGTATCCATGCCAAGGCGGTGCTCAATAATCCCGAGACATACGAGATACTATCGCCTCAGGACTTTGGCCTGACTCGCTATATCAGCATCGCGCACCGCCTCACAGGCTGGAACGCCATCAAAGACCGTGCCGAGCAACTGCAGCTGGACATCCCCGACGATGAGTTGAGGGCTGCCACCCAGCACATCAAAGCACTGGCTGACGAAAAGCCGATATCGCTGACCGACGTCGATGCGGTGCTGCGGCGCTGGTCCTCAGAGCATGCGCAAGCACACGCACATGAAGGAGCAACCCATGGCTGACAGGGCGATGACCCTCTCGGAGCAGATTCTGTCCCACGCCGCCGGTTACCCGGTCTATGCAGGGGATCTGGTGATCGTCGACGTGGATCGCTGTATGACCCACGATTCCCTGACACCTGAGGTGATCGATGCCCTGCGCGATACGCTCAAGACAGAGCGCGTGCACGATCCCTCGCGTGTGGCGGTGATGATCGATCACGTGGCCCCCGCCGCCTCGGTGGCCACAGCTGATGCTCAGGTCAAAGTGCGCCGCTGGGTGCGCGAGGAGGGCATTCCGCACTTTTTCGATGTGGGCGCAGGCGTGTGCCATCAGATCATGATCGAGCAGGGTCTGGTGGCCCCGGGGCAGATCGCCCTGGGCACTGACTCTCACGCCACCGCTTACGGCGCTGTGGGCGCTTTCGGTACGGGCGTCGGCTCGCGCGATATGGCGCTGACGCTGGCCACAGGCAGGAACTGGCTGCGCGTGCCCGAGACGATCCGCGTGCAGGTGAACGGACGCTTCCAGCGCGGGGTGGGGCCCAAGGATGTGAGCCTGTACCTCTGCGGTCTGCTGGGTCTCGATGGCGCCAACTACCAGGCGGTCGAGTTTCATGGGCTTGACTGGCTAGACCTCGATGGGCGCGAGACACTCTGTTCGATGACGACCGAACTAGGGGCCAAGGCGGGAATCGTGCCGCCGACCGGCCCGGCTGCGGCTGGCTGGGATGTGCCGGACTGGCTTGGGTTGCAGCCCGGTGCAACGTATTCACGTGAGATCGCCATCGACCTGGATGCACTGGAGCCTCAGGTTTCGGCACCTTATAGCCCGGATAACGTGCTTGCGGTCTCCGACGTGGGTGACGTACCGGTGGATCTGGTGTTTATCGGGACCTGCACCAATGGTCGCCTGGGCGATCTGCAGGCAGCCGCCGAGATCCTGCGAGGCAGACATATCGCGCCGCACGTGCGCCTGCTGGTGATTCCCGCCTCGCACCGGATTCTCCAGGCTGCGACGGCGGATGGAACGCTCGCCACTCTCCTGGAGGCTGGTGCCACAGTGGGAACGCCGGGCTGCGGGCCCTGCATCGGCAGGCACATGGGCGTCATCGGGGCGGGCGAGGTTTGCCTGTCGACGGCCAACCGCAACTTCCGCGGGCGGATGGGCTCACCGGATGGGCGCGTCTACCTCGGTTCTCCCGAGACAGCGGCGGCCACGGCTCTCGCCGGTCGCATCGTCGCCGCGAACACACTGTAGGAGGCAACCATGGCTACCGTCTGGGTCTTTGGGGATGATGTCGACACCGATCAGATCGTGCCAGGGCGCTATGCCCCGTATATGAACTCTGAGGCGGAGCTGGGCCGGTACCCGTTCATCGAGGCGCGTCCCGAGTTCGCTCAGGAGGTGCGTCCCGGCGATGTGATCGTAGCGGGGCGCAACTTTGGCTGCGGGTCCTCGCGCGAGTACGCCCCGCGGGCGCTGCACGTGGTCGGCATCGCGGCCATTATCGCGCCCAGTTTCGCCCGGATCTTTTTCCGAAACAGCCTCAACCTGGGACTGACCCTGATTCAGGCCGATGTGCGGGATCAGGTGACGGATCGTCAGCAGGTGGAACTGGACCTGGCTCGGCCCGGTATGCGGGTTGGCGACTCGTGGCTGTCGCTCCCTGCACAGCCTGGTTGGCTGCGGGCTGCCTGGGCTGAGGGCGGGATCGTCCAGTACTATCTCAATCACGGGCGTCTGCCGGTGGAGGCCAGCCGATGAGCCCCATCGTCTGCCTGATCGAGGGCGACGGCATCGGAAAGGAGGTCGTCCCGGCGGCCGCACGCGTGCTCGGTGCGCTCTGTCCGGATCTCCGCTTCTCCCATGCCGAGGCCGGCTGGGGCACCTACCAGCGGCTGGGAACGGCCCTGCCGGATGCCGCGCTGGAGGCCGTCGCCGAGGCAGATGCCACGCTTTTTGGCGCGGTGTCCTCGCCCTCCGGCCCGGCTGAGGGCTACCGGTCACCGATTGTCGGGCTGCGCCGGCATTTCGACCTGTACGCCAACCTGAGGCCAGTGCTTTCGCAGCCCATTCCGGATTCACGATCCGGTATCGATATGCTCATCGTGCGGGAGAACAGCGAGGGCCTGTATTCGGGTATCGAACGCAGGGAGGAGGCCAGGGCCGTCACCGAGCGGGTGATCACCCGTGCAGGTTCGGAGCGGATTGTGCGTCTGGCGGCGGAGCTGGCTATGGCGCGTCGCAGGCATCTGACCATCGTGCACAAGGCGAATGTGTTGCGCGCCACGTGCGGCCTGTTCCGGGAGGTAGCGCTCGAGGTAGTGGATGAGTACCCGGACCTGACCGTGGATGAACAACTGGTCGACGCTGCGGCGATGCGTCTGATCCAGGCCCCTGAGGGCTTTGACGTGCTGGTCACAACGAACCTCTTTGGCGACATTCTCTCCGATGAGGCCGCCGCGCTGGTGGGCGGCCTCGGGTTGGCCCCCTCGGCCAACCTTGGCGCCCAGCGCGCTGTGTTCGAGCCCGTGCATGGCTCGGCGCCAGACATCGCGGGATTGGGCATCGCGAACCCGATGGGGGCCTTTGGCGCCGCGGCGATGCTACTGGACTATCTGGGAAGAACCAACGCTGCGGCCACGCTGAGGCGTGCTATGTCGCACGTTCTGCGTGAGGGACCACGGACACCCGATCTGGGGGGGCAGGCCACTACGCAACGGGTGACCGAAGCGACTATGCAGGCACTGGAGGAGTTGTCATCATGAGAGTCGGAATGCTGCTATCCCGCGTGCGCGTCGAAGAAAAGCTGCTGGTGGAGGCATTTCAGAAGCACGGCCAGATGGTGGATCTCATCGACGACCGCGACCTGGTGCTGCCGATCGAAGGGACGCCGGAGATGCGGGGCTATGATGTCGTGATGGAGCGTTGCATCAACCACTCGCGAGCGCTGTACACGCTGGAGATGCTCAATGCCTGGGGCGTGCCCACGGTGAATACCGCCCACGTGGCGGAGGTGTGCGGCAACAAGTTCAGCACGTCGCTGGCGCTTGTTCAGAATGGCGTTCCCACGCCCCGGACGTTGATGGCATACACCCCCGAGTCGGCGCTGAAGGCCATCGAGACGCTCGGCTATCCCGCGGTCCTCAAGCCTGCGGTTGGTTCTTGGGGTCGCCTGATCGCCAAGGTCAATGATCGTGACGCCGCGGAGGCGATCCTGGAGCACAAGAAGGTGTTGGGTTCGTACCACCACGCCATCTTTTACATCCAGGAGTATATCGACAAGCCGCAGCGCGATATCCGCTCTTTTGTGGTTGGCGACGAGACCATCTGCGCGATTTATCGCTTTTCCGAGCACTGGATCACCAACACGGCTCGAGGCGGGCGCGCGGCCAATTGCCCGGTCACCCCCGAGATCGATGCCCTCTCCAGGGCGGCGGCTCAGGCCGTCGGCGGCGGCGTAGTGGCCATCGACCTGTTGGAGAATGCGCAGGGGGAGCTGACCGTCTGCGAGGTGAACTATACCATGGAATTCCGCAACAGCATCGACACGACCGGGGTCGATATCCCCGGGCGCATGGTCGACTATGTGCTCGAGGTGGGGAGGAGCCACTCATGACGATCCGAGTGTCCATTGTCGGCGGGTCAGGTTACGCCGGCGGCGAGCTGCTGCGGCTGTTGCTCTTTCACCCCGAGGTCGAGGTTGCTCAGGTCACATCCGAGAGCTCGGCGGGGCACTTTGTGCATTCGCGCCACCCGAACCTGCGGAGTTGCACCCGGCTCAAATTCACGCCGTTAGAATTGCTCGAGCCGTGCGACCTGCTCTTTCTGGCGTTGCCGCACGGTGAGACGGCCAGTCGTATCGATCATTTTGCCGGGCTGGCAGAGCGCATCATCGATCTGTCGGCCGACTTTAGGCTGCGCGACCCGGCAGACTATGCGCGGTGGTACGAGGGTGCTCACCCTGCGCCCGCCTGGCTGGAGCGATTTGTCTATGGCTTGCCGGAGATCAACCGGGACGCCATCTCCGGGGCACGCTATGTCAGTGGCGTGGGCTGCAATGCGACTGCCACAAACCTCGCAGTTTGGCCCTTGTTCCAGTCCGGTCTGGCGGATGTGCAGCGCGGCGTGATCGTAGAGGTCAAGGCCGGTTCCTCCGAGGGCGGGGCGACGGCCGGGCCCTCGTCGCACCATCCCGATCGCAGCCACGTCGTGCGTTCGTTTGCACCGACAGGGCACCGACACACGGCGGAGGTAGAGCAAGCGTTAGCCCTGACAGGCGCGCGCGTTCCAGTTCACATGTCGGTAACATCGGTGGAGCTGGTGCGCGGTGTACTGGCAACGGCGCACGTCTTTACGGCGCCGGAGCATCGCGCCTCCCTGGATGTGATGGGGTTGTGGAAAGCTTACCGCGGCGCCTACGGCAAAGAGCCCTTTGTGCGCATCGTCCGGGAGCGTCAGGGGGTCTACCGCTATCCGGAGCCCAAGATTCTTGCGGGGAGCAACTATGCCGAGGTGGGTTTTGACTATGACCCTGATAGGGGCCGCATCGTAGCTATCGCCGCCATCGACAATCTCATGAAGGGCGCGGCGGGGACCGCGGTGCAGTGTATGAATATCATGTATGGTCTTGATGAGACGCTCGGGCTGGGCTTCCCTGGCCTGCACCCGGTGTGACGGGGGGTTGGCGATGATCGTCGTCAAAGTGGGGGGAAGCGAAGGGATCGACCTGGATGCCGTGTGCAATGATATCGCCGAGCTGGTCCGTGTCGGCACGCAACTGGTGCTGGTGCATGGCGGGTCACACCGCACCAACGAGGTGGCCACGGCGCTGGGGCATCCGCCCGAGTTTGTCACATCGATCTCGGGCTATACGAGCCGGAGGACGGACCGGGAGACACTGCGCATCTTTGAGATGGTGTATTGCGGTGAGGTGAACAAGGGGATCGTGGAACGGCTGCAGTCCCTCGGGGTGAACGCTGTGGGGCTGTCCGGTATAGACGGACGTTTGCTCGAAGGCCGGCGTAAGGATGCGCTCAAGGTGATGCAGCGCGGGCGCCGCATGGTCATACGGGATGACTACACCGGGACGGTGGAGACGGTCAATGCGGGACTCTTACGTCTGCTGCTCGAAAACGACTACCTGCCGGTGATCTCGCCTCCGGGCATCAGCACTGACGGGATCGCGATCAATGTCGATGGCGACCGCGCCGCAGCACGGATCGCAGCGGCCCTGGGAGCTGAGCAGCTGATCATCCTGTCCAATGTGCCCGGACTGTTGCGAGATTTCCCCGATGAAGGCACGCTGATCCCGCACATTGATCCCGCTCGTGCGGAGGAGATGATGGCGCATGCCGAGGGACGCATGCGGATCAAGGTCCTGGGAGCCATCGAGGCGTTGAACGATGGCGTCGGCCGGGTTGTCTTTGGGGATGCGCGCATTCTGTCGCCAATCACGGAGGCGATGGCTGGCCGGGGCACGGTTATCGGCCGGAGCCACATTTAGGAGGTTTTGCGTGGATATCATCGAACTCGAACAGCGCTATACGAGTGGCTGCTACTCCAAGCGCGACGTGACCATTGTTCGCGGCCAGGGCGCGCACATCTGGGATGACGCCGGTCGAGAGTATATTGACTGTGTCGGCGGCCACGGCGTGGCGATCGTCGGGCACTGCAATCCGGCCGTGGTACAGGCCATCTGTGATCAGGCACAGACGCTGATCACCTGCCCGGAGATCTTTTATAACGATGTGCGCGCTCGCCTGCTGGAGAAGCTGGTGTCCATCGCCCCGCGGGGTCTGGAGCGCGCTATGCTGGTCAACTCGGGCGCCGAGGCCGTGGAGGGGGCACTCAAGCTCGCGCGGCTGAGCACCGGTCGTGCCGGCATTGTGGCGACGCAGCGAGGATTTCATGGACGCACGCTGGGCGCTCTGTCAACCACCTGGGAGCCGCACTACCGGGAGCCTTTCGAGCCGCTGCTGCCGGGCGTGAGCCATGTTCCGTACGGTCGTTTCGACGCGATGGAGGGCGCCATCTCTGACGAAACTGCGGCGGTGATTCTCGAGGTAGTGCAGGGCGAGGGCGGCGTCAACCCGGGCGACGGCGAGTATTTGCGCGGGGTCCAGGCACTGTGCCGAGAACGGGGGGCGCTGCTCATTGTGGACGAGGTGCAGACCGGTTTCGGCCGCACAGGGCGCATGTTTGCCTGCGAGCACCACGATCTCCAACCCGATCTGATGGCTGTGGCCAAGGGCATCGCGGGGGGCGTGCCCATGGGCGCCGTGCTCCTGGGTGGCCGCGTCACGAATATCTCGCCGGGCGTGCATGGGACGACCTTTGGCGGTAATCCGCTCGCTTGCGCCGCGTCGTTGGCCGCTATCCAGTACATGCTGGATCATGATCTGCCTGGCGAGGCGGCGCGCAAGGGGGAGTGGGTTCTCTCAAGGCTGAGGAGCATCGATGCACGCATCATCCGAGAGGTCCGCGGCATAGGCTTGATGATCGGCATCGAGCTCCGCTCCCGCGCGGCGCCATATCTCAAGGCGTTGTCGGACCAGGGCGTGATGGCGCTCCCGGCGGGAAGAACCGTGGTGCGCCTGTTGCCGCCTCTGGTCATCTCCGATCAGGATCTGGCTACAGTCTGTGACACGGTCGAGCATGTGCTGACAGAGGCGGCCCAGGATGACCTATCGAGCACCAGATGACGAGCAGGCCATCGCGCTCCTGGAGCGTATCGTGCGCATCCCCAGTGTCTCTGGAAGCGAGGCGGCCGTCGCCTCTGCCTGTGTCTCGGCCATGCAATCGATGGGCATGGAGGCTCACATCGATCCGGTGGGCAATGCCGTCGGCGTCGCTGGCCGGGGAGCGCATGAGATCCTCCTGCTCGGGCACATCGACACCGTTCCCGGTGACATACCCGTGCGGTGCGAGGATGGCTGGCTTACGGGCAGGGGGGCTGTGGATGCCAAAGGGCCCTTTGCGGCGATGATGTGCGCTGTTGCACGGGCGGGTGCGCTGGACAATCTGCGTGTCATCGTCGTTGGTGCGGTCGAGGAGGAGGCCGCCACATCGAAAGGTGCCTACCATGTGGTGAACCACTATCCCGTTGCTGAAGCGGTCATCATCGGTGAACCCAGCCGCTGGGATCGGGTGACTCTTGGGTACAAGGGGCGGTTGCTCGTGAACTATGTTCTGAGCCAATCGATGTCGCACACGGCCGGGCAGGCCCACGGTGTTTGCGAGATGGCCGTGGACTACTGGCTGGCGTTGCGTGACTATGCATCAAGGTATAACGAGGGCATCGAAACGCTCTTTGACCGGCTGGATCCTTCCCTCCGCGAGATTGCCAGCAGCTCCGATGGTCTTCAGGAGTCCGTTCGGATGCGCATCGGCCTGCGCCTGCCGCCTGGTCTAGAGCTGCCCGAGCTGATCTCTCGCTTGACGGATACGTGGGTTGGCGATGCTCACGTGACACTGAGCGGGGCGGAGCAGCCCTATCGCGCAGGCAGCCGCAATGTGCTGACCAGCGCGTTTCTCGCGTCGATCCGGTCGGAGGGGGGGCGAGCTGCGTTCGTCAACAAGACGGGGACCTCGGACATGAATGTCATTGGCCCCCGCTGGCAGTGTCCGATCGTGGCGTACGGGCCGGGCGACTCGGCCTATGATCACACACCGGAAGAGCGCATCGAGGTGTCCGAGTATCTGCGGGCTATCCGCGTCTTGACTGGCGTGCTGCAGCGTCTGGATACTACTATAGGGTTGCGGTAAGAGAGCGAGGCGGCTCCAGGGAGCCGCCTCTGCAGTGACAGGATGCTGTCTCTGTCAGGCCGGAATCCTTGCCACGATGGCTTTGGCCACAGGCTCAAAGTCCGACGTCTCCGCCCTGGCCAGTTCGCCCGTATCCGCCAGCTCAGCCAGACTGGGCTGGATAGGGAGCTGGCCAAGCAGCGGTGCATCGATGCTCTCAGCCAGCTCGTCGACGTTGCTCGAGCCAAAGAGCTCGAACCGGTGGCCGCACTCGGGACAAACCGCATAGCTCATATTCTCGACAATGCCCAGTACGGGTATGTTTAGTTGCTCCGCCATACTGGCGGCCTTACGCACGACCATGCCGGAGAGGCTTTGCGGTGTCGTAACCAGCAGGATACCATCCAAAGGGATCGACTGCATCACCGTGAGTGAGGCGTCTGAGGTTCCAGGCGGCAGATCCACCACGAGATAGTCAAGGTCACCCCAGGCGACATCGCCATAGAACTGTTTGATCGCGCCACTGATGAGTGGCCCCCGCCAGATAACCGCCTGATTGGGGTTCTCCAGCAGCAGGTTAATGGAGATGATCTTGATGCCCGCCGGAGTCGTCACGGGGAGAATGCCCATCGGGCTACCGTAGGGACGTGGCTGGCCCTGCAACAGCATCTTGGGAATGCTTGGCCCCGTGATGTCCGCGTCCAAAAGCCCCACGCGATAGCCCTGCCGCTGCAGTGCCAGGGCCAGGAGTGCAGCTACGGTCGACTTGCCCACCCCGCCTTTTCCACTCGCCACGGCGATCACGCGCTTGATGTTGTTGTACGCGGCGGCCGTACCTTCAGATTCGGGCGCGCCCTGAATGGCCTGTTTTTCCTCGGGCGTCATCTCTCGGACATCGATATGAACATCTTTTACGCCCGGGAGCGCCATCAGCCGCGTGCGGGCATCGTCCAGCATCTGATTTCGCATGGGACATGCCAGAGTCGTCAGGGCAAGGGTAAAGGAGACTGTCCCATCCTTCACGGCGATATCGTGAGCCATCCCCAGTTCGACGATGTTGCGATGCAGCTCAGGATCCATGACCTGAGCCAGGGTGTCTCTGATCTCTTGTTCTGTTGGCATTGCTGCCCTCCTTTTGGTAGTGAACTTTATCACTTCATTATAGACCCAAGTGCAATATCCTCACTTTGCGGTGATGCCGCAACGGCGGACCGGCGGCTTGACGTTTGACCACTCCCCCGGCAGCGGCGATAATCCCCACGCTATCCCATCCGATGGGAAAGAAGCAGGAGGTAGATATAAGGATGCCCAAGGGCGTCTCGAACGGTGCGGCAGAGGTAGGCTTCTCTGCGCAACTTGACCGGCGTATTCGCGCGCTGGAACAGGCCCTGGCGAACCCGTCAGGCGTGGACACGGCGGAACTGCTCACTGAGCGCACAGCAATCGAGGATACGCTGGCTGAGCTGGCGCTGCGTGGGCGCGATGTGCGTGCAGAGCGCAGTCGACTGGATACCGTCGACAACATGATCCGGTCCAGGGCCGCCATGCTTGTGGCCAGGGTCCAGGGCGGGGGGCTGCCTGCCTTGCGCGAACAGATCAGGCCGCCAGAGGAGCACTGGTGGTGGTGGTTGGATGATCAAGTGGCCGAGGCGCGCCGCGCCACGGCCCGGCGAACCATCATTCTGGTGCTGGGTGCAGCAGCCCTGGTTCTGGTACTGAGTTTTCTGCTCAGCCGGTTCGGGGGCACGCCAGAGCAAAAGCAGGCGGCCGTGTATTCTTCTCAGGCAGATCAGCGCGTAACGCAAGGTGACTATGCCGGGGCCATCGAGGCTTACGAGCAGTCTCTGGCGATAATCGCAGAGCAACCGGAGGTGCTGGCGGCGCTGGTGGCGTTATATGACAAGCAGGGCCAGGCGCAGGACTCACAGATGGCGCTGGAGAGACTTGAGGCGCTGGTGACGGAGCCCGCGCAATTGGAGGCGAGCCTGGCGCGTGCCTATGAAATGGTTCAGGAGTGCGAGCTGGCGCTCGATCATGCCCAGCGTGCGGTGGCGGCAGACGAGTCCTACGCCAACGCTTATTTGGTAAGGGGAAGCGCCCTGGAGTGCCTCGACCGTTGGGACGAGGCGATAGCGGACTATGAGCGCGCCTCGGATTTGGCCATGGAGCAGGGGCAGGATGCTCTCTATGTGCTTGCCCGTACCCGGCTCGGGATGCTCCTGCAGATGAGCGGCTCTGGGATGCCGCCGATGACGACGCCCTGATATAAGCGGTGTGCTGGCACAGACCTGTTGCGCAAGGGAGGTGAGCGTTGGAGATAGCCGGGCGCGTTGCGCTTGTGACGGGGGCGGGCCTGCGCCTGGGGCGGGCGATGGCGTTGGGGCTTGCGGAGCAAGGCGCTGACGTTATCGTGCACTATAACAGATCCAGCGGCCCTGCTGAGAGCGTGGCGGGACAGATTCGGGATCTGGGGCGGCGGGCGGTCGCGTTGCAGGCCGATCTCGGGAATATGGACGAGGTTATGGGCCTGATTCCCAGAGCTCGCGAGGCACTGGGCACTATCGACGTGCTCATCAACTCGGCCTCCATCTTTGAGCGTGGAACCCTGGCCTCGACGTCGCTGGAGAACTGGAACCGCCATCTCGACATCAATCTGCGGGCTCCGTTCTTCCTCTGCCAGAGTTTTGCGGCGCAGCTGCCCGCGGGACAGCGCGGCCACATCATCAATATGGCTGACTGGCGCGTGAGTCGCCCGGGTACGCAGCATCTGGCCTACACCCTCAGTAAGAGCGCCCTCGTCACGTTGACCCAGAGCCTGGCGCTGGCTCTGGGACCGGATGTTCAGGTGAATGCGTTGGCGCCCGGCGCCATCCTCCCGTCCCCTGAGGACGACGGCTACTTTGAGAGGCTGGTCGAACGCCTGCCGCTGAGGCGTACCGGGAATCCTCAAGAGATAGTAGATGCGGTGCTGTATCTCTTGCGCTCTGATTTCGTCACCGGAGAGGTGCTGCGAATTACGGGCGGAGAGCATCTCTAGCGTCCTGTGTGTGGAGGCTACCATGGCAGACAAGATCCTGATTCGTGACCTGCTGGTGCGGGGGATCATCGGCATCAACGACGACGAACGGGTCAACCCGCAAGATATTCTCATCAACCTGACTTTGGACGTAGATGCGCGTGCCGCGGGCCGATCCGATGATATCGCGGATGCGGTCAACTACCGTACCATTGCCAGGCAGGTCATTGGGTATGCAGAGTCGTCCTCGCCCATGCTGGTGGAAAGGCTGGCTACCGAGATTGCCCGGCTCTGTCTTCAGCATGCCGGTGTTGAGCGGGTCAAGGTGCGAGTGGAAAAGCCCGGTGCGCTGCGCTTTGCCCGCTCGGTGGGTGTCGAGATCACGCGCACGCGAGAGGATGTGTGACGACCGCGTACGTCCTGCTTGGATCGAACGTGAATGCAGAGGAAAATCTCCGTCGAGCGGTGGAGCTGCTCGGTGAGCGGGTGACCTTGACGGGCATCTCCGCTGTTTTCGAGAGCGTTCCAGTGGGTTATCGAGAGCAACCCTGCTTTCTCAACGCCATCGTGAGGCTGGAGACGGACCTTTCGCCCATCAGATTGCTCAAGACGGTGTTGAGACCCGTGGAGGCTGCGCTGGGACGCGTGCGGACCAGGAACAAGTATGCACCACGGACCATCGATCTGGACATAATCCTGTATGGCGATCGCAGACTGGTCTGCGGCGGGCGCCGCATTCCTGATCCGGATCTGGTGCGCCTGGCGCATATCGCGTATCCCATGGCTGACCTCGTTCCTGATCTAGCGCATCCAGAGACGGGAGAGACGATGCGGGAGATTGCTGCCCGGGTAGCGCCGGGTGGGATTCACCGGCGCGACGATATACGATTTGCTGTGCATAAAGTGGAGACGAAGGGAGATCGATGACGCAATTTCGGATCAATCCGGCAGAGTATGATGCGTTTCGGAACGACTTGCTGGATGTAGAGGAGCAGGCCTGTACCAACGACATTGTGTGCGCTGTGCGGGCCATTCTCGTAGCGATCGGCGAGGATCCGGAACGGCAGGGCTTGCTGCGCACCCCGGATCGGGTAGCCCGTGCATTGGCGGAGCTTACGGCCGGTTACCACGTCGATCCGGTGCGCCTGGTGAATGGCGCTGTCTTTGACGTGACTTATGACGAGATGGTCGTCGTACGCAGTATCGATTACTACAGCATGTGCGAGCATCATCTCCTGCCGTTCTTTGGGCGCTGCCACGTCGGCTACATCCCGAATGGCAAGGTCATCGGGCTGAGCAAAATACCGCGGATCGTGGAGATGTACGCCCGCAGGCTGCAGATCCAGGAGCAGATGACGCAGCAGATCGCCGAGTTCCTCGACGATGTGCTTCATCCAAAAGGGGTAGCGGTCGTCTGTGAAGGCGTGCATATGTGTGCGGCGATGCGGGGTGTGAAAAAGGCCAATGCCCGTATGGTCACGAGTGCTATGCTGGGAGAGTTCAAGGAGAACGACACGATTCGCTCCGAGTTTCTGGCCAATATCGCCCGCGCACATACAGAGTTGTAACGCAGGCCCCGTCGATCCGCGCGTTTTGTGGCGGATGCTATCGCTTGGCCTGGGCACATGATATAATCGCTTCAGACAAGGCTGTCTGTACGTAAACACCAGATTGCACGTCTCTAATGTAAAGGGAGGACGCGATGAAAGCCGTCGTGATGGCTGGTGGTGCGGGCTCGAGGTTGAGACCCCTTACGGTGAACCGTCCCAAGCCGATGGTGCCGATTGTGAACCAGCCTGTGATTGCTCACATACTGGATCTGGTCAAGAGGCATGGGATCACCGACGTCGTGATAACGCTGCAGTTCATGGCTGAGGCGATCCAGGACTATTTCGGGGACGGTTCCAGCCTTGGGATGCATATCGACTATTCGATCGAAGAGTCTCCGCTGGGCACGGCCGGGAGCGTCAAGCAGGCGCAGCATCTGCTGGATGACACCTTTATCGTCATCAGTGGTGATGCCCTGACGGATATCGATCTTTCCGCTGTCATCGCCTATCACAAGCAGAAAAAGAGCCTCGCTACCCTCACGCTGTACAGGGTCCCCAATCCACTCGAGTATGGCGTTGTGATCCTGGATGAGGAGGGGGCTATCCGCCAGTTCCTGGAAAAGCCCAGCTGGGGTGAGGTCATTTCCGACACCGTCAACACAGGCATTTATGTCCTGGAACCAGAGGTGCTGGACTATTTCCCCGCCGAAACCAGGTACGACTTTAGCCAGGAGTTGTTCCCGATGCTCTTGCAAAAGGGCGATCCGATGTATGGCTACGTCGCCGATGGGTACTGGTGCGACGTGGGTAATCTGGCCGAGTTCATGCGGGCCAACGCCGATATGCTCTGGGGCCGGGTCAAAGCGGGCCCCTTTGGCGAGCAGATCGGCGAGGGTATCTGGGTGGGTGAGGGAGTCGAGATTGCTCCCGACGCCCAGCTATATGGGCCCATCTATCTTGGTGATGGCGTCAAGATCAAGCAAGGGGTCATCGTGCACGGTCCCACGGTCATCCGCAACTATAGCGTGGTGGACCGGTACGCGGATCTGGATCGAAGCGTGATCTGGCGCAACTGCTACATCGGAGAGGGTGCTGAGGTACGCGGTGCGATCATCGGCCGACAGGTGAGCCTCAAACGCAAGAGCGTCGTCTTTGAAGGGGCGGTGATCGGCGACTCGTCCGTGATTGGCGAAGGGGCCATTATCCAAGCCAACGTCAAAATCTGGCCGAACAAGGAGGTCGATGCGGGCGCCAGCGTCAACAATAGCATCATCTGGGGCGCTCAGGGGCGCCATGTACTGTTCGGGCGCTTTGGCGTGACGGGCCTCGTGAACATCGATCTGACGCCCGAGTTCGCCGCCCGCCTGGGGGCAACCTTCGGCGCCACGCTGCCCAAGGGGGCCGTGGTGACCATCAACCGCGATCCGCACCGCAGCCCGCGGATGCTCAAGCGGGGCGTGATCTCCGGCCTGCCGTCCGCAGGAATCAACGTCCTCGACCTGCGGTCCATGCCCATCCCCGTGGCGCGCTACTATACCAAGCACGCCAATACGGCAGGCGGTGTTCATCTGCGCCTCTCCCCCTACGACAATCGCGTGGTCGACATAAAGTTCTTTGACAAAGATGGTCAGGATCTGACAAAAGCGCAAGAGCGGAACATAGAGCAGGTGTTCTTCCGTGAGGATTTCAGGCGCGTGTACCTGGACGAGATTGGGACTATCAGCTACGCGGACCATGTCGTGGATCGGTACCAGGAGGCCTTTATGGCTAACCTGGATGTGGAGGCTATACGGGCGGCGAACCACTATGTGGTGGTGGACTTTGCCAATGCGCCGACGGGGGCTGTGTTGGCGCCCATCCTGACAGAGCTCAACTGCCGGACCGTGGCGTTGAACGAGGCGCCCGATGAGGCCAAGATGTCCATCCTGCCGGAAGAGTTCCAGAGCTCGATTGAGCAGCTGGGCAAGATCTGTCTGGCCCTGGACACAGTCATGGGTGTGCGACTGGACGTGGGCGGCGAACGAGTCTTTGTTGTCGATAACAACGGGGCTTCCATCAGCGGTGTTCAGCTGGGCGCCATGCTCGCCAATATGGTCCTCAAGAGCAAGGGAGGGGGGGCCATCGCGATACCCGTCTCCATGCCTACGGTGTTTGAGCAGATCGCTGCGCGCTATGGTGGTCAGGTTATCCGCACCAAAGTGAATCTCCCCTCTCTGATGCGTGCCGCCAGTGAGCCGGGCGTCGTGATGGCCACAGACGGAAACGGCAGCTTTATCTGGCCTGAATTCCAGGCCGTCGTGGATGGGATGATGACCGTGGCCAAGCTGCTCGAGTTCCTGACGCATCAGCACACAACGTTGCAGGCCGCTCTGGCCGATGTGCCACCCTACTATGTGGCCCAGAGCGAGGTCATCTGTCCCTGGGAGGCCAAGGGCAAGGTCATGCGGCTGCTCAACCAGCAATACAAGGAGCGCCTGGCGGAGCAGATCGACGGCGTCAAGATCATGTTGGGGGATGAGGCGTGGGTGCTGGTGCTGCCCGATGCGGACAGCCCGCTGTTTCACGTCTTTGCTCAGGCTTCCAGCGACGAACAAGCCACGGGGCTGGTACAGCGCTACCGGCGGATTGTGGAGAGTTTCCAGGACTGAACCGATCTGGTTATGAGGTCATGTGGGCGGTCAGCGCTGGTACACGACCTGGCCGCCCACGATCGTACAATCCACCTGCAGGTTGAGCGCGCCCTCCGGATCACTCTCTGACAGTGCACCCGAAAAGACGGTGACATCTCCCCACAGGCCTGGAGCGATCCGCCCACGTTCCCCTTCGCCGTACGCCGCGTAGGCGCTCCCGGTCGTGTACGCTGCGAGCGCCTGCTCAAGGGTCAGCGTCTGTTCCGGATACCAGCCTCCGTCAGGGGTCCCATCTGCACGCTTGCGCGTGATTGCCGCATAGATGCCCTGCAGCGGATTCAACGCTTCTACCGGTGCGTCCGTGCCAAAGGCCAGCCGGGCGCCGGCCGAGAGCAGGCTGCGCCAGGGATAGGCGTAGTGGCAACGGTCTCCCCACTGGCGCTGCGCCGTGACCATGTCCTGGGTGCAATGGACAGGCTGCATCGAGGCGATCACCTGTTGCTCGCTCAATCGCACCTGATCCTCTGGCGTGATGAGCTGAACGTGTTCGATGCGCTGTCTCAGGTCGGGTGTGGGGTGTTCTCGCGCTACCCGCTCGTAGATATCCAGGACCCGCCGGTTTGCGCCGTCCCCGATGGCGTGTATTGCCGAGGCAAATCCCCCTTGCGCGGCCCGTCGTACGGTATCGTACAGCTCTTCGGTGGTGGTTGCAGCTACTCCAAACGAACCCTCTGTGCCTTCGTAGGGCGCCAGCATCTCAGCGGTGCCCGAGCCGAGGGCGCCATCGGCGAACATCTTGATGTGACCGATGCGCAGTCGCTCTGTGCCATAGCCGGTGGCCAGGTGGAGATCGAGCGCCTGATCCATGTATGCTGCGGGAAGCATGTGCCAGATGCGGAGAGGGAGCTCGCCTGCTCGATCCAGGGCGGCTAGGGCGCCGAATGACTCCGGGCCCTCGCAGCTGTGCACAGCGGTCAAGCCGAGCCGTCCGGCATCGGATACCGCCAGTCGCGCAGCGGCGAGCAGCTCTCGATCCGAGGGCGCGGGGATGACCCGCTGCACCAGTTGTTTGGCCCTCTCGGAGAGGATACCCAGAGGCCAACCCTGTTCGTCGCGGAGGATCTCGCCGCCGCAGAGGTCGGGCGTGTTGGCGTCGAGGCCCGCAAGCTCGAGCGCCGCGGTGTTAACCCAGAGCGAATGCAGATCCTTCGAGTCCAGCGCTAGTGGGCGGTGTGGGGCGACGCGGTCGAGATCATGGCGCGTCGGCTTTACCGGGACCGGCCAGGTGTTGTGATCCCAACCGTGACCCCTCAGCCAGCCCGAGCCGGTGGCATGCGCCGCTTGAATCGCTTGCAGCGTGTCTTCGAGAGTCTTGAAGCCGTCCAGGCGCAGTTGCCCCAGCGCCAGACCGTGCATACAGAGGTGGAGATGGGCATCCTCCAGGCCGGGAATCGCGGTACGGCCGGCGAGGTCGATGCGACTCGCGTTCCTGGCCAGGGCAAGGAGATCGGCGCTGGCGCCCCGGGCGTAGATACGCCCATCGCGTATCAGCACCGCCTCGACGACGGGCAGCAGGGGGTCCATGGTGCGGATGGCGCCATTGAATAACAAGAGATCGGCAGGCATGGGATACTCCACGCTGTGGAATGAGAGGATCGAAAGAGAAAGGGAGGCCACGCGCGCAGCCTCCCCGCGAACACGCTAGAAGGGGATCTCTTCCTCGTCGAGAACTGGACCACCGGCGTCACTCTGGTCGCTCTCTCGACCCTGCGGGGCCCCGCTGCTGTCCCCCCGGGCGCTCAGGAATTTGACGTTGCTGGCAGTAACGTCGAGAGATGCCCGCCACTCACCGTCACGACCCTGGTATGGTCGAGGCTCCTGTATCTCTCCCTCTATCATGACCAATTGCCCCTTGGTCAGATACTGGTTGCACGTCTCTGCGAGACGGCGCCAAGCGGAGACACGAAACCATGTCGTACGGTCCTGCCTCTGACCGTTCTGGTCTGTCCACACCCGATCAGTGGCTACCGAGAAACTGGTTACCGGGGTACCCTGGGCTGTATACCGCATCTCAGGATCGCGTCCGAGTCTGCCGATGATGATGATTTTCTGGTACATGTGGCTGCCTCCCGAGGCCATCGCGTTCCGGATCGACGGTGTGAGTATAACACGGCAACCAACGCCAGACAATGCCAGCGTGGTTTTGTCGCGTATCCATGGAGTGCGGTTCAGTGGCAGCCTTTCTACTCAAGTCGGTAAATTGGTCAGGACGTGTAGATTGTTGCCTCGGTGGGCTTGCTTATCGAGAGTTGCTACGGCGCTACCGTATTGATGCTTCTGATGATCTTTTCTACAGTTATGCTCATATCTTGTTGACTTGGGCACGGCCGTAAGGTATAATGTTCATAAATGATGTGCGCTGAACCAATGAGAGCGCCACTGCACCGGTGGGCAGTGCCTCCGCTTTCGGTCCCTGTCATAGCGTTTCGACCGATAGCCACTTGGGCCAGAGGGGCAAGGATAGCAGGGGCTCTGTGTAGGGGCTGGATGCTTCGAGGCCGCAGAAAGGCCTCAGGGAAAGGTCCATAGGGCTCCAGGAAGCGGATCAGGTCGGCGAGCCCTTCACGG
>CAZYWU010000001.1:19446-23442 GCA_964651255.1 uncultured Anaerolineales bacterium
GTGTGTGCCATCGGCACGGGGCCGGAGGACATTCGCGCCGAGGCGCGTTTTGACACCGATACGCCTGACGTCACCCTTGCGCAGGTTCAGGACTTTTTTCTAGCCAACCGGTATTTGGGCCCTCTGGCATCTGTCGGGATTGCCTCCTTTGGACCCATCGATCCCGATCCTGACTCTCCGCACTTTGGTTATGTGACAACAACGCCAAAACCCGGGTGGGCCCAGACAGACTTTGCCGGGCGTGTGTACCGTATGCTCGGAGTTCCGGTGGGATTTGACACCGATGTGAACGTGGCCGCACTGGGGGAGCACCGCTGGGGGGTGGCCCAGGGCCTGGATACCTTCATCTATCTGACGGTCGGAACAGGCATCGGCGGCGGGGGCATGGTCAACGGCAAGCTGATCCATGGCATGATGCACCCGGAGATGGGGCATATTCGGGTACCGCACGACCGCGCAGAGGATCCGTACGAGGGTTACTGCTCCTACCATGGTGACTGCCTGGAAGGTCTGTGCTGCGGCCCCGCAATTGAGGAACGGTGGGGCGCTCCGGCCAGAGATCTGGCCGCCGACCATCCCGCCTGGGCACTGGAGGCGCGCTACCTCGCTTTTGGACTGGTAAACCTCCTCCTGCCGGTAGCGCCGCAGCGCATTATCATGGGAGGTGGCGTCATGCACCAGAGCCAGCTCTTTCCTATGATGAGGACGAATGTGCAGCGTCTGTTGAACGGCTACCTTCAGGTTGAGCAGGTGCTGTCCGAGATAGACCACTATATCGTGCCGCCCGGCCTTGGCGACCGCGCTGGCGTACTTGGCGCGATCGCGCTGGCAGAGGCTGTCCACAGGGGAACAGCACCAGCCGTCAGAGAACGGTCATAACTGGCCCACTGTGGCCTTTACAACGCATAACGTCCTGTGGGAGTATAAAGAGCGAGGGGGCCGTGAGGCCCCCTCCTGTCCGATCGGCTAGTCCGTGACGAGCACGCCACGCAGCTCGGCGTCCAGCTGCGGCTCCAGTGTGGCGATCACGGTCGCCAACTCCTCATCACCGATGGCAGTTGAGCGCCCGTTGGCATATTGCTGTTGTATCCAATCGTTCACTCTGGCGAGACGTGGGTCACGCTTGTCCAGCGAATGGCGACCCTGCAGCCCGTAATAGCCGTTGATCCAGTGCAACAGCCCGGCAGCTCCGGAGGACTGGCTGATCATCACACGTTGCGGGCGGCCCAGCAAGGCCTCTGTGTCAAAGGCGCTGTACACTTCCGGATCCTTCAGCAGGCCATCGGCGTGAATGCCGGCGCGTGTGGTGTTAAAGTCCTCGCCCACAAGAGGCGTCATCGGCGGGATGCGATATCCGAGATCGCTCTCATAGTAGCGCGCGATCTCTGTGATGTACCGTGGCTGCATGCCATCAAGAGAGCCACGTAGCGACGCGTACTCAAAGACCATGGCTTCCAACGGCGTATTGCCCGTGCGCTCGCCAAAGCCGAGGAGGGTGCAGTTGGCGGTGGAGATGCCATAGAGCCACGCGGTGCCTGCGTTGGCTATCGCCTTACCAAAGTCATTGTGGCCGTGCCACTCGAGCAGATCGCTCGGAAAGCCAGCGTGATGCCAGAGCCCGTAGGCGATACCGGGTACGCTGCGTGGCAGCGCGACGCCAGGATAGCTCACGCCGAGGCCGAGCGTATCACAGGCGCGAATCTTGATGGGGATGCCGCTCTCGTCAGAGAGCGCCTTGAGCTCCAGGGCCAGAGGCACAACGAACCCGTAAAAGTCCGCCCGGGTGATGTCCTCTAGGTGCACGCGAGGCTTGACTCCAATGGAGAGAGCGTCTTTGACGACCCCCAGGAACTGGTCCATTGCCTGGCCACGGGTCATCTTGAGCTTGTTAAAGATATGATAATCAGAGCAGCTTGCCAGGATCCCCGTCTCCGCAATCCCCATGTTCTTCACAAGCTGAAAGTCCTGCTTGGTGGCGCGAATCCAGCCGGTAATCTCTGGATATTCATAGCCCAGAGCGCGGCACGCCTCTACCGTAGCCCGGTCATTCTCGCTGTACAGGAAAAACTCTGCCTGACGAATGATCCCGTTCGGGCCACCCAGTTCGTGCAGAAACTTGAAGAGCTGTACTGACTGGCTGACCGTGTAGGGTGTTCGAGCTTGCTGGCCATCTCGAAAAGTCGTATCGCTGATCCACAGCCGCTCCGGGGGGTACATGGGTACGTGGCGATGGTTAAAGGGAATCTTGGGCACCTCGTCGTAGGTGTACAGCATCCGATAATAGTTCGGATTTGCCACGTCCTGCAGGCTGTACTTGTATTCGGATTGCTCCAGTGTATTTGTTCTCTTACTAAACTCTAGCATCGATTACTCCTTTATAACGCCATTGCGGAGAGGGCTTTACTCCGGTTACAGCGACCAAAAAGGCCAGTCTCCACCCGGATAACTGGCCCTGTCTTCATCGACACCTGGAACGCCAAACAACCCGGGCGGGTGTATGCCGGTGACGGGCTGCCTCCTGATGAATCTGTTCACAGTAACGACCATTGCCTCTGCCTCGCCGGTATAAAACACGCGAGGGCACCTTTTCGGGCACCCTCGCCTGATGTGAAGTTAGGATAGCACACGGCTGGCTGCGCGTCAAGTAGAAGCCCTAGCCGATGCGCACGGCGAAGACGGGCTACAGACGGTTGGCGTTCACATACTCCCAATCGATCTCCAGCCCAAGGCCCGGGTCCTGGGGTATGTGCACGTCTCCCTTCGAATCAATATCGTCGGGAAGCGACTGGAGCCAGGGTTGGCTCCCCTCAAAGTCAAAGTGCGGATGGAGCAGTCCTCGCTCATAGTATTCCCCCGGGATGCCCATGGCGCCGAGAGCGTGGAGGTTGCCATGGCCGCCGCCGTGAACCTCCAGTGCAACGCCGTGTGCTTCGCACAGGTGGATACATTTGATCAGGGGCGTCAGTCCCCCAAGGTGCACGTCGTAGCGGCTGATATCCGTGGCATGCTGCGTGATCCACTCGGCGCGGTTATAGAATAATCCTCCGGCGGTTTCAGGTCCGACCACGGGGATATCCAACTCGTTCGATAACCAGACATAGGAGGACATGCTGTGCTCGTTCATCGGCTCTTCAAGCCAGTGAAAGTCGAGCTCCTCCAGTGCACGCCCGATGTACAGCGCTTCTGCGCGGCTATAGTCGTGGTGGCAGTCGAGCATCAGATCGATGTCTGGGCCCACGCGGGCGCGGACGGCAGCGCACGCCGCGACATCGCGCCTGGCGCAGGGGCCGAGCGGTGCCATCCAGGTGTGCAGCTTGAAGGCACGGTAGCCTTCGGCGACACACGCCTCGGCAAAGTCGGCGTATGCCTCGGGAGAATCGAGGCCCCCGGGGATGTCGTCGCCACACATGGTGCTGGCATATGCGGGGACGCGGTCCCGATAGCCGCCCAGCAACTTGAAAACGGGCAAGCCCGCCACCTTCCCGCCGATATCCCATAGGGCCTGATCCACGGCGCCCATGTAGCGGTCGTGGAGGGAGGCGCCGTAGAGACGCTGGAATTGGCGCAGCCTCTGCCAGATGCGCTCACGATAGAGGGGGTCTTCTCCGATCAGGACCTGGCGCACCGGCTCGAGCATGATCGGAGCACCACCCATGGAAAACCCGCTGATACCCTCGTCAGTAGTGATCTGCACAATGGAGCCCGTGGCCGTGTGCTGTGGACCGGGGTGTCCGTGTCCCTCTGCATCGCGCACGTGGCTGGATAGATATTCGAACTGAATGAGATCGACACTGGTGATACGCACTGATCCTCCTCAGGTGTGTGGCTCGTAGAGTGCCGTTTGCAGGTTGCCCTCACCAGGAGCGAGTGGGCGTCCTGCGGTCAGCCGGAGGCTGACCGTCCCGATTGTGCCCCTCACCAGGGGCGAGTGGGCGTCCTCTGGTCAGCCGGAGGCTGACCGTCCCGATTGTGCCCCTCACCAGGGGCGAGTGGGCA
>CAZYWU010000001.1:23542-31261 GCA_964651255.1 uncultured Anaerolineales bacterium
GGTCAGCCGGAGGCTGACCGTCCCGATTGTGCCCCTCACCAGGGGCGAGTGGGCATCGTACCCTTGACGGCAGATACCAGATTCCGACAGGCATCTGCGAATATCCCGACATCCACTCCGAGCGAGATGTATTGCACACCGGTGTCGATCCATCGCCTGGCAGTGGCCGCATCGCCCGCAAAAGTGCCCGCGGCTTTGCCAGCTGCGCGAATCCTGGTGACGGCTGACTCCATGCCATGCACGACTCTGGGGTCGTTGACCTGCCCCGGTATGCCGAAAGACTGTGACAGATCGTAGGGTCCCAAAAAGACGACGTCGATCCCTGGCACAGTGACGATCTCATCCAGGTTCTCGAGCCCCCGCACGCCCTCTATGTGAATGATCACTACCTGCTCTGCATTCAGCCCGTCGGTGAGGCCCTCAGTACCATAGACGGTATAGTCACCGGCCCGCGTAAAGAGCGAGATGCCGCGCATACCCAGCGGTGCGTACTTGGCAGCGTGCACCACCGCTTCTGCCTGTGCGCGCGTCTCGATCTGAGGCACCTGGACACCCGCGGAGCCGATATCGAGGGCCCGCTGGATCTGAGGCTGATCGTTGGCGCTTACGCGGATGATCGGATCCAGGCCGGCGAGTTGTCCGGCTTGGCAAAGATCCTCGGCTGTCTCTATCGACAAGGGGCCGTGCTCGGTATCCACGATGGCAAAGTCAAAGCCAGCCAGGCCGGCGATCTCTATGAAGGCGGGGTATGAGCAGTTCATAAATGGGCCGAGAACGGCCTCACCGCGCTGCAGCTTTTGTTTGAGCAAGTTCCTACGCATTGGACACATCCTTTTCTATGAGAGTGACACGCGACCAGTCTAGACGCGCCGCAGAGGATCGTCAAGGGAGTGTCTGGAGGCAGGCAAGTTGTGGCAATGGGCAGCATCGCGTAACATCCATGCACAGCAATCGCAGTACTGAAAGGACACAGCCGGATGAAACTGGGTTACCTGATGCCCCTGACGGTCGACAACATCGTAACGGCGAGAAAGTTGGGCTATGACGCGCTGGAGGCAAATGTGGGCTGGCATTCAGGTTCTGGTATGACTGCCTTGCAGCAGAATCTGCCCGCTATAAAGGAGGCCCTGGCACGTGAAGGGGTCTCGGTTACCGCAATTGCGATCTACGGCGACGCAATCGCGACCGCTGCTGAAGATGCCATCACTTATTATGGCCGGGCGATGGACCTCGCGCGTCAGCTGGGCTGCAGCGTCGTCGCGGGCATGACCGGGCGCGATAATGAGCTCGCGATAGATGATAATCTTGTGCTCTTTAAGGAGCGCTTTGGGCCGATCGCGGCGATGGCGGCGGATAGGGGGATGCGGGTGGCGTTCGAGCCCTGGCCGGGGCGTGTGACCGGGTATGGGCCCTACACCTGGGCCAATATGGCGGTGTCCCCGTGGCTCTATGACCGTCTCTTTGAGGCCGTCCCAGATCCGGCACTCGGCATCGAGTATGACGCATCGCACTTTGTCTGGCAGGGGATCGATCATCTCCAGGTGCTGCGCGACTATGCGAGTCGCATCCATCATATGCATGCCAAAGACATCCTGATTGACGATGCTGCCCTCAGGCACCAAGGGGTGCACGGTCCGGATTGGTGGCGTTTCACGTTGCCCGGCCTTGGCCAGATCGACTGGCCCAAGCTTCTCAGGACCGCTCAGGCCGCAGGCTACGCGGGGGATATCGCCGTTGAGCATGAAGATCGAACCTACTATGGGGACAGATGGAACGAGGGTCTGATGTTGGGGCTCAAGGCGCTGAGACCGCTGATCGAGGAGATGTGGCCGAGCTAACGTCGTCGATGGCTACGGGTACGGCCGTCAGATGCTGCGTTCGCGAGAGTACATACAAGTGAGGCGCCCCAGAGGAGGCGCCTCACCTGGTATGAACGCGATCAGGACTCGCCGATGCCCAGTTCCTGCTTGCAGAAGGCGATGCTGCGCTCCAGGTCGATACACTGCTGCGCAGCAATGGCTGGGATGTACTCGGGCGGCATGTCACGGCCGACCGTCAGGCAGGGCTTGATGTAGGGCCAGCCTTTGCGCACGAGCGACTCAAACTGCGCAAACTCACGGGCGGGTGTATCCGGGTACATCTTCCAGTAGGCTGCGTCAGGCTCGAGATAGTCGAGCACACGGGGCGCCGCAGAGGTGATAATCTCCAGGCTGAAGGGCACATTCGGGCACAGCTCCATGAAACGTTTGGCCCAATCCTTGATGCCGATGTTGCCATCGCCCATGGCGACCCACTGCACGGACGCGCCTGTCGGGTGCGGCCATACGCTAGTATCCCGCACGTGACTTGTGACGACATATGGCGCCAGGTGCTCCAGCGTCACAAAGGGGCTCTCTCCTGCCCAGAGCGGGTTACCGGCATCGATGCACGCTCCCACATACTCTGGACCAGCCGTCTTGATCAGATCAGCCAGCTCCGAACCGTGGAAATCTCCAGCATGGTTCTCCAGCGCCAGTTTGATTCCGAGGTCCATGCACTGGCTGCGGACGGCCTTGCAGGTCCTGATCGTGTTCTCGATGTGTGCCTCAAAAGGCAGTTCGGTCTGGCGATCTGCCGAAGAGCCCTGCACGCAACGCAGGATCGGAGACCTGAGCTTGTCGGCCACGTGCAGCATCTGTGTAATCTGGTCCACGGCAGAGCCCCGCGAATGATCAAAGATCGTGGACGATTCGCAGATGGAGAGCATGCCCACTTCGATGGCAAGACCCAGCTCATCGGCACGCGCCCTGACGCGATCCAGATAGTCATCGTCGAGGCTCGCAAAAGGGGCGAGGTCGGAAAAGTGAACCAGATCCAGCCCGACCCTCTTTGAGTAATCGAGGAGCTGAAAAGCATCCCAGCCCTTGTTCCGTACGGTATAGATGTCCTGTCCCAGTTTCATAGCTTGCTTTCTCCTTATCCCGTCTAGTACTTGAGCTCGATGCGCCTGCCAGATTCGGCCGAAGCGAGTGCCGCCTCGCCGACGACCAGGGCCCGGTAACCGTCCTCGAAGGTGGCGGCATACGGACTGACTGGCTCACCCAGCGTGATGGCGCGCATCATCACGTTGACTTCATGTACAAAGCTGTGCTCCCATCCGATGATGTGGCCATGGGGCCACCAGAACTGGTAGAACGGATGGTCACGCTCTGTGATGGACACTGTACTAAACCCCTGCAGTCCCTCAGGCGTGCCTTCTTTGAGGTAGATCTGGAGTTCATTCAGACGTTCGAGGTCGAATACCACGCTGGCCTTGGAGCCATTGATCTCGAACGTATTCTGATTCTTGCGTCCGGTGGCCACTTTGGATGCCTCGATGGTCCCGATCGCACCATTGTCAAAGGCCACAGTGGAGACAAAAACGTCGTCCACAGTCACCTTGCCCATCTCGCCTGGACGGTCGGGAAGTGGGCGCTCGCGCACAAAGGTCTGTGTCATCGCGGTAAGTGATGTGATCTCTCCTACGAGAAACCGAGCAAGGTCGATGATATGGACACCGATGTCGCCGATGGCGCCATAGCCGCCCTGGCTTCTGTCCGAGCGCCAGCTCCAGGGCCGGTGCGGGTTGTCGCCGCCTTCCTGCAGATAGCAGCCGCGGAAGGAATAGATCTGGCCGATGATGCCCTGGTCGATCAGATCGCGGACAAAGCGCACGGCGGGAACAAGGCGGTAGTTGAACCCCGTCATGTGCACCACCCCGGCCGCCTCAGCTGCCTGCCACATCGTGCGGGCATCCGCAGCTGTCGGGGCCAGTGGCTTTTCGCACAGCACATGCTTGCCCGCCGCAATCGCGGCCAGCGTAGGGGCAGTGTGCGCATCGGCCGAGGCGCAGTTGTCAAAGAGCACAATCCTGGGATCGGACAGCATTTGGTCCAGCTCGGTATAGTACCCCTCGTAGCCAAAGCGAAGGGCTGCTTCCTCCACGGCCGGACCCGTGCGCCCGCAGACTGCAACCAGGCGGGGGCGAGCCGCCGGCGGCCAGAAAAACATTGGCATGCGCTGGTACGCATTCGAGTGCGCCCGGCCCATAAACCGGTAACCGAGCATGCCGACGCCCACCTCGGGAATCCCGAGGCTGGCAATGTCGACCGGGTGAAAGCCCCTGAATGTGTCCATGCTAACGAGTCTCCTTTTACTAGTGATGCGCCAATTGTGCACGCGTGCCCGACGAGGGTCAAGTTGCTGCGGCTCTGGTAGTATAGGGGACACTGTCAGGGTGGGGGCAAGAGAAAGCCCCGGAGACAGTTCGTAGTCTCCGGGGCACATTCGACCAGGACCCTAACAGAGCGCTACGTGAGAATCAGCTTTGTGACAATAAGCCACACAACGACGATGGCCGACTGAATGGCGGTTGTGATTGCAAAGCGCTTGGCGAGCATCTCGGACGTCTTGGACTTGGTGTAGCCCTCTACCAGAAGTATGTACCAGACGAGCCAGATGATCCCCAGCATCATATAGGCAACCATCATCACGGATCGCAGAGTTCCCTGGCACTCTACTATTTTGAGCGGGTCGCAGCCAGGAACAATGAGCGCCCACGCTACCTGCTCCACGAGTTCGATGGCTGCGAACAGCACGCCCACACCGAGTGTGGCAGAGACCGCCCAGAGGATATAACCCATTACCGTTGGCCAGAGCCTGTCTCTGCTTTCCATAGTTATTACCCCGCAACGCCGCGGAGTGTGAGCTCCGTGGCACGATGGCACTTGACGTAATGCTCAGGCTTTACCTCAAGCAACTTGGGTTCCTCGGTGCGGCACAGTTCGGTGGCGTACCGGCAACGCGGATGGAAGTAGCATCCCGAGGGCGGGTTGGCCGGGTCGGCGACTTCGCCTTCCAGCACGATACGCTGCTTGACAGCCCGCGGATCGGGCTTGGGCACCGCAGACATCAGAGCCTCGGTGTACGGATGCAGCGGTGTGTAGTACAGCTCGTTCGTGGCTGCCATCTCGACCAGCTTGCCGACGTACATGACGGCGACGCGGTCGGAAATGTGCTGCACAACGCTCAAGTCGTGCGCAACAAAGAGATAGGTGAGGCCCATCTCCTGCTGCAGATCCTCCAGCAGGTTCAACACCTGGGCCTGAATCGACACGTCGAGTGCTGACACAGGCTCGTCGGCCACGATGAACCGCGGATTGAGAGCCAGGGCGCGGGCGATACCGATACGCTGGCGCTGGCCACCACTGAACGCGTGGGGGTAGCGGCGCATGTACTCCGGGCGCAATCCCACTCTGCGGAGCAACTCGGCCACCCGGTCCTCCAACTCGCGCCCATGAGCGATCTTGTTCACAATCAGGGGCTCGCCCACGATCTGCAGCAGCGTCATACGGGGGTTCAGGGAGGAATATGGGTCCTGGAAGATCATCTGGATCTCCCGACGCAGCCGGCGGAGCTCCTCATCTTCCAGCGTCGTGATATTGACTGTCTCACCGTCGGCCTTGGTGTACAGCACCTCACCACCGGTGGGCTCGATGGCGCGCACTACGCAGCGTCCAGTGGTCGTCTTGCCGCAGCCGCTCTCGCCTACCAGGCCGAGCGTCTCCTTCTCACGAATGTGAAAGCTCACTCCGTCCACAGCACGCACGTAACCGACCGTCTTGCGGAGCGTGCCACGCTTGATTGGGAAATGCTTGTACAGGTCGTTAACACGCAAGAGCATGTTGTTTGTGTTTTCTGCCATGTCCTCGTTCCTCTCTGTCACTGCTGGTAAAGGAAGCACTTGACTTCATGACCGGGCCCAACCTCGACGGTCTCCGGTTCGCTGACATCGCAGACGCCCGGCATAAAGCTATTGCACCGAGGATGGAACGGGCACCCTGGAGGCAGGTTGTAAGGATCTGGCACCATGCCTCTGATCGATTCCAGGCGATCAGCGCGCTGCTGGCCCAGGCGAGGAATCGAGTTCAAAAGAGCGCGAGTGTAGGGGTGCTTGGGATCGTAATACAGGTCATCTACGTCGGCAGCTTCTACGATCTTGCCCATGTACATGACCACAACTCGCTTGGTCATCTCTGCGATAACACCCAGGTCGTGCGTGATGAACATGATGGCCATGCCCAGATCTTGCTGCAGGTCGCGCATCAACTGCAGGATCTGGGCCTGCGTGGTCACGTCGATGGCCGTCGTGGGCTCATCGGCGATCAACAGGCTGGGGCCGCAACTCAGCGCCATGGCGATCATGCCTCTCTGTCGCATGCCGCCTGACATCTGGTGCGGGTAAGAGTCCACTGTCGTCTCTGGCTGAGGCATACCCACCCGGTGCAGCATCTCAATGGCGCGACGCCGGGCCTCTTGCTTGTCTACGCCCTGGTGAAGCCGGATGGCTTCCATGATCTGCTCCCCGATTGTATGGATCGGGCTCAGCGATGTCATGGGCTCCTGGAACACCATGGCGATCTCTCCACCACGGATGCTGCGGATCTCATCGCCCTGGGGATCCAGCGCCGTCAGATTGATGGCTTCCTGAACCTCGGTGCCATCCGCACGCTTGTGGTACCGGTAGAAGATGATCTCGCCCTCAACAATCCTGCCGGGATGGGGAACGATTCGCAGAATGGACTGCCCGGTTACGCTCTTCCCGCAACCGCTCTCACCTACTACGCCCAGGGCCTCTCCCCTGGTGATGTGAAAGTCAGCCCCGTCGATAGCATGGACGGTGCCCTCTTCCAGGAAAAAGTAGGTTTTGAGGTTCTTGACCTCTAGAAGCATCTGGTCTTGATTCATGGAAAGTTACTCCTGATTGTGCCACATTGCGGGCGGATCTGCCCGAACGTCTTGTTTCGCCGCTGCCTGATCGATTCTGCCCGGCAGTCTGCTCTGGTCACTGTCAACGCTCCGCCGGCCATAGTCCAGGGCATGTTGGGGGCGGTACTAGGTTAGTCCACCCGCCTTCCAGAGCAGGTCCATGTAGTGGGCCGCCAGCTTTGCGGCCTCCAGCGGATCCTCGATAGCATTGATGCGCTTGCTGAATGGTTCCGGTGTGACAGGGCCGTCATATCCCATCCCCGCGAGCTTTTTCATAAAGCCCGGCAGGTCGATGACGCCAGTCTCCATCGGAAGCCTGCGATCGTTATCGAGCTGTTCTTCGATCGCCAGCCCTTCCGGGGCATCGTTTACATGTACGGTGACCACATCGCTGGCAGAGATCTGATCCAGATCATCGATTGAGCCACCAGAGGTGTAGAGATGCCAGGCATCCAGAAGGAGGCCCACGTTGCCGGTGCCTATCTGGTGTGCCATGTCCATCATGCCCTCGAGAGTGTAGATGAACTCGTACTTGCGGCCGGCGCGACTGGTCTTGGGCCCGATAAACTCGATGCCAAAGCTGCATCCGTTATCGGCGAGAATCTGCGCTATCGGCCGGAAGCGATCGATATGCCAGGCCAGGTTCTCATTAAAGTCACGAGCGTCAGAAGCTGGAGGGCACCAAGTAGCCGAGCGCGTACAGCCCAGATTCCGGGCCAGAGCCGCCAGAGCAGGCAAGTCCGCCAGGTCTTGCTTCCACTGCTCAACATCGGCCTGCCAGCGGACAGGCGTTCCCCACTGTCCAGGGACGACCCCGGCTGCAGCAAAGAGGTTCTTCACATAGTCCAGATCGTGACTGGCGACCAGATCCGCAACTTCACGGATGCTGATATCGATTCCGCCAAAGCCGCTCTGGGCGGCAAGCTTGATGGA
>CAZYWU010000001.1:31361-43539 GCA_964651255.1 uncultured Anaerolineales bacterium
CTTGTAGGGATCGGCTGCGTCGCGCAGGCCGTCACCCATAAAGTTGAACGCGAGTACAGTTGCGATCAGGAAAGCGCCCGGCCACATGATCCAGGGGTAGGTGGCCACCGTACGGATGTTGGTGGCTGCCTGCAGCAGGACACCCCAGCTAACCACGGGTGGGCGCAGGCCCAGTCCGAGGAAGCTGAGCGACGTCTCACCCAGAATCATGTTCGGGATGGACAGCGTCATATCCACAATCAGGAAGCTCATGAAGGACGGGATCAGGTGAGTGAAGATGATGCGTCTGTCTTTGGCACCTGCGAGCTTGGCCGCCATCACAAAGTCATACTGGGCTACCTCCAGCATCTTGCTGCGCACGATACGTGCGAGACCGCACCAGCCGCGGAGCGACAGGATGATGCTGATGGCAAAGTAGACCTGGATCGCGGTCCAGCTGGCTGGCACGGCGGCGCTCAGGGCCATCCACAGCGGGATCGTAGGAATCGAGATCAGGAACTCGATGACGCGCTGGATGATCGTGTCGATTGCGCCACCATAGTAGCCCGAGATGCCACCCAGTGTGATCCCCAGGATAAAGCTTGTTAGCACACCCACCAGACCGATGGAGAGGGAGATCGCTGAGCCATACATGATGCGGGAGAACAGGTCTCGTCCCAGGTCGTCCGTGCCCAGCAGGTAGATGTGCCCGGGCGCATCCACGCCAAAGAGGTGGATGTTGGTCTTGAACAGGCCAAGGAAGCTGTACTCGTCACCCGGGGTAAAGAACTTGACCGGGTACCTGACGGTTTCGTCGATTACAAAGGAGCGCGTAAATGTCTTTGGGTCAGAGGTGGCCCTGATGCCAAAGACGTAAGGGCGAAGCGAGAACCCGTTTCCGTCGTTAAACTGAAGCGTCTGAGGACGCATGTACATGTACTCGGATCGCGTCAGCTTGTCATAGGGCGCCAGGAAGCCATGAAAGATCGCAATGGCGTACATGATCAGCACAACGATACCACCGATCACCGCCAGCCTGTGCCGCCTAAAGTGGCGGAACATCAGCTGCCACTGCGAGGCAACGTACACCCGTTCTTCCTCTGTTAACGAGGTGCGGGACGCGCTGGCCAAGGATTCGGAACCCGGGGCCGAAAGATCATCCATTTTCAACTCCCTACCGTAATGATCGGCACCCTGCGCTCAAGGCGCAGCGGCCGAGGCGATTACACAACCGCTATGCGTGGATCCAACCAACCCAGGAGCAGGTCCGATAAAAGCGTGCCAACGAGCGTAAGGGCGGTCGTGATCATCACCGTGCTTGCTGCAAGGAACATGTCCTCGGTCATCAGGGCGCGCAACAGCACCGGTCCGATCGTCGGCAAGTCGAGCACAATGGCAACGATCGTCTGTCCTGAGAAGATGTTGGGCAGCTGCCAACCGATGGTGCTGGCAATCGGGTTCAGGGCGACGCGGATAGGATACCGGCGCAGAACCTGGCCCTCTTTGAGGCCCTTGGCACGTGCGGTCTGCACATAGGGCTTGTGGATCTCGTCGAGCAGGGTTGCACGCATGGTGCGCATCAGCCAGGCCGTGCCGGACAGCCCGATGACCGCCAGCGGAATGGGCAGATGCTTGAGCAGGTCAACGATCTTGTCCCAGGTCCACGGGGCGTCCACATACTCGAGCGAGAACAGGCCACCGATACTCACGCCAAAGGTACGGTAGGCGAACACCATCAGGATCAGCGCCAGCAAAAAGTTAGGCATGGAAACGCCGGCAAAGGCGATGATGCTAAAGATATAGTCGGGGATCGAGTACTGGTTGAGCGCCGAGTATATCCCGATGGGGATGGCGATGATATAGGTGACGATGAGTGCAGCGATGGACACAATCATGGTCATGCCTATTCTGGGCATCAGTACTTCAACCACGGGGCGGTTATACTCAAAGGAACGCCCCATGTCTCCCTTGATAAATCGAGAGACCCACTTGAAATACTGAACGGGCAAAGGCTGGTCCAGTCCGTACTGCCGGCGCAGCGCGAGCTCCTCTTCCAGGCCGACATCCTGTCCCTGAGCCTTGAGGCGCATGATGTATGACGTCATATAGTCGCCAGGCGGCAACGTGATCACCGCAAAGGACACGACTGACGCCATGGCCATCATCAGCATCATGTACAAGAATCGACGGGCAATGTATGCTCTCATAGTATCCCTTTCTCCAATTTCCGAACCTTCACCCTGCTGCACGGAGCTGCAGAATGGGCTCCAACGAATGACCGCGGGCGATCATCGCCAGCGCTTGCGGCTTGCCCCCCTGGCCGGCGATCCGACTGTGCCGATCGGCCTGGCCAGATGCCTGTTACCCCATCTCTGGCCGTCGTCTCGTCCACCAACTTGAGCGGCAGAACTCGGCGCACGGGGGGAAGCGGAGCCGATGCTGCATGCGCCACAATCGTGCAAAAGGGACCAATACAGGATTGTCTCTGAGGGAGTTGCGCGCGGTCGGCTCCTAATATGGCCGCCGTTCGTGAGCCTGGTTCTTTGCCGGCTCGACACGTAGGCTGCGCAGAGTGCGCAGCTGACGTTTCTGTCAGGAGACAAAGCTTGCCGGGTGAGACGGCTGGGGTATGCGGACCTTATGATCCTGCTGAAAAGGCATCTGACCGGATCTACAGGGCTGTCGAATCTGCTCGCCTTTCCCCGGGGCTCATTACCGCGTTACCAAAGCCACCGTCCAGGGGTTCGTTGGTGTTGTCTGGGCCCGCAGGGCCCGCTGACTATGCCAGGAACCGCCACGCTCACCTCTCTGTGTTCGACCACCTCCCCTCTATGGGTTGTGCTGCATCTTTGCCGAGCCGTTGCCGATATCGCTACTGATAGGATCAGGCCTCCAGGTGAGCGGCCTGCCGGGACCCCTCTCGGCCCTAAACGAAGCGAACCAACCGGTCAATCGGTTGGTTCTCGATGGGAACATCGATCACCGTTGATTGACGCCCGCTCTTGGCGATTGTCAGACGCCCATCACTTTTTGATGAAGGCATTCTAGGAGACGCGATCTGCCGTGTCAACTGACAACTGCCGAATCCTCAACAGCCGAACTACCTTGAACGCTGCATAGGATGACTATCTATAAGACCTGATTCAGTGCGCACAGAATACTTGGCTTGGCACCCAGTGTCAAAATGCCCTCGAGCGTCTAGCTCCCTTGAGAATGTGCGGCCACATCCGGGTTCACCAACCCCTGGTCGAGCCGTGCCACGATAACTACTCCTGGTTACCCATGCGCAGCACCTGGAAGAGTTGCTGGCGAACCAGTCTGGAGAGGATCACGCCCCCGATGATGACCAAAGCCAGGGTGACGCCGACCGCCATCCAGTTGGTGCTGGCCCAATCGACGACAGGCAGGAATGGTGGGATCTGGGATGCTGGATCCTGCGTGAGGGGAAAGAATGGCACATAGAGCCGGGCCCCTGTGACCCCCACGATAATCCCTGCCACCACGCCGTATACCAGCACGAGCAGATACTCGCTGGATACAATGCCGACGATTTCCCGCCCGCGCATGCCGATTGCCCTGAGCATGGCAAAGCGCGTCGTACGTCCCGTCAGATTGGCATAACTGTAGATCAACAGTTCCGTTCCTGAGAGCACAGCGCCGGTCAGGAAGCACACAGTGAGCAGCCCAAAGATGCCGATACGCTCCAGATTCTGCTGGTCTTTTGCAATCAGCTCACTAAGGATCACCGGACGGGCGGGGGTGACCTGCATCAGCTCGATCGCTTCAAGGATCGCGTCAGGATCTGCTCCCGCGTTCAGACGCAGCCAGATCCCGTGCGGGAACGCGCCACCGATCTCGCGCTCGATGTATTCCATATTGCCGACGACATAGAGCGGGCCGGACTGCGGCATCGTGGGCCAATAGTCAAACATGCCGACGATACGGAACGTGATGGTATGCACCACACCGTCCAGACTGATGTCGATGCTGAGTTCTTCCTCAGACCCGGCGGGTAACCGTTCGGCTACGGTGCGTGGCACCAGAAGGCCATTGGGGTTGGCGCCCAACTGGTTCATCAGGGTCCCCAGCGAATCGGGGCTAAAGTCACTCCGCCAGTAGGCCACGCTCGGAAAATCAAGGCGGTCTACCAGGAACAGGCTGACCTCTGGCACTTGGTCGTCGTTCGACTGTTGACCAAAGGGAGCTCGGGTGCCCGGTTGATAGCTGATGGTGCCCCGAGGAAGGTTCAGGCTTGCCTGGAATTTTGCGACCCGCGTGGCCTCCCCGACGCCCGCAATGCTCTTGTAGGCCGAAGCAGGAAGAAGCCAGGCGTCGGAAGGGATGATTCCGGCGGAGCTGGCGTCTCCGCTGGAAAGATGCTCAAAAGTCAGGTCTGCACCAGCCTGGTACCGCAACCTGTCCACCATCCAGATGTCGGCACTCCTGGCCAGAGATGCATAGAATACACCCAGGTTGAGGCACAGCACGAGCAGGAGCACCGGCGTGCGATAGTGCTGACCCTCGCGTACCAAACTGGTCCAGCCAAAGTACACCGAGGGGGATGGCAAGAATCTGGCGATGAGAGCCAATGGCCGCATGAGCAGGATAAAGAGTTCGGCCGCAATAAGGCTCGATGAGAATAGGAACAGCGTGGGGGCCAGCACCAGCAGCGGGTCGCGCCCTTGCTCACTTCCGGTGCGGTAGCCCATCAGGCTGAGAGGCCCGCCCTGCTGCAGCTGGTAGTAGGCGTAATAGGTGATCAGGGCCAGAAACACGAGTAACAGGATTCGCAGCACGTGGCCGCCAGAGACCGACCGTGCCCGGTCACGCTCATAGGTCACGATGCTGAATCTCGTTGCCAGCCAGACCGGCAGCAGGCGTGAAACGATACTCACGATCAGCGCGACGAGGACGAGCGTAACATTGGTCGCGATAAGGTTGACCTGCAGCGGATCTCTCTTGACAAACTGCAGAAATCCATCAGAGTAGCCCATTAGCCGCGCGAGGGCCAGCCCCAAAAAGAGGCCCAGTGGGACGGCGACTATCAGGATGATCACGGTTTCCAGCAACGAGAGGACCATCAACTGCGACCGGCTTGTGCCTCTACTGCGCACGATCGCCGTTTCGCGCACCTGAAAGCGCGCCGTGACAAAGGAAACCGACGCGATGAAGGACGCCAGGATGCCCATCAACGGCAGCGCAAAGGTCAGTAGCGTGTCCGACAGGACAGTCTTGCGCGCCTGGGCCTGTATCAGCTCAGGTCCCGGAGAATAGTCCATCTTGCCATCCGGGACGCGCTTGATGACCTCGTTCTCGATCACGGTCAGGGCCTCTATGTATTCTGGCACCTCATCCAGCGCCATGCGACTGTCATCCAGCACAAAGTACCAGAAGACAAACCCGAACCCTTCCGGCGTGATCGGGGAGATGTAGGCCTCGTACTGCTCCCGGGTGGTGATTACGACGTCCTGGAAGAGCTTGGCTGGCTCCCAGTACCAGTAGGGGTCCATCTCGTCGACCGCTTGCCAGAATCCGGCCACCTTGATCCTGATGGGCTCGACACCGGTCCGGAAAAAGTACGCGATGTCGAGCTCCTCGCCGACCTGCATCGCCAGGGCATCCGCCATCTCCTGCGTCACCCAGATGTTCAGCACATTGGGATCGTCGATCTGGCCATAGGGCACGCCCGAGGTGACCTCTATCCGGTTTTCGATGTCATCCACCAGCGCGATACGCAACGTGGCGAGATCCGGATCCTGTGTGGTATAGACTCTGCCCGGGATGCGGACGCGGAAAGGTGGGCTCTGGTACTGCGCATAGCTTTCGGTAACCGGCAGGCCGACTTCACTGCGCAGCGAGTTTGCCAGCCATTCCTGAATCTGCTCGCCAGCCTCGATTGAGAGTGGCGTGCGTGCCTTGGGAAGGCCATAGTATCGCACCGAAAAGGGCGGTCGGTTCACAGACTGGGTGCGTGCGTTGAGCTCCTCGCCCAGGATCAGACGGCTCACTCCCTCAGAGAACACAGGGACGCCCACCATGATGGCTACGATGATAGCCATGGACAGGGTGATGAGTATGTTTAGAAACGCACGGCTACGAAGACGCTGCAGCGCGTACCAGAACGGGGACAGATGCTTCATGAGTGGTCGCTTTCCACCTTTGGCAGTGGTCTGTGGGCCGGCCAGCGGTTCGCAAGCAGTTCAGTTACTGGTCGCGCCGTGCCACACATCATAGGCGGATCGTGCCCGCCGTCAACGTGCGCGCCAGGGCCTGACCTGAGCGGCGAAGGCTCACTGTGAGCGCGCGAGCCCTTGCAGCGCCCTTGTCCCCGAGGGGCTCAGCCCATAGCTCTCGATCTCGCGTTGGAGTTGCTCACGGGTGCAATAGCCGGCCAGACAACCGTTGATCCGTGCCACGAGCGTCGAATCGCGAAAACCTGTGGGGTCTGGGTAGAGCGTCTCCATGGCCTGACTCCAGAAACGGTCGCTCCGCACATAGTACTTTTGGTGATAGTCCTCGGCCATGTAGAACGTGCTGGCGGGACGTATCTCGGTGAGCACCGGGCCGCTGAGCTCGGCGGCCACCTTGCGAAGACTCGCCTCCGCGGCCTGACGCTGCGCTTCGTTGTGATAGTGGAGCACGTTTCTGTACTGCGCCGAGTAGGACTGGTACGTCGGGGTGTGACTGTCCCAGAACTCGCTCAGAAGCTCCTCATAGCTGATCTGCGTGGGATCAAAGTCGATCTGAACGGTCTCGCTGTGATCACCGATCGCATAGTAGGTTGGATTCGCCGTGGTGCCGCCGCTGTAACCGACGCGGGTGCGAATCACTCCGGGAAGACGCCCGAACCGGGCGTCGACGCCCCAGAATCAACCCAGGGAAAATGTGGCTGTCTCTACGTTCGCATACTGCGCCTGATCGATGGGTGGGGGGCTTGACGTGTTCAAAAGGGGCTCCTTAGTCTGTTCAGTGCGAGAGCAGGACGTCAACAGTGGTCCCAGGAGAGCGAGCAGCATGGTAGCCACAAGCACCGGGTGAACCGTGAGACTGGATCGGTACGACATTGTATCTCCCGAGAGCATGGCCATTGCACTGATAATAGGATATCCATTTGATGTAACCTGTCAAATTCGGACAAGTCTTGTCTGGTATAGTTTCTTTGACAGCGGTTGATTGACAGCGCAGCCTGCCAGTACTAGAGTGCGGGCGTTCGACACCACAGAAAGGAGAATGTGCCCATGGCCCTGCATCGTCGGACGTGAAGCGCTGAGCCATGCTGCACGTCGTGCAGCCAAGCCGCTCGCCAGATGCACCCGGATACCAGATCCTCCTTTCGGTGTGGAACGTCCCCGTAGGTGACACTCCGATCAGGTGTGGGCGATCCGGTTGCATGCCATTGCACCATACACCTGAGAGGAGATGCTCCTGATGAGTCGACTCAGTCGTTTCCTGATCTCGCGCTGGGGCCCCATTGTGACCGGCGCTATTGTTGGCATCCTCGCCCCAATGCTTGTCTACCTGGGCAACCCCGGCAATATGGGGATTTGCGTGGCCTGTTTCACCCGGGATATCGCCGGGGCTCTTGGTCTGCACCGGGTAGCGGCTGTGCAGTACCTGCGTCCTGAAATCCCCGGGTTCATCTTTGGCTCCTTGATCGCCGCCCTGATCTACAAAGAGTACAAGCCCAGAGCTGGGTCAGCCCCGCTCGTGCGCTTTTTTCTGGGTGTTTTCGCCATGATCGGTGCTCTGGTGTTCCTGGGCTGCCCGTGGCGCGCCTATCTGCGCCTGGCGGGTGGTGATTGGAACGCGATACCGGGCATCGCCGGCCTGATCGTTGGGATCGTCATCGGCGTCCAGTTTCTCAAGAGCGGCTACAGCCTCGGCCGCAACCGGCCTGCTCCGGCCGCAGCCGGCTGGATCATGCCGGCCTTTGCCGCTGCGCTCCTCATTCTGCTACTGACGGCACCCTTGCTGGGGCGCACTGCCGAAGGTGACCCGACTGGCCCCATCTTTGTCTCTACCACGGGACCTGGGGCGGCCTACGCGCCCATGATTGTCTCCCTGATTGTAGGTTTGGTGATTGGATTTCTCGCCCAGCGCAGCCGCTTCTGCACCGTGGGGGCCATCCGTGATCTGACCCTGGTGCGTGACACCTATCTCCTGAACGGTGTCATCGCGTTGATCATCGTCGGTGTGGTCACGAATGTGATCCTGGGGCAGTTCAACCCCGGGTTCGAAGGCCAGCCAGTCAGCCACACGAACGCGCTCTGGAATTTCGGCGGGATGGTGCTCTCCGGCCTCGCCTTTACGCTTGCGGGTGGCTGCCCTGGCCGTCAGGTGTTCATGTCGGGAGAAGGGGATGCCGACGCGGGCGTTTTCGTTCTTGGAATGATGGTCGGTGCAGGCTTTGCACACAACTTGAGTCTTGCCAGCTCACCGACCGGGCCTGGACCTTACGGGCCGGTCGCTGTCATCATCGGTGTTTTGTTCTGCCTGGCCGTCGGATTCACTGCACGTGAGTCAGTTGCGGCTTGAGCTAGTTGGAGGTAAATATGGAACCCGTTCAAGTCGACGCCAGTGGGCTTTCCTGCCCACAGCCCGTGATTCTCACCCGCCAGGCGCTCAAGAGCCACCCGAATCGGCAGGTGGTCGTACTGGTGGACACGGCGACCTCGCGAGACAATGTGAGCAGACTCGCGCAGCGTGAAGGCTGTCAGATCGAGGTGCAAGAGCGCCCGGAGGGCGGCTTCAGGCTGGTACTGAGCCGATGATCTATCTCGATTATGCGGCCACATCCTGGCCGAAACCGCCCGTTGTCGCCGAGGCGATGGTTGCCTTTATGGAGCAGGCCGGGGGCAACCCCGGCCGCTCCGGCCACCGGCTTTCGGTGGCTGCCGGTCGCGTGGTCTATGACACGCGAGAGACGCTCGCTGAGCTCTTTAACGCTGACGACCCTCTGCGGGTGATCCTCAGCCCCAACGTGACCTATGCGTTGAACATGGCTTTGCACGGTCTGATCTCGCCCGGCGACCGTGTAGTTACTTCAGGCATCGAGCACAATTCTGTTATGCGCCCCCTGCGCAGCCTGGAGGCCAGCGGCGTGAGTGTCGTCGTGGTGCCCTGCGCTGCAGACGGCAGCATAGACCTGGAAGCCATGTCGCGAGCCCTCACGCCTCAGACCACGCTTGTCGTCGTCAATCATGCCAGCAACGTTGTTGGCACACTGAGCCCGGTGGCCGATATCGCCGGGATGGCGCACCGCGTGGGCGCGCTCTGCATCGTGGATGCGGCCCAGACCGCCGGTGTTCTCCCCATCGATGTGCAGGCTCTGGGAGTAGATGCGCTCGCCTTTACCGGGCACAAAGGGCTGCTGGGCCCCACCGGGACGGGTGGCCTGGTCATCGCACCCCATCTGGCTCCGGAGCGCTTTCGGCCCCCCTTTAGTGGGGGCACCGGCAGCCGCTCGGAGGAGGAACTGCCGCCCGAGGTGTTCCCGGATCGTTTGGAGCCCGGCACGCCTAACGGGGTCGGCATCGCTGGCCTGGGCGCCTCAGTGCGCTTTCTGCTGGATCGAGGGACCGATGAGGTGCGCCGTCACGAAGTTGCCCTGACCGAGCGTTTGGTGTCGGGGCTAGAGGCGATCCGCGGTGTTACGGTCTTTGGCCCCCGGGATGTCCATGCGCGCACGGCGACGGTGTCGATCCGTATCGAGGGTCTCAGAGTCAACGAGGTGGGGTGGCGTCTCGATGAGGAATTCGAGATCATGACGAGGGTGGGACTGCATTGCTCTCCCGCGGCGCACCGAACGCTGGGCACTTTTCCCGAGGGTACGGTGCGTATTTCCGCCGGGCTGTTCACCACGGAGGAAGAGATCGACGCCACCCTGGCGGCCGTGAGAGAGATCGCCGCGAGCAGCGTCCCGTAACGTGCACAGACGCCGCCATGATTGACGGCACAGTCCGCGCCAGATATCCTTCGAGGCAGTGCATGCGGCGGGCCTCGATGGTAGCAGCCGTACCGGGCGCCCGCCGGTCACCGGGATGAAGCATCTGTAAGCCACTATCGACAGAAAGGACCGCGATGCTCAAGTCACCACTCGCGATTCACGGCGGAACTCCCGCCATCGGCCCTGACATCCATTTCCGCACGTGGCCCGAGACCACGGCCGAGGACGAGGCGCTGGTGCTCGCTTCGCTGCGCCAGGATCACCACGCCTATGGACCCCACGTGCAGGCCCTGGAGCGCGAGTTCGCCGCGTGGAACGGCAACGCGTACTGCATGGCTACCAACAGCGGCACTTCCGCGCTGCACATGTGCGTGGCGGCCTGCGGCGTTGAGGCCGGCGATGAGGTGATCACCACATCGCTGTCCTGGACCAGCAGCGCTACCGCCATTCTGCACCACAGCGGCATCCCCGTGTTTGTGGACGTCGACTGGGATTCGATGCACCTGGACCCGACCCAGATAGAGGCCCTGATCTGCGATCGCACGCGAGCTATTTTGGTGGTGCATTACTGGGGCGTCTCGGTCGATATGGATCCCATCCTTGAGATCGCCCGACGCCACGGCCTGGCCGTGATCGAAGACGCCTGCCAGGCGCATGGCACGACCTACAAGGGCCGGCGCGTGGGGACTATGGGCGATGTGGCGGCATTCAGCCTGAACCAGAACAAGAACTTGTGCGGCGGCGAGGGAGGCCTGTTCGTCACGAACGACGCTCACCTGTTCAAAAAGGGCAAGGCCGTGGCCGCCTTTAGCGACATGCGCCCGCTCGAAGCCGGCCGCGAGTATGATGACTATGGTTTGGGCTGGATGTACCGCACTTCCGACCTGCCGGCCGCCTTTGCCCTCAGCCAACTGCGGCGTGTGGATCAGTTGAATGCGCGGGCGCAAGCCAACTGGCATATGCTGCGAGAGCTGCTGGACGGCGTGCCGCACCTGGTACCGCCGTTCAGTACGCCGGAGCGCCCCACGAACGGCTATGCCTATGTGTGGCGTGTGGACCCTGGCTACGCGGCCGCACGAGGGGTACCTCTCCGCAAGATGACCGAGGGGATCGTCGCCGCCCTCAAGGCCGAGGGAGTCGCCATGTCGCAGGCCAACTGGCTCTTGCCCGCGCACTCGGTGTTCCAGGCAAAGAACGCCTTCGGGCGCGGTGCGCCCTGGTCCTATGCGCGCTCTGAGGTCAGCTACGATCTGGGGCAATTCCCCGTGGCCCAGGACTGCGTGGACACCTGTCTGTGGAATGTGAACACGCACCGGCCGCCCAACGGCGAGACCGAGGTGCGCGCGCTCGCCGCTGCCGTGCGCAAGGTCTTTGAACATCTTGATGATGTGCCGGTAGGCTGACGAGGGAGTATCGAAAGTCAGCCCAACGACGCCGCGCGCCGCTCAGGCGGTGCGCGAAGTCGCTCCTTGCCACCCCAACCGCACCTGGCTCCACACATCGTCTGCCTGCCGCCACTGCAATGCCAGCATGTGCCAGCCATGGGAATCTCGATGGCCGAGCTCCCGCACTTGCGACATACGGTTTGCTGGATGTAAGGATGGGGAACCTGTGAACTGACAGTGGCAACGTTGCCGCTGCCGCACAGTCGAAGGCGTTGACAACGTTGACACCCTTGACAGCGTGTGTGATACTACTGGCGGTTTCGCTCGTGTGAGCAGGAACCGAATCTAGAGCTTGCCGGGGGTTATCGCATATGTTTCTTGGTATTGCGTACTATCCGGAGCACTGGCCCAAAGAACGCTGGGCTATCGATGCTCGTCTCATGCACGAGGCAAACATCGAGGCGGCACGCGTAGGTGAGTTCGCCTGGAGCCGCTTTGAACCGCGTGAGGGCGTCCATGATTTCGCGTGGATGGACGAAGCGATCCAAACGCTGGCGAGTGCAGGTGTCAAGACCATCATGTGCACGCCCACGGCGACGCCGCCCGCGTGGTTGATTCACCGGCATCCCGAGATTTTGCCAGTGGACGCCAATGGCCTGACCGCGCGGCCCTTTGGCGCGCGACGCACCTATTGCGCCAGCGTGCAGGTGTATCACGAGTACACGCGCGAGATCGTTACGGCGATGGCTGAGCACTATGGGCACAACCCGAATATCATCGGCTGGCAGATCGACAATGAACTCGCCAACGTCTATGCCCTGGGTCAGGCGCGCTGCTACTGCGAGTCATGCCGCCAGGGCTTTATCGC
>CAZYWU010000001.1:43639-75180 GCA_964651255.1 uncultured Anaerolineales bacterium
GCTTGGAGCTCTCACGTGTCCGGCATTGCGGCCTCAATGTGTGCGGACTATTTGCGAGGCATTCGTGAGGATGGACGTTTCGCCGTCCTGGAGGGTGGGGGCACGCGGATGCGCTCCTATCAGCCCATCGCGCGGGGGGCCATTGGGCTAAGCCCATTCCGTTGGCGTACGCCACTGTTCGGCGCTGAAGCGGGGGTGGACTGACATGCTGGATCATCAAGCACGTAAGGATGCCACGTACGACGAAACCGCAGAGGTGTTTGGCGAGATTCAAGGTCTGGCGAGCATCATCGATGAGACGCGCTTTGTGGCGACCGCTGCCATCTTGTATTCTGATGAGATTGGCTGGGCCTGGAATCAGGTGGTTTCCACTCGCCTCCGCGGCATGCTCAGTGACGTGGATATCTCCGATCAAGGCCGACTCCTGCGGTGGTACCAGGCACTGTACCGGGAAAAGATACCCAGCGATATCATCGATCCTCTGCGTGACCTCACTTCCTACCAGGTTGTGATGGTCCCGGATTTGTACTTGATCAACGATGCCATCGTCGACAACCTGAGGAGCTATGTGCGCCAGGGCGGCTGGCTGCTGGTTGGCCCCAAGGCCGGGCTCAAGAACTGGCAGAACGTCTTTCTGACCGATGTCCCACCCGGAGGCGGACTGGCACAGGTGTTCGGCGCCACAGTGAAGCGGGCACCTCATCGCATGGAGTTCGGCGTGCTTCCAGACATGACGGTGCACATGCAAAAGTCAGCGCCGTTCGCCGCGCACACGCGGTTCGCCAATGAGGGACTGTTCGATTTGTTGGAGCCCGCGGGGGCAACCAGCATCGCCTGTTTTGCCAACGGCGAGACGGCCATCACGCTGAATCACTACGGCGACGGCCTGGCGGTCTATCTCGGATGTGAGCCCGAGGAGGCCTTTTACCGGCAGCTCGTGCGGTGGCTCATCGCTGCGGGCAAGGTGACGCCGCCGCTGGCCACCGATGCTAACGTCGAGGTCACGCTGCGCTCCGGCGGGGGCCATGACCTGATCTTTGTGCTGAATCATAACCAGCATCCCGAGGACGTGACTCTCGAGGGAGCCTACCGCGATCTGATCTCCGATCAGACCTACTCCGGTGTGATGGTTATCGAAGGCCAGGGCGTGCGCATCCTGGAGCGTCTCCAAAAGTAGCCTCTGTATGCGGACTGGAGAGGGAATGTCACAGGGCATCCCCTCTCTTTGGTTATCGCAGCACTCCGCACATGCCTGTGGGCTGGTGTGCTGTCGATGCTGGCCTGATTGTGCTAGAATCGCGCTGTGATCATCCAGGCCGGCACCCACTGGGGCAGCGGGCTGCGCTTTGGACGGGAGGAAACCATGAAGTTCACGGATGGATACTGGCATATGCGCCCTGACGTTACGGCGTATTTTCCCGCGCATGTGTACGAGACAGAGATACAGGGCGAGGCGTTGCTGGCCTATGGGCCGGTGAAACGGATCACCCACCGGGGCGACACCCTGAACACCCCCATGCTGACGGCGCGGTTCTCGTCACCCTTGGAGAATGTCATCCGCGTCGAGCTGTTTCATCACAAGGGTGGTCTACCCCGGGGGCCCGCCTTCAAACTCAACGAAGGGACGCCCCCGGAGTTGGCTATCTGTGACGGCACAGACGCGGCGACGCTGACCAGCGGCGACCTGACCGTTCGCGTGGACAAGGGGCCTGCCTGGAAGATCGACTTTCTCGCGGATGGCAAGGTGCTCACCGGCAGCGGCTGGCGCGGCATGGGCTTGATCGATACGGCTGCAGGGGAACGCTACATCCATGAGCAACTCAACCTGGGCGTGGGGGAATGCGTCTATGGGCTTGGGGAGCGGTTCACCGCCTTCGTCAAGAACGGCCAGGTTGTTGACCTTTGGAATGAGGATGGTGGGACCTCGAGTGAGCAGGCTTACAAGAACATTCCATTCTACCTGACCAATCGCGGATACGGCGTGTTCATCAACCACCCGGAGCGCGTGTCGCTGGAAGTGGCATCAGAAAAAGTCGAGCGGGTCCAGTTCAGTGTTCCGGGAGAACGGTTGGACTATTTCGTGATCTACGGCCCCACCCCCCTGCAGGTCCTGGAGCGGTATACGGCACTGACCGGCCGGCCCGCTCTTCCCCCGGCATGGTCTTTCGGTCTATGGTTGAGTACGTCATTCACGACAAACTATGACGAAGGCACTGTAACCGAGTTCGTTCAGGGCATGGCGGATCGCGATATCCCCCTCTCGGTGTTTCACTTTGACTGTTTCTGGATGAAAGAGTTCCACTGGTGCGACTTTAGCTGGGACAGACGTGTCTTTCCTGATCCCGAGGGCATGCTCAAGCGTCTCAAGGAGCGGGGACTGCACATCTGCGTGTGGATCAACCCGTACATCGCGCAGCGATCGCCGCTCTTTGATGAGGGTATGGCCAACGGCTACCTGGTAAAGCGCGCTGATGGCTCTGTGTGGCAGTGGGATCGCTGGCAGGCGGGGATGGGTCTCGTGGATTTCACCAATCCAGCCGCCTGTGAGTGGTTTGCTGGTAAGCTCAAGGCACTACTCGACATGGGCGTGGACACCTTCAAGACCGATTTTGGTGAGCGCATCCCCACAGATGTGGTCTGGTACGATGGCTCTGATCCGCTCAGGATGCATAACTATTACACGCTGCTCTATAACAAGACGGTTTTTGAGTTGTTGGAGCAAACCCGAGGCAAGGGTGAGGCCGTCGTCTTTGCCCGGTCGGCCACCACAGGGGGACAGCAATTCCCTGTGCACTGGGGCGGAGACTGCTCGGCGACATTTGAATCGATGGCAGAGAGCCTGCGCGGCGGTCTTTCGCTCACCTCCTGTGGGTTTGGGTTCTGGAGCCACGATATCGGCGGGTTCGAGATGACGGCCTCGGCCGAAGTGTACAAGCGCTGGTGCGCCTTTGGCCTGCTATCATCGCACAGCCGCCTGCACGGCAGCGAATCCTACCGCGTGCCCTGGCTCTTTGATGAGGAGGCGGTGGATGTGCTCCGGCATTTCACCCGGCTCAAGAACCGCTTGATGCCCTACCTCTACGGGGCCGCAGTCACGGCCCATGAGCGCGGCTTCCCGATGATGCGCGCCATGCCCCTGGCCTTTCCTGAGGATCGCGGCTGCGACACGCTGGACCGCCAGTACATGCTGGGCGACTCTTTGCTGGTGGCGCCCGTGCTCAGCTCGGACGGTTTCGTGGACTACTATTTGCCTGCCGGCCGCTGGACGAATCTGCTCAGCGGCAATGTGGTGGAGGGCGGCCGCTGGTTGCGTGAGCAGCACGATTTCATGAGCTTGCCGCTCATGGTGCGGCCTGGCACCCTGCTGCCGGTGGGGAACAACGAGGAGCGGCCCGACTATGCCTTTGCAGAGGACGTGACGCTGCATCTCTATGAGCTGGCTGATGGTGCCACGGCATATGCAGCCGTTCCCACACTGACAGGGGAGCGCGCCCTCACAGCCAGCGCGCAGCGGGCGGGCGACAGGATCGTTGTTTCGACATCGGGCGAGGGGAGTTGGTGCCTCCTGCTCAGGGGCGTGTCTTCTGTGCGCGAGGTAGCCGGCGGTACCGCAAGAGCGCACGAGCTGGGAACGCTCGTCACGCCAGCGGCGGGCGAGGGGTGCCTGGAGATCACCCTGTAGGGGGAGTACTGCAGGTTGTTTGCCTGGTGCTCTGCAAACGCGGACACGGCATGACAGCATGTCTACAGAATGGGAACAGCGGGCCGGAAGAACCTTCCGACCCGCTCCTCCTTATGATCGACTGATTTAGCCGACAGATAGCTTGGCGCGTTTCTGTTGCTTGCCGCGCTCGTGCGTATCCAGTATCGCTTTGCGGATGCGCAGGCTCTGGGGTGTGACTTCGAGGAGTTCGTCTTCAGCCAGGTACTCGAGCGCTTCATCCAGGCTCATTTCTCTGGGTGCCTTGAGCCGCACTTCGATGTCGCGGGTAGATTCGCGCATGTTTGTGAGATGCTTGCGCTTGGCGATATTGACGGCAATATCGACAGGCCGCGAGTTCTCACCGACAACCATGCCCTCGTAGACGGCTGTGCCCGGTACGATGAACAACGTGCCTCGTTCTTCTGCATTCTTTAGCCCGAAACTGGTGGCGGCCCCGGCCTCCGAAGCGATCAGCGATCCGCTGCTACGCCCGGGGATATTCCCCGCGAGCGGCAAAAACGCATGGAACAGCGCATTGATCACACCCATGCCGCGGGTGGCGGTCAGAAACTGGTAACGGAACCCCAGCAGGCCGCGGGTCGGAACGATGTAGGTCATCACGACGTTGCCGTCGCCCCGATTGTGCATGTTCTGCAACTGACCGCGCCGGGTGCCCAGCATCTCCACAACGACGCCGACTGTCTCGGGGCTGGTCTCGATCTGCACCTCTTCGTAAGGCTCCAGCCACTGTCCCGTCTCATCCTGATGCATGAGCACGGTGGGGCGCGAGACCTGCATCTCATATCCCTCGCGTCGCATTGTCTCGATCAGGATGGCGAGGTGCAATTCGCCGCGGCCCGACACTTCAAAGGTATCCGGCGATGCAGTCTCATTCACCCGCAAAGCGACGTCATGTCGTAGCTCATCGAATAGCCGCGCCCGCAATTGGCGTGACGTACTCCACCGTCCCTCCGTCCCCGCCAGAGGGGAGGTGTTGACACCAAAGGTCATGCGGACGGTCGGCTCCTCGACCTCGATCAGTGGGAGCGCCACTGGATTCTCGGCATCGGCGAGGGTCTCGCCGATGGCGACATCCTCCAGCCCCAGTATCACGGCGATCTCGCCCGCCTCGACCTGCTCCACATCCATACGATGCAAGGCATCATAGATCTGGAGGTAGCGGGCACGCTCCTCTATGTGGGTGCCATCGCGGGTGATCCGGATCAAGCCCTGGCCGGCTCGGATGCGCCCGCTGGTGATGCGGCCGCTGGCGGATACGCCGCGGTGCTCGTCATAGTCAAGTGTGGTTACGAGCATCTGGAAGGGAGCGTCCGGGTCGACTGTCGGCCCGGGAATATGACGCAGAATGGCGTCAAAGAGCGGATCCAGGTTGGGGCTCAGCTGAGGCGTCAGCCCGGCCTGACCCGTTACGGCGTTGGTATAAATAACCTGAAAGTCGGCCTGATCATCTGAGGCGCCCAGCTCGATAAATAGATCAAAAGTCCGGTTGAGCGTATCTTCCGGATTGGCACCCTGTCGATCCACCTTGTTGATCACGACGATGACACGGTGATCCATGGCGAGGGCCTTTTTCAGGACAAAGCGTGTCTGTGGCATGGGCCCTTCAGCGGCGTCCACCAGGAGCAGCACGCCGTCAACCATATTCAAAACGCGCTCCACCTCGCCGCCAAAGTCGGCGTGCCCGGGGGTGTCCACGATGTTGATTTTGACTTGCTGCTCTGTCACGGGATCCCAGATAGAGATGGCTGTGTTCTTAGCGAGGATGGTGATCCCGCGCTCGCGCTCGAGGGCGTTCGAATCCATCACCCGCTCAGCAATCTGCTGATTCTCACGGAAAGAGTGGGCTTGCTTCAGCAGCCCATCCACAAGCGTGGTCTTACCGTGATCGACGTGAGCGATAATGGCGACATTGCGGCGGTCAGTGCGTTCGTATCGCATCGGTTCCTTTCGAGTCGTACGGGGCGTTGCCCGGAGTTAGCCAAGGTTGGCGAGCAATTGCTTTTGACGGCGACCCCCTATTTTACTTCCGAGTGCCAGGATTTCCAACAAGTCAATACCCGGCACAAAAGGCATGTGCCATTTTATGGCCAGAGTGGCACAGAAGCGTCTGTAGAGTATTGACACGGCCCCGTTTCCTGCCATATGCTACGTTTGTAAGCAAGTTTGCGCTGAAAGGGGGCTACTATGAGCGAGCCCAGTCGCATGCCACGATACGACGTTCGGAACGATGGAATTGGACCCTATGGCGTCTTTTACTGTGAGAATTGCGATCGCGAGTATCGCAGCCAACCGGCGGTCGCAAACACCATTGCGAAGGATGTGGGGCGTCAGGCGGCGGGCGGTCTGTTGCGCAAGATCCCGCTCTTTGGCGACGCTATCGCTGACAACGTCACCGGCGAGGACCCACGATACAGCTATAGCCTGACGACAGAGCAACTGGAAAAGGCGTGGGATCAGGTCAAGGACCGGTTTCGCGAGTGTCCAACCTGCATGCGGGTGGTGTGTGTAAGCTGCTTTGACGAACAGACCGGGTACTGCATCGACGACACGCCGCGCAAGGCGGAGATGGCTGAGGCTGAAGCGGAGCAAGCCGGTGCGATGATCAAAGGGTTCGCCAGCGCTCTGGGGCTGGGCCAGGTTGTGCAGCGTGTGACAGAAGCTGCAGAACAGGCCAAGAGCGGCGCGACGGTGCGTTGCCCGTCGTGCGGGACAGAAGCCGCAGCGGGTACGAGGTTCTGTCCCAACTGCGGCACTAAAATGGTGGCGGCCGTCAAGGATCCGTGCCCCAACTGCGGTGCCGAGACGAATGGCGCCAAGTTCTGCCCGGAATGCGGCACCAGGATCGAGCGAGCACAGCCAGGCGTGTGTCCCAAGTGTGGCGCGCAGACCGGTACGGCCAAGTTCTGTCCAGAGTGCGGCACAAAGCTGAGCTAGCAAAGTCAGCAGCGTTGGGCGCCAGACGCTAGCGTTGTTCCCAGGGGTCGGGTGAGTTATTCCGCTCCGGCGAGCGTCGTGGCTGGCTTGGGCTGCGGCTGCGGAATCAGGCGGGCCACGAAAAGCACCGAGAGGAATATGATGCTGGCCGCGAACCAATAGACGCCCGTGTATCCGACGATGGGCATCAGAGCGCCGTAGATGAACGGCATTGCTACCGAGCTGATATGGTCGAAACTGACGCCAGCCGCCAGCGTCGGGTTCAGTTCCTCAGCCGGCGCCCATTCGTGTGCGTAGACGTTCAAGCCCAGGTTCAGGATCAGGCCGAGTCGCATGACGATGTACGTGGCCGCAAGCACGACGGCGTTGGGCACAGTGGCGTACACGATGGCGCCGACCAGCAGGACCGAGTATCCGGCCAGCAGCGCATTGCGACTGCCAAAGCGATCCACGAGTCCTCCCAGGTACGGCGCGAGCAGCAGGGTGAGGACTGATGCGATCATCAGCAGGCTGCTCGTCTGCCACACCTGCCAGCCGAAATAGTCCACGAGCACCAGGGTGCAAAAGCTCCCGAGCACCTCTTTGCGTGATCCCTCAAAGAACTTGAGAGTGTAAAAACGCCAGTAGCGCTTTTTCACCACGATTCGTGGCTGTTTGAGATCCGTAGCGCCAACCTTGGGTGACAGGCGCCAAAAGACCACCGCGGAGACCAGGATCAGTGCGCCACCGATGACATAGTAATACCGCAACGAGAAATCCCGCAGCAGGTTGGAGGTTATCGTCAGTGCGCCGATGCCGACGATGCCGGCCAAAGATCCCACTGACGCCAGGAGGCCCAGGACGCGACCCCGCGTGCGCTCGGTGGCGAGCGCCAGTCCCAGGGCAGGGCTGATAGGTTGGAAGAGGTGCAGGCCAAAGCTCGCGACAACCTCAAAGGCCAACAGGGCTGTGTAGGACTGCGCCGTCGCTATGAGCATGTAGCCCGCGCCCAGGATCAGCGCCGAGATGGCAGACCGGTACGAGAGTGGCAGGCGCATGGTCAAAGCCGCTAGGACGATGAGGATAAGCCCCGGTATCTCGCGGATGCCTTCCAGCCAGAGCACCTGGCCGCCGGTGATGCCCAGCGTGTCCACGAAAAAGTTCATGCGCGCCCCGTTGAGCATGCCCTCGCCAAAACGCATGAAAAAGATCGCGACCGTCGTCACCAGCAAATCGCGGGTCCAGAGACCCACCATATCTTTGCCGAACAGCGACTTGATACTCACAACGCTTCACCCCCGAATCACGGATACATATGGCTGCTATTATGAGCCAAAGTGCCAGGAAGGCAACCGAAGCCCGCAGCAGAATCGCCATTCGACCGCGGGCGTCTGACTGGCCCTGGAGGATGATTACTGCAGCTCGGGCAGTCCTGCGTCCAGGACCACGCCGAGCCACTGGCCCAGAATGGTGGGATCCACGATGTAGATCAGTGCGCCAGCCCCCAGGATGATCCCCGCGGCGAGCCAGCGGGTGAAACGCCCGCGAGTACGTACTAGCAGGATGATAGCTGTCACCGCCATGACCACGGGGCCCACAACCGTCACCGGGCCCAGGGGCACCGTGTAACCAGCCACCGTCTCACTTTCGCGACCCAGCAGGGTGGCCAGATTGACATCTACGTTCAGGAGGAGGAGAAGGCCTTCCAGGACCAGCGCAAGCAACAATACCCAGGAGGCCCAGCGGGTGCTCTCGCCCTCTGTGCGATAGACCTCGTAGGTCGTGATGGGCGTGAGACCGGCCACCGCCCAGAGCGGCTCCCCGGTGACGATGCCAGCGACCGCGCCGGCGGCCATCACGGCCCCCGTCGCCAGGGAGATAGCGGGCGCGTTCCTGGTTGGTTTGGCCATACGAGCCTCCTCGTCAATAGACGCGTTTCAGTCCGGCGGGATTCTAGGACGGCCTGCTGAGGGTGTCAAGGCCTGAAAGGAAAAGCGGCAAAAGTGAATGCCTGGCCATCTCTCCTGTCGATGCTTGCATCGTAACGAAAAAGTGCGCTATAGTGCCATGGTTTTGGTGGGCTCCCGAGTTGTTACTGATAAGAGACTGACGCGAAGGCGTGCCCGAATCGCAGCATAGGAGGGTGTGATGCCCAGGGGATCGAAAATCGAATCGGTGCATGCTCGGCAGGTTTACACCTGGCGTGGCCATCCGGGAATCGAGACGACGGTGACGACGGTGAATGAGGCCAGCGGGGTGGCCGTGGTGCTGGCCGGGCTCTCCGTCGGTGACTATGAGGTCAAGTTCGCCTATGACGGCGGGGCCCGCTACGGGGGCCTGGGCGTGCAGCGCGCCGTGGATGCGGTGAACGATGTCATTGGCCCCGTGCTCCATGGCATGGACGCCACGCGGCAGATCGAGATCGACCGCGTGATGCTCGAGCTCGATGGGACTGCGGACCGGTCACGGCTGGGCGGCAACACCATCGCCAGCGTATCGGCAGCGGTGCTCAAGGCCGGTGCTGCCAGCCTGGGGATCCCGCTGTACGAGCACATCGGCGGCGTCAATGCCTGCGTGTTACCGGTTCCCGGCGCAGGCCTGATGAACGGTGCCAAGCGCTATGGCGGAGGCGAGCGCGCCGGAGACAAGCCCAGCTACTCGATGATGTGCTACGGGTTTGACACCTTTGCGGAGGCATCGTACGCCGCCTGGGACCTGGAAAGGACCTTCCGGCGCACGCTGGGCAACCGTCTAAACCTGGATCCCGATTTCGTCCGTTTTATCCCTGCTGGCCTGATCAAGCATGACCGCGAGCTGTGGGATATTATGACCGAGGTCATCGTCTCGCGTGGTTATGAGGGCAAGGTCGGGCTGCAGGTCGACGTGGCGGGTGGCACCTACTATGACAACGAAAAGGGTGTCTTTGTCGGGCTCTTTTCCGCGGAAGACAAGACCTACGAAGAGCTGATCGAGCTGTACAAGTGGATGGTCAAAGAGTACCCCTTTGTCATCCTGGAGGATCCGCTGGATGAGGATGATTTCGAGGGCCATGCCCGTCTGACGCGCGAGCTTCCGATTGAGATCGTCGGCGACGACCTGTTCACAACGAACTCGGAGCGTGTGCGTCGTGGCATCGAGATTGGAGCCGCGAACGCGGTCCTCCTGAAGGTCAATCAGGTGGGGACCATTACCGAGGCCTTTGAGATGACGCGCCTGGCACACCGCAATGGCTATGGGGTCATGCCCTGTGGCAGCCGAGGCGAGGGTGCCGATATCGCGGACTATGCTGTGGGACTGATCACCGGGCATTTGCGCGAGGGCGCAACCGGTGACACCGGCAACCGGCTGCTTCGTATCGAGGAGGAGCTGGGCAGCAGAGCACAGTTTGCGGGTCGCAGCGGGCTCCGGGTCAAGTGGTAGCGGACTGAAAGAGGGGGCATGAGGGGCTGCGAGGAGCTCTCCTGAGCCGCTGGCTCGACGCAATGTCTGACAATCCAGTGCCTGTTCGGCTGTAGAGGCATGTTGATATGGCGATTTTCCGGAACCGGGATGAACTCCTATCCCACGGCAATATTGAGGGGCGCAAATGCGTGCTCGATATCCTCGAGACGGGTCTGGCCGCAGGGGATCCCTACGAGAATGTGCTCAAGGCTGTGCGCATCGAGAACGGCAAGCTTCTGGTTGGGTCGGAGGAGTTTCCTCTCGGTCCAATGGGCCGGCATGTGCCAGCGTATCCGCGGCCTTTCGGGCCACCCCCGCTGGTGTTTGATCTGGACAAGATCGGCAACATCTACCTGCTGGGGGGAGGTAAAGCGGCTCAACGGCAGGCCAAAGCGCTCGAGGATGTGCTCGGCGATCTCATCACCGAAGGACATGTGAACGCGAAAAAGGGAGACGCGGTGGTGCTCAAGCACGCGACCGTGTCCCTGGCTGGCCATCCTGAGCCCGATGAAGACTCGGTCATCGGGGCTCAGCGCATCGTCGATATCGGGATCAAGGGGAAAAAGGACGACATCGTGTTCTTTTCCGAGTCGGGCGGCGGCACCGCGCTGATGACCTTGCCCGCCCCGGGGCTGACGCTCAAGGATGTGCAGGACACTAACCGTATCCTGTACCTGGAGCATGGCGCGCCGATGCCCGTAGCAAACGCCGTCCGGTTCCTGATCACGAACCTGCGAGAGAAGCATAGCCGGTTCGTGGGCGATGCGACGCTGATCATGCTCTCCACCGACGAGCGTCCGCCCGCGAGTCCGCCATCATACGCCGGGCGGTGCTCAGTCGACGATGAGTACGAGTACGCTATCGAGCTGCTCAAGGAATACAACTGCTGGGACGAGATACCTGAGGCCGTGCGACAGCACCTGCTTCGCAAGGATCCCGCCTATGGAACGTTGCGTCAGGAAGAGTGGTGGGACAAGCCACATTTTCGGATTCGCGTCATGGGGCCAGAGTACATGCTCGCCGCCGCTGAGCAGCGGGCAAAGGAACTGGGCCTCAACGCCACGATTCTGGCCTCATCGCTGAGCAACCTGGAGGCGCGCGTTGTGGGAGAGTCGATAGGCGCGATCGCGCGCGAGGTCGAGGACCACAATCGTCCGTTGGCCGCACCATGCGTGTTTCTACTCGGGGGTGAGCTTGTGGTCAATGCCGGGGCTGGAGCGGGGGAGGGCGGACGCAACTCTGAGTTTGTCACTGGCGCGGCTCTGCGTATCGCGGGAAGCAAGCGTATCGTCATCGGCTCGGGCGATTCCGACGGTGCGGACGGCCCGACTCGCTATGCGGGAGGCATCGTCGATGGCTACACCCTGGAGCGGGCAAAGGACGCTGATCTCGATGTGAGTCGAGCTCTGCGCTCGCACGACACCTGCGGCCTCCTGCAGCGTCTGGGCGACGCCTTTGACACGGGTATCCTGAACACCAACGTGCAAGATTTGCGGGTGGTGTATGTAGGGCCGCAGCAGTAGTCGTGAGCGTGTGGTGATGAGGCGTTGAGACTCTCGCAGTAGCGCCTCATGTGCCTTGTACTTGCCCAATCGTCTCTGCCTGGTGCAGCGGTGGCGCGAGCCGCCAGATCCACAAAGGGCACCTTCGCTGACTCCAGGCCCAGTGGACGAGGCCAGTCATGGCAAGTGCCCGCGTGGCCTGGTGGCCGGATGAACCACAAAGCCGATTCGAGGCACCTGCGCCCGCGATTCGGCTTTGCTCTTCTAGCGCGCCCAGCAGGGGTCGAACCTGCAACCTACGGATTCGAAGTCCGGCACTCTATCCATTGAGCTATGGGCGCTGGTTTGCTCCGGGAGAGGGGGCACACGGCGCGCATCGGTCACACCGTTCGGCTTGCCCTCTGCAGCCGTAATACGCTTTACGGTATTCCGTCTCGGTACCACCGATACTATTGTAGGGTTCGCACTCATGACCGTCAAAACCGTCGTGAAGGCAGGCGTAAAGACGTATACCAGCGCCTGTAGCGATCTCGTCGGGCCGCAGGACCCGCGAACGAACCTCACTTCAGCAGGTTTCATTGGCCGCAAGACACACCTACTGGTCGCCGTGTCGACTGCGTTATGCGCGTGGCGTCAAGTATGATGGTCTTCGTGTCCACTTTGTAAGCTGCGGCCTGGCGCTGTTGCGGGATGCGGAGGCTCGCGGAAACGCCTTTGTTCAGGGACCGCCACCCAGAATGGCGTCGCTCGGTCAGTCCATCAGGCGCCGGCACTCAAGCCGTTACCGACTCCCGTTGAGGCGGTTTGAGGAAGAGGAGCGCCACAGCTACGAGCACGAAAACGCCGCCAGCGACCAGGAAGACGACGCGTGCCGACGTAGCAGTCATGATGGCGGCTCCCAGCAAGGGCCCAATGGCGAATCCGGCCGATTGAAAACTACTGGACAGTCCCAAAGCCGCCCCCGTCTGCTCCTTGGGCACGCTGCGGACCACCATCGCGCTGATGTTCGGCGCGATGCCTCCGCGAAACAGCCCCTGCGCCGAGAGAGCCGTACCCAGGTGCCATACCGACTGTGCCAGGGCCATGGGGACGTACAGGATCGCTGCGCCGATGGAGCAGCCCAGCAACGTGATGCGGTTGCCCCAGGAGTCACTCAGGCGACCGACGACCAGGGCAGAGATCGCCGCAGAGACTGCTGCCAGCCCCGTGACCGTGCCGGCGATCGAGGCCAATCGATCCGCATTGCCTACCAGTTGCTGGATAAAGAGCGGCATCACCGGTCCGGTCAGCCCAAACGTAAGGTTGACCGCCATTGACATGGAAACGAGGGCAACCATCGAGCGTGAGGACAGCAACTCCTTGAAGCTGCCGATAGCGGAGCGTTTGCGCGCCTCCGCCGAGTTCGCAGCTGACTCTTCGGGCTCTCGCACGATAAAGAGCACCAAGGCAAGCGCGACGAGAACGATGGCGCTGGAGACGAAAAAGGTGGAACGATAGCCAAAGGTGTCGCCGATGAACCCTCCGAACATGGGGCCGAGCGAAGTTCCAATAAAGAGCGAGGTCTGCTGTAATCCCAGAGCGTAGGCCAGCCGGTTCTTGGGCGTGCCAGTGGCAAGGAGAGCAGAGGCCGCTGCTGGTGTTCCCGTCACGCTCCCCTGAATCGCTCTCAGGATCAGCAGCTGGGTGGGGGTGCGCGCAAAGGCCATGAGCAAAAGCATGAGGGATGTGGCGAGCGTGGCGCGGATCAACATCGGGCGCCGGCCGTAACGGTCACCCAGAGCGCCCCAGATCGGGGTAAAAATCGCAAAGCTCACTCCGCCGATGGACTGGTACCAGCCGGTCCACTGGCTGACATCCGCCGGATCGGTCATACCCATCTGTTGGACATAATACGGTATCAGGATAAAAGAGGCTTGGAAGGCGAGGATCGAGAGTACCTGTGAGATCGAAATCGCGATCAGGTTTCGGCGCCATAACGGCAGGTGGCTGAACTTGGACACACTACTCTCCCAGCGTAGATTGGGCAGACTATAGACCCCGCGGCTATCCTCGTCAATGACGAACCGCGCGAGTGTCTACTCGATACTTGCGATGATTGGGTGGCTTTTTTGTGGCCTCTCCCTGTGCAGTTTTTCCTGCATTGTCTGCCGTGCAGGTGGCATCAGGTGGGCTTGACACCTTACGGGCAATTCGTCATAATCCGTATATCGTACTGCTTAGTATACCCACCTACTACTGATAGTAGTGCTGCGTAAATTCGTACCAAAGAAGCGCAATCCTTCTTGCATTCCGGGTATCCGTGTACTATAATAGTCTTGCTCGGCCAAGACGACAGATGGTCACTTTCATCCGCATGCCCTCTGCGTTGTGGGCGTCAGGTGATCCTGAATATTGATTAGGGAGGGAACGCATGAAGCAGGTGCATATCAGCCAGGTTCGTAAACGAGACGGCCGTCTCGTACCATTTGATCAGGAAAAGATCACGAACGCGATCTTTAAAGCCGCTCAGTCGGTGGGCGGCGATGATCGTGAGCGCGCTGTCTTTATTTCCGACGCCGTCGTGAGCATGCTTGAGGAGCAGTACGGCCCCGGCTCTGTCCCCTCGGTTGAGGAGATACAGGACCTGGTCGAGCGCGCGCTGATTCACTATGGGCATGCCAAGACAGCCAAGGCCTACATTCTCTACCGCGACCTGCACAACAAGCTGCGCGATATTCGTGCCCTGGTGGACGCCAACGAGTTGATCGATGGCTATTTAGAAAAGCTCGACTGGCGCGTCAAAGAGAACTCGAATATGAGTTTTTCTCTCCAGGGGCTCAATAACCATATCTTTTCAGCCGTCAACAGCTCCTATTGGCTGAACCGCCTGTTTCCCAAGGACGTGCGCGACGCGCATATCAGTGGTGATATCCATCTGCACGACCTTTATATTCTCGCCGTGTATTGCTGTGGCTGGGACCTGCGCGACCTGTTGATCCGTGGCTTTGGCGGCGTGCCCGGCAAGATTCACAGCAGCCCGGCCAGGCACTTTAGGTCTGCTCTGGGCCAGATCGTGAACTTTTTCTACACCATCCAGGGTGAATCCGCTGGCGCTGTTGCTTTCTCCAACTTTGACACTTTTCTGGCGCCCTTTATTCGCTTTGATCACCTGGGTGAGAAAGAGGTCCGGCAGGCGCTGCAAGAGTTCATCTTTAATCTCAACGTTCCCACCCGCGTCGGTTTCCAGACGCCCTTTACCAATCTCAGCTTCGACCTGCAGGTTCCAGGGAATCTGGCCGACGAGTATGTCATCATCGGTGGCGAGCCCCAGGAATATACTTACCGCGAGTTTCAGGGTGAGATGGACCTGCTCAACCGGTGCTTTGCCGAGTTGATGCAGGAGGGGGATGCCAACGGCCGCGTGTTCACATTCCCCATCCCGACCTACAACATCACACCGGATTTCGACTGGGATAATCCCAAGCTTGATCCCATCTGGCAGATGACGGCCAAATACGGCATTCCCTATTTCGCCAACTTTGTAAACTCGGACATGAATCCAGACGATGTGCGTTCCATGTGCTGTCGTCTGCGACTCGACAATCGAGAACTGCGCAAGCGCGGAGGCGGACTATTCGGCTCCAACCCGTTGACCGGCAGCATTGGTGTGGTAACCCTGAACATGGCACGCATCGGTTATTTGGCCAACGACGAAGAGGAATTCCTCTCGCGGGTGGCCCATCTGATGGACATCGCCCGCGATGCGTTGAGCATACGCCGACGGGTGATCGAGCATTTCACCGAGGCGGGCCTGTATCCTTACTCCCAGTACTACCTGAATGCCATAAAGGGGCAGTTTGGCGAGTATTGGGCCAATCACTTTAACACCATCGGTCTCAATGGCATGAACGAGGCCTGCCTGAACTTTATGGGTGTGGATCTGACAGACGAGCGGGCGCGTGATTTCGCGTTGCGCGTCATGAACTTTATGCGAGACCGTCTCCAGCAGTACCAGGATGAATCGGGACAGCTCTATAATCTTGAGGCAACGCCTGCCGAGGGGACGAGTTACCGGTTCGCGATGTTGGATCGCGATCTATATCCCAACATCATCACCGCTGGAATGGATGGTCCGGTCGGGGAGCCATACTATACCAACTCCAGCCAGTTGCCTGTGAATGCAACCGATGATCTCTTCCAGGCACTCGATTGGCAGGATGAGCTGCAGACCCGCTATACCGGGGGAACCGTCGTTCATGTGTTTCTCGGAGAGCGCGTGCACAGCATTGAGGCCACCAAGAGCCTTGTGCGGCGCATATCTTCGAGCTATGAACTCCCCTACTTTACGCTTACACCGACCTTTTCTATATGCCCGGTCCATGGTTACCTGGCAGGCGAGCATTTCGAGTGTCCCAAGTGTGCCAATCACCAGCCCTGTGAGGTCTACTCACGGGTGGTAGGTTACCTGCGTCCGGTGACACAGTGGAACAAGGGCAAGCGCAGCGAGTATGCCGAACGCACGATGTTCTCCGTAACAGAGGGTGAGCCGGCAAACGTTACAGGATCATGAAGATTGCCGGTCTGCAGAAAGTGACGTTAATCGACTATCCGGATCGCGTTGCTGCCACGGTGTTTATCGCGGGCTGCAATTTGGACTGCGGATTCTGCCATAACCGGTGGATGCTAGACGAGGGGAGCGTGACTGAGGTCATGTCCCCTCAGTCTTTTCTCGATTGGTTGGCCACCCGGGTTGGGAAACTGGATGGTGTCTGCATTACCGGGGGAGAGCCTCTCATGGCTGCCGATCTGCCTTCCCTTATCGAGGGCATCAGGGCGTTGGGATTTGCGGTCAAGCTGGATACCAACGGCTTTTTCCCGGAGCGGCTGCGGGCGCTGCTGGAAGCAGGGCAACTGGATTATGTGGCGATGGATGTCAAGGCACCGCTGGATGAGCGATATAACGTCGCTGCGGGCAAGGCTGTCGATCTCAGAAAGTTGCGGGCCAGCATGAGCCTGCTGCGGGCCGGCCAGATAGGGTGGGAGTTTCGCACCACCGTACACCCATTGCTCACTGAGCAGGATTTGCTCGACATCGGGCGTAATCTTGAGCCCCATGACAACTGGATCTTGCAGCCTTTCGTTGCGGCGGATACAGTATTGGAATCAGTTCGAGGGCAAAGGTTTCTCACTGTCGAGCAGCTTGAAGATCTCTTGCCCCGTCTGCGGGAGCTGGTGCCTGGCGTGAGTATACGCGGAGACTGACCGAGGAGGGGTGGTGCACAAGTCTTGTCTTGTAGGGCTCATTCTGCTCGCCGTGCTGCTCGTGGCAGCATCTGTGGCGCTGCGACGCTGCTACCTCGACGGGGCAGACGTGAGCAGTGCTGCCATGGCAGGTGCGCTCTCCCACCCAGCGCAAAGTCAGGCACTGGACATTGCGTCTGCGCAGGCGACAGTTGAGGCCGCCGCCTCCACTCTCGAAGGCCGGGGCGATGCAGCCCCTGAGGGGCTCGCTCTGGTATCGCTGCGCCCACTGGTGACGGATCAGGTGGCGGTATACGGTCTTGCCGCTTCTGAAGGGAACCTGTATGCCGCTGGCTGCGATGTCTCGGGGCAGTGCGGCCTGGTATATGTGGTGGATGCGAGCACCCTGAGTCTGAGGACCAGGGCGATTGTGGCACAGGATGCAGACCTGGTGCCCGGCGGTATTCAGGTGTTTGGTGATGCAGTGTGGGTGTGGGGTGTACCTTCGCAGTCAGAAGAAACGCACATCGTCATCCTCGATGCGCAGACACTGACGGAGCGGGCGCGCCTTGCGCTGGAGGGTGCAGCCACCGCACTGACAGTTACATCGGACCGAATCTATGGCGCCGGCCGTTCAGGCGACTGGTTCTATCGCTGGGATGCAGAGGGCAAACAGATGTCGCGCCGCGCAAACACCACAGGCGCGGTCTATTCAGATTGCGAGATGCTCGTCGGCAGCCTTGTCTGCTCGGGCCTGCTCAAAGATGGATCAGCCGTCCTCGACATTCTGGACCCCGAGCACTTGAGCCTGCTGGCGCGTCACGAATCGCACACGCGCACCGGAGGTGGCGAGCCTGTGCTGGCAGGTGCATGGGCCTATCTGCCCGGCCATCTGCTTTTTGTCCCCGCGGGCGGCGACTTGCCCGTCGTTTGGACCTATGCGCTAGACGGCATCTCTGTGGAGGCGTTCGTTCCATCAGTGGCTCGCTGACGTGAGCGAGCACACGTTTCGGCCAGTCAGGCGCGAGTGACATCGCGCGGACCGATCCAGACGCCTGTGTGCTGATCCTCGCGGAATCCATCCTCTGCCACACCAGGCTCGATGCGTGGCCACCTCTCCGCCAGCCGCGCCTGTGTCTCGTCCCACGATCGGATGCCGCTGATGGCGTCGGCGGCCTCGCAGTTGCATGCGCCGACGGCACAGGCTGAGTTGACCGCCTCCACAGGAGACTGGCCGCGCAGAATCGCTAGCAGGAATGCCGCGACAGTGGCGTCGCCGGCACCGGTAGTGCCTACAACCTGCACGCGGAAGGCGGGGCTCCAGAGTTCGCGGTGCTGCCAAACCGTGCGGCCTGCCGGCGCTCCCCGGCCGTTGTTCGCATTCAGATCTCCAGTGCGCAGGTAGCTCCCGCGATGTCCCAGCTTGATCAAGACGATGCTCGCGCCGAAATCCAGTGTTGCTTGAGCCAGATCAACAATGTCCTGTACCTGCAGCAGGTCGATCATCGAGCCCCCGTGGCTTGCAGCGCTCAACGCATCAAAGCGATCACGATTCAAGCAGTAGAGCAATTCCTCGACACTGGGCGCAAAGATATCCACATGCGGCAGGGTTCTGGCCAGGATGGCCCGCCAATCTGCCTGGCCGGCGGGACGGCTGGGGTCAGGCATCGACATGTCCAGAGATGTCGTCGCGCCATTGGCGTGGGCTCGCCTCATGAGTTCAACCATGGCGCTTCCCCCATTGGCATACATCTTGCTGAGGAGCGGTGGGTAACCCAGATGAAAAACGCGCGTCTCGGTGAGCAGTGACGCATCGACGTCCTCAGGTCCAAAGGAGCTGTTGGGTCCGGGCGAAGTGAGAAAGGTGCGATCGATGCCAGGAGGGGCGAGCACAATGGTGTAGGACGATGGCTCTCCGGTTGCGATGCGTACATGTTCTACCAGGCGATCGTCACGCGCTCCCAGGATGCGCCGGGTGATCTCGCCGATGGGGTCATCACCAATCCGACCCACAAGGCGCACGGCGGCGCCAAGTCGATCCAGGGCCAGGCCGGTGTTGGAAACAGAGCCTCCGCCTGAGAGAACCGCGGCGCCTACTTCGGTGATACGACCTGGTGTCAGAAAGCTACCTGACTCTAGCGACTCGGCTTCGATCTGTGGGATGATGTCCAGACAGATGTGTCCGGCGGCAATGACATCCAGCATTGCGTCGCCCTCCTGTAGTTGAGGTAGATACGGGTAGAAGCTTAACCCGGGCAACAGACTTTGGCAAGGCGTCCACTTGTCCGTGCTGCCGGACCGGCGCAGGTCCACGATTTTTGCATGTCAGTGTCCTTGTGCTAGACTTCAAATGGATCCCTGCGGTGTGCGTGATATCTCTTTTGTACTGAGCCAACGCTTTGGTCCAGGGGGCCGTTCTCCATGAGCGGTTCGGGCATTGCGCCCAACTGCCGGGTGGTTCCCACTTACGGGTCAAGGTTCATAGTACTTCTGAGGTACACGGCATTGTGGGGATCCTGTCATCCCCCCGTGTGCTTTTTCACCGGTCACTGGCGCTCAGCGGCCAGGCTCAGTATCTCCGAGCGCGTCTGGCGAATCAGTTCGTAGCGCTGGCGTATGCGTTCTGGATCGCGCGCTCCCAACGCATGTACCAGTACATCGATCATGGCCGCAATGGCTGTGACTGGCGGCAACGAGGACTCGCCAGAGCAGGGCGCAATCAGGGCCACCTCCGCGGCCTGCGCGCAGGGGGAGAGCCGATCCGAGGTAATCGTAACCGTGTGCGTGCCACGCTGCCGCGCCATACGCAGAGTCGCCCCGACAAGATCGCTACCCTCTTCGCCTGTGCTGATCCCGACAAGCACATCCCGGGCGTCGACGTCGTGCAAGGCAGTCGCCAGGGATTCTGAATCCACAGGATACTGGTCCGCGTGAAGCCCGAGGGCGCGCAACAGATCACCAAGCAGAATCGCCAGCGCCCCCGACAGCCCCTGCCCGAGCACACAGATGCATCTGGCAGCGGACAACAGCTCGGCAGCCTGTTGGATCTGCCCTGTCGACAGGCTCCTGACCATGCGCCGGGCGTTGCCAAGTTCGGCGGCCAGCAGTTCAAGGTCCGCATCCTGGGATATGTCGGTGTCACCCGGTGCAATGGCCAGCTCTTGCTGAACCAACTCGCGAACCGCTGCGACGAGCTCCGGATAACCACTGTAGCCTAGCCTCTGTGCAAAGCGGATCACTGTCGCTTCGTTGAGGTTGAGTCGTTGAGCCAGATCGGAAGCTGTCATGAATGCAGCCTCGCGATACGAGTGTGTAATAAAGTCCGACAGCTCTTGTTGGCTTTTTGTGAGCTCTGGGTACACGCGGCGGATGGTCTCGAGGATCACCGGATGTCTCCTTCTGAGCGCCTGACCAGGGGTGAACAGGTCTATTTGTATGTACAACCAGTCTAGCAGGATTTTCGGGTTTGGTCAATATCATCAAGCAGTTTTTATTGCTTTTCTTGACAGTGGCCCTCGGCAGTGGTACTCTTCTAGCGCATCCGAAAAGGGGGATAGCTATCTTGAGACGGGACAGAGTCGCCGAGGACATTTTCGTCTTTACCAGTGAGCTCTACGCACAGGTGACCAGCACAGTGCTGCTCACCAAAGAGGGCGCCCTGGTCATCGATTCCATGCCGTTTCCTGTGGAGACGCGGGAAGTGCGCGCCTTTATTGAGGGTGAGCTGGGGCCTAACAGCGTGCACTATCTGATTAACACCCATCATCATGCTGACCATGTCTACGGTGACTATCTCTACACCGAGGCTGAGGTCATCGGACATGATTTGTGCAGGCAGACCTTGGAGCAGTTCGGTGAGGCCAGTCTGGCACGTGCCAGGCGGCAGAGTCCCGCACTGGCAGAGGTAGTGCTGCGTCTTCCTGACATTACTTTTCAGAACGAGATGCACGTGCACCTTGGCCACCGGCACCTACATCTGATGCATACGCCTGGCCATACGTCTGACAGCGTCAGCGTATTTGAGGTGAATGAGCGCGTGTGGGTGGCTGGTGACCTGGCCATGCCTGTTCCGCATATCGTCTCGGGGGACATGCAGCAGTTTCGTTCCTCGCTGGTCAAGATGCGCGATATGGAGCCTGACTTTGTTGTCCAGGGACATGGAGATGTTCTGCTGCGCGGAGAGGTGAGCGACGTGGTAGATGGTCATCTGGGTTATCTCGATGCGATCACAGAGCGGGTGGGGGCCCTGGTGGCGGCGGGCGAATCGCCAAGAAAACTGCAGGACATCGACATTGAGTCTTGCGGCCTGTCGCGCATCCCCCTCGATGGTGCGGTTGTCAAGCTGCACATGGAAAACCTGATCCACCTCTACAAACAGATGGCCGGGATCTAGTCCCGGCTCATGACACTGCACGGATCCGCGCAGCCTGTTGTCCTAGCTGTCCGAGTTGCCCGGCAGCCATCCCCGGTTGTCCAGAGCTCTGGCCACTTCAGCTCTGCGAGCGGCACGCTTATCAGGGTTTCTATCTGAACACTCGTCCAAGACGCGTCTGGGGTTGAGATGGCCAAAAACCTGCTGGTTCTCCAGGCAATCGCAGAGCATCTGTAAATCACAGCCCATGGCACTCAGTGCAAATGCGATCACAAGGCCTCTGTCGAGGTCGGTCTCGAGGTTGCCCTCAATATCCTGATAGTCCTCAAGAAAGCGACCTATCACGTCCAGCAACTCTTCGGCGAAATGAATCGTTCCGTCTGGCCGGATCATTAGCACGTCCTTGCACATTTATGCTGTGGCAGAATCTTGGGCATTATACGGTTGCTCCCATCTCGTGCCAAGCCCCTGGCTGAGCTGTCATCCGGTTCGTCCAACCATATGCTCAAGATATGCCTCGATCAAGCCATCCAGCTCACCATCCAGGACTGCTGTCGTGTTTCCTGTCTCCCAGCCGGTGCGCAGGTCCTTGACCATGCGGTAGGGGTGCAACACATAGGAGCGAATCTGGTTGCCCCAACCGGCCGTGATGTGCTCACCCCTGAGTCGAGCCAGTTCCTCTTCCTTCTTTTGCTCCTCCAGGTCGTACAGCCTGGCCTTTAGTACAGCCAAGGCCCGCTCACGGTTCTGGCCCTGAGAGCGCTCGTTCTGGCAACTGACGACGATGCCTGTGGGCAGATGGGTGATGCGGACAGCAGTCGAGTTCTTTTGCACATTCTGGCCGCCGTGTCCGGAAGCCCGATAGATGTCATAGCGGAGATCATCGGGGTTGATCTCTACCGTCACTTCGCCGGTCACGTCAGGGATAACCTCAACCAGCGCAAAGGACGTGTGGCGACGATGCGCATTGTCAAAAGGTGAGATGCGCACGAGTCGGTGAACACCTCGTTCGGAGCGGAGATAGCCGAAGGCATTCCTGCCCCGGATCTCGACCGTCGCACTTTTGATGCCGGCCTCATCGCCTTCGGTCTGCTCGATGATCTCCGACTTGAAGCCGCGAAGCTCGGCCCAACGCAGATACATCCTGAGCAACATCTCTGCCCAGTCCTGCGATTCGGTGCCTCCGGCGCCAGCGTAGATTGAGAGGATCGCGTCGGCTCGATCGTGCCGGCCCGACATCATGACCTCAAACCGCTTGGCCGCCAGCAGCTTTTCCAGCGTCTCCGTCTCGTGGGCGATTTCCTCGCTGTACGCCTCATTGTCCTCGCTGCCGGTCAACAGGGCGAGCTCTTCCACGTCCTGCAGGTGTTTATCGAGCTCGCGCCACGAACTGAGCGTGTTCTCGATATCTGCCAGATCCTGCATATCGCGCTGTGCCTGCTCGCTGTCATCCCAAAAGCCCTGCTCCGCGGAGCGCTCGCGCAGAGCCTGGGCTTTGTGTTCCATTTCAGCCAGGTCAAAGACGCTCCCGCAGCGTGTCGAGCTCTTTACGCATCTGCGCCAGTTTGGCGTTGACTTCATCCATGGTTATCTCTCCCTTTCAGCGAGGTAACGTATCAGTTCTCGGCAAACAGCGCATCCACATAGGCGCGCGCATCAAAAGGCGCCCAGTCGTCTATCTGTTCACCGGTGGCGACAAACAACACAGGCAGACTGAGCTGCCTGCCGATCGCAAAGACCATGCCACCCTTGGCTGAGCTATCCAGCTTGGCCAACACCACACCTGTGACACCGGCGGTGCTGGTGAACACTTTGGCCTGACTGAGCGCGTTCTGCCCGGTGGTAGCATCGAGCACCAGCAGGGTTTCGTGTGGAGCACGGTGGACCTGTTTGCGGGCAATACTCCCGATTTTGGCGAGTTCCTGCATCAGATTGTGACGCGTGTGGAGGCGGCCAGCGGTGTCGATAATCAGGACGTTGGCGCCCCGCGACTGCGCCGCGCGGATCGCATCGAATACTACCGCTCCGGGGTCTGCACCAGGCTGGTGGGAGATCAGGTCCACGCCTGCGCGGTCGGCCCAGATCCGCAGTTGATCAATGGCGGCGGCGCGAAAGGTGTCCGCCGCCGCGAGCAGCACACGGTCACCACGCTCTTTGTGATAGCGGGCCAGTTTGGCGATGCTGGTTGTCTTGCCCGAGCCATTGACGCCTACCACGAGGACGACGTTCAGTAACCTTTCGCCCTCGAGGTAGCTGTGATGATTCTCGGTGAGGAGGGATACCAGACTCTCTTTCAGCAGATCGCGCACCTGATCGGGGCTCCTGGCTCCTGTGGCATCGACCTTCTCGCGAAGGGTTGCCAGGAGATCCTCGGTGGTCTCAACCCCGACATCGGCCTGGATAAGCAGCATTTCAAGCTCATCCCAGGTTTCGTCGGTAATCTCATTTGCCCGAAAGAGGTTTGCGATACGGCCAAAAACGGATTGGCGCGTGCGGGCCACCCCATCCTCGATCTTGTTACTGCGCAAACCCAGCACGATCCCCCCTCTTGTCGCGACCTGTAGCAGCCAAGTACTCATTATAGCGGGGGCGATAGTGCGCGCCAAAACAGCCGGACGCCGGGCGATTCAGTCAACCGGCACTCAGCGGCTAATGTCGGGGGTTCTGATCGGTCAGCAGGGCCGTGAGGCTTCTCCTTCGGCGGTGGACTGCGCTAGAGGAAGCGTGAAGGTAAAGGTCGATCCCTGATTGACCTGGGATTGCACCGTGAGTTGGCCACCGCATCCTTCAACGATACCCCGTACAATCGACAAACCCAGACCCGTGCCGTGGCGGCAGAACTCCTTGGCCCTTTCGGTTCGGTAAAACTCTTCAAAGATATGTTGCTGTTCCTCGGGCGACATGCCGATGCCGGTATCCTGAACGCTGGCCTTGAGGTAATCCCCGTCCACATCGACGGTGATCGTGATCCTTCCCCCATCCGGGGTATATTTGACAGCGTTACTGATCAGGTTCGTCCAGATGCGTTTGATCTGCTCCTGGTTGCCGCACACCGGCGGGGCGTCCTCTGGGATTTCCAGTACCGTTGTCAGCGATTTGTCGCCCATACGTGCCTGCATCAGGTCGAGTACGTCGCGCATGACCTGTATAGCGTCACACCGCTGCATTACGGTGGGCGCAGGGCGGTCCTGAAGATGGGCCAGGTCCAATAGGTCCGCAATCAGATCAAGCTGGTCGTTGGCGCGCTGCTCGGCCTTGGTAATGATGTCCATCGTGTTCTCGGGTGGAACATAGCCCTCGATGATCAGGCGCAGATAACTCTGTATGGCCGCAACCGGTGCACGAAGCTCGTGCGTCACCAGGCGCAGGAACTGGGTACGGGTTCGGTCCATCTCCTGGAGGCGTGCATTTAGCGAGTCGAGCTCTTGCGCGCGTAGCTGGCATGCCCGATTGGACTCGAACAGGCGGCGCTCACTGTCCCGCAGGCGCATCACCACGCTGGAGGACAGGTAGCTGGTGATATACGCCGCTGATGTCAGAACAACGATCTCGGCCCCAATGTGGCTCCACTCCTGATATCGCGTGGGGAGGCGGAAACCCTGCAGGTTATAGTGCGGGATGACGCCAGTTCCCTCCAGAATGAGCAAACCGGCCCATAGCAGCACGCTGAGTGTGGCAAAGATATAGCTGTCTTTGCGCGTCATGAGAATGCTGCCAGTGAGGACCAGGAGAAGGTAAAAGGCCGAAAAAGGATTCTCCACGCCGCCCGAAAAGTGCAGCAAGGCGGTTAATGCGAACATGTCGAACATGACCTGGATGCGAAGCAACTGCGCCTGTACCCCGATGCGCGTGTTGCGCATCGGACTCGATCTGGAGATGGCGTAAAAGATCAGATTATAGGCCGCCACGGCGGCTATAGTGGCCCAGATAGCTGGTGAGGGCACACTCAGCCTGAGCAGGCCGTTACCCAGCAGAACGGCCACCGCGGCACTGGTGAGAACTATCCAGCGCAAGCCGATCAACCAATCCGCACGTTCCTTGATGTGCTGGTCAAAGGGCAATTGTAGAAGCGTGCCCACTCTGCACTTCCTCTCAGATGATGCGCCCAGAGCAACCTAGGGCAGGATGACCACCTCATGCAGGGCGACGACAGCCTCATCCATATCATCATCGCTAATGACGCAGGTCACAGTGGAGATGGACGTACTGATCGCCAGGATGTTGATGCTGTGCCTGGCCAGGGCCCTGAACACCGCGCCTGCGATGCCCGGACGCTCTCTAAAGTCGGGGCCGAACACCGAGAGCAGGGCCACCCGGTGCACCTCCTCGACAGCCTGGGCCTTGAGCTCGATAGAGATTGGCTGCACGATCTCCCGCGCAAGCAGCGCGTCGTCTTCCGTAACGCAAAACAGCACGTCCGTCATACCGGAGAGATCGATGCACTGCACAATGAACTGGGTATTGACACGGGCACTGCCGAGGGCATCGAAGATGGCAGCGCCGATGCCCGGGCGATCAGGTGTCGACATGACGCCCAGCAGGCAGAGGTCGCGTACCCTGATGATGCCCCCAATCTCTATTTTGGCGTCCATCGTTGCTTTACCTCACTGCCCGTTTTGTCAGCCTGGCTGCGTGCCGGAGCAGGTCCTGCGGCGCGATCGGCTTGGATACAAAGTCGTCGATGTGAATGTATTCGTCGGTCGGGAAGAGCGCCGCATAATCAGTGTTGGCGATCGAGGTGACCATGAGGATGGGAATGTCATGGAGCAAGGGATTGTCGGCCATCTGGCGGCTGAGATTCAGCCCGTCCAGCACCGACGCCATGATTACATCCAGGATCACGAGGTCTGGCTGGTGTGTCGTCACCTGGCGCAGCCCTTCGGCGCCATTGGACGCGCTCAAGACCTCATATCCGGCTGATTCCAGGACCAAACGGGTGGTTTCCACAAAGTCCGGATCGTCATCTACGATCAGAATCCTGGTCATGACACCTCCACCACGATCAACAAGTTACGGGGCATGGGCGTTCTTCAGGCAGCGCGCGCAAGGGAGCAGCGGCCCTCAGCGATATGCTGTTCGAATTCCGGCCGGAATCGCCTCAGGATGCCTCCCACGGCGGACACGATGGCATCACCGAGCGGGCAGAAGGAATTCCCGGCGATACCTTGGCAGAGGCTCTCCAGCAACATCAGGTCAGCGGGAGTCCCTCGTCCAGCTTCGATGCGCTCGAGGATCTCCATCGCACGTCGCGATCCCACGCGGCAGGGGGTGCACCGGCCGCAGCTTTCGTGCGCAAAGAATCTCGCGGCCCGCAAGGCGACGTCGACCATACAGGTAGTCTCGTCGAGCACAATCACTGCGCCGGTGCCCAGGGCGGAGCCCGCCGCGACAAGCGACTCAAAGTCCATCGGCGTGTCTATCTGGTCTGGGGTCAGGGGCGGTGTTGACAGCCCACCGGGAATGACTGCTTTCAGTGCACGACCGCCGGGGATCCCGCCGCAGAGGTTGTAGACGATCTCCCTCAGTGGCGTGCCCAGCGGCAGCTCGTAGACCCCCCTCCTGTAGACGTGTCCGCTCACGCAAAAGACCTTGGTACCTGTGCTGTCGGGAGTGCCAATGCTGGCGAACCACTCTGGCCCACGATCGATGATGTGGGGCACATTCGCCAGCGTTTCGACATTATGCACCAGGGTCGGCTGATTCCACAGCCCCTGCTGCGCCGGGTAGGGTGGCTTGCGGCGCGGCTCGCCCCGACGGCCTTCCAGCGAGCTGATCATGGCCGTCTCCTCTCCACAGATGTAGGCCCCTGCACCCCGGTGGACGCTCATGTCGAGACCGTACCCACTCCCCAGGATGTTGCTGCCAAGGAACCCGCGCCCGTAGGCATCTGCAATCGCCTTGTTCCAACTCTTAAAGGCCTCAAAGAACTCGCCGCGGATGTACACAAATGCGCGCCGCGCGCCGACAGCGTAGGCCGCTATGATGACCCCTTCGATAATCTGGTGGGGATCCTTTTCCACCAGTTCTCTGTCTTTAAAGGTGCCCGGTTCTCCTTCATCGGTGTTCACACACAGGTACTTGATCGGTGCGTCCGAAGGCATGAAGGACCACTTGAGGCCGGCTGGGAAGCCAGCGCCACCGCGGCCCCGCAGCTTGGATGCCTTGATGATGTCGATGATTTCAGCGGGGCGCAGTTCAAGTGCCTTGCGTAACGCTCGATAGCCACCGTTCTCCAGGTAGACGTCGATCGTGTGAGAGCGGGGAAGGGCCGTCCGCTGAAGCAAGATTGGTTGCATAGTCATGTTCTACTCCCCAGGTCGCTCAGGATCTCGTCCAGCGTCTCGATCGTCACGTGCGTGTACAGCCTGTCGTTGACGCGCATGGCTGGCGATGAGCCACAGGCGGCCAGACACTGGACAGCCTGTAGCGTGAACCGGCCATCGGGCGTCGTTTCTCCCGGCGCGATGCCCAGCCTCTGCTTGACGTGTTTCAGGAGGTCCTCGGCGCCTCCGGCCAGGTGGCAGGACAGTCCCTCGCAAAGCTGGATTTTATACCGTCCAACCGGACGCGTTTCGAACATGGAGTAAAAGCTGGCGGTCGAAAGTACCTCTGTCTCGGTGATCCCCAGGCGCCTGGCTACACGCTGCAGGCCCTCATGGGTGAGATACCCGTCCTGTTCCTGGGCAATATACAGCGCGGTGAGTAACATGGCCCTGCGGGCGTCATCCTGCCCTGGCAAAGTGTCGGAAGACATACAGGCCTCCCTAAGGATCACTGGCGATCAGCTCGGCTACTCTTTTCAACAGGGCTGCGGGCTCAAGCGGTTTGCGCATGAGACCCGCATAGTGCCTGGTCTCGGGAGTTCTCTCTAGAAATGTGTCGCCGTCGCTGACGATGGCCGATACCATCAATAAGGGGACGTCACGCAGCCGGGGATCCTGAGCCATCTGGTGGTCAATGACCAGTCCATCCATTGACATCGACATCATTACGTCGGCGATCACGAGATCCGGGCGTTTCTGCTGCATGGCCTGAAGGCCTCGCTCCGCGTTGGTCGCAGTGTTTACCAGGTATCCTGCCGATCTCAGGACAATGCCCACATACTCTAAAAAGTCGACGTCGTCATCTATCACCAGGATGTGCGCAGGAGCTTCAGCTGTCATCGCTGCCCTCTTTCATTAACTGCGCGACGCCCCCTGCTCTCGACTAGTTCGCAGGCCCAGCCAGCTTGGCCACTGTCTTGAGCAGGGCTTCTGGCTGAACGGGCTTGGAGATCCATCCGCTGATGGGCAGATACTCACCGGTCGGGAAGCGATCTGCCATCGGGCTGGAGGCAATAGAGGACACCATCAGAATCGGAATGTCACGCAGCTGCGGATTCTCCGACATCGTCAGGGCTACATTGACGCCATCAAGGATGCCGGCCATCATCACGTCAAGCACCACCAGGTTTGGCTCGCACTCCTTTAGCGTTTCCAGAGCCTGGTCGCCGTTGGCAGCAGTGACTACCTGATAGCCTTCGCCGCTGAGGATCAGACGGGTGATCTCGCAGAAATCGGGATCGTCGTCCACCACGAGTATCGTCTTCATGATTTGCCTCTCTCTCCTGCGCGCTCAAGTAAGCGCCTGACCTCGGATAGCAGCCGATCTGGAGCCACTGGTTTGGACAAAAAGTTGTCGATCAGGTTGTCATCATCAGTGGGGATCATGGACAAATAGTCGCTGGATGTGATGGAGCTGACCACCAGAATGGGCACGTCTTTGAGCCCTGGAGTTGAGCGGATCTTCCAGCTAGCATCCCAGCCATCCAACACGCCGTCCATCATGATGTCGAGAATGACGAGATCTGGGGGCGTCGTGATCATGCTGGTCAGGGCCGCACTCCCGCTGCTAGCGGAGAGCACCTGCATATCAGCGGACTTGAGCACGATACGGACGGACTCGACGAAATCCGGATCGTCATCAACTACCAGCACGGTGGGCTTCCTTCCCTCGGGGACGATCCACTGGTGTATCTCTTTTCTGACACTAACTACATGCATGGTTTGCGTGCGTGTAATACCGGGGATCCGGCTGACCCGGTCATTGAGAAATGCCATCAAGTGTGCGTCCGACTCGAACGCGGCCTCTGCGGAGAGGTCGTATTCACCGGTCAGCCATTTCACAGCAAGGATCTCGGGCATGGCGCTCAGAAGCTCGCTGACCTCGCTCACTTTGGCGAGCTCCACCGTGAACAGAAACATGACCCGTGTGTTGAGACCCGCGACCTCTGGATCAACATAACCGCGAACCTGTAGCTGTCCCGAGGTTAGCAGACGGTCGATGCGCCTGCGAATTGCGCCCTCGGAAAGCCCCAGGTCTCGAGCGATCTCGACATTGGAGCGTCTGCCGTCCTGATGAAGCATACGGGCGATGCTGCGATCGATGCTATCCAATGCTGTGCTCCCTGAGCTCGTTCTTTGTAGACAACATAGCACATAGTACGAAATTCGTCAATAGGTTAGTGTACTAATACGAACTACGTACTGGAGATCAAGGGGGATTTGCGGAGCTGCAATGCCTCATATAGCGGCGTCAGGCCTGTCAGCTATGAGAACGTACACCGCGAAACACCTGGTAATGGCCATCAGCAGCCAGGATCTGGACTGTGCCAAACCGCTCGCGGAGCGGGCGCTCGTAGGGGAGGAACCGGTTGGCCACGAGCAGCAATCTGCCGCCGGGCAAGAGTGCATCGAAAGCATCCCTGATGAACGCCTCGGTCATGGCCGTGGTGACGCGGTGGCCACTGTGAAAAGGGGGATTGGTGACGATTGTCCGGAAACGCCGGTCCCTGATGCCCTCAAATCCCACACTCTGCAGCACGCTGGGTCCGACGATGCCGTTTCTTTTTAGTGTCTGTATAGAGCACTCTACGGCGAGACTATCGACGTCCACCATGGTGACATTGTGCGGGTTGATTGCCAGCGAAGCGACCAGTCCGATCACCCCGGCACCACACCCCAGGTCCAGCACTGTGTCCTCAGCCTCAAAATCCATCACAGATCTCAGCATCCGCGTGCCATCGTCCAGGCCATCGCGCGAGAAAACGCCCGGACGCGTGTAGATGGTCAGAACGCGTTGTGCGGTGTCCAGGGGATAGCTCGCGTACGTGCCGTTCAGTATGCCGGGTGCGCAGAAAGGCGTCGGCATGTCTGCTGGCGACAGAGGCGGGCGCTCAAACATCAGGGCCCGGTTTCCTCTGCGGTAGCCCAGCAACCGGCCGTCCCCGAGCAATGAGGCCGCGTCGTGCGCAAAGCTTTGAATGCCGCCGCTGTTGGGTCCCGCGATGACGATATGACCTCCGCGGCGCGTGGCGAGGGCGCCGTTCAGTAGCCAAAGACGTGCCAGGTCACGTCCTTTCGGCAAAAGCATGAGGAAGAGGTCATAAGGGCCGTCTGTATGATTGGGGACCGTGGAGCTGACCCTCACCGCACTGTGACCATTTGCTGCCAGGTTCTGGCGTGCGGTCTCTGTGGCGATAGCATTACTGTCCATGCAAAGAACGTTGCTGTCCCCGAGTCTGTCAGCGGCCCAGGCGCCCAAAAGGCCATCGCCACAGGGACCGATCAGTACACGATTCCCGGCCTCAAGACGGATGTGGTCAGCGATTAGCGCAGCGGCCGGCTGGTTCTCTCGAGGGTCAATGAGGCCCTGCTGCATCGTCGCCACGTATTCTCGATCGCCTAGAGCTATGGCGAGCTGTTGCGCTGACCGGCCCCTTGAACGACCTCTCTCCATCATGCCCTCCTGATCGAGATTATAGAGTGATTGTCGAACTGCGGTCGAGTCGCAACATCATGTTGACATAGTGTTATTGGGAGGTATAATAGTAATAGCAGGAGGTGATAGGGATGATGACTGATAGCCCCGGAATGGCAACTGCAGGGCCCTCAAGCACCCTCGCGCAAAGGCAGGCGCTGTTCCCCGGACTGGTCTATAACCAGGCAGGCGAGGAGGCTCGCGTGGTGACAATCGGCGGCGTGGCGCATTATGCCATCCCTGAGGATGGGTTTCTGCGCCACGTGGAGGCCTACCATGTCGATGAGTCTGTGCTCAGCGCAATGCAGGAGATGATGAGCACCATGCGCGATGAGATCGTTGCGGGGATGCTGCGGATGATGGGCACGAACGACATTCTGGCCAAGGCAGCGATTGAGGCTTCGATCGACAACGTGGGCCAGAGCCTGCGCAGGAGCGACCCCAGCCAATGGGCGCCGATGTTGCGCGTCTATGGTTTTCGCATTGTGGTGGATGTGCACGGGGATGTGCAGGAGATTATCTTCCCCAGGCCCGAAGGCACTGACACCGACGACTGAGCGCCGATCGATGA
>CAZYWU010000001.1:75280-102667 GCA_964651255.1 uncultured Anaerolineales bacterium
AGGGCATAGGGCAAGACGTGCCACTGCTTGAGTAGCAGGCCCGGCTTCCATTGGTGCTCGTCAAGTCCCAGTTGACTCCTGATCGCAACGGTGTTTCCCAGGGTGTCCAAGATCGTCATGGTCAACACATGGGGCAGTTTGGTATCCTGTGGCGGGACGGCGTCAAAAGTCCAGTATGTCGTCATGACCACCGACTCGCCAGAGCGTGCCGGGGCGGGCAAGTCATATCCGACCAGACGCATGCCAGCATCCCACGCTGCCCAGTCGCGCTGTTGTATCGTGGCAAGGAGGTCAGCTACGGGTCTCTCCGGGAGATGGTATAACGTGGCGCCGGAAGCGATCGGACTGGAGGAGACCAGTCCCATCTTTTCGGCCTGAAAATGGTCCATCGCTTCGGCCTGCACGGGGTGCTCGCCGATCAGTAGATAATAACCCTCTTGCTCAGCGGGGAGCAGCATCGCCGGCTGCCTGGCAGTATTGAGGTAGCGTGGGTCAGCCTGGTCGGCGATAAGATAGTCCAGGACCGCGATCTGTTGGTCGCGTTCTGACGCAGACGCCGAGGGCAGAATCCACAGGGGCACTACCGTCCCTGGGCCCGCGCGCGTCGCCAATGTCGCCAGCAATCGCCACGTCTTGAAGGGTGTGCCGTAGGCGGCCGTCGCGCCTCCCTCGGCAATCTGCTGGTAGAGCGAGATACTGCGACAGGCCCCACTGATGAGCACGATGGCCACTGTCGCCGTAAGGAATTGTTGGGCGTGCTCTCTCAGCGCAGCGTGCTGATCCAGCAACTGGTCGATGGTGAGCGCGACAGCGAGCAATCCCGCGGGAAGCAGCGCCGCAAGCTCGCCGGCGCTAACGGGCTTGTCCCTGATCACATACACTGCGATCGCACTCAGCACCCAGAGCACAGGGATCGCATATTCGTTGGCTTGCGTGCGCTCGCGCCAGTGGGCCCAGGCACGGATCGCGAGCCACCCGCAGTAGAGAATGCCCAGGAGACAGATCCAGCCCCATACCGTTGAGAGAAGAGCCACCAGCTGGGACAGTCGTTCCCCTGATGCCTTTGCCAGCAGATCCAGGCCGCCTCCTCCCAGCAGCCCGGCGAGGGCAGACACCGGCGCCTCTCGTGGCGCTAAAGATGGGTTGGAGCCAGTCAGGAAGAGAGCTGCTCTCGCCCACAGGGTGCTGTCCGGGGCCAGATACTGTGCGTTCAGCGTCAGCAACATCCCCAGGAGCACACCCAGCAGGGCATACAGCCATTGTGCCCTGTTGCGGAACGCCGCCGTGATCAGGATGGTGGCCACAAGGGACGGGAAACCATCGGGCGAGAGCACAGCGAGTCCTATCGCAGATGCCCAGGCTACCGTCCATCCCCGGGGACGCTCCCCACAGAGCGCGGCGACAAAACCTGACAGGAGACAGGCCGCAAGCGGGATGGCAAGCGCGGGCGGCTGGATCTGCCGGTTCAGGAGGGCAAACCAGGGTGCGGCGGCCAGCAGGCCCGAAGTGAGTACTGCCACGCGCCAGCGGCAGTGCCTGTTGAGGGTTTCAAAGAGCACGATCAGAGAGGCGATGCTGACCGCTGAGAGAAAGGCTGCTGCATAGCGGGGATCACGGGCCAGTCCGAGCGGTATGCTCAGAACAGTGGCGAACCAGCTTTTGTCGTCACTCGCGAGGAGCTGTTCCTGTTGCGTGGCAGCATCCAGATAGCGGACTTCGGCCGGTCCAAGAGGAAGCAGATCAAGGCGGACATAACACGCCAGCGCAGCGGTGAGCAGGAACAACCACAGGGGGCGTCGTTCGGCCGCCGTAAGGTATCGCCACAGGCAGCGAGGTACCTGTGAGAGGTACATCAGGATCTCTCTGGGCTCTGGGACCCGGATTTGCGCAGCCTTGTACATTACTCTGGCCCCGCGATCGATGCCTGCCAATTGTAGGGCCGGGTCGGTTCAGTCACAGTAGCTGTTTCTCCCGCGATTGCAGGCAACCGTTGGTGAGGCTAGTTTCGGTCGAGTAAACGCGCATCCAGCGGATGCTGCAAGCAATGGGTGAGCACGCATCTGTCGATTCTATGCCGGGTCGGGCGGGACCACCCCAAGCGTCAGCAGGATGTTGGCATAGATGCGCTGCTCGCCGGTGGCGATCACCAGCGCTACATCGTCGCCCCTGGCCGCGTCGTAGAACTCAAAGCGCCCCAGGGGCTGGAGCTCCATCCCATTGGGGAGCGCGCGCCGGAACGATGCAAAGATCGGTGGCTCGGGGCCCGTCTCGGGGACCATCACGTGGGCGGCCTCGATGACGATGGCGTCGGCGATCACGGCGAGCACTTCGTCCACCGGTGCGCTTCCCCGTGTGAGATTAAGATAGACGCGCTCAGCAGCCGGGTTGGCACCGGTCGTGAAGGGGTAGTTGCCATCGGCGATGAGCACCTGCGATCCGTGACCCGCTTTCGCCAGGGCGCTGAGAATCTCCGGGTGGGTGAGACGGTACTTGAGCATCATCATCTCCTTTGTGACCTGATCCGTTTTGCTCAGTATGCAACCGCGCACAGGGACGCGTCAAGCGAGCGGATTCTGAGTATTCGGTTCAATACGTTTCTCTATGGTTTTCTTGAAATTCTTCGGCGCTGCTTGACGCCCACGGCCTGCGGTGCTATAATTGGCATGTTTGAGGGTGGCACGTGAATGAGCCGCGCGATCGTCTGCGCGGCATTAGTGTGCCTGACAGGGGGATAGAGCGAGTTTATGGCGAAAGCTAGTCAAGAAAAGGTTGTTGTGGAGGGCACGATCGTAGAGGCCCTGCCCAACACGCAGTTCCGCGTCGCGCTCGAAAGCGGCCACGAAGTACTGGCCTATATTTCGGGCAAGATGCGCAAGTACTATATCCGGATTCTACTTGGCGATAAGGTGCGCGTGGAGTTGTCGCCCTATGATCTCACGCGGGGCCGTATCGTATACCGCTACAAGAGCTGATATCGTCTCAGGCCGCAATCTGTGATGTCATTTCCAGCGCAGTTCACTTCTGGTGACTGCGCTGGTTTGCATTATCGGCCACCTGGGGCAGGGCGTACGCGTCCGGGACAGACCTTTCCCCCTGGAGCGATTTACACCATAGGAAGGATTCGCAATGCAGTTCAACATCACCTTCTCCTCCGAGATCTGTTCAGACACGCTGGATGGCCGCCTGCTGTTGCTCATCTCCACCGATCCTGGGGATGAGCCGCGATTTCAGATCAGTGACGGCCAGGATACGCAGCTGGTCTTTGGTGTTGATGTGGAAAACTGGGTGCCTGGCGAGGCCAGAGTGGTGGATGCTGCTGCTTTCGGCTATCCCGTGCGCGATCTCGGCGCATTGCCCGAAGGCAGTTATTTTGTGCAGGCCATGCTGCACCGCTATGAGACCTTTCGGCGCGCCGACGGCCACGTCGTCAAGCTGCCCATGGATCGCGGGGAAGGCCAACACTGGAATCGTGCCCCCGGTAACCTGTACTCGCTGCCGGTTCAGATGGACCTGGCCCCCGGCGACGGCAAGACATACTCGCTGGTGCTGGACCAGGTCATTCCTGAGTTCGAAGAGCGTCAAGACACCCGGTACATCAAGCATGTGCGCATCCAGAGCGAACTTTTGACTGCGTTCTGGGGCCGGCCGATGCATCTGGAGGCCATTGTCCTGCTGCCAGAAGGGTTTGATGAGCACCCGGAGGCGCGCTATCCGCTCATGCTCTACCACGGTCACCATAGTCGGGAATGGCGTGCCGGAGTGCACTTTAGAGAGATTCCGGTGGATGCAGCGAGCGAGGCGCTCGAGGGCTATGATCTGACCAAGGCGGAGTACAGCTACCAGTTCTACAAGGACTGGACCGGGCCAGATTTTCCACGGGTGATCATTGCCACGATCCAGCATGCCAATCCGTACTATGATGACTCTTATGCCGTGAACTCTGCCAACCTGGGCCCGTATGGTGATGCCATCAATTGTGAGTTGCTCCCTGAGATCGAGCGGCGTTTCCGGGCCATCGGAGAGCCCTGGGCGCGGACGCTCTACGGCGGGTCGACCGGGGGATGGGAGGCCCTGGCGGTCCAGATCATGTACCCGGATCTGTTCAACGGCTGTTGGGCCAACTGCCCGGATCCCATCGATTTCAGGGCGTATACCATCGTGGATATCTACGAGCATTCCAATGCTTACTATTCGGGTGAGCGGTGGAAGCGTACGCCGCGGCCGGGCATGCGCAACTCCTTGGGAGAAGTGCTCACGACAGTGGAGCAGACCAACCACAAGGAACTGGCGCTCGGCACCCGCAGCCGTTCGGGCGAGCAGTGGGACGTCTGGGAGGCCGTTTTCAGCCCGGTGGGGGAGGATGGCTATCCCCGGCGTATCTGGGACAAGCTGACGGGAGAGATCGACCACGAGGTGGCCGAGTACTGGCGCGAGCACTATGATCTGCGCCATATCCTGGAGCGTGACTGGGGGACACTCGGGCCAAAGCTGGTGGGCAAGCTGCACATTTTTGTCGGCGATATGGACAACTACTACCTGAACAACGCAGTCTATCTCATGGAGGCCTTTCTGGAGAGCACTACCAGCCCGTACTATGCCGGCGAGGTGCGCTACGGCGACCGGTTCGAGCACTGCTGGAGCGGTGACCCGGATACGCCCAATGCGATTGCCCGGCTGACGCTCAACCAGCGGATCATTCCGCGCATGGTGGTGCATATGCTCAATACGGCGCCGGATGGAGCAGATGTGACGAGTTGGAGGTACTAGAGCGCGCCGAGGGCCTCCTGGTAGATTCGCATCATCTGCGTAGCGGTGTGTTTCCAGGTGAACTCTTTCGCGCGCAACAGCCCTCTGGCCGAGAGTTGCTGATGGAGTTTGTCGTCAGTGAGCAAGGCACGCATGGCGCGGGCGATATCGCCAGGATCGTCGGGATCGAATAACTCAGCTGCGTCTCCGGCTACCTCGGGCAGTGAAGATCGCCGTGAACAGGCGACAGGTGTGCCCATGGCCATCGCTTCCAGTACGGGCAGCCCAAAGCCCTCGTAAAGTGAGGGAAAGACAAACAGGCGTGCCGCCTGATAAAGGAGAGGCAACAGATGCTCTGGCACGGCCTCGATGTGCCTGACACTATCGGTGATCTCGAGCGAATGACACAACGCCTCCAGTCGGCCATCTGGGTGATGATATCCAGCGAGCACCAGGGTGGTGCTCGCTCGTTCCCTCACGTCTAGTAGTGCCCACGCTCGCAGCAGACTGTCGAGATTCTTGTGAGGTCGGTCTGTGCCCACGTGGAGTAAGTATCGCGGAGGCAGTCGCAATAGTGCGCGCAAAGACTCCAGTTCCGCCTGTGAGCGTGGCTGGTAGTCCGTCCCAACGCCCAGGTAGACACGCTCGGCTTTGCCCAGGGCATTCGGAACCAGGCGCCCGAGATCATCAAGGGTTGTCTGCGAATCCACAGCCAGTCTCGTCGCCCTGAGTGCTGTCAGCCGCAGAAGCGCGCTGTAGATGACCCTCTTGGGACTTGGCAACGCCTCGGGTCTGACTAGCGGGATAACGTCGTGAATCGTGGCTGCTGTGGTGCACGAGAGCGTGTAGGGCATAAAGTGGCACGGAGAGTGATAGACGTCGACATCGTATTGGCGTATGATCGACCTGAGCTCCGCCTCCTGCGCCAATCCCCGAGGTGAGCTGCGGGCCCGAACGGTTTGTACGTTCGGGAGCGACTCTATCTCGGCAAGGCCAAAGCGAGAATTGCGCTCGCTTCCTGTCAGCAGCACAAAGTCATCGCCAGGGGCTACAACGGGCAGCCAGCGCGCAAGCTCATAGGCGTACCGCCCAATCCCTGGATTGTGATCGTTAATAAAACGTCCGTCCAGTGCAACTCGCATCGCTATCAGAGCCCTACCTGCCTGTAGACTTGCAGCATTGATCGAGCGGTGCTGTCCCAGCTGAAAGCGGCGCTCTGCTGCAATCCCTTGCGCCGCATCGACTGCCACAGGTCGTTATCATCGTATACCTTTGCCAACGCCGCAGTCCAGCCCTCTACGTCTTGGGGGCGCACGTACAGCGCCGCGTCTCCGCCCACTTCGGGCAGGCTTGACGCGTCTGAAGAGATGACCGCAGATCCGCAGGCCATGGCCTCCAATATGGGCAAGCCAAAGCCCTCGTACAACGAGGGAAAGGCGAGTGTGCGGCAGGCGCTGTAAAGCGCTGGCAGATCGTCTTCCTGCACATACCCCAGAACCTGAACCTGTTTCTCCAGTCGCAGCTCGGAAAGCCTCCTGAAGAACGGGTCGCTGAGCCATCCTCTGCGGCCGGCGATGACCAGGGGAGGGGTCTTGCCCTCAAGCGCCAGAAGGCTGAGCGCCTCCAGGAGCACGATGAGATTCTTGCGGGGCTCGATTGTGCCTACGGCCAGGATGAACTCGGCGGGAAGTCTGAGGCGTGTGCGGAGGGAGCGAACGTCCTCTTCCGGCACCCTGGCAAAGCGTGAGGACACGCCCGGATACACAACCTGAACACTGTCTTCCTGGACTCCGTAGTGCTCGATGACATCGCGCTTGGTGGACTGTGAATCCGCAACTACGGCGTCAGCCCGTAGAAAGCGCGGCATCATGAGGCTCAGATACTGCCGGTTGAGCCGCGAATGCGTCGACGGAAACAGCAGGTACGATAGGTCGTGGATAGTGAACACGGAGGCTGTGGTGTGCAGGCGCGGCAGCAAGTGATCTGTCCCATGAAAGACACTCACCGAACCGACACGCCGGTCCTGTGACAGGCTGCACAGCTGCGCCACTGCGACGCTGGCACGCCAAGCCTTGTCACTCAGGCTGCACGCCACCCGTGTCAAAGGCTTCCACTCCTCAGGCAAGACGGCATCAGTGGAGCGGTTGTAGAACAGGCTCAGGCTGTCCTCAGGAAGGATCCTGAGCAGAGCGTTCACCAGCTCGCCGGCATACCGCCCAATTCCGGCACGATTGTGCACTGCTGCTGAGACGTCAACGCCTATTCTCACGACTTTCCTCCACGAGCGTGCGGTAGAGGGCGGCCGTACTGCTCGCGATGCTGGACCAGTCAAGAGTCCGGGCGAAGCTGCGTGCCCGCGAGCTGAGCTCCAGTCTCCGTCCAGAGTCGCCGGCAAGGGCGGCTATGGCCTCCGCCAGGCTTTCCGGGTCTGCAGGAGGCACCAGCACTACGCCATTGCCAGGTGACAGGTGCGTGCTGGACAGCGAATTCGTGGTAGATAGAACCGGCAGCCCGTGGCAGAGGGCAGTCAGCAGCGTGGTGCGACGGAGCGATGCACCATCGGCGAACGGGAACACGGCTATGTCGGCTGAGCTGAGATACGCTGATACCTCGGCTGCGCTGCGGTAGCCTGTCCAGTGTATCCGAGAAGGCGGGATCCTGACTTTGGCGGCTTGAGTTACGCGGCGGTGGTACTCTGAGAAGGCCGGCTCCGAGGGCTGGTCATCGGCGATCAGCAGGAGACGGAGTGGAGTCTCGGGATGGCGTGACAGGGCAATGGCGATCGCGTCTATGAGTGTCTCCAGCCCTTTGCTTGGGCTCACAAAGCCAAAGTAGGCGACGACAATGTCATCAAGGCCCGCTCCGTACGACGACCTCAACTGCTGGCGATCCTGCGGCGCGGTTCGGTCAGGCACGATGTTCGGCCCGAGCGGTATATAGTGGCAACGCGTACGGCAAAACGGACCGGATGAAAAGAGGGCGAGGTTGTCCGGGTCCGGAAACACGATGGCCGTGCTGGTAAGCGCGGATAGAGTGACGCGAGCGCGGCCTAACCGGCGGAATGTCGAGTACTCGTGGATGGTTGTGAGCACAGGCACTCGATAGTTGTGTCTTACATAGGCTGGCATCAGGTTGATCGCCACCCGGCGCCCATAGGCCTGGGTAGGGTACTGGATATTCACGATATCGGGCTGGATCTGGCTCAGCAACCTTTTCACCACAGGCAAGCAGGCCAGGCTCCAGTTTCGGACTTCGGGCCAGAGGTGCACCTCGGCATCCCTGCGCGCGATACCGCTCTCGGCAGAAGTGATCACATCAACGCTTGTCCCCTGCTCTGAAAGTGCATGGCAGAGTTGCTGCAGGTAGTCACCGATACCGCAGCGCACGGGTGGATAGGAGCCGCTCACGAAACATACTCTCATGGTATGCTATCCGAACCAGTCCAGAGACAGCGAACGGTACCCAGGTGCATCCCTATGGACGCACGAATGGCTCCCTTTTCGCCCTTGAGAAGCCGGGCCACATTGACCCGTAACATGCGCAGAAGGATGATCAGAGACATTGCAGCTCTCAGTAGTTCGGCCTCCCAGGGCCGGCGATGCTTGCGGAACAGCCGATAATAGGCACGTGGCGCCCGTAGCCACGACGCGTCTCCACGGATGGTGCTCTGGCCCCCGTGATGGACAATCCTCGCGTTCGGGACATACTCGACTCGCCACCCGCGCTTTGTCATGCGCCAGCACCAGTCTACATCCTCACCCAGGAAAAAGAACCCCTCATCAAGCAGTCCCGTATCCTCCAGTGCTGCCCGGCGAACCAGCATGGCTGCGCCAGAGACCTCGTCTACCTGGCACACCTCAGTATAGTCGCGCTGTTCCGCAGGTCCTCTCATGACTCTGCGTAGCCAGGCCGGCAGAGGCAACAGCTCCGCCAGGGCGGATCGGAGCGTTGGGTAGCTATGCCCTGATGGCTGCAAAGTGCCATCGGTGTTCAGCAGCTGGGGGCCGCAGCAACCGGTGTGTGGATTTTCGCCCATATGCCGCACCAGCGTCGCGAGTGCATCGTCCAGCACCACCGTATCCGAGTTCAAGAGCATGCAGTAGGGCGCTGTTGCCGCCCGCAATCCCTGATTGTTTGCGGCCGCAAATCCTCGGTTGTCACTATTCACGATGAGCTTCACCGACTCAAACTCGCCTCCCACCATCTGGACGCTGCCGTCCGTCGACCCGTTGTCAACGACAATCACCTGCACATCCAGACTGGACTGCAAGACCGAAAGAATGCACTGACGCAGGAGATCTCTCGTGTTCCAGTTGGCGATGATCACAGCAAGAGTTGGGCTCACGGGCTGCATCTCAGACTCTCGGAGCGCGCGAACATACAGGCTCAATCCGATTGGCCATGCTCGGAACGAGCACGCAGGACGAACTGATAGCAGAAAAGCGCGGGCCAGCGCGATACGAGCCAGGCATAGAAACGAACACGGCCTGCGAACAAGACGCGCCAGAGGCGCTCGCCAGGCAGTGGCGCCCAGCGATGCTGGACCTCCGTCACTCGATAGCCTGCACTTGTGAGGAGCTGAATAATCGTCTTGGTCGTAAACCACCTCAGGTGGCTGCGGTCCATGATGAACCCGTCGGTGTATTCCCATCTGCCGAACAGGAGACTCAGACGAATCCTCCAGTAGGCGACGTTCGGCACTGACAGCAGTAACTCACCCGTTGGCCTCAGCCACTGATGCGCAGCTGTCAGTACAATGTCGGGACGGCGGAGGTGCTCCAGCACGTCGGCCAGGATGACATAATCATAGGGTCCTCGCGCCGCAATCCCTGGCCAGGCGTCTTCCTGCTCGACGTCGAGTTGCAGCACCTCGATACCCAGGGCTTGCGCCTCTTCGGCCATGGCCTGATCACGCTCAACACCAACTCCGGAGCACTGACGCGTGCGCACCAGGTATCCAAGGATGGTGCCTGAACCACAACCTACCTCCAGAACGTGGCTGCCAGAGCGGACCATGGCAACGATACGCGACCGCGGGTCGTTGCTGTCGCGAGGATCTATCGTTCCTCCATAGTGGGGCCCGGCTACCGTAACCAGAGTATCCTCCAAAATGCGCTGAGCAGCTGCCTGCGGGGCGGCTTCCAAAGCGAAGTGACGGCCAGAATTGCCACCTTGGGCCACGTAACCAACCAGATCATTGCACGCAATAGCGCGACGCGACCGGGCCCGTGGTGGATTCGGTAGAAGCGTATCATGCTCTCGTACTGCCATACGATGCGCTCACCCCGAAAGCCCGATGTGCTGGCTCCTCCCGTGTGCGTAACGCAAGCAGAAGGCTCGAACCATACGCGCCAGCCATCGGCTCTCATCCGGTACTGCCAGTCCATCTCCTCAGAGTACATAAAGTAACACTCGTCCATAGAACCAGTTGTGTCCAGCACTGTGCGCCGTACCAGCAGACACGCGCCGCTCACCCACTCGACGAAGCCGGCCCTGGAGTGATCTCCCAGACTGGGCAGCCTCCGGCCAAGCAGCCGCAACAGCCACGAGATGCGATAGAGCTCAGCCAGGCCAATCAGGTCGCCCAGCAGGCTGGGGAATTCGCGGCAGGAGCGTTGCAGCGAACCGTCAGCGTTGAGCAGCCGGGGGCCAACAACACCGATGCGGGAATCCCTTTCGAGCGCATCCAGCATCGCCCGTGTTGCGCCCGAGTGAACTACAGTGTCCGGGTTAAGCAGCAGAATGAGGGAGCCACGAGCGCTCTCCAGGCCGGCGTTAACGGCAGCCGCGAACCCCCTGTTGTCCGAGAGCCGCAGCAGGCGAGCGCTCGGAAACTCGGCTTGTACTACGGCGACCGTGTTGTCCGCGGAGGCGCTGTCGACCACGATCACCTCGGCCAGGGATCTCTCCAGGTCGGCGTACACACTCTGCAGGCAGGAAGATATCTCGTGCGCAGAGTTGTAGGTCACCACAACTACCGACAGCAGGGGGTCAGCCATGCTTGACGCGCCTGAGGATGGCTTGCGCAACCCTGGAAACGGCGTAAAGCCGACTCTGACGATGACTCCGCGCAACTCGCAGCACGTCCATGGTCGGATCTATCAGACGGAATCGGCTGTAAAGGTCTGCATAGCGACGTAGGATGATGGCCTCACTCTCATTCCGCGCAGGTGCGCGGGCACCTGGGCGCCTCGTTTCAACGGTGTCCAGCAGCTGTTGGACTCGTGAAGACCACGTGTGCGCCGAGAAGGCCTTGTTCTTTCCGGCGATGGCGATCTTGTCGCGCTCCGCATCATGAGCGAGGTAATACCGGACCTTTTCCCTAAGGTCCTGCGGGCCGTCGTAGGTGATCAACTCCAGGCCGTCCGAGAACAGCTCGGAGAGGCCGTTCTCTATCCGATCAGTGATCAACAGAGCTCCGGAGGCAAGTGCCTCAAACAGACGCATATTGACCTCAGAGCCCACAGAGCAGTTCACGACGATCTTGGACCGCATGTAGGTTTCGGCCATCTCCTCACGGCTGTAGGGCCTGTGAAAGTCATTCATCAGAAACTCGGTCTGCAGCATCGAGAGAAGTTGGAAACGTCGGGACTGAGGCGTACCCGGATTGCCCACAAAGCCGATGTCCCAGATTCGGGAATGCGGCGCGCCTGTGTACAGAGACGGATCGCATGCCAATGGCAGCCACTCTACTACCTGGCCTGGATCCGCGCTATACTCTTGTACACTGTCCCGTTGTGCCACAAAGACATAGTCAAAAAGGGCCGCCAATGGTAGACGAAGGCGAGATCCGACGTGGACATCTATCAGGTAGGCGGCCGTGGGGCACTGAAGGTGTTCTAGGTGATACGGCAGATAGGGAATGTGGCCGCTATCTACGTAGACAAAGAGATCCGGCTTTGCGCCAGTCTGCGCGATATATCGCTCCAGATCGAGGTTCGGGGCAAAGCCTGGGCGGCTACCATCAGAACACCCGACGAATGACACGTCGCAGCGCTGACTAAAGGCTTCTTCGACATAGCGCCCGGTGGTGACCGGGTCGTAACCATAGCCAACAAGTATATGCATGAGTCCCAGTTGATGCGTAAGGCAGGCTATCAACGCAAACCACGATCTCAGAAAAGCGTACTAGACTCGGACTGGCGCTAACGTGCAAAGAAGGGACGCTTCGCCCCGAGTCAGCGCACTGGCTCGGCCAGGAACAGGTGCTGGCATGCTATGACGTTGTCGATCGGTGCAGGAATAGAGTGCCTGCGAGCCCAGCGGGCTATCGGTGGAGCAAGCCTGGCCTGCCATCTGGCCGGGAAAAGATAGATGCTCTTGTGTTCGATGATGCGCAGCCCTGCGGCGAGCAGCATGGCCTCGGCGCTCCCTCGAGTATACCAGCGCAGGTGTGTGCCGTCCATCAGGCCTGTCTCGGTGACATCCCACCTGCCCCGGAGCAGGTTACGACGGATGCTCCAGTGCGCAACATTGGGGAGTGAGACGATCATCTTCCCGTGGACAACCAGCCGGGATACCAGCCATGTCAGTACTGGCTCTGGCTCTGCCAGATGCTCGAGAACGTCTCCCACGATCACAATGTCAAACTGGCGGTCCACCTTGTCCCGGTCCTGCTGCCGTTCAAGATCCCCCACCACCAGATCGACCAGGTAGGGCAGAGCAAGTTGAGCGGCTGCCTTGTTGCGTTCAAAGCCTGTAACCCTGCACCGATAGTGGCCAGCCAGAACGCGCGACATGTAGCCGGTAGCGCATCCTATCTCGAGCACATCCAAACCCGGCTGTACCCATGCGAGCATCTGGCCGTGCGCATTGTTCGGGTCGCCCAGAGCGTCTTCGCTCAAGACTCCGTCGTACGGCCCGATCGACCGCTTTTCTGAGGCCATCGCCTATCTCCTGGTAAAGAGCTGCAGGAGCCCGCGGCTGCGCGGGACTATCCGAACCATGGCATCAAAGTCTGAGCGAGCCAGGGGGCGCTGTACTCTGAGAGCCAGAAGTAGCACCAGCGCGTAGAGTACAGTCCCTGCAAGCAGGCCAGCTAGGCCCGACCATGGTACCATCCTCGACACGCCGGCAGCAACGCCGCAGGCTGCCGCAACTCGCGCCGCAAACGCCACAGGATATGGCGCTCTCACGGTGACGTGGAAGAGAATCAACTCGGCTCCATGTAGCGTGATATTGCTGATGCCTGAAGCGACTATGGCACCCATGGCGCCCATGCGCGGTATCAATACTGCATTGGCGCCGATATTGAGCAATCCCGCGCAAACCCTGAGCACGAGCAAGCTTTGCTGTCGATCGCAGACACGCAGGAGGGGTAACCTGACAGCGGCTCCCATAATAGTGGATACGAGGCCAAAACAAGCACCTGCGGTCATAAGGCTTGCCGCTGGTGCATAGTCGCGGCCAAGGGCGGTCTCGATGAGTGGCGCTGACCATGCGGCAGCAAACGCGAACGCTGGCGTAAGCGCAATGATGTTGAGCTGGACGTACAGCCTGGATAGCGTCGCGAGTTGGGGCAGGCCACCTCGCGCCCGTGCCTCGGCGGCGTGTGGCGTTACCACAACGTTCCAGCCCGTGAGGATCTGCTGTAGCCGGCTCAGGAGCACGCTCGCGACGTTAAAGTAGCTCGTCTGCACCGCATCGGAAAGCAGCGAGGCGATCATGAGAACGCTCAGATGATTCGACAGTCCAAACGTCACCACGTTGGACAGCCAGACCAAGGTGCCGTACCCGCGCTCTTGACGGAAACTTTGGCGCAGGATCGGGCCGTTGAGCGCTGATCGCGCGCCGCGCAGATACAGGCCCATGGATAGGACAGAGCTCGCTACCATGGCTGTCATGGGCTCCCAGATCCGCACACCGACGGTGGCAAACAGAACAAATGCGACCGCGATGGCCAGTGCGTGCCCGGACACGCGAACAACGGTATGCTCCCGCATTCGGAGCGAGGCGCTGTAATAGCCTGACAGCAGATCGCAAATGCCTTGCAGCGCGGTCAGCAGGGCCGTGAGCCACATGACACTTCCGAATCCGATCACATTCACCTGCGCGGCGATGGTCTCACGTAAGAGGCCCAGTATCAGAGCAACGCCCAAACTCAGCCCGATGCGCTCCAGAAACAGCCGGCGGGCGAACAGATTTGCACGACCGGGATCGACAGCAGATAGGGCTGGCAGGAAGCGCTGCAACATCTCGGAATAGCCGAGGGCAGTGAGCAGCGTTGCTGTGCCAATGATGCTCCATGCGACTGACCAGACGGCATACTGATCGGGGCTGAGAGACCGAATGACCACCAGAGAAAACACGGTGGCCAGAGCTACGTCCAGCATGCGCCCTGTCTGGCCCCATAGCAGACCGCTGCTCAGGCGTCTCGCGTCTGTCCGCGAGGTTGGCTGTGCACTTGATGCGCCCGCGCTGCTCTCCGTGGCCTGCACGGTTTCAGGCGTTTCGCCTGCGGCGGTGGCACTGCTGGGACAGCCCTCAGTCACGGCAGCGGGTGCGAGTTCTAAGCGGTCAGCGTCCGACCCACTCATCAGCGTACCAGTCACAGCACCATCCATCTCGATATCGAGAGATCGTCACGCCAGGAGTATAGTAGATGCAGAATTCTGACGGCTCCGGACACCGCGGTGATTTCTGGCTAGAGCAGAGGGCGCGGAGCTTCTGCCCGGCGACTAGAACTCGGGACTGCCTGTCATCGGGCATCTCTGGTCGCCATACACATTGGCGGTAGTTATACGGCAAAGACCGATTCGTGTCTACACTGCGGGAGCGGCTCCGTTTAGGGGGCTCGATTGGAGGCGAGCTGTCTTCAGTCGCTCGTCCTAGTCTAAGATTGCTGCTGGCGGGGTATCACGCGCGCGTCTTTACCGAGTTTATGGAGCAGCGCTCGCCAGGGCGCACCGTCCTCGATGACAAGCTGTATCGGAAAGGCCTGTTGGGGCTGCTGCGCGACATCGATGGTGCACTGGAGGCCCTCGACTTTCGCGAGGCGGAGGCTTTGGCACGTCAGGAAGAGTTGCGTGCCATGGCGATTTGCGCTCGCGCGGTGATTGGCCTGGCGGGGCGTTACGCTGCCGGGGCGCGGGCGCAGGCTCCAGGCGGGGCAGATGCCGCGCGCAGGGGGGAGCTCCTGCTCTGTGACCTTGCGCGCATTGCAGGAGGAGATCGCCGCGCGGACTGAGCAGCGTCGCTTTGGTGGCTGACGCCCGGAACGCCATCTGCTGTGCCAGCGCTCTCCCGGATGTCAAGTCGCCGAGACGCCTCGTGCGCTACTTTTGCATCTCAAGCGCGATTCTGGCGTACACGCGCGCCGCAGCATAGACATCCGCCAGCCGCACCTGTTCCTCCACACAATGCGCAAAACGTTCCTCGCCAGGACCAAAGCCGATGGTCGGGATACCCGCCGTGCCCATGGTGTACACACCATCGGTGGAGAACTCCCAGCGACCAAGCCGGGGCACATACCCCAGAGTAGACTCTACCGCTGCGATCGTTCTACGTACCACCTGTTCAGATTCGGGCGTGGACCACGATGGAAAGATCTCCGGCGCTTCCTGGGCCAGACCCGTGTAGCTCGTGCCGCGAAAAGTGGGCACCTCGACAGTGGCCTGGACATTCTCGCGGGTTAGAATGCGTTTCACCTCCGCCAGCGCCTTGGTTTCGGTGTCGCCGACGGTCAGCCTGCGATCGATGTAAACGCGGCAGTAATCGGGCACGACGTTGCTGCTTCCCGAGCGGCTCTCTATCTCCGTGACGGCGATAGTTCCTTGACCCAGGAACGCATCAGAGGCGAGCTGGGGCGAGAGCAGTTGCACCCCAAAGACGAATCGTGCGGCCTCATAGATAGCGTTGGTGCCGCGCTCGGGCGCCGAGGCATGGCAGCTTTTGCCCTGTACCGCGACCTCGATCGCGATCCTGCCGCGCTGCCCGCGGGCCACCTGAAGTCCTGTCGCTTCGCCTATTACTACAGCTGCAGGTCGGATGCCTTCACTCTCGATGACATGGCGTATGGCGAGACCTTCGCACGGTTCCTCCTGCACGACACACGCCACATAGACCGGAGCCTTCAGGCTAGCACGGGACGAGGCCAGGGCGCCGATCCCGTACACCATCGCCGCGAGCCCGCCTTTCATGTCAGCTGCGCCCCGTCCGTACAGGATGCCATCGCGAATCACGCCCGCGAACGGATCATCAGCCCAAAGGCGCACATCGCCGACACCGACCGTGTCCATATGCCCGTCAAACAGCACCGCAGGGGAGCCTGCGGGCCCCATACGTCCGATCACGTTGCCCATCGCGTCGACGCGCACCTCGTCGTACCCCAGCGTCTGCATCTCGACGACGATACGTTCCGCGACCGCCCCCTCCGCGCCCGACAGGCTTGGAATGCGCACCAGATCGCGCGCGAATGTCTCGAGCGCTTGCCGATCTGGTTGCGGGTTCACGAGTGGCATACTGTTTCCCCCTGACTGAGACTCACTGACGTTTGTGAAAGCTAATAAGCGCCGCTGCCAAAAAGCATGGTCGGAATCGTCTTGAGCGCGATACGCAGGTCCAGGAGCGGCGACCAGTTCTCTATATAGTAAATATCGAGCAGGACCATCTCATCAAAAGTGAGGTCGCTTCGCCCGCTCACCTGCCAGAGTCCGGTAATACCGGGCGCCACTTCGAGGCGGCGCAGATGCCATGGCTCGTATTGCTCTACCTCGGCAGGAATCGGTGGGCGAGGGCCGATCACGCTCATGTCGCCGCGTAACACGTTCCAGAACTGAGGTAATTCGTCCAGGCTGGTGCGTCGCAATAGACGGCCCACTCGCGTGCGCCTCGGATCGTCTCGAATCTTGAATATGGCGCCATCAGCCTCATTTTGAGCCTTGAGCTCTGCCAGTCGTGACTCGGCGTCGGCACTCATCGTGCGGAACTTGAAGCAGACGAATTGGCGCCCATCGCGCCCCACCCGCGTCTGTCGAAAGATCACGGGCCCTGGCGAGTCCAGTTTGATCGCCAATGCTATCAAGAGGTACAGAGGCGAGAAAACGACTATGGCCAGTGTGCTGATCAGGAGATCAGTCAGCCGTTTCCAGGCACGCTGCCAGTCGAATAGCTCGGGCTCACGGACACCGAGTAGAGGGATACCATCGAGATTCTCAACTACAACAGAGCTGATGGCGATCTGAAATAGATCGGGCACGATGCGCACGCGGGCACCGGCCTCCTCAGAGATACGCGCGATCTGCAGCGTCTTGCGGTAAAAGGCGGAGGGCAGCGCGATGATGACTTGATCGATGCGAGACCTGGCGATAACTTCGGCCAGCTCCTCCGTACTCCCCAGGCCAGGAAAGGGCCCGATATTGCCGTGCGCCTTGTTTGGATCATCGTCCAGAAAACCAACGATGCGATAGCCCATCTCTGGACGCGCCATGATCGCCCGTATCACGGATCGACCGCTCTCACCCGCACCGACGATCAACACTCGGATGATGCCGTGGCCTTTCCTGTGGCGACGATCCCGGACGAGCCTTTCCACTGATCGGCTAATGCTCACCAGCAGCAAGGCTACTATTCCCGTATAGCCAAAGATCAGGCGAGAGTAATAGCCTGGTGTGGCAAAGAACACGATGACGATAACGATAGCGATGCCGACGATGATGCTGCGCAGGACGATGAAAAGCTCATCCAGCAGGGTGCGCCCACGCGTGGAACGGTACGCGCCCTCTACCCAGAAAACCACCCCCAGAATGGCTGTCAGCCCGATGATGCTGGGCACATAGACCCGTAACGGGACCAGGAACTCTGGCTCTACAGTGCGCAGCCACTGCAGCCTGTAGCGCACGTAATAGGCTACGACAAAGGCAAGCACAAACAGGCAAATATCCAGCAGAGGTTTGAGATACACCCATAGCGATGGCCGATGTGCGCGCCGCTGTGTGTCAGACATCGCTCAGCACCTGTCTGTAGACCTCTGCCGTCTGATGCGCTGTGGCGGACCAGGAGAAGCGTGCGGCCTGCGCGATCCCACTCTGTGCCATCGTGCTTTGCACTTTTGGCGAGGATAATACTGACGCTACGGCATCCGCCCAGGCTTCGGGGTCTTCAGGCGGCAGAGCCAGGCCGGCATCGCCGACCACTTCAGGGAGCGACGACGTGCTGGACACGATCACGGGGGTGCCGCAGGCCATGGCCTCCAGCGGTGTAAAGCCAAATCCCTCGTAGAGCGACGGAAAGACAAAGAGCGTGGCTGCTGCGTACCACGCAGGGAGATCATCATCCGCGACGTAACCCACAAATCGTACGGTGTTCGTCAGACCCAGATCCCGAACGCGGGTCTCCAGCGTTTCGTAGAACCAGCCTTTGCCCCCGGCGATGACAAGAGTCGGGCAGACATCATGACGATTGCCGAGCAGTGCCCAGACATCCAGTAACAGAGAGATGTTCTTGCGCGGCTCAAGCGTTCCAACGAACAGAACGAACTGTTCGGGCAGACAATAGCGGATCCTCAACTCTTCAATCGCAGCGCTACTCGGACGAGACATCCCCTCAGTGAGACCGGGATAGATCACTGTAATGCGCTCGGCTGGCACGCCCAACAGCTGCTGCACATCCCGGCCGGTGCTGGCCGAATCCACGATGATGCGGGCTGCTCGTCGCGCGGTCCAACGTGTCATCCTTTGCAGGTAGCCACGGCGCTCGCTCGGGAATAGCTCCGGGTACCGGATAAAGGTGAGATCATGAATCGTGACGACGACGGGGCAGTGGTGCACCACGGGCCCAACATTGACCAGCGCATGTACGAGATCGACCCGATCGCGTCGCAAGGCCCAGGGCTGGGCCAATTGCTCCCACAGAATGCGCCCCGGAGCACGGCTGGTATGCCACGCCGGAGCACGCGTGGTCCAGCCCGCCAGCGCTGGCGACGGGTCAGAAAGGTATGCGACGAGCTCCATATCAGGCGCAGCCGCGGGAAGATGGCGCATCAGCTGCCGGATGTAGCGGGAGAGGCCGGCGTTTCGGTAGCCGGCGTCCTGCGACAGCAGCAACGCGTTGAGCCCGACAACGGGCTTGACGCTCCTGCCTGTAACGGCTCCCGACGGTGGGTCCTGACCCTGGGTAAGCATAGCTCCCGCGATTATACGAGCACCGGAGCTGGAGCCAATTTCGGCTACAGACGGTGCCATGCCCTCACGATCGTGGATCGATAGCGAGTCCTGTCTCACAGGATTTACGCGCGGCCAGGGCGAGCTGCAGCGCCATGCGCCCATCAGCGCCGCTCGGTGAAGGTCGGTGTCCTGCAATCACAGCGTCCACGAATGCCTGTATCTCGAACACATAGCTCTCAGCGTAGCGCTCCATGAAAAAGTTGAGAGGCGGATCCCGCTGGATCGACGTGGCGGTGCTGATAGTCACCTGGTTCGGATGCACATTGGCCGTCGAAATCCCGCCCCGGCTTCCGAGCACCTCCACGCGCTGGTCGTAGCCATAGACGGCCTGGCGGCTGTTCTCGATCGTCCCGAGGGCGCCATTGGCGAATGTCAGCATCACGGTAGCGGTGTCGATGTCTCCGGCTGCGCCGATCTCCGGCGAGATGCGCACGGCTCCTCGCGCATAGATGCTGGTGACCTCGCTTCCGACCAGGAATCTGGCCATGTCCAGGTCGTGAATCATCATGTCGGCAAACAGTCCGCCAGAGGTGAGCACGTACGCGATCGGCGGCGGGGCCGGGTCGCGGCTGATGATGTGCAACAGATGCACGTCGCCGATGGTGCCGTCGGCGATGGCCTGCCGGACCCGGGCAAAGGTCGGATCAAAGCGCCGGTTCAGGCCGATCTGCAGCGCGACGCCGGACTGCTCAACGGCATCCAGCGCGCGGTCGACCTGGGCCATGTCCAGCGCGATGGGCTTTTCCACAAAGAGGTGCTTGCCCGCTGCGGCCGCCTGCACCATGATCTCTGCATGCGTGCTGGTTGGAGTGCACACGAACACGGCATCGACATTCGAGTCGGTGAGTAACTCGCGATAGTCGCCGTGCACAGCCGCACCGCCCAGCCGGTTCGCCACGCGCCGCGCGGCGGCCTGGTCGGCGTCGCTGATGGCCACGAGACTGGCCCGGGGTACACGATGCGCCAGCGCCTCCGCACGCAGGGAGCCGATGCGCCCCGCACCGATGACGCCGACGCGCAGCGTTGCGCTGTCACTGTTCATCATCAGAGCCCCAATCCGCGCAGGTACGCGCGATTCCGCAGTGCGCTGGCACGAGGCGTGCCCAGTGAAGGCAACACGTCTTGCTCCACCACCAGCCAACCCGTATAGTCCATCGAGCCAAGCTCCTCTAATAAGTCCGCAAAAGGAACAACTCCGCGCCCCAACTCACAAAAGACACCCTGGGCGACGGCCTGGAAATAGTCCAGCCCCTCCCGCCGCGCACGGCTCGCAACAACAGGCTCCATGTCCTTTAGATGCACGTGCCACACGCGCGATCGATACCGCTTCAAGAGGGCCAGCGGATCGCCGCCGCCATACAAACAATGGCCCGTGTCCAGGCACAGCCCAAGCAGATCAGGGTCGGTCAGCGCCATCAGGCGATCGATCTCGTCCGGCGTCTCCACATAGCCGGCACAATGGTGATGAAACACGGTGCGCAGCCCGGTCTCTACGAGTATCGCACGGGCTATGGCCTCTGCGCCCCCAGCGAAGGTCGCCCACTGTCTTTCACTCAATCCAAGCTCTGCGGTGACACGCCCGGCATGGCGGGTGCGCGCCTCGACGGTGCCATTGTCGTCGGCCAGCACGAGCACGGCCTCTTTGCCGCCTGTCGCTGCCAGCAGATGGGAGGTCTTGAGGGCCGCTGCCATGCCTGCCTCCAGAGCGTCCCGACGAGCCAGGGCGACCGGTACAAAGCCTCCGACCATCTGCAGGTCGCGCCTTTCGAGCTCCGCCCTCAGGCGCTGAGCGTCGGTCGGGAAAAAGCCCCAATCACCCAGCTCGGTGCCGGCGTAGCCTGTCTCTGCGATCTCGTCCAGCACCTGGTCCCAGGTCGCGACCTGCCCGGAGAGCCCGAACTCGAGCACGCCCCAGGAGCAGGGCGCATTGGCCAGGCGCCTGGAGCTGATCATCTCGCGCCCCCTTTGGCCGGCTGCTAGAGATAGTAACGCTGGAGTGTTTGAGCCTTCTCGTACTCTCTACGGGCCTGCTGGACATCCTCGCTCGTGGAAACCTCCGCCACAGGCACGTCCCACCAGCTCCCATAGCCACCGACACGCTGCTCGCGATCGGTCTCGATGACGATGCACACCGGTCTGTTCTGGATCTCGCGCGAGGCCTCAATGGCGGACGCCAGATCATCCCGCGTGGAGGCCTTGAGCACATGCGCGCCCAGGCTGGCGGCGTTAGCGGCATAGTCGATGGGTAGCACATCGCCGTGCAGCCCCTGTGTGCCCTCGCGATAGCGGTACTCGGTACCGAACCCGCCGCTCCCCACGCTCTCTGACAGGCTGCCGATGCTGGCAAAGCCATGGTTATCGAGGAGTATGATCGTGACCTTCAGCCTCTCCTGAACCATGGTGGCGATCTCGCTGTTCATCATCAGGTACGAGCCATCGCCGACCATCACGTACACATCGCGGGCGGGATCGGCCAGCTTGACGCCCATGCCTCCGGCGATCTCATAGCCCATGCAAGAGTAGCCGTATTCGAGGTGATAGCCTTTGACATCGCGCGTGCGCCACAGCTTGTGCAGATCGCCGGGCAGGCTGCCCGCGGCACACAGTACCACATCCTGCGGGCGGGATACGGTGTTCACCACACCGATCACCTCGCCCTGGCTGATCGGGAGCCCGTGCTCCAGAGAGTAGATGCGCTCCACCTCCGCGTCCCATTCCTGGTTGAGCGTGGCGGCCAGTGCAGCGTGGGATACGGGTGCGCGATAGTCCCTCAGGTACAACAGCAGCTCTTCGAGCGTGACGCGCGCGTCGCCAACCAGAGGGATGGCCGCGTGTTTGTAGGCATCGAACTCGGCCACATTGATGTTGATGAAACGGACGCCCGGATCCTGAAACGCGGTCTTGGAGGCCGTGGTGAAATCTGTGTAGCGTGTGCCGATGCCGATCACCAGATCGGCATCCAGCGCCATCTGATTGGCTCCTGCGGTGCCGCTGACGCCGATGGCCCCCAGGTTCAAGGGATAGTCGTAGGGCAGAGAGCCTTTGCCCGCCTGGGTTTCGCTTACCGGAATTTGCGTTCGGTCCACAAACGCCCGCAAGGCGGCCGTCGCCTCCGAGTACTGCACGCCGCCGCCGGCGATGATCAGGGGACGCTTGGCCTGGCGAATCCACTCTGCCGCCTTGAGCAGGAGCGCACTATCCGGCCGGTTGCGCGGAATGGCCCACACGCGCGGTGCGAATAGCGCCTCGGGATAGTCGTAGGCAAAGGTCTGCACATCCTGGGGCAGGGCGAGCGTTACGGCCCCCGTATCCGCCGGGCTGGTGAGCACCCGCATCGCCTCGGGCAGGGCGGTGATCAATTGCTCGGGCCGGTAAATGCGGTCCCAGTAGCGCGAGACTGGCTTGAAGCAGTCGTTGGCGGAGATGTCCTGCGAGTGCTCCCACTCCACCTGCTGCAACACGGGTGCCTGGAGTCGCCGGGCAAAGATGTCACCGGGCAGCAGGAGTACCGGAATACGGTTCACCGTGGCGGTCGCCGCTCCGGTGACCATATTGGTGGCCCCTGGCCCGATGGAGGAGGCGCAGGCAAAGGTCTGCAGCCGATTCTTGAACTTGGCGTAGGCAATGGCCGTATGCACCTGGGCCTGCTCGTTGCGCGTCTGGTAGTAGCGAAAGGTCCCAGCGTTCTGCTCCAGTGCCTGACCGATGCCAGCCACGTTGCCGTGCCCAAAGATACCCCAGCAGCCGGCAAAAAAGGGTTGCTGCATCCCGTCGCGTGAGACGTGCTGATTCTCTAAGAAGGCAATAATCGCCTGGGCCACGGTGAGGCGGACAGTAGACATGAGTGCGTCCCTCCCTTCAGGGCCGATCCGTTGATGGCTCCTACTCCAGGAGATTATAGCCGCCGGCGTCGCACTGCGTCAACGCCCGTCGCGCGAGTGCCTGTGATCTCGTCACTGTCTCCCGAGAATCTGCCGGTAGAAGGCGACCGTCTCGCGAGCGATCTGCTCCTGGGTATAGTTCGCCATCACCCTCGCGCGGCCGCGACGGGAGAGGTCTGCGCTCAGGGCAGGATCGTCGCGCAACCGGGCGAGCGCAGCGGCGAGCGCGGTGGCGTCGCCTTCAGGTACGACGAGTCCGGCGTCTCCAATGACGTGCGGTATCTCGCCCGAGTTGGAGCCGATGACAGGAATGCCACAGGACATGGCCTCGATCAAGACACGACCGAATTGCTCCATCCAGTTGGGGCGGGTGAGCGAGGGCAGCACCACGGCGTCCAGGCTGGCGTAGACCGCGGGCATCTCCGCCGATGGAAGGCGCGCCTGCCAGCGAACGCGCTCGGCCAGCCCCAACGCCTGGAAGCGCGCCTGCAGGGACGGCGCCAGGGGGCCGTCGCCGTAATAGCGCATCTCCCAGTCTCCTTGGAGTTGGGTGAGCGCGTCAGCCAGCACATGGAGCCCTTTTTCTTCCACCAGGCGACCGGCAAAGCCGATGGCGAAGGGGTGCCGCGATTCTGCGCGGGCGGCTGCAGGAGCAAAGACCACAGGATCGACACCGAACTGGGGGATAACTGCCAGCGGGCTGCGATACCCCTTGGCTCGGAGCACCTGCGTTGCGGCGTGGTTGCCGGCGATGGCGCCATCGGTATTTTGGTAGATATATCGCTCGAACCAGCGGAACGGTGGCGGGTACCTGCGCTGCAAGTTTTGCCAGGTGTAAAAGAGCGTGCGTGCCCCGATCCTGCGCGCCGAGCGCAGAGCCAAAAAGGTGGCCAGGTTGTACGGCTCCTCGTCGATATGCACCAGATCGGGACGCGTGTCCGCGAGGATGCGCGTCAGGTGGGGATAAAAGTGCGTATGATACGACCCGTTGAGAGCCATCGGCGTGACGACCAGCCGGTAGCGGGACGTCTCGGCGGGTTCCAGCGCGATCCGATCCCGGCCCTCGCGCCAGTAGGGCGGCACGACGACCGTCAGGTCGACATCCGGCTGGGCGGCCATGGCGGCCAGCTTTTGGCGGTAGGTCCCTACCACCAGCGCCTTGGAGATCATCACAACGCGCATCGCGTCCCTCGCCTCGAGTGCATCATACCCATTCTAGCGGGCGATAGGGGATTCGCAAGCAGAGCGAAAGCATCTTTGACAGTGTACCCTCGCCAGTATATGCTACCGGCCAGGGGCGGTGGCGGAATGGCAGACGCTGCGGACTTAAAATCCGCTGGCCGCAAGGTCGTGAGGGTTCGACCCCCTCCCGCCCCACAAAGACCCTGCGGGCGGGCTGTGCCTCATCACGTATCGCCTTCGGCCGCGCCAAAAGCGCCCTGCGACCTCAGTTTCTCAAGCTGCGGCTCGTCCAGCCCCAGCCATTCGTTTAGCACCTCTGCGGTATGCTCTCCCAGCACCGGCGCCGGGCGCCGGATGGCTCCCGGCGTAGCACTGAGTTTGATAGGGATTCCGGGGAGCTGTGTGGTGCCGGCTACCGGATGCTCAATGGTCTGCATCATCTCGCGCGCGAGCACCTGGGGATCGTGCACCACGTCGGAGATGTTGTTTATCGGGCCGTTGGGAATGCCGGCGGCACCCAGCACCGCTTGCCACTCGGCAGTGGATCGCACCAGAAAAGCCTTCTCCAGCGCGGCGCGCATCTCTGCGTAGTTGGCCTGGCGCAATGGATTGGTGCAAAAGCGCGGATCGCTGGCCAGCTCGGGGATGTCCAGCGCGCGGCAGAGCCGGGCCCAGAGTTCGTTGTTGCCCGCGGCGACCATGATCTCGCCATCAGTGGTCTGAAAGGGCTCGAAAGGAAAGATAGCCGGGTGGCGGTTGCCCAGCGGGCCAGGCACCTCGCCCGTGGAGGTGTAGCGGGCGATAGCGTTCTCCAGGATGGCCACCACCGAGTCCAGCATGGCGACATCGACCATCTGCCCCTCTCCGGTCTCTGCGCGGCTGTGCAGTGCGGCCAGAACACCGATGGTGGTGAACAGGCCGGCGCTGATATCTGCGATCGAGGTGCCCACCCGGGTGGGCTCGCCCCCCTCGGGGCCGGTGATGCTCATCAGCCCGCCCATTGCCTGGATCACCGCGTCGTAAGCAGCGCGCTGGCTGTAGGGTCCGCTCTGGCCAAAGCCGGAGGCGGCGGCATAGATCAGACGGGGGTTCTCCATCCGGAGCGTCTCATAGCTGAGCCCCAGGCGGGCCATCGTACCGGGCCGAAAGTTTTCCAGCACCACATCCGCCTTGCGCGCCAGGCAGAGGAATAGCTCCCGCGCCGTCGGGTTCTTGAGGTCGAGCGTGACGCTGCGTTTGTTGCGGTTCAGGCTCATGAAATAGGCGCTCTCGCCATTCACATAAGGAGGGTAGGCGCGCGAGTCATCGCCTCTTCCCGGTACCTCGATTTTGACGACGTCCGCCCCGAGATCTGCCAGCACCATGGCGGCATAGGGGCCGGCCAGCACGCGGGTCAGATCGAGCACGCGCAGTCCCTGCAGCGCGAGAGCCATATTTCCTCCCCTGATCTGCGATAACATGGTTTTGGACTAACTGTGCGGAATGTACCGCAATCGTGCGAATGCGTCCACAGAACTCGGGTCTCGTGCACTTGACCGGCGGCGTTCCCTCGGCTAGTCTCGCTGGCAGGTGGGGTGCGGACCGCTATGCATTGGACGACAAACCCGAGGGGAAAGGGGCAGCAGATGGAGCATGGCAGGTACTCCTGGAACGAGATCACGACCCAGGGCGAGAGCTGGGCGGGAGCGCTAGGGGCAGTAGAGCGAAAGCGAGACGCGCTCTGCTCCTGGCTCTCAGAGGCGCAGTCGCGTGGCATGATCTTTATCGGGTGTGGGTCGACGCACTATCTGGCCCAGTTCGCTGCGGCCTGGTTCCAGCGGCAGACGGGCTGGCGCTGCCGCGGCCTCCCCTCCTCGGAGCTGCTATGGCAGCGCAAGGCCTGGCTGGCTCCCGGTGAAAGGCCGGCGATCGTCGCGCTGTCGCGTTCGGGCGAGACCAGCGAGACCATCCTGGCTGTCCAGGAGCTGACCCGTGATGGCTGCCCCGCGCTGACGATCGGCTGTTATGCGGACACGCCCCTCGCGCGCGCTGCGGGCCTCACTGTGGCGATCCCCGAGGGGCAGGAGCAGAGCTTTGCGCAGACACGCTCTTTCGCTGGCATGTTGGTGGCGGTGCAGGCCCTTGGCGCGCTCGCGAGCCGCGACCGAGCGCTCGAGGCAGAATTGGCGCTGCTCCCGAGCCTGGCGAGTGCTACCATCGCGCGGGCGCAACCGCTGGCTCATGCCTATGGGGCCGATGAATTGGTCCGGCGCATCACCTATCTGGGGTCTGGCCCGCTGTATGGTCTCGCCAATGAGGCGACGGTCAAGATGAAGGAGATGTCGCTGTCGCTGGCGGAGGGCTACCACTTTATGGAGTTCCGCCACGGCCCGATGTCGCTGATCGATCATGAGCATCTGGTGGTGGCACTGATCTCGGATGCTATGAGAGGCTATGAGATTGGCGTGCTGGCTGACCTCAAGGCGCGGGGCGCCCGTGTCCTGGCGATCGCCGAGGGCGCCGACGGGCTCAGCGCCGTGGCCGATGACTGCCTGGACCTCAGTAGCGGCCTATCGGAGGGAGCACGTGCGGTACTGTATCTGCCGGCGCTGCAACTGCTGGCCTATCACCGCGCCATCGGCCGCGGGTTGAACCCGGACCGCCCGCGCAACGTGGTGATGGCGATCCGCTTGCACGGCACCGGGATGGCGACCGATGCCCTCTAGAGCCTATGACCTGCTTGTGATCGGCGAGCTGAACGTCGACATCCTGGTGAGCGGCGACACGGTTCCCGCCTTTGGTCAGGTGGAAAAGCTGGTCGATAACATCGTCGTCACCGGCGGTGGCTCGGCCGCGATCATGGCTGCGGCGTCGTCCCGCCTGGGGCTGCGCGTGCTCTATGCCAGCGTCGTGGGCGACGATCTGTTTGGCCATCTGATGCTGGACGTCATGCGGGCGGCCGGGGTCGACGTTTCCCACGTCCTGGTCGATCCGCGGGTGGCCACCGGCGCCACCATCCATCTGCTCAAGCCAGACGGCGATCGAGCGATGCTCACGCACCTGGGCTCCATCGCCCACATCACCCCGGCACTGATCGATCCTGCGTGGTATGCTGAGGTCCGGCATCTGCACCTGGCCAGCCCGTTTCTGCTGAGCGGGCTGTTCCCCGGGATGCAGGCCATCGCGTCCGAGGCGCACCGGCATGGGATGACCGTCTCGCTGGACACGAACTGGGATCCCTCCGAAGAGTGGGCGCTCGGTAACCTGCTCGATGAAGTGGACATTCTGTTGCCCAACGAGGCCGAACTGCTGGCGCTCAGTGGTGCGCAGTGTGCGGAGGCTGCCATGGATGCGCTCGGCGCGCGGGTGCCGGTGCTGGCCGTCAAGCGCGGTATCCGGGGCGCTGCAGGCGCGCAGGGGAAGCAGCGAGTAGAGGT
>CAZYWU010000001.1:102767-208813 GCA_964651255.1 uncultured Anaerolineales bacterium
CGATGCCGGTTTTCTGGCCGCCTGGCTGCGCGGCGCGACACTGACGCAGGCACTGGTCGTGGGCACGGCCGCGGCGGCGCTCGGCACAACGGCCTATGGCGGATTCGACGGGCAGCCCGATTGGGACACTGTGCTGCACCTGGTAGAGGCGCAGGCCCCCGAATTCCATGCCGCCCTGGCGGCCCTGCCGTCCTTGGCTCAAATGTAGCGACCCGGAGGCCACCACTTTTCATGCCTCCGGGTCTATCGATTGTCGCTGCTGCGGCCGCGTGCTAATAGCCGCCTTTTTCTACCGCCTCGATGAGGCCTTTCATGTATCCCACTGCGTAAAAGCGACCCCACAGGCTGTAGCCCGGTCGGTCGTTGGGCTCGCCCTCGAGGGCGGGCACATGGTCAGGGCGCATGGGTCCCTCGAACCCCGCGCGGTAATAGGCCTGCATGGCGGCGTACATGTCGGTATCGCCGTCATCGTGGAACATCTCGCTGAAATCAGCCGCCGTGCCACGCAGGTTGCGGAAATGGGCAAAAAACAGCTTGTCCTGGCGGCCAAAGCGCTCGATCTCGGCGGGAATGTCTGCGCCCATCTCGGCAAAGCACCCCTGACAGAAGGTGATGCCGTTCATCGGGCTGGGTACAAGATCGATGACCCGCTGGAAGGCATCGGGGTGGGTGAGGATGCGTCCGATGCCACAGATCGGTGAGATCGGTGGGTCGTCGGGGTGGATGGCCAGCTGCACGCCGGCCTCCTCGGCTACCGGCACCGCGGCCCTCAAAAAGTACTCGAGCGACTCCCACAGGCGCTCTTCGGGCACGACGCCCGCCCCGGTCAGCGGCGCGTTCTCCATGAGCGCGTGCTTGTAGCTGGTCGCCAGGGCATCGCCCCGCACGCGCGTGGTGAACGACGTGCGCAGCCAGGAGAGCACCGGCATCCAGTTGTAGCACATGATGGGAATGCCGGCGGCGCCGATGTTGCGCAGCGACTGGCACCAGAGGTCGATTGCCTCGTCGCGTCCCGGCAGCCCCAGCTTGATCACATCCGGTGGCTGCTGGCTCTCGACCACGCTCCAGCGCAGGCCTGCCTCTTCGATCCGCTGGCGCTGGACGACGAGTTCGCGATAGCCCCAGACGGCCTGCTTGCCCGCTTCGCCCTTGAGCGTGGTGACAATATCGCTGCACCCGATCTGGCGCGCCAGCTTGAGGTAGCTTTCCGTAATATCCGGTAATACGATCCCGATGCGCATGGTGTTTCCTTTCTGAGCTAGCTCCAGAGCCGGTCGTGCGCGTCGAGCCGGTTGTAGGCGTCCGTGGGCTCCCACAGGCCCGGATCCGCTGGATCCAGATGCTCCGCGATGACGTCATCGCGCAGTGACTCGATCCCCAGGCCAGGGCTGTCGGGCACGGCGATGTAGCCATTCTGCACAATGGGGTTGGGCAGTCCCGTCACCAGATCGTTCCACCAGGGGGTGTCCACCGAGTGGTTCTCGAGCGCGACAAAGTTCTCGGTGGCAGCCACGGCGTGCACCGCGGCCATGCAGGCGATAGGTGACTCGGCCATGTGCACCGCCATGGCCACGCCATGATCCTGTGCCATGTCGCCGATTTTCTTCAGCTCCAGGATTCCCCCACAGGTGAGGATATCAGGGTGAATGATGGAGACCCCGCCCGACGACAGCAGCGGTTGAAAGCTCTCCTTGAGATAGATGTCCTCGCCGGTGCAGATGGGCGTCGTACAGCTCTGCGCCAGGCGCACATAGGCGTCGGTGTACTGCCAGGGGAGCATATCTTCGTACCAGGCCAGGTTGTACTTGTCGAGGCGCCTCGCGATTTTGATGCAATCCTCGATGCCGATGTGCCCAAAGTGGTCGGTGGCCAGCGGGATGTCATAGCCGATGACGGATCGCACGTCCGCGACGTATTGCTCCAGGAGGTCCAGGCCGTGTTCGGTGACCCTGATGCCTGTAAAGGGGTGGGCGGTGTTGTTCACCCGATACCACTGCTGCTGAATATCCTGCTGTTCCTCCAGCGGCAGGTCGGCAGACGGGTACCGGACGGTGCGGCGCGTGCCCTCCAGCCAGCCCAGCGGCGCGGTGAGCGCCCCCGGCTGGTCCTGAATCAGCGGCAGCCCGACGTCCATCTTGAGATAGGTAAAGCCGCGTTGCATCCGTTCCTTGAGCGCTGCACCCATGGCTGCCCCCGTGTGGCGCCCGCGCACGTCGGTGTCGCAATAGACACGCACCTGGTCACGGAACTTGCCCCCGAGCATCTGATACACCGGCACCCCGTAGGCCTTGCCGGCCAGGTCCCAGAGCGCCAATTCCACGCCGCTGACGCCGCCACCCTGGCGGCCGTGGTTGCCGAACTGTTTGATGCGGCGAAAGACCCGGTCCACATTGCAGGGGTTCTGGCCCAGCAGGCGGCTCTTGAGAACCAGGGCATACTCTTTACTGGCGCCGTCCCGCACCTCGCCATAGCCTACCAGGCCCTGGTTGGTCTCCAGGCGGATGAGCGGGCAGCGCATGGGGGCGCCCACAATTGTGGCGATGCGCATGTCGGTGATGCGCAGCGCCGATGGGCGGGAATAGGTATTGACGCGATCGAGAGGCTGCTCAGCGGATGCAGTGACCATGGCGCAGGGTACTCCTTGTGAGTGCTAGGATCTGCGGCAGAATAGTCCGGCGGACTATGGGTGTCAACCGGTGTTGAGCGCCCGCAGGCGCTAGCCTGCGACGGTCTTGCTCGACGGGAGCGCCGGGTCGCAGTATGCTCACACCGTAACCTGCGAAGCGCGAAGGAGGCGGTGATGGAGGCGCGAGAGCTGCTGAGACGAGTTCCTGTGATCGATCTGCACAACGACACACTGGTGGCGCACCAGCGATTGCGAAACGCCAGCGTGGCGCAGCGGGGTGAACGTTACGGTAGTGAGCGCAACGGTCTTGTCTCGGGTCCGTACGGGCATCTGAGGCCGCTGGACGGGAGCGAGACCCTGCAGGTCGACCTGCAGGGCATGCGCGAGGTGGGTCTGGACGCCGTTTTTTTTGCGGTGGATGTGACCCAGGCGCACAACAATCATCTCGCCTATGCCATGGATGCCCTGGGTTTCCTGCTACACGACCTCGCGTCGCAAGATGTGGACGCGGTCATTGTCAGAAGCAGTGCCGATCTGCGGCGCGCCATAGGGGCGCATCAGCCTGCGCTGGTCCTGCACATCGAGCATGCCGATGTGACAGAAAAGAGCCTCAATGTGCTGCACGCCCTGTACGCGTTGGGGGTGCGCTCTCTGGGATTTACACACAATGTCAGCAGTTTTGCTGCGGACGGCTGCCTGGAGGCGCGAGACGGCGTAGGGCTGACCCACTTTGGCGTGCGCTTGGTGCGGGAGATGAACGCGCTCGGCATGGTCGTCGATCTGGCGCACGTGAGCCCCGGCGCCTTTTACCACGCGCTGGAGGTCAGCTCACGCCCTGTGCTCTTTTCCCACGGCAATGCGCGTGCGCTGTACGACCATCCGCGCAACCTCACCGACGATCAGCTCCGGGCACTGTCGGCACAGGGGGGCGTGATTGGGGTGAGTTTTGTGCCTTCCTTCGTCGACGCCGAGAGGCCCACTATCGAGCGTCTGCTGGACCATTTTGAGCACATCGTCGCGATCGGCGGGATCGACTGCGTGGGGCTGGGCAGCGATTTCGACGGTGGCGGCACTCTGGTGAGGGATGTATACGCCCTGGAGGAGGTCGTGGCTGGCCTGATCGGTCGCGGTTATGATGAGGTAGCTCTGGGCAAGATACTCGGCGGCAATGCCTTGCGTGTGCTGGAGGCTGTTCTCTAGACAGGTTAGCGGCTACAAAGTAAGGGAGGTGTATCGATGATCGTGAACCAAACGCGCGTCAAGATGCAGGCGGGCCAACCGGCAGTGGGGATTACGCTCTCGCTGGGGGCTCCCCTCGCGGGTGAGGTGCTGGCGCAAGCCGGCTTTGATTTCATCATGGTAGACAACCAGCATGGCATCTGGGATGACAGCGGCACGCTGCAGGCTTTTCGCAGCATCGTGCTGGGCGGCGCCAGTCCCTTTGTCCGGGTGCGACAGAACGATTTCTAAACCATCGGGCGGGTGCTCGATGCGGGCGCGTTGGGTGTGATCGTGCCCATGGTGAACTCACGCGCCGATGCGATCGAGGCGGCCCGCGCAGTGCGCTATCCGCCGCGGGGCGGGCGCTCTATCGGCCCCTTTGCCACGGCATTCCTGGGCGCCGACTATAGCCAGGCAATCAACGACGAGGTGTATCTGGCGGTGCAGATCGAGTCGATCACGGCCGTGGAGCATGCTGACGAGATCCTCAGCATCGAGGGTGTGGACGGCTGCTGGGTGGGGCCTGCCGATCTGGGGGCCTCCATGGGGTTGGATCTGAGCCTGCCGCAGGATCGTGCCCGGCATGAGAAGGCGATCAGCGAGGCGCTCGCTGCCTGCCGCAGACAGGGCAAGGTGCCGGGGATCGCGGCGCGCCCGGATAGCACGGCAGACCGATTCGCTCAGGGCTTTCGCTTTGTTACGGTGGGCTCGGACGCCATGCTGCTGGGGGGTAGCGCGGCGACCCTGGTGGCGAGCTTGCGCCAGGAGTAGTCAATCCAGAGGAAGCCGGCGTCGCTTGGCCGATAGTGGCGACTCGGGTATAATGAGCCAGTGGCCCGGCCAGGGCGGACGAGCACGCGCCTGACCGGGCGTTGCGCTGCCCGCGAGGCCGGTCCTCAATACGTTCGAGGAGTATGTTGCTGTGGCACTGACAGACACCCAGATGAAACCGACCTTTATCGAGATGCTGAACTATTTAGACACCACGCTGGAGAAGGATCCAGTGTACGACTGGATTCTGAACGAGACGCGGGTACGTGGGGTTCCGGAGATGAACATCACGGCGGAGCAGGGCAGGATCCTGAACCTGCTGGCGCAGCTGATCAATGCCAGGACGATCCTCGAAGTCGGGACGCTCAGCGGCTACTCGGGCGTGTGGCTGGCGCGAGCGCTGCCGGCTGACGGTCGGCTGATCACCTGCGAGGTGAATCCCAGGCACGCTGAGCTCGCCGCCGATGCCTTTAGGATGGCGGGCGTGGCGGACAAGGTCGAGTTGCATGTCGGGCCGGCGCTGGAGACGCTCGAAAGGCTGGATCTGAACGGAGATCTTGACATGGCCTTTATCGACGCGGACAAGCCCAACAACTATGGCTATTTCGAGTATGCGGAAAAGCACGTCCGTTCCGGTGGCCTGATCGTGGTTGACAACATCTTTCTGAACGGCAAAGTTGTTGCCGCGCAGAACGACTATATGCGCAATCTAGATGCCTTTAACCGCCAGGTCTTTGACAGGTACGGCGAGAGGGTACTCTCGATTCCCTTCTACAAGAAGGAAGAAGACAACCTGGACGGCATGCTCATCGTTTACATGCCCTGATTCTGGAGATAGGATCGAGGTTCTGTGACGTGAAGACCATTCGCTTTGTGGCATCCTACGCCCGCAACTATATCCGGCCCCTGGTTATCGCCATCCTGGCGATGATTGGCCTGGTTGGCGTGCAGCTCATGGCGCCAGGCATCGTCCGGAGCCTGGTCACTCTGGTGCAGGAACTCAACTGGGAGGATCCGGCTGCGGGCGCAGCCGTGACGCGGCTGGCGCTGATTCTGCTGGGCATCTATGTGGCGCGGGTCGGCTTTCGTTTTCTGGCCAACTACATGTCGCATACGGCGGGGTGGGGTGTGGTGGCCGACGCGCGCCGCGACATCTACCATCATCTGCAGCGGCTCTCACTGTCTTTTTATGAGGAGCAGCAGACCGGCCAGTTGATGTCGCGGATGATCAATGACTCGGAGATGTTCGAGCGACTGATCAGCCACGCCATCCCTGATACGCTGGTCAGCGTCTTGACGCTGGTGGGCGTGTCTGCCGTGCTGCTTTCGATGAACGGCACGCTCATGCTGCTGACGTTGATCCCGGTGCCACTGATCCTGGTCACGATGCAAGGCTTTAACAAGTACGTGCGTCCGGCCTTCAAGGAACGGCAGCAGGAGCTGGCAGAGCTGAATGCCACCATCAACGACAACCTCTCGGGCATCCGCGAGATCAAGGCGTTCACCCGCGAGGAGATCGAGGCCGTCCGAGTCAGCCGGCGCATCGATCGCTACAAAGAGTCGATGCTCAAGGTGCTGCGCTACCTGGCGGTCTTTGGCCCCTCGGTGGAGTTCGCTTCGTCGCTGGGTACGGTGATTGTGATCTACTTTGGCGGTCGGCTGGCCTTTCAGCAGGTGCTCCCGCTGGCCGACCTGGTGGCGTTCTTTCTGTATCTGGAGATCTTTTACCAGCCGGTGCGTACGCTGGCGCAGGTGTGGGAGCAGGTGCAGGAAGCCATGGCCGGCGCGGAACGTGTCTCTGAGCTTCTCGATCAGGATCCCGACGTGGCCGACCGGCCCGGCGCCCAGGCGCTGCCTCGCCCGATCCAGGGGAACATCAGCTTCGATCATGTCAGCTTTGCGTACAAGCGCGGAGCGCCCGTGCTTAAAGATGTCTCGCTGGAGATTCCGGCCAACAGCGTCGTGGCGCTGGTCGGACCGACCGGCGTGGGCAAGACGACGCTGGCAGGGCTCATTCCGCGTTTCTACGATGTTACTGCCGGGGCAGTGCGGATCGACGGGCACGATGTGCGCGATGTGACGGCCCAGAGCCTGCGCGAGAATATCGCTATTGTGCTTCAGGATGTCTTTCTGTTCCATGGCTCTGTGCGAGACAACATCCTTTTCGGAAAACCTGACGCCACTGATGCGGAGGTGATCGAGGCGGCGCGTGTGGCCAACGCCCACGAGTTTATCATGTCGTTACCCGACGGGTATGACACATTCATCGGCGAGCGCGGCGTCAAGCTCTCTGGTGGGCAGAAACAGCGCTTGTCGATCGCCCGGGCGGTCCTGAAGGATGCGCCAATCCTGATTTTGGACGAGGCGACGTCGTCAGTGGACACGGAGACAGAGTTGCTGATCCAGCAGGCGCTGGAGCGTCTGATGGAGGGGCGCACGACGATCATCATCGCGCACCGGCTCTCCACCGTGGCTCGTGCCGACAACATCGTGGTCCTGGAGGATAACACCATTCGCGAGCACGGCACGCATGAGGACCTGCTGCGGCGCGGCGGGCTGTACAGCACACTGTGGTCGATCCAGAGCCGCGACCTGGCCCGTGTGGATGCCTTGACGCCCGAGCCACAGATCTAGTCCGTCAATGCGCGAGCAGAGGGGCGAGGGGTTCTACGCCCTCGCCGCTTTTTCATGGTCCGTGAGCACGAGTTCGTCCAGTGCTTGCCTGGCGCTGGCCACATCCTCGAGCGTCGGCTCTGTCGGTCCGTAGCGTGCCAGTGTGTAGAGCCTCGTAAGCAGGTCGAATGCCGGCGAGTGAAGCGGCCATTTGAGCGCCAACTCGCGCGCATAGCTTGCCGGGGTCACTTCTCTCCGTCTGGGGACTCCGGCCTCTCTGGTCCGGGACAGCAATGTCTGATACACCGCCCGGATGGCGTCGCGCGCAGAGTCAGTGGGATCCAGTGGCAGATAGGCGGCGCCGGGCTTTTTGCGGCGCAGCAGGCTTTTGAGCTGGGCGCGCACCAGCCCGGCCGTGAGGAGAGATTCGCGAGTCTCGATGATGCTGCCTGCGTCGGTCCGCGCACGATCACGCCAGGCGCGGATGATCAACCAGGTGGCCAGGGCAGCCACCGCAAGCACAAAGATCGGGCGCCATGACGCCTCCCAGATGGGTCCGAGATCCGGCGGCTCCCGCTGCCCGATCTTGACGTCCTCGAGCAGGAACTCCCGCAATCTGCCCAGATCGTCTCTCTGCAGGATCGGCAAGAGCCTCCGGTAGGCAGACTGTAACAGCGGCTGGATCACCCACAGCAGTGCATAGGCGATCAGGGTTGCCAGTCCGGCCAGCCCGAGAAAGATCAACTCGACAATGGGCCTCAGGTAACTCAGCACCCTTGCGACGGTGTCCGGTGCAAAGAACAACCCGGCCGTCCAGCCGAGGACCAGGACAAGAGCGACAGTGGATCCTACCACCGCCACCCACGAGCGGCTGATCCCCAGGTGCGCTGTGCTGCGCCTGTTCTCGACGGCGAGGGTCCCCGTCAGTGCCGTCAGTGCCAGACCGACAAGCCCAGAGAGCACAAAGGCTACCATACTGACGGTCATGTCGACGCCGGGGACAGTGGCCAGAATGTCCGCACGCAGCAGCAGTATGCTGCCAAGCACAATGGATCCGATGACAAAGCCGCGCCACAGACCGCCGTAGTGAAGGGCGCTTCCGGCGATGCCACGCCTCCAGGCCAGCACAGCAAAGAGCCCGAGGACCAGGCCGCTGGGCACGCCCTCGTCCCACTGCGTCAGGGCACGAAGCTGCCGGATCAGCCAGGCGCCTCCAGCCGCGTCCTCGATCCCGAATACGATTCCCCACGTCGCGGGGATCGTCGCCAGGCCTAGAAGAGCAAAGAGCGCCAGAGCCCACCGCGGTGCGAGGTCGAGTCTCTGGACAAGGAGGGGCATCAACAGGAGTGTCAGGATCCACCAGGTGGGCACGACCAGACCGGTCGGATGCATGAACGGGTTATTGAGCGCCAGGTGAAGCAAGGGCGACACCCAGGCAGCCCACATGATCGCAGCGATCGCGGGGATCGCCCAGTGTTCAGTCCAGCGCGATGGTGTCGAGTTCTCGCCACGCATCTTGATCACCCAGGTGAAAAGATGGAATCGTGTCCGGTATGTAGGGCATCGTATCGCCGGCCGTCAGCAGGAGCACCGGATAGCCTGCCTGTTGCATGGCATCCAACGCCTCGAGGATTGGCTCCCTCGGGTGCGACGTGATGGCGATCACGCTCGCGCCAAAGGGGAGCTCGGCGCTGATCTGCGCCAACATGCGTTCCATTGAGATTCCGCGGAAAGGTTCCAGCGTGGCCAGTGCTGACAGGATCTCCGTCGCCTGGCGCGCGTGCCTTCCGGGTCGGACGCGGGTCCACGTTTCGGCCTCACGTGTGAGCGCGTTGGCGTACAGGCCCACCATATACTGCTCGTCGAGCGCGTGCACCGCGATCGACGCCGCTGCCATGATGACGTACTCCAGCGCGTCAGAGAGGTACTCGTAAGTGCGCGGTAACGTCTGCACGTCGACCGCGATGGTGAGGCTCAACGTATCGCTGGGGTCGAACTCTTTGATCTGGAGCTGGCCCGTCCGTGCTGTGGCGCGCCAGTGCACATGCCGCGGGTTGTCGCCGGGGTGGTACGTGTGCACTCCGGCGAACCTCAGCGGGTCCTCCAGTACGCGCCGTGGGGCGAACCATTCCCCCACAGGCCGCGCCGCGGGCAGCCCCAGGTCCTCGACCGAAACGATCCTGGGAAAGACCAGCAGTTCGTCCGTCGTGTTGTATTCTTGCACCCGCCGCTCGTAGCCAAAGAGGTCCCCGGATGAAATCTCTGCCGGGCCAAACTCAAAGCGACCGCGCTGGCTGCCGCGCAGGCGGTGTACGCGGTTCACGCGCTGGTACCAGCCCATAGAGAGGAGGCTGACCAACGCATTGCCCTCTCCCGGGGCGTTCTCCTGCACCTGGTCCGTCAACAGGTCAACCCGACGGGGAAAGGTATCCCGGACGAGCAGCCAGGCCAAAGGCAGCGGCTTGGCGTTCTCGAACTCGAGGGTGAGGGTGGTCTCCTCACCATAGTTCAGTGTCGCATGGCCCAGTTTCCGCCGGTACGTGACGTTGCTCAGGCAGTAGCGCGCCCAGAGGGCCGAGGCCGCCGTGGCGATGGCCAGGATTGAGACGAAAATCGCCAGCAGGTCGCGGCGCAGCGCCAGAGCGACGAGGAAGAAGGTGGTCAGGAGCAGCGCCCAGGCCCCGGTCTTCATGGCGACGCATTGGCCCAGTCTTCCTCGACCGGTACCGGTATCTCGCTTACGATGGCTTTGAGCACCTCACGGGAGGCCTCACCGCGCAGGCGTCGCCGCGTGCTCGGGATCAGCCGGTGTGTCAGGACAGGTTGGACCAGGTCCTGTATCTCATCGGGGGTCACGAACGGTCGTCCGCGCAACGCGGCCAGCGCCTGGCTGGCGCGATAGAGCGCCAGGGATCCGCGCGGGCTCACGCCCAGAGTGAGATCGTCGCTCGCTCTGGTTGCCCGCACAATGTCCAGCAAGTAGGCCTGGATCACAGGGTGCACAAAGACCCGCCTGCAGACAGGAACCAGAGCCAGGAGGTCGACTGCCTCCATCACGGGCTCCAGCGACGCGCGTGGGTCCTCTTCGCGAAAGCGCAGCAGGATCTCGCGCTCTTCATCCAGAGTAGGGTAGCCGATGCTGATGCGGACGAGAAAGCGGTCGAGCTGCGCCTCAGGAAGCGGAAAAGTGCCTTCCAGTTCCACGGGGTTCTGGGTAGCCAGCACGAGAAAGGGCCGCTCGAGCGGATAGGTGACCCCATCGGCGGTTACCTGGCGCTCCTGCATCGCCTCGAGGAGCGCGCTCTGGGTGCGCGGGCCGGCCCGGTTGATCTCGTCCGCCAGGATCACCTGGCCAAAGATCGGCCCGGGCCGGAACTCGAACTGGTGAGTATCCTGATTATAAACACTGGCGCCGGTGATATCGGTCGGCAGCAGGTCAGGGGTGAACTGGATGCGGCGGAAGGTGCAGCCCAGGCTGGCCGCCAGCGCCGAGGCCATGCTCGTCTTGCCGATGCCGGGCACATCCTCGATCAGCGCATGTCCCTCGCAGAGCAGGGCGACCAGCAGCAGATCGACGGCCTCAGACTTGCCGACGATCACGCGCTGGACATTGTCACGGAGCCGTGCGCCGGCAGCCTGGACCTCTGCGGTGTTTACAATCATGGCCTCATTCACGAGCTGTACACCTCGGGCGCATCTCGGTCACCAATCGATCGCGGCACCATCGTCCGGATGGTAGCGCTCGGGATTGCGCCAGTCGTGGCCGATCTTGTCCGCCAGCGCCTCTTCGTCGAGCTCGATCCCCAGACCGGGCTTGTCCGGAAGTGGCACGTACCCGTCGACGAAGCGGAAGGGCTCCTTGAGGTAGCCTTCGCCCAACGTGACGTGCTCCTGGGCGAGAAAGTTGGGGATCGCAGCGTCCATCTGGATGCAGGCCGCCAGCGCAATGGGGCCGAGCGGGCAATGGGGGGCGATCGCCGCATAATAGGCCTCGGCCATGCCCGCGATCAGTCGTCCCTCAAAGATGCCGCCGCAGTGAGCGATGTCAGGCTGCAGGATAGAAGCGGCGCGTTGCTCCAGCACCTCGCGAAAGCCCCATTTGGTGTACAGGCGCTCCCCCGTGGCGATGGGAATGTGCGTTTTGCGCGCCAGGTCCGCCAGGACCTCGGTGTTCTGACATTGCACCGGCTCTTCGATGAACAGCGGCTGGTAGGGCTCCAGTGCCTTGATGAGCAGGGCAGAAGTCTGAGGGCTCACCGCGCCATGAAAGTCGATGGCGATGTCCACCTCTTTGCCTGCGCCCCGGCGCATGGCGGCAAAGCGCTCGGCCACATCTTCGACAAAGCCCGGTGTCTCAACGATCCGGGCCGGGCGAGGGCCTCCCACGCCCGTCTTGAGCGCCAGAAACCCCTTCGCTGCCTGCTCGCGGGCACTGGCTTCGGCCTCTTCGGGCGTGTTGCCGCCGCAACGACCGTAGACCTTGACCCGGTGGCGCAGCGGGCCGCCCATGAGTTTGTAGACAGGCACGCCCAACGCTTTGCCGGTCAGATCCCAGAGTGCGTGCTCCACGCCCGAGAGCGCGCTGGTGAGGATCGGACCTCCGCGATAAAAGGCGTGTTTGTACATTGCCTGCCAGTGGTGCATTACCCGGGTAGGGTCCTTGCCCACCAGGTAGGGCTCCAGCTCAGCGACGGCCTGCGCGACTGTGAGGGCACGTCCCTCAAGCATCGGCTCGCCGAGGCCGACCAACCCCTCGTCCGTGTGTATCTTGAGGAACAGCCAGCGAGGCTTGACCAGAAACGTTTCGAGCCGGGTGATACGCATAGTGCCTCCTCGCGAGCGCGAGAGCGACCCGTATCGCCCCCGCGCTCCAGCATCGTCTAGAAGGTCATGTACTCGGCATCCGCGGCGAACATCTCATCCACCATCTCGCGGATCTTGTCCAGGGGGAGCACGGCGGCTGTGAGCGGGTCGAGTTGCACTGCCTGGTAGATGTACTCCCGGTTCTTTTCGATGAACCCTTTTACCGCCAGTTCCTGGACGAAGAGGTTGCTGCTGTTCAGGCCCGCCAGGGCGGGCGGAAGAGCGCCCACCTGGCAGGGATGCAGGCCTGTGGCATCGGTCATGATGGGCACCTCTACCACGGCGTGATAGGGCAGGTTGCTGATCAGCCCCTTGTTGGGGACGTTGCCGTTAAAGGTGTAGGGCACATTGGTCTCGCACGCGTTCAGGATGCGAGAAAAGTACTCGTGCGACAGGTCGATGGGCACCTCGGCGTCGCCATAGGCGAGCTCATGCATCTCCTTGTCGGCCTGCGCGCGGCGCTCGGCCATCATGGCCAGAAGCTCCTCGCGGCTGAGGTCCTTCCGCTGCGATATGCCCCACATCTTTTCATGGGTGTGGCGGTCGATGAGTTCCTGCGTGCGCCGGAAATAGGGCGTGTACTCGGACATGTGAATTGAGGACTCGGAGACAAAGGCGCCAAAGTACTTCATGACCTCCCACTTGACGATGTCCCGATTGTAGATGTCCGGGTCCTCCATGGCCTTGAAGAGCAGGGGATAGGCATCCTCACCCTTGACATTGTACTTGAGGAACCAGGCCATGTGGTTGATGCCCGCCGCCCAGTACGATACGTCCTCAAAGGGCACCTTGAGGTACTCGGCCAGAGTCATGGCGGTGCCCTGAACGGAATGGCAGAGCCCCACATAGCGGATGCCCGTGAGCTCCTTCACCGCCCAGGAGAGCATCACCATGGGGTTGGTGTAGTTGAGCATGAGGGCATTGGGCGCGACCTTTTCCATCGTTTTGGCGATGTTGATCACCGCCGGGGCATTCCGCAAAAAGTAGAACACACCGCCCGGGCCCATCGTGTCACCGATGGAGTGCATGACGCCGTATTTGGCTGGGATGGAGACATTGTTGTGGGTATTGCCCACACGGATTGAGACAGAAACATAATCCGTATCGGCCAGGGCTTCCTCGAGATCGGTGGTTGCCTCGATGCGTGCGCCGACCCCCAGTTGTTTGACCATCTTGCGTGCCAGGGTGGCCATCGTATCCAGGCTCTCCTGGTTGATGTCCATCAGGGCGATGGTCGAGTCTCTCAGTGAGGGCCACTGCAAGGCGTCGGCGATAAGACGCCGGGCAAACACGTGGCTGCCGGCTCCAACAATCGTAATCTTGGGCATGTCGATCCTCCTGCTCAATCATGGAGGGCCTCGAGGGCCGCTCTGTGCGTGCGTCCAGAGTATAGCCGAGCGCCCGTGTGACTGGCAAGGACACTTTCTTGACGCTGCCGGTGTGGGTGCTATAATCGTCTTGAGCGGGCGACCTTCTGGCGCCCAGCGGGGATGTGTACGCTACAAGGCGTCGCTTGGATCGCGTTGCGACCGAGACGGCAAGAGACGGTTATGGGGCCTGGCCCTTCTTGCCCTCGCGCAGCGCCGCGAGGTTTTTTGTGTTGTTGGGGGTGTGTGTGGCGATCATCGAGGTGCGGGGGCTGCACTACCGTTATGGGCATGGCGATGACGGCATCGATGCGCTGCGCGGCGTCGATCTGACGATCCAGCGCGGCGACTATCTGGCGATCGTCGGGCTGAACGGATCGGGCAAGTCTACGCTGGCGCGGTGCTTGAGCGGGCTGCTCTCTCCGACGAAGGGAGAGGTGTTGGTTAACGGTCGCAGCACGCGTGAGCATGAGGCACTGATCGGTATTCGCGCATCCGTGGGAATGGTCTTTCAGAACCCGGAGAACCAGTTCGTCACCAGTCTGGTGGAAGATGAAGTGGCCTTTGGACCGGAGAATCTCGGTGTCCCGCCGGGCGAGATACGCAACCGGGTGGTGAGATCGCTGGCGCAGGTGGGGCTCACAGGCAGCGAGAGCCGCGATCCCAGAACTCTGTCAGCCGGCGAAAAGGCGCGGCTGGCGATTGCCGCTGTACTGGCCATGGAGCCGGCATGCGTTATCCTGGACGAAGCGACGGCCATGCTGGACCCTGCCTCGCGACGCGATCTCCTTGGCCTGGTGAGCGATCTACACGCCGAAGGTATGACGGTCGTTGTTGTGACCCATCACATGAGCGAGGTGATCCACGCCGAGCGCGTGGTCGTCATGGAGGCTGGCCGCCTCGTCCTGCAGGGGACTCCGGCGGAGGTATTTCGCCAGGCAGACGGGCTGGAGCGGGTCGGGCTAGCCCTGCCTCCGGCCGCGGCGATCGCCCATGGCCTTACTGCGAGAGGGTTGGCGTTGCCGGCCGGTATCTTCACCACCGATGCGCTGGTCGACGAGATCACGGCCCTGCGGGTGGTGGTGCCGTGAGCGAGACAGTGATCACCCTCCGGCACATAGCCTATACCTATCTGGCGGGAACGCCCAACCCGGTGCGTGCGCTGCAGGATGCCAGCCTGACAGTGAAGCGTGGCGAGATCGCCGCTCTGATTGGACCCAGCGGGGCGGGCAAGTCCACGCTGGTGTCCTTTATCAACGGGCTCCTGCGGCCGGTCGAACGGTTGCAGGCAGTCATCCTGGGGCGTGATACGGCAGACCCGGCTGTTGACCTCGGTGCTTTGAGGGCGCGGGTGGGTCTGGCGATGCAGTATCCGCACCAGCAACTCTTTGAACGTTTCGTCGGCGATGATGTGGCCTATGGCCCCAGGCAACTGGGCCTCTCGCGCGAAGAGTTGCGCGAACGCGTGCGCCAGGCGATGGAAGCGGTCGGTCTCACCTTTGATACGTTTGTGGACAGGCGGACGTTTACACTGAGCGGCGGGGAGATGCGCCGCGTCGCCCTGGCCGGGGTGCTCGCGCTCAGGCCGGAGATTCTGGTGCTAGATGAGGCCACGGCGGGGCTGGATCAGGTGGGCCGGCGGCAGGTGCACGATCTGGTGCGGCGACTGCGAAGGGACCAGGGTGTGACGGTGGTGCTCGTATCCAACGAGATGGACGAGGTCGCCGAACTCGCCGATTCGGTGACGGTACTCGATCAGGGGCGCACCGTAGCGTCGGGGCCCGCGCGGGAGATTCTCTCGCAGGCGGCGCTCCTGGAGCCACGCGGGCTGGCGTTGCCCGAGGCTACGGAGGTGGCGCAGAGGCTCAAGGCGCGCGGAATACCCATCGCTCCGGACCTGTTGACACCCCGGGAAGTAGAGGAGGCGCTGTGGCAAGCACTGCCTCGCTGAGAAACGTGAGCCTCGGACGGTACTGGCCCACAGGGTCGGGCGTTCATGCCCTGGATCCTCGCAGCAAGCTGCTGGTGGTCGTGTTCCTCACGGTAGCCATCGTCGTGGCCGGGCGTTGGTGGCTCACCGTCGCACTGCTGGTGGCGCTGGTGCTGCTGTTTCCACTGTCGCGGTTGCCCCGGGCAGCGCTGAGTGGCGCGCTGCGCCCTGTTCTGCCGGTGCTGGTGCTGCTCGCGCTGTTTCAGTTGCTCTTTGGGCTGGAGCCTGCGGGCGTGCCGGGTGCCGGCGTCGTGCTGTGGACAGCGGGCAGCTTCAGTCTTACGCTGGGCAGGATCGTGGGTGTGCTGGTCTCTCTGGCACGGCTGCTGTCGCTGGTGCTGCTGGTTTCGTTGCTCACCGCGACCACCTCGTCCAGTGCACTGGTGTCTGGACTCGAGATGCTGTTGCGCCCTGTGACGAGATTGGGGTTGCCGGGTCATGAACTCGCTCTGACCGGCGCCATCGCCTTGCGCTTTCTGCCAATCCTGGGAGAAGAACTCGAGTCTGTGCAGCGTGCGCAGCTGGCACGCGACATCACGGGCGGGCCCGAGAGCCGCTGGCAAATCGGTCGCAATGCGCGGCGCACCGCCGCTCTGGTCGTTCCGCTCTTTGCCGATGCCTTCCGACGCGTGGATGAGCTGTCCACGGCGATGCTCGCCCGCTGCTACCAGGGTGGCCGAGGACGCACCTACTACAGGCATCTGCGGCTGTCAGCGGGAGACTATCTCGCCCTTGGGTTTGGATTCGTCACACTGACCGTCGCGTTCGTATTCTAGTCAGGACAGATCTTCACAGATCGAGAGGGACAAACCATGGACACTCAGGAACGTTCGATTCGCCGCATTGTGACCGCGGGGCTCTTGCTGGCCATCACCCTGCTGCTGGGGCTGACGCCGGTGGGGTTTATTCCCGTGCCTACGCCTGCCGGTAGTGCGACGATTGCCCACATCCCGGCGATCATCGGAGGGATACTGGAGGGACCGCTGGTCGGGCTGATCGTCTCGCTCGGATTTGGCTTTGCCAGCTTTCTGAGCCCGTCGGTCCCCGTCAAGGATCCGCTGGTCATCATCCTGCCCCGCCTGGCGATCGGTGTCGTGGCGGCGCTGGTATACTTTGGGCTACGGCGCGCCAGCCGGCCAGTGTTGATGACGATCCTGCTGGTCATCCTGGCAGCCGTGCTGTGGGCCGCCTACGTGGTGAGCCAATCGGTTCTGTGGCTCGGGATCGCAATCGCGGTCGTCGCGCTCGGTGCCGCCGTTTACAGCTTGCTCTGGCTGCGCAAGGGGGACACGCAGGTTGTCGGGCTGGCGGCGGCCGGTGTCGCTGGCTCGCTGACCAATACAGTGCTGGTGTTAGGGGCGGCGGTGCTGCGCCAGCTCCCGGGCGTCACGTCCGAAGTCGCGCTCAGCATCGGTCTGATGCAGGGGATCCCCGAGGCAGTCGTGTCTGCCATTATCGTGGTAGCCGTGGTCTCAGCGGTGCGGCAGATTGGCGGCAAGCGGGGTTCGCGTCTGTAGTGGCGCTGGCGGGAGGAAAGTGACCATGCTACTCTGTATCGATATCGGCAACACCAACATCGTGCTCGGCCTGTACCGGGGTGACAGCCTGCTGACCCACTGGCGCATCAGCTCCGATCATGAGCGCATGCCCGACGAGTACGCCATGACGTTGGTAAGCCTCTTCACTCATGCCGGTTATAGTCTGGATCAAGTACAAGATACCATCATCGCCAGTGTAGTGCCCTCACTGACCGAGCGCTATGAGGAGATGGTGCGCGGCTATTTGCATCAGGATCCACTCGTTGTGGGTACCGGGACACGCACCGGCGTAGCGATCCGGTACGATCGGCCGCAGGAAGTGGGTGCCGATCGCATCGTCAACGTCGCGGCGGCTTTCCGTCTATACGGTGGCCCGGCCTGTGTCGTCGACTTTGGCACCGGCACCACCTTTGATGCCCTCTCGGCCACGGGAGAGTATCTCGGCGGGGCCATTGCCCCGGGCGTGCGCGTGGCCGCGGAGGCGCTCTTTCAGCGCACCGCCAAGCTGCCCCGCATCGACCTGCAGCGTCCCCCGCATGCTATCGGTGCCAACACGGTGGACGCCATGCGATCCGGCATCCTCTTTGGCTACGTCGGCCTGGTGGAGGGCCTGGTGGCGCGCTTTAGGGCAGAACTCGGGCCCGACATGCGTGTGATTGCTACAGGCGGCCTGGCGGAAGTGGTCGCTCGCGAGACCTCCGTCATCGAACACGTCGATCCCTGGCTCACACTCAAGGGTCTACGGCTGATCTATGACCTGAACCGAGGAGCAGCATGATCCTCGAGGGCAAGAACATCGTGCTGGGGGTGACCGGGGGGATCGCGGCGTACAAGGCCGTGGACCTCTGCAGCAAGCTGGTCCAGGCTGGGGCGCACGTTGAGGTGATTCTGACGGAGGCGGCTCTGGCATTCTTGACGCCTTTGACGTTTCAGACGCTGACGCAGCGTCCAGTGTCGGTCGACATGTTCAAGCCGCTGGACACAACCGACATGGCGCACATCTCTCTCGCCAAAAAGGCGGATCTGATCGTGATCGCGCCGGCCACGGCGAACACGCTGGCCAAGCTGGCGAACGGTGTCGCCGACAACTTGTTGACGACGACCGTGCTGGCGAGCACGGCGCTGCTGGTGCTGGCCCCCGCCATGGACGCGGACATGTGGGCGCATCCGGCCACGCAGGCGAACGCAGCGACTTTACGGGGGCGCGGCGCCGTCATCGTCGAGCCAGAGGAGGGCAGACTGGCCTCGGGGCGTATGGGCCGGGGGCGCCTGCCGTCCACGGACACCCTGCTGGCTGCGATACGGCAGACGCTGGGCCGGCAGGGACCGCTGGCCGGTCTGCGCGTGGTCGTCACCGCGGGAGGCACGCAAGAGCCCCTGGATCCTGTGCGCCACCTGACGAACCGCTCCTCGGGCCGGATGGGCTACGCCCTGGCCGAAGCTGCGCGCGACCGCGGTGCCGTGGTGACGCTGATCAGTGCGCCCACCTGTCTGGGAAGGCTCTCGGGCGTAGAGTACGTCCCGGTGCGCAGTGCTGAGGAGATGGCCCAGGCAGTGCTCTCCAGGCGCACCGAGACGGACGTACTTGTCATGGCGGCCGCCGTGGCAGACTATCGTCCTGCGACGCTGGCTGAGCACAAGATCAAGAAGGGTGAGGGTAGTCTGGTGATTGAGTTGGAGCGTACGCGGGACATCCTGGCTGCCGTCGCAAACCTGCGCACTGATGGTTGGCCGCGGCTGGTGGTAGGTTTTGCAGCGGAGACCGATGACTTGCTGCAGAACGCTGCCGACAAGCTGGCACGCAAGCGGCTCGATCTGCTGGTGGCAAACGATGTCTCAGCGACCGATGCGGGATTCGAGGTGGCGGACAACCGCGTCGTACTCCTGGCAACCGGTGCCGCGCCAGAGGCGTTGCCCCTGATGCCCAAGTTCGACGTTGCAGAGCGCATCTGGGAGCGGGTGCAGGCCCTATGGGAAGAGCACCATGGCTAGATATCCGGGCAGCATAACGGATGTGGATGGGGTCCGTGTGGGCCATGCGGGCGACGAGGAGGCTCTCACCGGCTGCACCGTGATCCTGTGCCCGCCCGAGGGCGCCGCCGGCGGTGGCGTGGTGCGTGGATACGCACCTGGCACTCGCGAGACGGCCCTTTTGCAGCCAGGCATGCTGGTGGGGAGGGTGAACGCGCTGCTGCTGACCGGAGGCAGCGCTTATGGGCTGGCGGCGGCCGATGGGGTGATGCGGTACCTCGAGGAACAAGGCCTCGGATATGATACCGGCGTGGCGCAGGTGCCGATCGTGCCCGGAGCGGTGCTTTTTGATCTGGGTCTGGGCAGCGCTGATGTGCGGCCCGATGCAGCCATGGGCTACGCGGCGGCCAGCTCCGCTCACACGCCGGCGATCGAGCAGGGCAACGTCGGGGCTGGCCTGGGCGCCACGGTAGGAAAACTGGCCGGGATGGGCCAAGCGATGAAGGGCGGTCTGGGTACTGCCAGTCTGCGCCAGGGCGATCTGGTGGTCGGCGCCATCGTGGCTGTGAACGCTCTGGGGAACGTGACCGATCCTGAGACGGGTCGCATCCTGGCTGGAGCGCGGGGCGTGGCGCCGGGCGAGTGGGTGGATGCACTGGATCCCGGTGTCTATGCAACGGCGAGCTTTGCGGGGAACACGGTGATCGGCGCTCTGGCCACGAACGCAAGGCTGGATACGGCCGAGCTCAACCGTCTGGCGCAGTCGGGACACGACGGGCTGGCCCGGGTGATCCGGCCGGTCCATACCCTCTATGATGGGGATACGCTGTTTGCTGTAGCCACTGGCCAGGTGGATGCGAACCCGGTCGTGCTGGCGGAGATGGGCGCTGTGGCGATGGCACGCGCGGTGGTCAATGGGGTGCTGGAGGCGCTACCGGTGGGCGGCCTGCCTGTTGCCTTGCCCACATCTAGGCATTTTGGCTGAGTTTTCTTTGAACAATTGACCTGGCCGCGCTTTGCAAGTATAATGAGAGTTGTAGATTCTGCTCAGGACGGTGACGTGTCAGTCATGAGAAAGCCTACGACACTTGACTCGGTATCGACATCCTGCGGCGTGTTGCAGGTGTGGCGAGCCGAGTTTTTCTGTTTCTGTAATCTGATGGGTCGTTTGGGCCCGAAAGGAGGTGTTCGAGCGTAGCCGCCGCAACAGCTCGCCGAAGCGTACGCAATACTGATGAGCGTTCGCCTAGCTGATAGACGAGGGAGTCCAAGTGGCATTGCTAGAGAATGAACTGGATATTGCGACTGATGAAGAGATCGAAGACCAAGTCGTCGATGATGATGATGATGACGATGTGATTGATCTGGAACTGGAGGAGGAAGAGGACGAGTCCGATGGGCAGGGCGAGGTCCGGGACCTTCTTGAGGAGCAGTTACTGCGCAAGAGGACGCGGGCTGATCTGGAGGGGATCGCCGCAGACGATACGGTCAGCCTCTATCTCAAGCAGATGGGGCAGGTTGCGCTGCTGACGGCCGAGGAAGAGGTACTGCTGGCCAAGCGCATCGAGGCGGGTGTGGCAGCTCGCAAGAGGCTCCAATCCGCCGACCTCACTGAGGACCAGCGTGATGACCTGGATGAGATTGTCCGGCTCGGTGAGCAGGCGCGCACACGCCTGGTAGAGGCGAACACCCGCTTGGTGGTCAGCGTTGCCAAAAAGTACCTCGGTCAGGGTGTCCCCATGCTGGACCTGATTCAAGAGGGCAATATCGGATTGATGAAGGCGGTGGAAAAGTTCGACTATCATCGCGGCTATAAATTCAGCACTTATGCAACGTGGTGGATACGGCAGGGTATCACGCGGGCGCTGGCACAGCAGAGCCGTTTGATCCGGTTACCGGTCCACGCGGGCGATCAGATTCGCCGCATTTACCGCATCGTCGAGCAGATCGAGCAGGAGGAGGGCAGGCGGGCCACTCCGGAAGAGATTGCCGACCAGACCGGCCTGAGTGTCACCAAGATCGAGCGCTTGATGCGCATCTCCAGGTACCCTGTTTCACTGGAACGGCCGGTGGGCGACGACGGAGATACCGAGTTTGGCGACTTTATCGAAGATGAGGATGCGCCGTCACCGTCGGATGTGGCCTATCGCCAGCTCCTGCGGGAGGCGCTGGAAGAGGTCATGACTGCGCTGAGCCCGCGCGAGGCTCGCATCCTGCTGTTGCGCTTTGGCTTGAGGGATGGCAAGGCGCACACGCTGGAAGAGGTGGGCGAAAAGTTTGGGCTGACGCGCGAACGTATCCGTCAGATCGAACACCAGGCGCTCGGACGGTTGCGCCATCCCTACCGGTGCGCCCAGCTCAAGGACTATTTGCGCTAGATCGGCGCAACAGAAAAGGCACTCTCCGATGGCCGGTCGGAGAGCGCCGTTTCGTTGGTCCGGCGTCACACTTTGCGCTGTGTTCTGCCACGGGCCAGGTCCACCGCAGCCATGATCGCGCTGATCATGCTGGTGGCATAGGCTGTCCCCTTGCCCGCCTTGCCGAAATTCGTCCCGTGATCTACCGAGGTGCGGATGATCGGCAATCCCAGAGTGATGTTCACTCCCTCGGCGAACCCGATGAGCTTGGTCGGGATGTGCCCCTGATCGTGATACATGGCGATCACGGCGTCAAAGGACTTGGTTTCCGCCATCATGTAGAATACGGTGTCTGGCGGCACCGGAATGGGATGCACGTTCATCCCCTGGGCACGGGCACGCTCGATAGCGGGTCCGATCTCGCGCACCTCCTCGTCGCCAAACAGACCACCCTCGCCCGAATGGGGGTTGAGACCCGCGACTGCGATACGAGGCGAGGTGATCCCCATCTGCCTGAGAGCATCGTCCGTGAGCTGGATGACGTCGATGATACGATCGGCCTTGACGCGATCGATGGCCTCTCGCAGTGAGCAGTGTGTGCTCACGTGCGTCACGCGAAAGTCACCGGCCGTCAGCATCATCGCGACCTTTTTCGCGCCGGTGCGAAACGCGAGCAGACCCGTGTGTCCGTCATAGTGGTGGCCCGCGAGGTTGAGCGCCTCTTTGTTGATGGCCGAGGTGACCAGGGCGTCGACCTTGCCGGCCATCGCGAGGTCGATGCCCGCGATGACGGTGTCATAGGCAACCTGGCCCGCCCGCGCCTGCACCTTGCCGTATTCTAGCCCCTCCATGTCCACGTCCGTCGCCTGGAGCACATCGATGGCGTCATCGCTATAAAGCGCCTGTGAGACATCATCAACGGCCCGCACCGGAACATCCACGCCGACGAGGGCCGTCGCTCGCGCCATCCAGGAAACGTCACCGATCACGATGACGCGCGCTCGGCGGCGCACCTCAGGGTCCGCCCAGGCTTTGACGACGATCTCGGAACCACTGCCGCTGGGGTCTCCCATGGTCACCCCAAGAATGGGCCGGTGCTGCATTGCTCCCCCTCCACTATTATCTCAATACCCGGTGACTATCCCCGCGTTTTGTCGTGCAACCACTGACGGGCGGTGATCATCGCACCGGAGCTGCCGAATCCCCCTGCTTTGGTCACGGCCGGCAAACCGGCCGCCCGGCCGCCCCGCAGCTGTGCGCCCGGTATACCGGGCTCGACCTCGTCGACGATGCGCAGTGAGGCGACATCGAGGGCACGGCATACTGCGATGGCGACTTGTCCTCCGGTCAAGAACAGGCCAGCCACCTGGTCACGAGCCACCAGTGACCGTACAGCGTCAGCGAGGATCTGGGCCACGCGCGGCCCCGCTCCAGGGACAGCAGGGCTGGAGGTAGCCTCTATCAAGACATCGCTGCCCGTGGCAAGAACCTCAAGCGCGGCCTGGGCCAGCCGGTCCGTCTCACGCACCGGCTCGTAAATGCCTCGGCTATCCACGGTCACCTGCGGCACGCCGCGGCGAACCAGACCGTCGATCTGTTCCAGCGAGACGGGATTTCGGCTACCAGCAACAAACAGCATACCCCTGTTGGCGCGATTAGGGAAGACAACCGGCACGGGTGTCCGCGCATCGAGCAGTGCTGCCCAGGCCTGAGCCAAGCCTGCCGAGCCGCAGGGCATCCATGCCGGACCCAGGCCTTTGATCGCTTGCGCGATCGTTGCCAGATCCTCTTCCGACGTCGCATCTACGACCACCAGACGGCTGTCGACCAGGGCCAGCGCCTGGGCCAGGCGACGCGCACCGTTGCGTACCACATCCAGCGCCACGCGAGCGACCTCCATCCCCGATTGTTGCATCAGATAGGTCGGCAGATACGATTCCAGCATGGGCCAGCGCGGGTCATGACGAAACGGCGTGGTGTTCAGAGGCTGGTTGTCGATCAGCAGGTGTCCGTTGATCAGAGTGCGGCCGCCCTGTGGAAAGGACGGGGTGATGACGGCCGCACGGAGCGACAGCCCGGACAGGAGCGTGCGCAACTCGTAGCCGATGTTTCCTCTGAAGGTGGAGTCGATCTTCTTGAAGACCCTTCTGCCCCGTAGGCGGGGAATCAGGGTGCCCGTGCTCGCGATCGCTGCGCGGGGACTCGCGTCGCGGCTCTCGCTGCTCAGGACTACCACCGGTGCACTATTGTCCTCTTGTGTACTGAGCTGGACCACTGTTTCGAGGCCGCGACGAGCGAGCTGTAGTCCGCTGTCCATGGCGCCTGTCAGGTCGTCGGCCAGAATCGCCAGCGGCAGGAGTTCGCTGCCAGCCATCAAAGAAACATCGAGTCCTCTGGAGGGTTTTGTGCCAGCTGAACAGCCTGTCTCCGGATCGTCCTTGACCCGGCACGGGCGTGCAGCTAGACTGCCCCTGATACGCGGGGCAGGTGCGTCGCGATTCGTGTCACTAAGGAGAACATGCATGAAAAAGTTCGGCACACTCCGGTTCATCACAACACTCTGTCGCATCCTGGCCTGGATTGCACTCGTCGGCGGTCTCCTTGGCAGTCTCCTGGCCATCGTTGTGGCGGTGATCGGTGGCAGGATCGAGATGCGGGTCTTTAGCAGGATGCTGCCCTACATGAGCCCTATGGCCGGCGCGGTCATCTTTGGGCTCTTTATCGTCGTTGCGGCGCTCGTTGCCTTTCTCGTTCTGCAAGCTGAGGCCGAAGTGATCACACTTGGCCTCTCCATTGAGGAAAACACACGGACGACGGCAGAGCTGCTGAAGGGCGAGGCTGCCCTGAATGCCAACAGCGCTCCCTGGGATCCCTCGGCCTGAGACGCGCGCCTGATGTTCTTGATTAAGCGAACCGGACGCTACGCCACCTCACCAGAGCAGCATGAGCGCAAGCTATTGGCGCTCAGGACTGGCACATGCCAGGATCTGTATCCTTATCTTGCGTCGATCAATTCTCCTCTCTGAGCGGGAGGACGGCCTGCGTGTAGGAATAGGGCGGCAGGCTCAACATCACATGCTGATGGTTGATCGCCAGGGGGGATCTGCTGGGCGTGATGCGTTCCGGCTCATCTGGCGTATTCTGGTCCCACCACGTCTCACCAGAAAGTGTCACGACCTCACCCTGATCCTGGAGTTTGAAGGTTCCAGGATCGATGGCGAGCTCGATCGGGCCTATCTCGGCCGAGCGATGCACGAGGCTAAGGATCAGCCTGGTGCCATCAGCGGAGACGACGGCCACGGCATCGATTGCAGGGACCTGTTTCAGCGGGGGCATCACACCATTGTCAAAGGACTCGTTCACCGTGTACACCGGGCTCTCCAGCGCGATGGCGACAGGGATGCCGCCGTGCAGCTCGCCCAGCATGGTGTGCGCATAGTGGATGGGGTTGGCCCACACGCGCTCTCGCGTTTTGCGCAGGCCGCCACCGTGGTTGACTGTGGCCGAATGTGTCACCAACTCCACGGCCTCGCCCATGCGGATGCATTCGTGCAGGATCGTGGCCACATATAGCGCCTCGCTGATGGTCTGATTCGTGGGCATGGTTGCTGGCGACAGGTCGTTGCCGATGCCCGCTGGTCCCTGAAAATGGCTAAAGAGCTGTAACTCGGTGATCGCAATCCGTGGTTCACCGACTCCGCCGGCGGCCATTTCGGCAAGGAGCTGGCGATATTTCTCTCCCAGCGGTTGGGCATAACCCATGAAGGAGTGATACAGGGCTGTTGGGTTAGTGCGCTCGTTCACCGAGCCGCCGTTCAGCACATGGTGGGTGATGGTGTTGAGCTCCGGTGCCGCCTGCTCGATCAGGGCCGTGTTCCATTCAGAGTGGACGCGCCATTCAGAGCCACAGGCTAAAACGCGGATGCCCGGGTCAGCAGCCCGCATGGCGCGCTCAAAGCGCAGGTAGCGGTCGGCATAGCCACCCGGCGTGGTCCAACTGACCTGATGGCGCCCATCCAGTTCGTTGCCGATCTCCCAGAGCCTTACGCCGTACGGCTCGCGGTGGCCGTTCTCGGAGCGCAAGCGCCCCATTGGCGTCTGTACGGAGCCGTTGCAGTACTCTACCCACGCGGCGGCCTCTTCCGGAGTACCGTCGCCTGCGTTGACGCAGATCATCGGTTCGCAGCCTACCTGGCGGCAGTAGCTGATGAACTCGTCCGTCCCGAACAGGTTGTATTCGAGCGACTCCCACGCCGGGTTGGGCAGGGTGGGGCGTGCGTCGATGGGGCCAACACCCAGGCGCCAGCGATATCCAGAAACGAAATTGCCTCCAGGCCACCGCAACAGGGGCAACCGGGATTCCTTGAGCAGTCGCACGATGTCGGGATCGAAATGTGCGATGTGATCGTCCGGGTACAAGAGCACCCTGTCCACCACAAGGTTGGCAAGACTCTCTGTCGTGATGTCGAGACGATAGAGCCCTGCCGGATTGTGCGTGGCCTGCTCGGGCAGGTATAGCGTCCCCTCGAAGGTCTGCCAGGCGGGTCCGAGCGTGACTGTGGTAGTGGCAAGCCGGGCGACGGGCTCATCCATAGTGCGCACGCTGTTCAGTGACAGCGTCAGCTCGGTGGGCTGTGCAGCACGGGCCACAAGGCGGTACTGGTAGCCCCTCGTACGGTGAAGGGGCAGGTATGTCCATTGGGCAATGCCTCTGGGCTGACCCTCAGTTGCCCTCAATACTTCTACGCGTTGCGCCCGGTCACCGTGTGGCCCAACGTCAGCGCTGACCCGTACTTCTTCCCTGGAGCCGAGCCGAAACCAGCCATAAGCCAGGCCATCCATGTAGTCATCGACCAACAGCTGGCCGTCGGGAAAGCCCATACGCCTGGCTCGCTCGGCCGAGAGCAGGGCGATACGAGCAGGGTCGTACTCGGCGTGCATGCCGCCATTCACGCGATCGGTGCCCCCGTTGAACACCCATCGCGCCAGGGTCGGGTTGAAAAGGATCTGGGCCTCCATGCCCTGGTAGATATTGTTGCCGAGATGTTCGCAGAATTTGCCAAAGAGATAGGGGTTGACGGCATGCGTCGCTTTGTGTGTAGCATCGATCGTCAGGGTGGCCTGGGCGGGCTCTGTCGAGGAGGTGCGCCTGTTCAACGTGTCACTGGCTATCATATTGTCTCACCTCACATGAGCGAGTTTGCAATACCTGGTAAAGGGGCGCCAAAGTGCATTGGCTGTGCCATACTGCGCCGCGGGTTCGCATCCGCCGGCTTTCAGCCTGTACCGCTAAAAGCGATGAGCCTTGCCCGCATCAGGTAGGCCTCGGCAGAACAGAGGGCATGCAAAGCAGCTCCAGCACGCGCAGATCAAAAAAGTCCTGCGCGTTGGCCGAGAGAATGACCGCGGCGGTATCGGCACCGCGACTGGTCCCGGCGATGGCAATGATCGCTTCTCCGGCGGGTACAAGGCCCGCATCGGCTGCCATCATGGTGGTTTCGCAGGCGACCTTGACGCCCTGGGAAAAGCTTCGAAGAACAAAGGCGACGATCTCATCCAGCTGGTAAGACCCGAACTTGCGCCGTACAGCACGATTAAGGCCTCCCAGAGCATGCTGCGCCGTGAGCAGGCGCCCGCCGGCCTTTTCGATAGCAGCCTGGTTCTCGGGAGTCAGTTCCTGGGTGTTGGGTGCCGCGAACCCTGTCGAGTGTGTCACTACAATCACCTGTCGATCGGCGGTTCTGAGCCTTTCCACGGCCTTTAGCCCGGTCTCTCCAGTCGTCGTCGCCACGATAATGTGACGGATACCGAGCTGGTCGGCCCGCAAGCGAGCGATCTCAAGTGTGCGGTCGGTGTTCTCCGGCCCTGTCTGCTCGAAGTAGGTACATGTGACAGCTCGTTCGGACACGTTCACCTCCTTGGGTCCCGATCAGTCCGCCTCATTCGTGTGGTGTGGCAAAGCACCCTGGCGAGACTGCTCAACGCAGCTCACCGCCCTGTATATGGAGCGCTTGACGTCGTGCCGATCGATCTCGGCATCTCGCAGGATCCGTTTCATCAATGCCCGTCGTGATCGGGCCCCCTCAGGGCAGGGGCTGCCCTGGATGGGGTAGCCACTGGCAAGGGCAAAGGTGGTGATGTCACGCTCCTCCACAAGCGCCAGAGGACGCACGACTGTCAGGGTGCCATCGAAAAGCTCGGAGCGCGCCTGCATCGCCTCGAGGCGGCCGTTGTAGAACAGATTCATAAGCGTCGTCTCGGCCACGTCGTCGGCATGGTGACCAAAGGCGACCTTGGCACAATCGGCCTTTTCGGCGAGCGCGAAGAGAGCCTTGCGCCGGGCACGTGCGCACCAAAAGCACTGGCTGTGCGTAGAATGGACCACTACCTCCGCCACTTTGATGTCTGTGCGCAAGAGAGGTATGTCCCGTTCTGCGCACCATGCGGCCAACCAGTCGGTCGACACCGTGCGTCCACAATGGTAGTCGGTTTGGATATGCCCGGCGACCAGCTGGAGCTGTTCAGGACCAGATACCCTCCTGCGATAGAGCAGATCCAACAGCGTCAAGCTGTCCTTGCCACCAGAGACAGCGACCAACACCCGGTCACCAGTGTCAAACAGGCGGTAGAGGCGCTGCGCCTTGTTCACTGACCGCAGCAAATAGTGGGCGAGCGTGTCAGGTCGACTCATAGCCTCATAGTATCATGGGTGATATCGGGCGGCAACCGGGCCGGCGGCTGCCAACATAGCCGAGGGAGCAGTGCCTGCTTGACAGCGCTCGCTTGGCTGCTATAATCAGAGTAACTTGATAGAAAACCTGTGATTCGCCCCGAAGAGTGAGAACGCAGATCATGAAGATATCGACCAAAGGTGAGTATGGCATCAGGGCGCTGCTTGAGCTGAGCAAGCGCTATGGAGAAGGGTACATTCAGAGCACAGAAATAGCCTCTGCTCGGGGAATACCTGAGAACTATCTCTACCAACTCTTGATTACGCTGCGCAAGGCTGGCATCATTCGGAGCAGGCGCGGACCTCAGGGCGGGCACATGCTTGCGAGAACGCCAGGTGCCATCTCGCTCGCCGACGCCGTGATCGCTCTGGAAGGACCTCTGGCGCCGACCGCCTGTGTCCAGGAAGATGTTGTGGACGATTGCCCCTATAGTGCGGTCTGTGCCGTGCGCGGGGTCTGGGAACGCGTCACCCAGGCGACGCAGGAGATCCTGGAAACCACCACGTTCGAGTATCTTGTCGAAAGGGAGAGAGAGCTCGTCGCTCAGAAAAAGTAGAGTCCGCTAGACGCTGCCTCTGACCTCTTGCTCCAGCCGTGCAAAGAACGCGACCATAAAGTCATGTCGTTCTGCCGCCATTCTGCGACCGCCCTCAGTCAGCATCCTGTCCTTGAGCCTGGCCAGCTTGAACACAAACTCGTGCACCGGCGTGTGTTGTCCATTCACCAGGCTCAGGTCGACGTCGTCAGCACTCAGCGTCGCGTAGGAAGGGTCAACCTCGGCCCACAGTCGCTGTTGCGATTGCCCCCCATAGGCAAAAGCCCTGGCCACGCCCACAGCGCCGATCGCATCCAGCTTGTCCGCATCATAGAGCACCCGTGCTTCCAGCGTAATCGGCGGGTTGTCGACACGAAAACGGTGCTGCTCTATGGCGGCGGCCACGGCCTCCACGCGTTCTGGAGGGTTCCCCGCCAGGATCTCCCGCGCTCTCAGGGCACCCAGCTCGGCATGACTGATGCCCGTGCGCTCCTGTTCAGCCCGGGCGACATCGTGTAGCAGCGCCGCAGTTCGCACAATCTCGAGATCCGCCCCCTCTTCCATGGCCAGTCGTTCCGCCAGGCGTGTCACCCGCAACACATGATCGAACCCGTGCGCAGAGTCGTTGTCGGCGTACAGCCTGCGGGCCTGATCGACACTGATCATGCCAATGTCGCGCGGTCTGGTCGCCGCCCCAGTATGTGAGCTATGCCGATCACCACGGCAGAGAGCGCTCCGATGAGGACTATATAGTGCAGGACGGCGTTGGTCCAGAATTCCAGGGGATATAGTTGGATGAGCGTGTCCTCATACGCAAAGGTCCACGTGCCCGACTCGAAAAAGACTCTGTGAAAGAGTGTGAAAAACACGTCAAAGTTGATCAGCGCGGACACTCCGACGATCGCCAGCAGGCCCATGGCGATAGCGGTACCCGCATACAATGCCCGCACAAGCCGTGCCCTATGATTCCTGAGCAGAGCAGCGGCGAGAATGGCCAAAAGCAAGGCGATGCCGTGCGCCACGAAAAAGGCCTGCACCACGCGTTTTACATCCACCAAGTGCTGCGTCTCTGACGGCAAGAGTGCCACCTGCCCGGCATCGGTCTGCATGCTGGCCAGCTCCTCCAGGGAGACATCGCCCCGATTGTACCGCCAGATGGTCTCCGCGAGCCGAGTTCTCTCGGCGCGGGTGAAGCGGATCGATTCCGGAAAGCTCGGCTGGCGATACTGCAAGCCCGGATAGGCTGGGGTCACGATGACATAGAGTGGCGAAGCGATTAGTATCGTGGCAATGGACAGAGCCAACACGATCTGCAGGAGCGTGGCGATTGGGCTATGTGACATGGTTCTCCTCACGGGTTGGGTGACGCGCCAAAGTATAGCACCGCACGGGCCCTGCCGCTACCGGCCGCTGGAGTGCGAACGCTTGACGCCTGCACCGGAATCCGGTATTGGTATTGGCAGCCGCACGGGAGGGCCGCTTGTTGTGCGCATAGTCCATCTGACTGATCTTCACCTGCGCCATCATCTGCCAGGAAGCTCCGCCGTGCCGGGACGGGAAAGCCGCCTCGTGCCCGGGATACTCGCAGCTGCTGCACAGGCTGGCGCCCAGCGCTGGCCAGATCTGGGTGTGTTGAGCGGCGATCTCGTCGATGTTCCTGCGGGCGAGCCGGATTCCAGGTTATGCAACATGGCCTGGGACGATCTTCAGATTGTTGCGGGCGTATTAAGGCGCACCGATTTCCCCTGGGTGGTCATCTCTGGTAACCATGACTTTCCGGAGCAGGTACTGCGCGCTTTTCCCGTGGCTAAGGACTGGAGCTTCTGCGGCTATCGCATTGTCTCCTTTGACGATCGCGAGCAGTACGAGCATGTCCCGGAACGGCTTGGTGAGGAACGCGAGCGTTTCCAAAGTGTGCTGAACGATGCGAGCGGTTTGCCGCAGATCCATATCCAGCACTATGTGATCCAGCCCAGGCTGGATGCGGGCTATCCACACACGTATCGCGATGGCGAGGCGCTGGCCGACGAGATCGCGTCATCCTCGCGTGTGCGTCTTGTGCTCAGCGGCCATTACCACGCAGGCGTGAGCCCCTTCCGGCAGGGGGACACCTGGTTTTCGGTGGCGCCGGCCCTGTGCGTGCGTCCTTTTCCTGTGATGATCTACGATCTGGACGATTCAGTGCTGACCTGGGAGCGGATGGACATCGAGGACATGCTATGAAAGAGTTGCTGTTAGCGCACGATCTCGGAACGACGGGTAACAAGGCCTCGCTCTTCACCTCAGAGGGCACGCTGCTGGCCAGCGCTTTCCAGCCGTATGGAACGCGTTACGAAAAGCCGGGGTGGGCGGAGCAGGATCCGGCCGACTGGTGGGAGGCAATTACGGTCTCTACGCACAGACTGTTGCTGGAAGCGGGCCGGGCACCGGACGATGTAGCGGCGGTGGGATTCTCTGGCCAGATGATGGCCTGCCTGCCCGTAGATGCCGCCGGGCACCCGCTCAGCAATGCCATTATCTGGGCGGATCAGCGGGCTCAGCGCGAAGCGGAATGGCTCCGGGAACGCATTGGCACGGAGGAGGTCTACCGCATCACGGGACACCGGGCCAGCCCGAGCTATACCGCTGCCAAGCTGCTCTGGCAACGGGGGCACCACCCCGAGCTCAAAGCAGCGACGCACCGCATACTACAGCCGAAAGACTATGTGGCCTACCGGCTTACCGGCGTCATGGCCACCGACTATTCGGATGCCTCGGGCACCAACCTCTTTGATCTGAAAGAACGACGCTGGTCGGAGCGGATCATGGAGCGCCTGGAGCTGCCCATGGCGTTGCTGCCACCGGCTGTACCGTCCGCAACGATCATCGGGTATGTCACGCGGGAGGCCGCTGAGGCGACGGGGCTGGCTTATGGAGCGCCTGTGGTGATCGGCGGTGGTGACGGGGCTTGCGCCACCGTGGGGGCAGGCGTCGTGCGTCCATCCGATGCCTACAACTATATCGGGTCATCGTCATGGATTTCGATTGTTTCAACCGAGCCTCTGTACGATCCGCAGCAACGCACTTTTACCTTTGCGCATCTGGATCCCCGTTACTTTTTCCCTACGGGAACGATGCAGTGCGCCGGAGGCTCCTATGACTGGCTGGACCGCTTGCTGCGAGGATCTGAGGGTGAGCCGTTGTACCAGGAGCTCGACGCTCTGGCGGCCTCGGTCCCGGCGGGTGCAAAGGGGTTGCTCTTTCTTCCTTACCTGATCGGCGAGCGCAGCCCGCACTGGAACCCGAACGCGCGGGCTTGTTTCGTGGGTCTGTCCATGGCCCATGGGCGCGCCGAGGTTGCGAGGGCCGTGCTCGAGGGGGTGGCGCTCAATCTGCGTACCATACTCGGCGCCTTTAGAATTCAGGGGGCCAGGATCGATGGCCTGCGGGTGATCGGCGGCGGGGCACGGTCGGCCCTCTGGAGGCAGATTCTCGCCGACGTGCTCGATGTGCCGCTCTTGCGGCCTCGGCTGGCGGCTGAGGCCACGGCCCTGGGCGCCGCTATCGCCGCAGGCGTTGGCGTGGGTCTATTGCCTGACTATGGTGCCGCAACGGACTGGGTTGCAGTTGGTCCGGGCGAAACGCCGCGTCAGGCGGCAGTGGATGACTATGATGAGCTCTATCCACTCTTTGTCGCTGCCTATGAGGCGTTAGCCCCATTGTTCGAGAGCATGGCTGCGTACGCGGGAGGTGAGAGGGAAACATGACGCCTACGATCAAGATTGCGACCTATAACGCCAATTCTATACGCACCCGTCTGGAGCAGATTATCTCCTGGCTTGATGAGAAGGCGGTTGACGTGCTGTGTGTCCAGGAGACCAAAGTCGAGGACGAAGAATTTCCGGTAAACGCCTTTGCCGAGGCTGGCCTCCATGTGGAGTTCAGCGGCCAAAAGGCACAGGCGGGTGTGGCCATCATCAGCCGCGAGGCGCTGGAGGATGTGTCGTGCGGATTCGACGATGACGGCCCGGCGGACTGTGCGCGTCTGATACGGGGCACAACGCATGGCATCCATATCATCAACGCCTATGTGCCGCAAGGACGTAGCATCGACCATGAGATGTTCGCGTACAAACTAAAATGGTTTGCGCGACTGCGTGCCTATCTGGAGCGTCACTTTAGCATCGAGGACCGCGTGCTTTTGTGCGGAGACCTGAATGTCGCGCCGGAGCCCATCGACATCCATGATCCGAAGGCCAATGCGCAGCACGTCGACTTTCATCCGCGCGTCCGCGAGGCTTTTGCCGAGCTGTGCTCGTGGGGTTTGGAGGATGTCTTTCGCCGCCACCATCCCGATGAGCCCGGCCAGTATAGCTATTATGACTATCGCGTCCGCAATGCGATAGACCGCGGGGTGGGCTGGCGCATCGACCATCTCCTGGCGACGCCGGCGCTGGCGAAACGTTCGACCGCGTGCTGGATCGACGTGGATGCCCGCAGGGCTGAGCGCCCTTCTGACCATACGTTTGTAGTTGCGGAGTTTGAACTCTAGGCGCTGGCAGGCCTTGTTGTTTCGCCCTCAGCCATTATCAAAGTTCGAATGCGGAGGGATACATGGGCATACTGGATCGGTTCTCACTGGCTGGCAGGACGGCGCTGGTAACGGGCGCGGGGCAGGGGATCGGGCAGGCCTATGCCATGGCGCTGGCAGAGGCTGGCGCGGATGTCGCGATCGTTGACATAAACTCTCAGACGGCCGCGGCGGTGGCTGAGGATGTCCGGGGAGTGGGGGTGCGCTCGCTGGCTCTGACGGTGGACGTTCGCGATTCGGTGCAGGTCGATGCCATGGTCGAGCGCATCATCTCCGAGTGGGGACGGCTCGATATCGGAGTCAATAACGCGGGGATCGGCTCCTGGGCTGCCGGTGAGGAGATGTCCGACGAACAGTGGCGTTCCGTGATCGCCATCAACCTGGATGCGGTGTTCTACTGCTGCCGCGCGGAAGGCCGCGTGATGCTGGCGCAGGGCTATGGCAAGATCATCAACACAGCGTCCATGTCCGCGCGCATCGTCAACCGCCCGCAAAAGCAGGTGTCCTATAATGCCTCCAAGGCGGGCGTGGTGCACCTGACGCACTCGCTGGCCACCGAGTGGGCCGCGCGAGGCGTTCGCGTCAACTGCATCAGCCCGGGGTACACCCGCACGTCGCTCGTCGATCAGGTGGCCGACCTGGTCCCCGGCTGGCTGGCTGATACGCCGATGGGGCGCATGGCGGAGACCTCGGATCTGCAGGGCGCGCTGGTTTACCTGGCCTCTCCCGCCTCGGATTTCGTCACCGGCCACGACCTCGTCGTCGACGGCGGCTTTACGCTTTGGTGACATACGTGGCACTGGCAAGCCGGAAAGATTGTCAGGTAGGCGGTGTCATGCTATAATCCGTCGGATCGAGTGAGGGCAGAAGACACCGGTTTGCGGGCAGGTGCGGTATGACACAGCTCAAGTTTCCGGGAATGGTGGATGCACACGTTCACCTGAGAGAGCCGGGGGCCGTGCACAAAGAGGATATCACCAGCGGCACGGTGGCCGCGTTGGCGGGTGGCGTGATAGGCATCCTGGATATGCCCAATAACACACCGCCAATCACAAGGCCGGACCGATTGGCGGCCAAGCACAAGCTTTTTGAGACCAGGGCCGTAGCCGACTACGGCCTTTTTGCTGGGTCGGATGGGTCCAGCGTTGACGACGTTGTGGCCATGGCTCCCGAAGCAGTCGGGCTCAAGCTGTACCTGGACGAAACCTTTGGTGACCTGCGGAACGCCGAGCCCGCAGCCCTCGCGGCCCTGTTCGAGGCGTGGCCCGGCCCAGGGCCCATCGCTGTGCACGCCGAGAGTCCATCCATACTCAAGGCGATCGAGCTCGCCGAGCGCTACAGACAGCGCCTGCACGTATGTCACGTGCCTGACCCTGACGACCTGCTGGTGATCGATGCCGCCCGGCAGCGCGGCGTTGACGTGACCTGCGAGGTTACCCCGCATCACCTCTTTCTCTCAGACGAGGCTATGGGTCGGCTGGGTGCACTGGCGGTGATGAAGCCGCCGCTGGTCTCGGCTGCCCAGGTGGCCCTCTTTTGGGAGCGGCTGCCACTCGTCGATATGATCGCTTCGGACCATGCACCGCACACGCTGGCGGAAAAGGCGCTACCGAACCCGCCCCCGGGCGTTCCCGGCCTGGAGACCAGCGTGCCTTTGCTTCTGGCAGCCGTGGAGCGTGGCAGGCTCAGCTACGAGCGTATGGTCGAGCTCGTCCATAGCGCGCCCTTGAGGGTGTATGGCCTGTTAGCGCCGGCAGACAGTGAAGTGATCTTGGATCTATCAGACGGGGTATACACGCTGGCCCGTGATGGCTTCAAGACGCGCTGCGGCTGGTCACCCTTTGCGGGACTGCCAGCTCTGGGCAGGGTGCAGTCGGTGCGGGTACGCGGACGTGTCGTGTGGGAGGAGGGCGTGCTCAAGGCTAACCCGGGAGATGGCCAGCCGCTGGCCCGCGGTGCGGCAAAGGTGTGATCCTCTGCTCTGTCTTGGTTTGTGGTCTCACTGTATGCGGTCGAAGAGGAGCAATGAGCCTATGACAGCGAACGGGAACCTCAAAAAGGTGGGGCTCGCGCCCGACCGGCTGAATAGCTTTTACGGGCGTGATATCGTTTCGGTGATGCAGTTCTCGCGTGACGACCTGAACTATATCTTTGGCGTTGCCGATGAGATGCGCAGCCTCGTCAAACGGGTGGGCGCCACAGACTTGCTCAAGGGGTATGTGCTCGCCAACCTGTTTTATGAACCCAGCACGCGCACCTCTTCCTCCTTCATTGCTGCGATGGAGCGCCTCGGCGGCTCGGTCATCCCCATTCACGGCGTGCAGTACTCGTCAGTCAGCAAGGGCGAGTCCCTTCCCGACACAATACGTACGCTGCAGTGCTACGCCGACGTGATCGTACTGCGGCATCCTGAGATCGGGGCCTCCGCCGTTGCGGCACGCTATGCCAGCAAGCCAGTGATCAGCGCCGGCGATGGCACGGGTGAACATCCTACGCAGGGCTTGCTGGACATCTACACCATCTACAGTGAGCTGGGCACCGTTGATGGGCTGCATGTCGCTATGGTCGGCGACCTCAAGAACGGGCGCACGGTGCACTCGCTCGCGCGGCTCTTGAGGCTCTATGACACGAAAATGACCTTTGTCGCGCCCGATATCCTCAGGTTGTCGGCGGACATCAGAGACGAGATGGTGCAGGCCGGGCGCGACGTTCGCGAGACGGATCGCCTGCAGGACATCATCGGCGAGGCGGACGTCATCTATGTGACTCGCGTGCAAAAGGAGCGCTTTGACGATCTACGGCAATACGAAGCCGTCAAGGATTACTACGAGATCACGCCGGAACTGATGAGCCAGGCCAAGGCGCATATGGTTCTGATGCATCCTCTGCCGCGGGTGGGTGAGATCCACTATGACGTGGACGATGATCCGCGCGCAGCGTACTTTAGGCAGATGGAGAATGGCATGTACGTTCGCATGGCGCTGCTGGCTGCAGTGCTGGGCAAAGCGTAGGCAGGAGCATCGCAATGGGGTTTTGGGAGAAACTGGCGGCGAGTATCGACAAGCGCGATAGCCTGCTGTGTGTGGGTCTTGATCCGCATCCGGGGCAGATTCCCGCGCGCTATGGATCGGTCAGCGAGTTCATGCGGGCTGTCGTGGCCGAGACGTCGGACTATGCCTGCGTGTTCAAGCCTAACATTGCTTTCTACGAGGCGCTGGGGCCCGATGGCATGGACGTGCTCGCTGAGGTGCTTGCGGCCATTCCCGAGGACATGCCCGTGATCCTGGACGGCAAGCGCAACGACATCTCCTCTACAGCGACGGCGTATGCGCAGGGTGTTTTCGAGCGCCTCGGGGCCGACGCTCTGACCGTAAACCCTTATCTGGGCAGTGACGGTGTCGCGCCGTTCCTGGTCTACCGGGATCGCGGTGTCTTTCTGCTCTGCAAGACCTCCAACCCGGGCGCTGGCGAAGTACAGGATTGGACCCAGCGTGGCGTGCCCCTATACCAGCACGTCGCCGATCTGGCTTCAACGTGGGCGCAGGGCGGGGAGATCGGCCTGGTGATGGGCGCCACCTATCCGCAGGCGGCAGCTGAGATCAGGGCGGCTTATCCCAACACCTGGTTTCTGGTGCCCGGGATAGGCGCCCAGGGAGGGGATCTGGAAGCCGTTCTGGCGGCGGGGTTGCGTGGCGACGGCAAGGGGGTCGTCATCAACTCTTCCCGAGGGATCATCTATGCGGACGACCCGCGGCAAGCTGCCAGAGAGACCCGGGACGCGATCAACCGCGCCCGGCGCACCACTCGGAGCACGGCTACGCAAGAGGCGATGCGCTCCAACCACCTGAGACGCCTGGCAAGGGCTCTCCACGACACGGGTTGCGTGCAGCTGGGCGACTTTGTGCTGCACTCGGGGGCGCACTCGCCCATCTATGTGGATCTCCGGCGACTGGTGAGTGACCCGAAGGTGCTCGAGCTGGCTGCGCTGGAGTACCAGCGTCTGCTGAAGCCGCTGGACTATACGCGGATCGCGGGCATCCCCTACGCCGGCTTGCCGATCGGCACGGCGGTGGCGCTCCTCACTGGCGATCCGCTCATCTATCCGCGACGTGAGGCCAAGACCTACGGTACGCGCCGTTTGATCGAAGGCGAATATCAGCCTGGTGAGCGGGTGGTGCTGCTGGATGATCTGATCAGCAGCGGTGGCAGCAAACTTGAGGCGGCAGAGCCGCTCAAAGAGGCGGGCCTCGTGGTAGAGGACGTCGTCGTTCTGATCGACCGCGAGCAGGGCGGCAAGGCCGATCTGGCCGCGCACGGCCTGCGGCTGCATGCTGCCTGCACTCTGCGTGAGATCGTTGGCGCGCTGGTGGAACTGGGCCGGCTGGACAGCGAGACGCAGCTGCGCATAGAGAGCTACTTGAATGGCCGGGGGTGATACGACGGTCTCGCGCCCCGACCTGTCGGTCTCGCTGGCGGGGGTGCCCCTTCGGAGCCCGCTGGTGCTGGCCTCTGGCATCTGGGGCAGTGGCGCGAGCACGCTGGTGCGGGCCGGCCGCGCCGGCGCCGGTGCCGTAACCAGCAAGTCCTGCAGCGTGCTGCCACGCAGGGGCCACCCCAACCCCACAGTTCTGGACTGGGGACACGGACTGATTAACGCAGTGGGCTTGTCGAACCCTGGTGCCGAGGCGGAACGCGATGAGTTGATGCGCATGCGTGAAGAGCTTCGGGCGAGCGGCGCAGCGCTCATTGTCAGCGTGTTCGGCGATTCCCCCGAGGCCTTTGCGGAGGCGGTGCGGATCATGCAGCCGGTGGGCGCCGATCTGGTTGAGATCAACATCTCCTGCCCAAACGTGCATAGTGAGTTTGGGCGCCCCTTTGCCCTGGAGCCGGTCTCCGCGGCACTGGTGACCGAGGCGGTCCGGCGCGACCACGCGGGCCCTCTGTTCGTCAAGCTTTCGCCCAACACACCGGATCTGGTGGATGTGGCGCGCGCCGTCATCGCGGCCGGGGCCGACGGGCTCACGGCCATCAACACGCTGGGCCCGGGGATGGTCATCGACCTGCACGCACGACGTCCTATCCTTGCCAACCGCACCGGCGGCGTATCGGGACCCGCCATTCGCCCCATCGCAGTGCGCTGCGTGTATGAGATCGCGGAAGCGCTGGATGTTCCCATCATCGGCACCGGAGGGATCAGTTCAGGGGCTGACGCCCTTGAGATGATTATGGCGGGTGCCACAGCAGTGGGCGTCGGTTCTGCGCTCGCGACAGATGGTGAGGGGGTCTTTGGACGGGTGCTGCAGGAGATGTCTGGTCTCATGACCGAGTTGGGTATCGCCACACTGGATGAGATACGGGGCTGTGCCCATGTCTGACAGTATCTACCGGGTGTATCGTCTTGTCGCGCGACGGCAGGAGGGTGAGGTCGGGGCGACACTGATACTCGACGGAGCGCTGCCGGCAGACCCGGGGCAGTTTGTCATGGTATGGCTGCCTGGCATCGAGGAACGGCCCCTGGCGGTGATGGGGACCGACCCGCTGAGCCTCACCGTGCGCGAGGTGGGGCCCTTTACCCGGGCGATGACGGCGCTGAACCTGGGCGACCGCGTCTGGGTACGGGGGCCCTATGGGCACGGCTTTCCTTTTCTTGATCAGAGCATGCTTCTGGTCGGCGGCGGGAGCGGTATCGCGTCGCTAACCCTGCTGGCGCAACGCGGCGTGCAATCCGCCAACGAGGTTCGCGCGGTACTGGGCGCGCGCACTGCCGGGCAACTGATGCTGGGCTGGCGCTTTGAGGAACTGGGCGTGCCCGTGACGATCGCGACCGACGATGGTTCGGCGGGCATCCGAGGAACTGTGGTGGACGCGATGGAGCCGCTGATACGGCTGGACTGGCCCGGTGCAGTCTTTGCCTGTGGCCCGGAGCCCATGCTGCTGGCTCTGTGGCGCAGATTACAGGACAGCCCCGTACCGCTTTATGTGAGTCTCGAACGCGTAATAAAGTGCGGCTTTGGCGTATGCGGCAATTGCCACTGCGGCGACCGGCTGGTGTGCCGCGACGGGCCTGTCTTTGCCGCCCAGGACGTGTTGCCCATATTGCTGGCAGAACACTGACGGGCGGGCTCTGGCCCGCCCGCTGTTACCCCTGCTATGTGGCCTCGGTTGCTAAAAGGTGAACAGGCCCAGATATTGGGCGGCCAGCACCACCAGAGACAGGGCGAGCACCAGCCGCACAAAATCCTGGCCTTTATCCATCGCCACCCGGCTGCTAATCCACGATCCGAGACCGTAGCCAATCGCCAGCACTATTCCATATACCCAGTCGACCTGCCCCTGCAGCGCAAAGATCAGGATCGCCACCACGGTGTATACGGCGGTTACAAAGACCTTGTGCATGTTGGCCTTGATCAAGTCCACGCCGGCAGTCACGACCAGCGCAGCGATCAAGAAGAAGCCCACGCCCGCCTGGATGGCTCCTCCGTACACGCCGATCAGAAAGAACACGACGTAACTGATTGCCCTGCGTCGTGGCGTCATGGTCACCTGCCGGCCCTCAAGCCACTTTTTGGGGTTGACGATCAGGATGACCAGCATAATGAGCATGCAGACACCCAGCACGCGTTCAAACACCGCCTCGGGAAGGTCGACGACGACCAGCGCCCCGACGATGGCCCCAAAGAGCGCCGGAATCGCAAACTGAAGGCTGGTCTTCATTTCCGAGGCGCCCTTACTGCGAAAGCCGAGCGCACCGGCGATGGCACCGAGCAGCACGCCGAGGCGATTGCTGCCGTTGGCGACGCCGATGGGGAGGCCGATCAGGTCCAGGGCAGCCAGCGTCAAAAACGAGCCGCCTCCGGCAAGGGTATTGATAACGCCGGAGAAAAAACCGGCGACTACCAGTAGCGCGGCATGGGCCAGGGTAATCTGCATATGCGCTCCTTGCTTGAGTGAAAATGAACCTATCCGAGTATAGCGGGTCTTCAGGGAGGGGCAACTCGGAGATGCTGTAGTAGGCGTGGCCAGCCGGTTGACGAGGCACGACCAGCCAGTATAATGGAAAACCTGTCGGGGGTATTTGCATGGACCAGGATCTGAATATCAAGGAACAGCGCCTGAGGCAGATTCTACGGGATCTGTCATCCGTCGCCGTGGCCTTTTCCGGCGGCGTCGACAGCAGCTACCTGCTGGCGGCCTGTATCGACACGCTGGGTGCCGATCGGGTGACCGCTGTGACGATTGACTCGCCGCTCCTGCCGCGGTCGGAACTGGCCACGGCGCAGGAGATCGCACGCCTGCTCGGCGCGGATCATCATGTCGTCAAATTGGATGAGGTGAGTGACGGGATGATCGCCAGTAATCCTCCCGACCGGTGTTACTACTGCAAGCGCCTTCGCTTCAAGACCCTGCGGGCGCTGGTCGCCGCGACAGCGCCGGATCGCGTGCTGTTGCACGGCGACAATGCGGATGATCATCTCGACTACCGCCCCGGCGGCCGAGCAGCAGCAGAGCTGGGGGTCCGTGCCCCACTGGCAGAGGCTGGGCTGACCAAAGCAGAGATACGCAAGCTGTCTCAGCGGCGCGGCCTGCCCACCTGGGACCATCCCGCGGAGGCCTGCCTGGCAACGCGGTTTCCAACTGGCACGACGCTGACGGCAGAGGCTCTGGCGCGGGTGGAGCGCGCCGAGTCGGCGTTGCACGATATCCTGGGTGTTGGGGGGTTGCGCGTTCGAGATCATTACCCCGTCGCCCGCATCGAACTGCCCTCCGGAATGATTGCCGCTGTGGCGCAAGAACCCCTCCGAGACAGGATCGTCACGGTGCTGAGGGATGCCGGATACCGTTACGTGACGCTGGATCTGAGCGGATATCGCATGGGGAGCATGAATGACTAACCGAGAGAACGCTGATCACCTCAATAACCTGTCCGATGCCGTGCTGGATTTTTCGCGGGAGCATCGCAAGGGCGTGCCGGAGATCATCTATACCGGCAGCAAGGATGACGAGCAGAGCCTGGCGATCGCTGATCGCTTTCTCGAGGCCACTGGCAGGGCGATCTTGAGTCGGGTGTCGCCTTCGCTTGAGGCGAAAATCGCGGACAGGTACCGCGATGATCAGCTTGAATGGTACGGTTCTTCGCGCATTGCGATCATTCGGCGCGGTTCTAAGCCGGCCCGCTCTGGCGGCCGTGTGGGGATCCTGACGGCAGGCACTTCGGATAGGCCTACCGCTGAGGAGGCAGCCATCGTGTGTCAGGAGATGGGCTGCACTGTCTCTGCCCAGTACGATGTCGGGGTGGCTGGGCTGCACCGCCTCTTTGACCCGCTGCGCCAGCTATTGCAGGTCGATGATGTGGATGTCATCATCGTAGCCGCTGGTATGGATGGCGCCTTGCCTTCGGTGGTTTCCGGCCTGGTCGACGTGCCGGTGATCGGGTTGCCCACGCCGGTTGGCTATGGCAAGGGCGGCCAGGGTGAGGCGGCGCTTTTGGCGATGCTGCAGACCTGCTCTCCGGGTCTGGCTGTGGTCAACATCGACAACGGCGTCGGGGCAGGTGTGACAGCCGCTCTGATCGCTAATCGCGCGGAAAAACAGCGCGCTCTGGCCCGTGCATCTGTCGCGTCGCCCGGGGATCAGGACTCACAGGCATGAGCAGCGACGACGCGACACCCACGCAGGTCATCTTGCTCGAATGCAACCTCGATGACATGACGGGTGAGGCGCTGGGCCATGCCCTGGAGCGCCTGCTCGGCGCCGGGGCGCTCGATGTCTGGTACACACCGATCTATGCGAAAAAGAACCGCCCTGCGGTGATGCTATCCGTGCTCTGCCGGGCCTCCGACGACGAGCGGATGACCGAAATGGTGCTTACCGAGACGAGTTCGCTCGGCGTCCGAAGACGTGTGGTAGATCGCGTCATCTGCGCTCGGGAGACCCTAATTGTCCAGACACCCTGGGGCCCAGTTGGCTGCAAGGTCAAGCGATTCAATGGCCGTGTGCTGAGCGTCAAGCCCGAATATGACGATTGCGCGCGCCTGGCCAGTGAACACAACCTGCCCCTGGAGCAGGTCACCGAGCGGGCGCGCACCTCCGCCTGGGATGAGCTGGAACGGGACGATATCGTCTGATATCGTCCCATCCTCGATCGATATCGTATTCACGCTGCGGCTACTCGTTCAGCGTGACCCAGTCTGTGCTCCCACTGTATCCCACCAGCTTGATGCGCACCTTGGCGGCTGTGCCCGCTTCCGGCTCTGTGCCGGTCACAATCAGCACCTCGTAGGTGCGGACGGCGGGACTAAGTTCGCCGAGGCCCGGGATCGGCTCGAAGACAAAGCTGGGCGGCAGAATCCCGATGATGCCGCCGAGTGAAAAGGTTGGCGTGGGCCCGGTATACGGTGTGGGCGTCCTGGTAGGTACGGCGGTTCTTGTCGGTGTGGGTGTCGGCAATGCGGCGCACACCATCAGGCTGCCGTCGTCCTTGTCGGAAGCGATCCAGCGGTCAAACACAAAGGGGATATACCCCGAGTCGCCCGCCACCAGCACCCTGTCCACATACCAATCGGGGCTGTAGCCTGTGTTGTCGTGTTGCAGGCAGACCTCTTTGTACGTCCCCACAAACTCGCCCGGGATGACAAATCCCCTGGCCTCCGCCGGCCCGAACACCGGTGTGGGTGTGGGTGTTGTCGTGGGCGAAGGCTGTGGCGTCGGCGAGGGCATATTGGCGATCGCAGCGGCTGTGCCGGCCGCGTCGGCCGTTGCCTGCATGGCTGCCATGGCAGCCTGCTGTGTGGCTTCTGCCTGGGCCTCTGCGGTCTTGGCCTCGGCAGTGCTCTCAGCAGCGACCGTCTTGCCCTCTGCTGCGACTGTCTTGGCCTCGTCTGTGCTCGACATCATCATGGCTAGCGCCATCTGGGTCGCGGTTTCCTGTGCTACCTGTGTCTGCTGCCGTTCGCCTCGTGTCTCGGCCGTCTGGGTGGCATAGACGATCGCCTGGGCGACCGCCGTGGCCTCTGCGGCGCGTTCTTTCTGCCTGTTCGTGTAGGCAAGCCCGATGGCCGCGGCAACGATGACCACAAGCGTGGTCAGGAGGGGGATAGCCCAGGTGGGCAGCCAGGGCTTGACCTGGAGAGATGCCTGCGTGGTGGCAATCTGCTCGCCGTTCGCAAGCGCGGTGATGGCGTAGCTGTGCGTCTCTGGGCTACCCATCAACGCGCGCTTGCCGCGCATGGCGATGGGCAGTGAGACGTCTTTGAGCGTGCCAGCAGGCACCGCCACAGGGGAACTCGGTGCGGTCGGCGTCAGGACCTGGTCCGGATCCTCCACAGCTAGAATGATCGATTCGGTAGCGTTGCCCTGGTTGCTGACGGTCACGCGTCCCCTGCCAGCGTTGGTGATCGTTCGCGGCGTGACAGAGAGCGAGAGATCGCGGAATGGCTCAACATTCAGGGTGCCGGTGGCAGCCACGCTCTGCGCGGGTTGTGACTGGGAATAGACCCGGATCGAGTAGGTATGCTCACCAGCGCTGCTGGCAGGGCTCCTGGGCGCTGTGATGCGAATTGTCATCGTGCCTGCGTCGCCGGGCGCAAGGCGCAGGGGATCCTGTGGCATGGCGACCCACTCGGCGGGGATGCCTTCAATCGAGGGCATGAGATGGTCCACCTGTTGCTGGCGGTTGAGCAGACGCACCGTGACCACAGCGGGGACGCCAGTGCGAATCCGCTGACTGGGAGGATCCAGTGTCACCTGAATCGGGTCTGCCGCGTCAGCGATGGCGCGGGGCGCGTAGGTGGCGGCTCCCGCGGGCGGCTCCGCCGGGGCGTCTGCGCCTGACACGCCCTGAAGCTTGAGCCAGTGATTGCCTATCCGCACACTCTGGGCCGGTCGCCAGGGCTCTGAAACGCCTGGCAGCAGCCGGTTGTCTCCCACCCATGTCCCATTGGTCGAGTTCAGATCGGTGATCTGGAACTTGCCCTGAGCGATCGTGATCTGCGCGTGGTGGCGCGAGACCTGCGAGTCGGCCAGCGTAATGTCGTTGTCGGGGTCACGGCCGATGGTGATTCTGCGCCGTGAGCCCAGCGCGAAGGAGCGGGTGGTGCCATCTTCCTGCAGGATGATAATCTGGCCCCCGGGCGTGGCGCTCGAGGGTGGTGTCGGCCAGCGATCCTTCTCAGGCGGGGGCTGGGGTTGCTCTCTGGACACCATGGTCGCCAGGCTTGCTTTGGGAGCCGGGGTGCCGGCTGTCATCGTGTGCTCGGCCGGCCTGGCGAGCGAGACCCGCGCGGCGTCGAGCGCCGACCGCAGCTCCCCGGCGTTCTGGTAACGATCGCCGGGTGACTTGGCGAGTGCCTTGAGGATGATCTCCTCTACCTGGGATGGGATCTCTGGATCCACTGACCGGGGTGGGGGCGGGGGCTCCTTGGTGTGGGCACGGATCGCCTCGGTGAGCGTATGCACCTCAAAGGGCAAGCGACCGGTAACCATCTCATAGAGCACGATCCCGAGGGCGTAGATATCGGCTCGCCCGTCGATGTCGCCGCCCTCGCACTGCTCGGGGGCCATGTAGGCCGGGGTGCCCATGCTGGTGCCCGGCATGCTCATGATGCCGCCCTCGGATAGTTTGGCCAGCCCAAAGTCGGTCAGCATCGGATGAAACCCCAGGCCGAACGGGTCCGTCTGCCCGGGTTCCAGCGGCCGCAGGATTACGTTTCCCGGTTTGATGTCGCGGTGGAACACGCCCCGCGCATGGGCATAGCCTAGAGCGTCCGAGACCTGTTCAACGATGGCGAGTGACTCGGGGAGCGCTAGCACCATCCCTCGCTCACTCAGCAGGTGCAGCCAGTCCTGCAGGTTCTGGCCCGGGATAAAGGCCATGACGATATAGAGCAGCGTCGGATCGCGCGAAAAGGCATAGATCTGTACGATGCCCGGATGATCGAGCGCAGCAATCGCGCGCGCCTCTTGCATAAACCGCTCACGAAATCCCTGCTGCTGGGCGATGTGGCTGTGCATCACCTTGATGGCGACGGCGCGGTTCAGTGCGACATCCTGTGCACGAAACACGGCGCCCATGCCGCCCTGCCCCAGGAGCTTTTCTATGCGATAGGTATTGTCCAGGACTGTGCCTACAAGGCCTTCCATGATCTTCTCTCCGCCTAGGTGATCTGGAGCGTGTAACTTGTGTGCGCCGGGCGATTTACATCGATGATGCGCTCGATGATCCGCCGGTCGATCTCTCGATCCCCGCTGACGATAATCACACGAAAGGTGTGCGGGCCGTCGACATTTTCCTCTATTCGAACCTCGCATCCCGTGGCGATGCGCAGATGGGTCGATAGCCCGTCAACGGTGCCTCTCGCCTGGTGCAGCCAGTTGGCTTTGAGCAGCAACTCTCGTTGTGTCTCCGGCGACCAGTGCTCGTCGACCAGATGGGCCATCCAGTCGTTGAGCCACGGCAGGAACGTCTCCGGTGCGGTATCTGGATTCAGGAACATGTCCCAGTGGGCAACGATCTGCTGGATTGGGCCGATCAGATCCTCAAAGACCAGCAGATAGCGCCCGATAAAGTCCGTTTGGGCGTATATCGGCGGAAGGTACTGCAGCCAGCGGCTTGCCCGCGATGGCATACCCACCCAGGGCTGAACAGGCGCCGGTCCCATCACGGTGATCGGGGCCTCTGGCGGCGGGCCAGCGGGGCTCTCCGGTGGTCGCCTGGAGGCGCGCCGGGTACCCAGCCGCTCCAGCATGGCCAGGTCCACGGGGGGCGACTCTATTTCTTGCTCAGGCGGCACCTCTGCTTCTGGCGTTTCTTCGTGCGCTGTCATAGAGGGCTCTTCCGTCACAAGCTGCTCAAAGGTCAGGCGGAATGGCCCGATCGCGATCACATCGCCGGGCTTGAGGGGCCGCGGCTCGTTAGGGGCCAGGGGCAAGTCGTTCAGCTGCGTCCCGTTGCTGCTGCCGAGATCTTCGATCCGGTACGGTTCGCGATCGCCCAGGATCCTAGCATGAACCCGCGACACCCAGGCGTGAGCAAGAACCAGGCTGGCCTGGGTCGAGTCGCGGCCAATCAGGACCAGCGGCTCCTCAATCGTATACTCTCTGGCCGGTTCGTCGGGTGACACGATCACCAGCCTGTAACGAGGTTGCTGAGTCATCTCGTCAGCCTCATTCCACCATGATCTCGACCTGGTGAATATCGGAAACAACGACCTCGTGCGCCAGCAAGTCGATCTTGCGGTCCGCCTGGTGGGCACGATCCTCGTCGTCGATCCAATACATGTCGATGTTCTGAACGTTGAGCAAGCCCTCTACCTTTTGGATACAGCTGTAGAGATCGGAAAGGTACAACTCGCGGCCGAAAGGCCATCCGGTGCCCGCCGGCCCGCCACGGAGCGGGTTCACGAACCGGTCCAGCGCTGAGCGGATGTCCGCACCCAGGCGCCGTTCATCGACCTCCGGTCGCGCTATGACCTGTGCGCTGATACGGATGCGCTTGTAGCCTGCAGCCTGTACCTCAAGCTGGGTCGTCAGCAGGCGGCGGGCGTTCAGAAACGCCGTGATCCGCTCCTGGAGGTCGGATGAAAGCGCCAGCCGGGGCAGGGGAATGTAGTGGGTGGCCTCCTCTTCAGGCAGGTTCGGAATCACGAGCACGTACACCTGGCCAGGGCCACTGCGGTCCGCTCCCATACCCGCAAAGGCCGTCTGGAGGCAACACACACGGGCAACCTCGCCCTTGAAGGCATCCAGGGTGAGGAACTCATAGTCCTCCGGCGTGACCGCGCGGTAACGCGATCGCAGCAGGTTGCGGGCCCGAAACATGGCCTGTTCGAGTGTCTCCTGATCCAAACCGCCCTGTGCTGCTGTGCGGTTTGAGGTGCGGTCGATGTAGGCCAGCGCCGCACGCGGCTCGGTGATCGAGGCTGCCCGCACATTGCCTGCCGTACCGCCGCCATAGCGGTAGCGCGAGAACCGGAGCTCAGCCCCGCGTGGCGGCAGGGCACCGTAGCGCAACACGGTACCGTCGCGCTGCCGGAGTGCGGGTCCAAAGCGTACCTCGCCGGTCGCGCTGTCCAGCGCGTAATGACGGTCCTGAGGGCCAGATTCGGCGAGGGTTTCAACCTCCTCCCATGGCTCCCATCCCTCCATGCCCGGCATCCAGATTTCGACGCGCTCATCCGCGTGGCGCGGCAGGACGGGCGTGTGTTCCAGATGGAACACTTGGCCAGGAGACCCGTCGCTCCTGCCCAGCGCCTCATTGGCGATTTCTGTGGCATGCGAGGCCATCACGGTCGCGCCCCAGGTCACCATTTCCAGACGCCGCAGAATGGGCGAGGTGGCGTAGGGGCGCTGATCTTCGCGCGGCGGCGTCACCTGACAGCGGATCCAGTAGGCTTCGATGCCATTGATCTCGGAGCGCGACATGACAGGCAGGTGCATCCGGACCTGTCCGGTAAAGCTCATACCGCCGGTCGAGTCCACCTCAACGTCCGTGTCGCGCCAGCCATTGGCGGTCCATGCCTGCCAGACGATGGGCGGCGATTCGGGGATGATATTCAGTCCCCCGGCCCGCACGGCAGCCATGTCCAACCCGATATAATGATGGTCCAGATTGACGTCGAACCCGACGTACAGCGCGTCGCCCTCGGCGGGGCGGTCCGGGCTGAATACGGAGAACTCGCCGCTCAGCCGGGCCAGGGGCACCTCGTGATAGGCCATGCCGCCGTCGGCGCTGCGATAGCGCGTGACGATGTGCAGCAGCCGGGCGGGGCGGATCTCCAGGCTCTCCTCGGTGGTAAAGACTACCGCCTCGCCGCCGGCTCGTGACGTGGCTGTGGCGGTGCCTCGCGGGACCGTGATGGTCTGCTGTTGTGGCGCGGAGAGGTAAAAGGTCACCGGCACAGAGGCAGCCTGCGGTGGCTCGAGTTGGATGCCCAGCAGGTTGAGCAGTTCGATATAGTGCCGCGCCGGCATCTGGTTGACCCGGTAGAGCAGGATATCGACCATCCATGCGAACAACTCAATCAGAGTGACGCCCGGGTCGCTGACGTTGTGGTCCGTCCATTCCGGACAATACAGCGGGATGCGCCTCTTGGCCTCATCGACCAGGTCCTGAAAGGAGCGATCGTCGAGCGGCTGCGTGGGTAACGGCATAGTAGCGCTACTCCTCGGGAATCAGATAAAAGGGGTACACCAGGCTGCGGCTGGAATGGGTAGACCGGATTGTATACCTCACATTGATTAACATGCGGGCTGTATCCTCCGGGTCAGGGGATGCGGTCACCTGCTCGACCTGGATTCGCGGTTCCCAGCGCCCCAGGGCCAGCCGCACAAAGCGCTCGGCCTGGGCGATGGTCTGTAGATTGTTGGGTGCAAAGACGATCTCATTCAGCCGGCAGCCGAACTCTGGGCGCATGACGCGCTGGCCGGGGGAGGTCATCAGGATGATGCGGATCGATTCCTCAATCTCCTGCTCCCCCGACACGGTGGCGATGCGACCGCGATGGTCCAGCCGCGGCGGAAAGGCCCAGCCTCTTCCGATGATATCGTCCGACACGTGATGCTCCTTATCGCTGCTGAACGAAGGCGCTACCCTCCGGCCATGACCGTGCCCGTGGCGATCACGGTTCCGGCCGGGGCCGGGTTGATGTCATCGCAGGTCCGCGCGGAATCCCCGTTCCGCGCGACTCCCTGACCATTGACCAGCACCGTCGTGCTGCCCATCACAATGGTAGCCAGGTTGGTGGGCGGCACCTGAAAGCTTGGGCCCCCAATAGGTATGTGCGGCGGCTGGTTCACCGCCGTGCTATTGACCGTGGCGACCGGCATGCCCCCGATCATTACGTTGCTGCTGAGCCCTCCGTTGATCATGCCGTTGAATGGATGCCCGGGCGTTGGCGTTGGCACAGGACCGCCCGGCGAGGGCACCATCACGATGTGCGTATCCATCGCGGTGACCATGTCCCCCATTTTCGCGATCGGCTGTGCTGGCATGATGCTCGCCTGCTACGGGTTCAGCTGGATCATGGCACCCTTGATCGTCAGGTTGCCGCTGGCCTCTATTTCCATGTTCGCACCAGCCTTGATGCTGACGTTCGTGCCCCCTTCGATCTCCAAGTCACCGTCGCCCTTGATCGTGATCTTTCGCCCATTATCGTCCAGAGATAGTACGGCGCCGCCCGAGGTCGTAATCTCCACCTTGCCATCATCGTCGTGCAGCACCAGGATGTGACCGCCGGCGGTCTCGATCTGGACAAAGGCCTCGTTTTCCTCCGCCAGAGTGATCTTGTGTCCCACTCGTGTGACCAGGGCGCGCTGGACGATACTCCCGTTGGCTACTGATGTAGCCCTGTCGATCGGGGTGGCATCCTGGCCGTTCCAGAGGCCGCCAATCACGACCGGGCGTTCGATGTCTCCCTGCTCAAAAGCCACCAGGACCTCGTCATTGACCTCGGGCAACCAGTAGATGCCACGATCCGGACCGGCGCCCGTGCCGATGACGCGCGCCCAGGGGCTGCTCAGGTCCGGGTTCAGCCACGGGAACTTGACCGTGACGCGTCCCATCTCGTCGGGATCGTTGATATCGGTAACGATACCCGTCATCACTGGCCAGCTTGTACCGGGTCGTACGTCCCTGTCGAGCAGTCGCGCCAGCGTGTCGTCGCGGCGGCCGCGCACGGTAAAGTACGTGACATAGTCGCGCTCTGTATTCCACACATGTCTGGCCGTGGTGACCCGATACGTGCCGCTGAACCGGTTCCCCAGCGCGGTGATGTTCGCCATCTTGCGGGCCTGCAACTCGGGCATGCCAAAGCACTCGCCTTCGGCCTCGACAAAGGCGCCGTCGTACTCGTCCAGTATGGCCTGTGCCAGTTCATCCGCCTCGGCCTGGTCCGCGACACTGGTGGCGACAGTCAGCTCGCTGGCACTGCCAAAGACATTCTCTGCCAGGCTGCCGCCCGTGCCTTGCTCTCCGATCGATGGCGCGGCCTCGCCCGATGTCGCCCGGCCCACGATCTCGTTTTTCGTGGAAGGGTCCCAGCCCCGCACCTGCACCTCACTGACCTGCTCGCCCAGGCTGAGGATGGGCCGGAAACTGCGCAGGTTCTCGCCCCACTCAAGATTGACAGTTTCGCCCTGTGCCGTGCCCGCCTTGAAGCAGAGGGTGCGACCCTCGACATAGACGTCATAGCCGATTCTGCGCGCTCGCTCGCGAAGAAACGCCATGTGGGTTTGGCCGTGCTGGAACACGTGCTTGTGCTCGGTCGATGTCGCCTCGACGTCCGCGCGCAGCTGCACCTGACTGGCGACATCGGACGCGATGGCGCTGTCGGTCATGTTGGTGTAGGTTCTGGTGATGGCACCGCGATGCAGGCGATGCGACCGGTCGTAGGCGCGCACCACCAGATCGGCGACTGTGCCCTCGCGAAAGTCAGGCTCGATCCCGGTGATCTCACCGTCAAAGAGCGCGGTCTCCCCGCGGCCCTGTTCATCAGCGACGCCCACTTCGAGGCTGGCCCCCAGGTCAAAGGGCCCGTTGTTGATCAGCTCGGCCCCCGTGTCGTGCACGTTCAGCACACACATTGCCGGGAGCGTCAGGCTGCTCTCGACCTCGACCCGGTAGAGCTCGTCCATGACGGCGGTCTGGAGCGAGGTCCCGTTGATTTTGACATAGAGTTGTCGACTCAGGGCTGCATCGCGGCTCACATTGATAACCTCGCTGCTATTCCATCGGCGGGATGATGATCAGCCGTCCGGTGCGCAGGTGCAAAGGATCGTCTATCCCGTTGGCCTGGGCGATCTGTCGCCACTTGGTGCTGTCTCCGTACGCGTCATAGGCGATGAGATCGAGCCGGTCGCCCGCATCGAGCATGCGTGTGGTCGGGGCGATCCCGCCCCCGGACGTGGGGTTCTGCCCCAGAATGTCAAAGGCATCGCTCACCTGCTGCAGGCTGATCTGGATCGTGCTGCGCACCGCGGTACCGGAGGGCAGAAACAGGCCGATCTGCTCGCTCATCTGCGTGATGACCGCCTCAAAGGAAAAGGCGCCCCAGATAAACATGCAATGGGGCGGTTCACTCTTGCCCGTGCGCGGGTCCGTGCGCGCGTCGTCTACCATCATCATGTTCCAGAGATGCGCTGTCAGAGAGCGGACATCCTGGCCCGCGTCCAGTGTGTCAAAGAGCAAGCGCAATGTCAGAGTCTGAGCGCCGCCCTGCTGGAACCGGATGTGCGGGATGTTCTTGCCTTTGGTATCTGCCTGCTCGTAAGAGTTAGTCTTGGCGATGGTGTACTCGTACGGGTTGAACATGCAGGGCACAGACTCCCCCGTGTTCTTGTTCACGAGCACTGCGGGCGCCAGACCTCCTCGTGTTGTCGGCATCTCTACGTTTCTCCTTAGCGCAGGCGCGAGCCACCCATGCGCTCACGCTCCACACGCAAACGATCTCTCAGCTTGCTGAACACACGTTCCGCCAGTTCTTCGATATCCGGAGCCCGTTCCGCTTGCGGAGACTCTTCAGATTCTGCCGGGGCAGTCTCCGTAGAGGAATCTGCGCGGGTTGTATCCGCGGGCGCCTCGGCGCGCCGGATAGGCGGGCCCGGCGAGTCCCCTCGATCTCGTGTAACGCGAGTTGGTGCAGCCATGGATGCGACCACCTGATCGATAGGCAGTACCTGCCTCGGAAGTGGGTGGGGAGCGCCGGGCGTCAACCTCTGTTGCTCAGCCGTAGCCAGTTGGGCAGGGGTGCGGTCCGGGAAACCGGTCTGCCTGCGCACAGGCGGATGTTGCGATGTCGGCGTCACGGCGGACAAGGCAGATCCTCCTGCTGAGGCTGGCGGCGTCTGGGCCGGCGGTACCTCCTGTACCCATTGCGCCGACTCGCGCGGTGACCGCGGCTGGATCGGAGGCGCGCTGGAGGGCGGGAGCTGTGCTATAGCTGGCTCAGGCCAGGGCGGTATCGTCTCAGGCTCGGTGCTCGCCTCAGTCGCAAAGCGCTGCAACTGCGCCCGGTAAGCCTCGGCCAGATCCAAGCTCGCAGGGACGCTCTGCACAGGAGCATGTTCCGAACCGGGTGCCCGCCGTTGTTCGGCCGCTGCGGTGACGGCTGGTGCCTGCACATCGGGACTGCGCCTCACAACCGGCTTTACTGGAGGCGCGTCGGGTTCGACCGCGGGCTCAAACGATGGTGCCTCCGGTCTGGTCAATGCGCCTTCTGGTGTCTCTGGGAGCGCCGCGGCAGCGGCCCGGATATGGTGTAAAGCATCTCTCTGTTCTACCCGCGCTGGCGACGGCTCGATGGCGTCAGACTGCAGCGTAACGGCTGGCGCGGGCGCCATGGGCATCTCGGGAATGGGCTCGCTATCGCTTGGCACAGGCTGCGTATCCGCCGGTCGTGCCACCTGCTCGCGCGTCGCCTCAGGCGTGGCGGTGGGGCCGGCGGGAGCAGATCTCTCTTCAGGTGCACGGTAGACCGCCTGTGCCCGGGAGATCGCCTCGGACTCGCGCCGCAGCGGTTGCGCGGAGCTAGATGCGTCCGAGGGGCCCGCCGTTCCAGTCTCCGCCGGCGGCGGCGTCTCGGCCGTCGTGTCCGCAAGATCAGTCGCGGGCCTTACTGGCACGCCTGGCGTCCCAGTATCGAAATCCGGCACAGCCGTCTCGCGCCTCACGGTCTGGGAAGTCGTTGGACCCTGCCCCTGGGGCGATACGGTTGCCTCTGTCGTCGAAACCGTGCTCTGCGTTTCCGCGGTACGCCGGATCAGTGGCGCTGCGAGCTGAGAGGTCGGCCTGTCCGCTGTGCCCTCGGCACGGGCTGGCCCTCGTGCCGCCTGTGTTCGGACCGTGTCCGTTGGCGTGCCCGCTTGTTGTGCCGGAGGCTGTTCATAGAGCTGCGAGACGGGTTTGGGCCGCGCCCCGGGCGCGGGAGGCGTGGCAGATGCCGTTGCGGAGGGCCGCGCGCCTCCTCGTGCCTGCCCAGCGGCCTGCGTACCTGGTGAGGCCTGGCTTGATGCCGGCGACCGGGGCCGCTGGAGCGCTCGCCGTACCTCTTCCACGGTAAAGCCGGGCCGTGGTGGGGCCAGAGGTTCCGAAGCTGGCTCTGCGTCCGGTGAGAGGGGACCCCCATCTCTCGCGCCCAGGGCGGACACCGCGCCCGTGAATCCTGACTGGTGGCCACGACCGCGCTCAAGTATCTCTACTTCCGGAGTCATGAGCGCCAGCGCAGGGGATTGAGATGGTTCTGTGGCCGGTGCAGAGGCGGGCCTGGCCGGCTCGATGGTGCGCTCGATGACCGGTGACACGCGCGCCGGCGTTGGCTCGGCAATGCTCTGCACGACTGGATGCCTTGTCAGCGTCATGGGGGTATATCGCGTGGCCTGCCGCTGCAGAGGCCCGGGTTCCGGCTCCGGTATGATGTACCGGCGCTTGATATGCCGGGCGAAAGCCACGCTGACAAGTCGCAGGCCGTTCCCGTCTGTCATGACACCGTCACCATCTCGTAGGCCAGTTCCAGAGATTCTATCGCGATCGCGGAACTGCCCGCACTGAGCTCGGGCCCGCTCCACTTGGTGGGAAAGGCCATGTGAAAGTCCCAGCGGATAACTGGCTCACCGGCGTCGTCCAACAGCGTCACCGACACCTGCTTACGGGCCGCCATCAGCTGGCCCTGAATCACCTGGGTGTACCAGGCCATCAGGTCGCTGCCGGTGGCCACGCCTCGTTTGAGCGTCAGCGTGCCTCGGCGAACGCGCCCGGGCAGAGGGTGCGATCCCACGTTATAGCCGCCCTCTTTCTGCTCCTGGATCTCTACCTCCAGTGCCGGGAGGGTGCATTCGGTGAATGTCGCTCCCGGAAGACCGTCGATCTGGACGCTAAAGCGATAGGCGGGATGGGCATCCGGACGTTCCATCAGGTCCCGACCTCATTGGTGTGAATTCTGTCGACCTCGCGCACCCATCGCCGGCGCTCGGGATGTTCGAGTGACAGGATGTCGTCCCGTGACCAGTGCAAGTAATAGGCCAGGTACGCTACCTCCTCGAGCATCCGGTCGAGGGGGTAGCGCGTCATTCCCCCAGTGGCACGATCTCCTGTCGAAAGACCGTATGACAGTTCGGGCATTCCACCTCGATCGTATCGGCGCCGGTCTCGTTGATACGCCTGTAAAAGTCTTGCAGGTAGGCCATATCTGCGGCGAACAGGTTTTCGATGACATGAGGGGTCACCTGGTCCAGACTGCCCAGGCGAGTGACGACGCGCGACAGCAGCAGTATCGCCAGGTAAGCCTCGTTAGATCGCACGCGCATGTCCCGGAGCGGGGCGATCTCATCCATTGCCGTGGCCAGCCTCATCACGCCCTGGCGATGGACCCGCCCCTCTCCGTCGACGTACCCGCGCGGAAGCTCGAAGGGGAACTCTGTCTGCATAAGGGCCTCCGGTCTAGCTTACGCGGAATAGGCCCTCATGGGTGATCACGAGCTCCTCGACCCCCAGCTCATTGCTATCCGCCTTGATGGACGGACCGGACACCTTGACTGGCCAGGCTTTCTCAAAGTTCCAGCGGGCCACCTCGTTCAGGCCCTGGTCGAACATGATGATCGATCCCTCACGGCGGGCCTCGTCGACCTTGCCCTGAACGACCAACTCACGCCAGTCCCAGATGTCCATGTTGTCGGTGATACCGCGCTTGAGCGTGATGTTCTCCCATTTGAGCCGGCCGGGGATTTTGAGCACATGCTCTCGCCCGGCTTCATCGACGACCTTGTGCTCGATCACCTCGTTCTCGGAGCCGATGCCGGAGCACTCGGTAAAGTACCCGGTGACCTCGCCCGCAACATCAATCGCATAGTGAAAACCAACAAGCGGATCTTTTCGGTCCGTCATGGATCGCTCTCCTTGCTCTACTTAGCTGGGCTGGCGCTAGGCCGCGGCGGGCCCCGCCCACTGGCTGATACGGAAGATCACAAACTCCGCCGGCTTGACCGGGCAGATGCCGATCTCGATGATCAACTGGCCCAGGTCGCGCACTTCGACCGGATTCAGTTCCTCATCGCACTTTACATAAAACGCCTCATTGGGGGTTGTGCCAAAGAGTGCGCCGGATGTCCACACTGTACGCAGGAAGGCCGTCACATCGCGCCTGACGCGCGCCCAGAGGTCCGGGTCGTTAGGCTCAAAGACGACCCACTGTGTGCCGCGCTCGATGGATTCCTCCACCATGTTAAAGAGGCGACGCACATTGATGTATCGCCACGCCGGATCGCTGCTCAGCGTGCGGGCGCCCCAGATGCGGATTCCGCGGCCGGGGAAGGCACGGATGCAGTTCACCCCGATGGGGTTCAGCGCATCCTGCTCGCCTCGGGTGAGCTGAACCGGAAGGCCAGTGGCGCCGCGGATCACCTCGTTGGCCGGGGCCTTGTGCACCCCGCGCTCGGCATCGCTGCGCGCATAGACACCCGCAATGTGGCCAGAAGGCGGAATGCGGATGCTCCCCTTACCCTTGACCATATCTGCGGTCTCGATCCAGGGATAGTACAGCGCAGCGTACTTGGTATCATAGTTGCTGGACTGGCGCCACTGCAGCATCGCCTGAGGACTGAGATCGGGCGGGCAGTCCAGAATAGCAAAGCTGTACTTGCTCTGCTCGCAGTGCTCGTACAGCGCCTGCTGTACCGCCTGGACATCCTGCAGCGACATCTCGCCAGACTGGAAGCTCTGCATCAGGTCCGGCACCGCCACCATCGTGACCTCGTCTACGGGCGTGAGGCCACCCAGCCCGGTGCGTTCTGCCACTTCGCCCCGATAGGCCGCCACGGTGAGCGCTTTGGTCTCGATCTTGCCGCCCTGCAGGGTATACTCGCCGGCGCGCGGTCTGCGCTCCGCCAGTGTGCCCTTGCTTTGCTGCACCTGCACCGTGATGAACCGAGACCGCGTATTGACCACCGTCTCGACATTCTGATCGCCCTTGCCCAGAGTTAGATCCTGAAAGGTCTCTGTACCGCCGGGAGCTGAGATGATCAGCGTAAAGGTCTCGGCGGCCGGGTCCTCAGGCTCGCGCACTGTGACCTTGATCTCGTTGCCGCTCGGGCCGCCAGACCTGGCCTTGATCTGAAGCGTGTCGCCGCCGCCTTCCGCGCGCGCCGGTAGTGCCGCGACAGCCGGCGTGGCCAGCCGTTCGTCCACAGAGGCGCCCAGTGCCTTGACAGAGACTACGTAGCAGCGACTACCCCCGTTCGCAAAGTAACCATAGACCGAATAGGGCAGGTAGGCCCCCTCGACAAACCCACCGAATTTGTCGGTGTACTGGGTCCAGTTGGTGATGGCCACGGGGCGATTCTGGAGCGAGGTCACCTCGCCATTGCTGACTTCCTCAGCCTTTTCGGTAAAGCCGATAAAGGCTGCGACAGCCGTGCCCACGGCCTCGATGGGCCGGGTTCCGCCCTCACGTTCTTCGATGTAAACACCAGGTGACAGATAAGTTGGCATCTCTCTATCCTTTGACTGATAGCAGGCCGGGGACATGACCGGCGTGCGACGAGGTCCACTGGTCCGGAGCTATAGAGCGATACCCTCCTTTCTTGTGGTGGCTATATCTCGAGGTCGTATGATTCCAGGCTTTGCGGCGGCACGGGCACGCGGTGCGTCGCCTCGCGGCCATCCGCCTGCACTCGGAGCCGGTATTCTCCGCCCGATAGCCCACCAAAGCGATAGCGTCCAAAGTGGTCGGTGAGGCAAGTCTGCCCCGTCTCTATCACGCTAACTGTGGCCCTGGGTACAGCAGGGCCACCCCTGGCCTGAAAAACGATGCCCGCGATCTCAAAGGTCGTCGACCGCGTAGCTTCGGCAGCATTGCGGTCAAGAACATCCACGCGCCGAGAGATGACCCACGGGCTCGTAAAGGCCACGGCACGCTCCATGGCCAACGTGACTGTATAGTTGATCGAGGGCCTGAGCTGGTTCTCCATGACGCCCCAGAGATCGGGCAGGTTCTCGATGGCGCGCGAAGGCTGAGCGGTTCGCGCGTGCACCGGATAGGGCTGATTGCGCAGGCCGGGCTCAAGGATTTCCGTGTCCAGCGTCGGCGTGCCAGCCAGCGCACCAAGCACGCGCCACAGTATCGCGTGTTCATCCTCCACCTGATTCTGCGTCCAGACGGTGACCAGGTACGAGAGATCGTAGCGCAGAGGCGCCAGCCGCTTGCTGACCTGGCCTTCAGAATCACGCTCGACGATCCACTCTTGTGAACGAAGCTCCGTATTCTCCCGTATGTCGTACAGGTAAAAGTTGATCGTCGGGCGCGTCAGTCCAGCAGCCCAGTCGCCGGTGGGCTGGTCAAAGCTCACCGTGACACTGTCCGTGTCAAAGTTGCCGTGCTTTAGCACCAGATTCCGGATGGTCTCGTCGAGCTGATTGATCATCCCCTGCCTCGAATTAGCTCTAGCACCTGACTAGCCTGCAATGACGCGCCGAGGTGTTACCCTTCTGGGCTATGCTTCCTCCAACTCTTCCTCTTCTTGCCGGCGCACTGTCTGTACCGCTTCTTCCTCCTCCTCCTCGTCCTCGGCCTGGCGCTGGACAGCGTCGCCTCCGGTGTCTGGCGCCCTGCTGGCCAGGCGCTGCACCACCTGATCGGCCATGGCGTCCGCCTCGAGTTCGGCGGGGTCATTGGCAGCACCTACATCCAGCTTGGCGCCATCTTGCTGCTGTGCAACGTGGGCGAGTTCGTGAGCCAGCAAGCGCTGCCCGTCCCCGGTCGCCGGGTTGTACTGGCCGGCGGAGAAAAAGATGTCGTTGCCCCGCGTAAAGGCCCGTGCTGACAGCTCAGAGTTCAGCGTATCAGCCTCAGAGTCGTTGTGTATGCGAACCCCCGCAAAGTCGGCCCCAAAGGCTCCTTCCATGCTCTGTCTGGTCGCGTGATCCATGGCTGACCCCGATCCAGCCTGGGAATCGATGGCGCGCTCCACATGCTCGGGGGCCACAAAGGCGTCTTCCTGTGCAAAGCGCCGCGCGATCCGGTTGCCCGCGCGCCGGGCGACCTCGCGCAGGACGTGCGGTGTCAGCACCCGCGCCAGACGAGATGGCCGGGCGCGTGGCGACGTTTCGGCGTCGACTGTGTTCGAGGGCTGCTGTACAGCCAGTCTACTTCTTGTGCGGATCCATTCATGCTCAGTACTCATCGTCCCGGCCTCCCCGATGATGTGTCGTGGATTGCCACGACACGACGGACGAGTTCCATTCCAAAGTCATCTTCATCGATCAGTTTGCCGAGCTTTTGAAACTCGCGGCGCACGCCCCACAAGAGATGACGCATGGCAACGATCTCGCCATCCCTGGCCGCCAAAAAGGCGGCGTTCACGAGGGCGTTGCGGATGCTGCCGCCAGAGAGCCGAAAACGGCCCGCAAGCGAGGCCAAGTCCACATCAGCCGCCAGGGGCAGTTGCGCAGGCACGGTGCGCTCCCAGATGAGGCGGCGCGACGCTTCGTCCGGAAACGGGAATTCGATACTGAACTGCAGCCTGCGCAGGAACGCCTCATCCAGATTCTGTCTCAGGTTGCTGGTGAGGATCACGACGCCGTCGTATTCTTCCACCTTTTGCAGCAGGTAACTGATCTCTATGTTCGCGTAGCGGTCATGGGCATCTTTGGTCTCGGAGCGCTTGCCAAAGAGCGCATCGGCCTCGTCAAAGAGTAGGATCGCGTTCGAGTCGCGGGCCAGATCAAATATCCTGTCCAGGTTCTTTTCGGTTTCGCCGATATATTTGCTGACCACGCCCGAGAGATCGATCTTGTACAGGTCCAGCGACAGATCGGTGGCGATCACCTCTGCGGCCATAGTCTTGCCCGTGCCCGAGGGCCCAGCGAACAAGGCTGAAAGGCCCTGGCCCCGCGCCGATTGGCGTCCAAAGCCCCAGGCACCATAGACCACGTGTCGGAAGCGAAACTGGTCGCACATCTCGTGAATCTGAGCCGTGCGGTCGGCAGGCAAGACGAGGTCTTCCCAGGTGTGTCTGGCGACGATCTGGCTGGCAAGATCACCCAGCCTCACGGCACTCACGGCCCGAGAGGCGGCCGCCAGATCATCAAAGGTGATGACAGGCTCCGAGGAGCGACGCTGCCAGGCATGTTCCGCGGCACCGCGGGTGGCAACGTGGATCTGTGCGCCATCGAGCCTGTAGCGTGCTGCCAGGACTGGCAGGTCGTCCGGATCAGCCAGGGCGCGTCCTTGAAGGGCGCGCTGCCAGAGTACCAGGCGCCCCTCATAGTCCGGTGCCGGCAGGTCGAGCACCGCCACGCGCACCGCCTCCGAGGCCGGCTGCGGCAGGCTCGTGTGCCTGGGTGTGTGCCAGACCACGGTGAGCCCGGGGTGTTCCAACAGGGTTGCCCATTCGAATGCGGCATAGCTGTCGTGAATGGCAACACGATCTGTGATCTCAACATACAGGACAGCGTCGTACAGCAGCGCATCTCGCGCGGCTTGTTGCACGCGCAGCAGCACCGCCTCTTGCTGATCCGAATCGTCAACGGAGAGCGTCACCATGGGGCGAGCTTGCTGTGCGGCGCAGTCCTGGGCCAGAGCGCATGATGTCCAGGAGCGATCGGAACGCACCTGGATCCACAGCGGCCGGTCGCCACTGGTGATAAGCGACCAGATCGCTTCACGCGCCTCCGCCGGGTATAGATCGGGCAGCCAGGTGCTATCTTCGCCCCTCCAGTAAGGTGAAGCCGAGGCTGGACCCTCCTTGTCTGGCGACAGCAAGAAGCGAACAACCTGCGGGGCAACCTGAGCCGTACGTCTCAGAAGCGTATCGGGTCCCTCAGCGGGCGGTGACAGGATCATGAGCCCGTAACGCGAGAGGGTAGCCTCCCCATGAAAGAGGGTGCGCGCGGCCAGCCGTGCGCCAAGATCAGGCCACAGCAGAGCGAGAAGGAGGTCGACGATGGGGCGTTTGCAGGTAACGTCATCCTGGAGGAATCCAAAGATGCGTTCGTAACGGAGGTCGAACTCGGGTAACAGACAGATGAGCAGTATCTGAGACTCGGTCGCGCTCAGATCAAAGACACGTTTCAGATGCGTCCAGCGATCTTCTTCGGAAAGAGGTGGAAAGGCAGCAGGAGCAGAAGTTACCAGTGACGCACCGAAGGGTTGCTCTAAAAGTTGAAGAAACTCATGATCGGTAATAAATAGGCCACGAAACTCCCCATTGTCTGGCGCGCGCTCTTCATACAACCTTCTGGCGGTTTGCACCAGAAAGCCATCGATGCGCCGCAGTTCGTTGAGAAGGGTGCCCCCGACCATGTGTGCCTCGCGTTCACATCGAGAGGAGAAGGACGCTATCAGGCACGACTAACGATTGTTGACTCCATACTATCATAGCGCATGGTCAACTGGGTGTCAACGGATTTTCGAGCGGGGTGGCGTGGAACGTGGTATAATCGCGGGCATCGACGCTTCGATGCATTATCCAGGGAAAACATGACACACTTGTTCGCGATAGTGGGCTGGCATAACGCAGGCAAGACGACCGTGGTCGAGGGCCTGGTCCAGGAATTCCGACGAAGCGGCGCGCGCGTGGCGGTCGTCAAGCATTCGCGTGAGGGGTTTGACCTCGACCATCCCGGAACCGATACCTGGCGCTTTGCTCAGGCGGGCAGCGACGCGGTTGTCATCGCCAGCAAGAGCGCTTTGGCCTGGTTTGAGAACACTGTGCAGGAAGTGACTCTCCAGGACATCGTCGCGCGGCTGGATCCCAGCATCGACGTGGTAATCGCGGAGGGGTTCAAGCGTGAGGCCTGTCCCAAGATCGAGGTCATGCGTGCTGCTACGGGGACCGATCCGATCGTCTCTGCTCAAGAGCTGCTTGCCATCGTCACCGACGATGTCATGGACCCCAGACCGGCACCAAAGTTTGGGTTCGACCATATCTGCGAGCTCGCGGACTACCTGGCGGAGCAGGGGCTGGGCCCACGGCCTCGACCCTAGTCCCCGGCTGATACGTCATCGCCGCCGACGCGCGCCACGGACGCTACGAACCAGACAAAAGCCAGACCAAAGACCACCAGCGTGCCGAACTTGAGCATCCTGTTGGGCACCAGCAGCCCAACGGCGCCCAGAAATGCCGTGATGCCATAGTACATCAGGACGATGCGTCGTTGAGACCAGCCGAGGTCTTGAAGCCGCAAGTGCAGATGCCCCCGGTCTCCCAGCGAGATGGGCTGGCCTCGCCGCCACCGCGAATAGACCTGCCAGATCAGATCTACGATCGGCAGCCACATCACCAGCAGCGCTGTGGCGACCTTGGCGCCAGAAACGATCGACAGCGTGGCGACCCCAAACCCCAGCACATAAGCGCCGCCCCCGAGGAATATCCGGGCAGGGCTAAAGTTGAATCGCAGAAACCCCAGGCAGCATCCCAGGAGTGCCAGCGGAAGCAGCGAGACGCTGTATTGCCCGAGGCGAAGCATGTGGATGAACAGGACCGCGGCCGCGATCGCCGTTACTCCAGTGGCGAGGCCATCCAGCCCATCGATCGAGTTGACCATGTTGGTCAGCCCCACGATCCATATGAGGCTGATCGGCAGCATCAGGTACCAGTCTACCACGATCTGTTCATTGGTGAACGGGTTGTTAAATCGCTCCACGAACACCTTGAACAGAATGGCAACGAGTGCTCCCGCGACGAGCCCGCCGAATTGTGCCGCGGGAGGCAGTTTATAGCGGTCATCGGCCAGGCCAACGATCCAGACAATCCCCATCCCGAGCAGGACGCCCGTCAGACGTGTCAGCTCCAGTGCATCATCCCTGGGGCTGCCGACGAGGACCGGGATCAGGGCGGCGATGGCAAAGGCGGGATAGATCCCCAGGCCCCCGATGCGGACGATTTCGCCGTGATGCGTTCGGCGGCCTCCCGGGCGATCCACGATATCCAGTCGGCGTCCCAGTTTGATAGCCACCGGCGTGAGCAGGACGACGACAAGCCAGGCCGCCGCGAAGACGCTGACAAACAGCCAGATGGGCACGATAGCGCCGCCTTTCAGAGCGTCCCGAACTGCCGATCGCCGGCATCGCCCAGGCCTGGTACGATATAGCCTTCCGGCGGATCGTCTGGCGACGAGGGAGGGGGCGTGAGGTGGTCATCGATGGCGCCCAGATAGATGGCAACATCGGGATGAGCTGCGGTCAGAGCACGGACGCCCTCAGGCGCAGCGATGATGCCAAGATACTTTATCCTGGGGATACTGCTCTCTTTGAGCATGTCCACCGCGGCAATCGCTGACCCTCCAGTGGCGAGCATTGGGTCCAGCACGAGGCAAAGATCGAGCCGCGGCTGTGCCGGCAGTTTGTTGTAATATGGCACCGGCTTGAGCGTCTCATGATCCCTAAAGACGCCGATATGCCAGACCTGTGCCTCTGGTAAAAGCTGCCAGATGCCCTCCACCATGCCCAGTCCAGCGCGCAAAATGGGTACAAGTGCGATGCGTTCCGCGATACGTGCCCCCGTCGTCTCAGCCAGCGGGGTAGTGACCGAGGACGTTTCCAGGCGCACGTCGGCCGTCGCCTCGACGGCAAGCAGTGTCGCGATCTCCGCAATGGTACGGCGAAAGACGACCGTTGAGGTCGTCTTGTCTCTGAGAATCGCGAGTTTCTGCTTGACCAGCGGGTGCTGCGAGGTGTAGATGAGTTCAGAAGCCAAGCTGTGGCCTCCTGTTATCTTGAGGGGCAGCCCGATGTGAGCTACCCCTCGTTCAGGGCTCGATTTCAGGCCTTGCTGCTGGCCTCGTCAGCCAAGAGCCGCTCCCACTCCTGATCAACCTTGGCCTGGATCTCTTCTACGATCCACTCGTTTGCCGGGCGGAAGAGGTGGCGGAAGCGTCCCTGTCGTTTGAGCCAGTCGGCTACAGGCTTTTTGTCACGCGGCTTGTAGTTGACTGTAGTCTTGCCGTTCTCGACCTCATACAGAGGCCAGTAGCAGGTGTCGACTGCAAGCTCCGCGATCGACATGGTCTCGTCGGCCCCATGTCGCCAGCCGCGCGGGCACGGCACCATCACATTCAAAACGGCAGGGCCCTCTACTGTCGAAGCCTTTTTCGCCTTGCGCATCAGGTCACGGTAGTTGTGCGGTGAGCACTGCGCGACGTAAGGGATGTCGTGCGCCGCCATTATCCGCGTAAACGGCTTGCGCCACTGCGTCTTGCCGGGCAGCACCTCACCGTCAGGGGAGGTGGTTGTGCTGGCACCCCGCGGTGTGGCGCTTGAGCGTTGGATGCCCGTGTTCATGTACGCCTCGTTGTTGAGGCACACGTAGATGAAATTGTGGCCGCGCTCAAGAGCACCCGAGATGTACTGGAATCCGATGTCATAGCTTGCGCCGTCACCGCCAAAGGCGATAAAGGTGATGTTCTTGTCCTCAGGTATCTTGCCCCGACGCTTGAGAGCCTTGAAGGCTGCCTCGGCGCCCGTAATCGTCGTTGAAGAGTTTTCAAAGGCGCTATGGATCCAGGGCACGTTCCATGAGGAATACGGGTAGACGGTTGTCGAGACCTCAAGACATCCGGTGGCCGTTGCGATCACCACAGGGTTGTCGATAGCGTGCAGGATCTGCCGCACTGCCGTGGGCTCGGCGCAGCCAGCGCAGAGCCGATGCCCTGCGGCCAGCCTCTCGTCCGGGGTGATGATGTCTCTCAGATTTATGCGCACTCGGTCTGTCATGATCGTTACTCCTTGCTGCTGGAATCTCGCGACACGTGATGCCGCCCTGCGTAACTAGTCACGCAGGCCAAGATAGCGCACCATATCGCCGCGATCGCCCGTGTCGGCAATGACCTTGAGATCGGCAAACGCGGACTCTATCATCGGCGGCGTAGTGTCGCGACCGCCCAGTCCATAGATGTAGTTAACAATGGGCAGACCGCTGACGCCTGAGTTAAAGAGCGCCGCAGTGATGTCTGTGAACAGCGGCCCCATACCTTGAGGAGCGCCAAAAGAGATCGCCCGGTCGAGGACGCCCACGGCCTTGCAGTTCTTGATGCAATCGACGATCTGCTGCGCGGGGAAGGGGCGGTATAGCCGAGGCTTGAGGACGCCCACCTTGGTGCCCTCAGCGCGCATGCGGCGCGCTACCGAGCGGGCCGTTCCGGCTGTCGACGATAGGACCACGAGGGCATATTCGGCATCATCCATGCCGTAGCAATCGAGGATCGGCTGTGGCCGCTCGGACAACCGCTCGTACTCCTCGCAGACCTCGAGGATGATCGGCATAGCGTTGTTCATCGCCTCGGTCTGCTGCCGCTTGTGCTCAAAGTAATAGTCCGTAAAGTCCCAGGCACCCATGGTGACGGGATGATCTGTGTCGAGCAGGTAGATCTCTGGATCGTAGCTGCCGACAAACTCCTGCACCACTTCATCCGGCAGTAGCCCGACGCGCTCGACGCCGTGACCGGTGATAAAGCCGTCCTGGCAACTCATGACCGGGAGCAACAGATCCTTGCGCTCGGCGATTTTGAGTGACTTGATGGTGTTGTCGTAGGCTTCCTGTCCGCTCTCGGCGTAGAACTGCAGCCAGCCGGAATCGCGGGCGCCCATAGCGTCCGAGTGATCGCAGTGGATATTGAGCGGGCTGGAAAGCGCTCGGTTTACCACGGTGAGCACAATCGGAAGCCTCATGCCCGAGGCGATGTAGAGCATCTCCCACATCAGCGCCAGACCGTTGGCCGCCGTGGCTGTCATGACGCGAGCTCCGGCAGCGGAGGCACCGATACAGGCACTCATGGCGGCGTGCTCGCTCTCGACCGGAATGAACTCGGTGTTGACGATACCGTCCGCCACGTACTGCGAAAAGTTCTGCACGACCGCTGTCTGCGGTGTGATCGGGTAGGCAGCAACCACGTCAGGATTGATCTGACGCATTGCCTGGGAGACAGCGTTGGCGCCGTCCAGAGGCAAGTACTTGCTAGCGACCATTCGTTTCCTCCTTATGCTCCAGGTGGGTTCTGGACCTACCGGGTATAGTCTTCAAACTCGGATTCGGGCACCATCTGAATGACTTTGCCCAGTTTGCCGGTGTAACTGTGGGGCTGACGGATGTTCACGGGGCAACGCTCGGCACATACGCCGCAACCCTTGCAGTGAGCATAATCATAGACATCCACCTTGCCATCCTTGACGAGTATGGCCGAATCGGGGCACATGATCCAGCAGACGAGGCACTGCGTGCACTGGGCAGCATCACGAACAGGTCTCATCGTGCGCCAGGTGCCCGTCACATAGGTCTCCGAGTTCCCCACTGTAGTGACAACGCCCCCCGGAGCAACCTCTTCCCAGGGCAGATCCAGCCGTGGGACTTTATGTTTGGTCGTCATCGAACAACCTCCTCACTGATCAGGTTCGTAACAATGCTGGGAAGGTGTCTCTATGGCTTGCTGTTGCTAGCCTTTGACACATTCCTTATTGGCACGCTCAACGGCCCGTATGTTGGCTTCCACGATCTCCGGACGCAGCTTGCCGCCGAGGCTCTCGCGCGTAGCCTCCACTACTGCTTCCAGACTCACCAGGCCGGAGGCCCGGACGACCACACCAAGCAGAACAGTGCTCGGGATGTCGCGTTTCAGCTCAGACATGGCGATCTCGGTAGCATCGATGCACCATACGGTGCCAGTACGAAAGTCCAGGCGCTCGCGAATCTCGGCCGGCGTCTGCGGCGTGTTGACGATCAGCGTGCCCTCCGGCTTGAGCCCTTCGGTCAGATCGACGATCCCGATCAGGTTGGGATTCACGACGACCACCATGTCTGGCTCCAGGATCGGTGCATGGACCTCGATGGGCTCGTCACTCAACCGGGTGTACGCTTTGATGGGTGCACCCATGCGCTCAGCCCCGTACTCTGGAAACGCCTGAAAGTACAGGCCCTCGCGCATCGCGGCTTCGCCGAGCGATTCACCGGCTGTGACCACGCCCTGGCCGGCACGGCCGTGCCAGCGGATCTCGAGCATCTTGCTCATCTTGACCTCCTCGTAACAGTGAAAAGATACAGTGTTGACGCCTGGTTGGCGTCATGCTGGCAATCGTGGGCCCTGTGCGTGACACTGGCGCACCATGGCCGTGAGAAGCCGGATGGGATGTCTACGTTCTATGACAGCACCGATCGCAGAGTTCCTGCGCGTGTCCTCAAACCAAGTCATTCTAGGCCAGAGCGGGAGCCATTGTCAAACCCGCGCGAGTACACAAAGGACCAGTTCTATTCAGTATGATCAGTCTTGATCGAACATTCCCTGCTTCGGTCAGGTTCTTATTTGAGTGAACACGCTCCGATCGCGCAACTTGACTCACAGAAAAGGAGGGCCCGTGATCTGGCCCTCCCAATCTTTGGTCTCGTAACGATCCAGATCCGCTGCATTGCGGAAAATACGTGCGATGCTGTCCGCTAGCTCTCGTCGTCTGCGACGTGAATCGGTCGCTCTCGGCGCCGCGGCGTCACGCCACTCGGCCCTGCTTCCAGCAGGTTCGCGCAGCGAACACAGAGACTGGTCTCTGGCATGATCATCAGGCGCTCTGGGTCGATCTCCGCGCCGCAGTTCTTGCAGATACCATACAGGCCTTTGCGCACACGATCGATGGCCTCATCGAGTGAACGAAGCCTGTCCTCGCGGTTCTGAATCAGCGAGATAACTTTGCCACGCTCATAGATGGCAGCCGCCGCATCGGCCGAGTCCTCATCTGTGGCGGAAGCCGGTTCGATCTCCTCCTGGAGTTGTTCGCGGAGATGTGCTATCTCCTCAACTGTACGCGCCCGCTCGGCCTCCAACTCCCGTATCTTGTCTTCACGCTTGCTCATATCATGATCCTTCCTTGAACGTGACAAGCGAATGTACATCATAGCCAGTCAGCTTATCACGGCCGCGCAAGAAACCCAGTTCGACCAGAAACGACATACCTGCGACAATACCGCCCACGCTCTCCACCAGCTCGGCGGCCGCGCGGGCAGAGCCTCCCGTGGCCAACAGGTCGTCGACGACCAGTACCCGTTCTCCTGGCTTGATGGCATCGCGATGCATTTCGAGGCGGTTCACGCCATACTCGAGGGTATACTCCGCACCCACGGTCTCGGCCGGTAGCTTGCCGGGCTTGCGCACCGGGACAAAACCGGCATCCAGCAGATAGGCAAGCGGGGCGCCCAGGATGAATCCGCGTGCCTCGATCCCCACGACACTGTCAATCTGGGCGTCGGTGTAGTGTGCTGCCATCTGCTCAATGGCTGAGCGTAGCGATTGATGATCATGCAGGAGCGGCGTGATGTCCTTGAATTGAATCCCCTCGATGGGGAAATTGGGTATGTTTCGAATCTGTTCTTCCAGACTCATCGAATCATCACCCCGATCGTTTGGTGCTAAAAGTCATATAGCCTGTCGGGGTGGTCCCAACAGGCAGTTGATCTCTTGACTCACGATGTTACCATTTACTCTCCACTCTGTCAAAAACCTGGTCTGCCTTCCTGTCCGGTTTGCTTTCCGCGGCAAAGGCGCGGAGCAGGTCTGGGCACATGGCTGGACGGCGCTCTGCGGCCACGGCAGTGTCCTGTGGTATAATGTGGCTGAGCATATCGCAGTACGCTGCGTTCCGGGATTCGATCCAGGGCGGTTGCGGGTTCTCTCTGGTTATAGTGGCCAGAGATCGCGTTACTTACAGTACTCTACGGTGAGGACTAGACGGATGACATCGCAGGTCCACAGCATTCTGCAGTTTGAGAGCGCGTTGAGCCGAGACGCTCAGCGCAAGATCCGCAAGATCGGTGCTGCTGATCTGGTGATTGGCATTCCCAGCCATCGCAACGGCCGTACCATCGGCGAGGTTGTTGATGCAGTGATCGCGGGGGTAAGGGCCTACTTTCCTGATGTGCAGGTTGTGTTGATGAATGCGGATGGAGGGTCGTCGGATAACACCGTCAAGCACCTGGAGGACGCCGATGTGCCCGAAAACGTTGTCAAACTGCTGACAACCTATGAGGGTATCACGGGCAAAGGCACGGCGATTCGCAGCATATTTGAGGCTGCTGGACGGCTTGGCGCCAGAGCCTGTGCTATCGTTGAGGCCAGAGCGATCGGCATTCAGCCAGAATGGCTTCCCGCCCTGATTACGCCTGTCCTGCAGGGTGATGATGTCGTCATGGCATGTTACCAGCGCTCTGCGCTTGATGCCGCGCTCACAGACAATCTCGTCTTTCCGTTTCTCCACAGCTTTTGGGCTTCTGAGCTGCGTGAGCCGCTGGCAAGCGAGTTCTGTGTATCTGGGACTATGGCCGTGCACCTAGCCGAGTGTGATGTCTGGGAGACGAACGTATCGCGTTTTGGAGTCAACGTCTGGTTAGCGCTCCACGCACTTGCCGAACATCTCAGGCTCGCGCAGGTCGATCTGGGCTATCGTGGCGCCAGTGGTGGTGAGCCAGCAGCTCCTGGCGACCTGCGGTTTATCCATACTGTCGGCACACTTTTCCGGGCCCTGACCCTGTACCGGCGCACCTGGACGCAAGGCGTAGCCTTTGGCAATGTCCCCTTCCGAGGCCTGCGCGCTCCCGATCGCGCCATGGATTCTGACCAGGACTTGGCGCCGTTCGACGAAGCCTTCCGCGCTGGTTTTCAAGACTATATCGAGGATTGGCAGGGCATCCTGACACCCGAGGCGCTCACTGCCCTGAAAGAGATCCCCCTGAACAGAGCCGAGGTTCCGGCTGTCCCGGTGGCGCTCTGGGTTCGCCTGGTCTACGAGTTTGCGACCGTCTTTAACAAGGGTGAGGGCGATCCTGACAAGGTTATCGAAGCTCTCCTGCCGATCTTTTATGGCAGGGCGGCAACGTATGCTCGCGAAGTGGCCTCTCTCACCGTCCGTGGGCGCGATGATGTGGTTCAGGGAATCTGCTCAGAGTTTGACGAGCAACGGCCCTATTTTCAGGAGCTATGGGACACTTACCAGGAGTGGGAGGACGACGTCACACGGTTCTGGACGAGCTAGCCAGATTCTTCGGTCGACCGTGCTCCAGGGTTTCTCTGTCTCACCAGCGAAGGATATGCCATGTTGAGGTCGTTGTTACCTGGTGCTTCCCTTCTGGCGGCTCTCACTCGTACTCTGATGGCGCTGCTGCTCCTCATCATCGGACTCACGGCGGGCGCCGCACGAGAAGTCAAGGCGCGCTGCATTGTGCAGTTGGTATCCCCTGATGGCCTGTTGCGCGCTTTTGGGATAGCCACTTTCCGACGCCATCGCAGCGGATGTCACTGAGCTTCAAAGGCTATCCCGTGGGTTGCGTTGGCTACACCTCACCAAAGGTGATCGCTGCCCGGCCGTAGTTTTGCTGTGTCCCCTCGGCCCAGGGTCACTCTGGGATCGTGGTTACTTTTTTTATCCCCATCGGGATGCGTACGCGTGCCGGTCTGGGGAATGGTTCCATCGCCGCCGGCTAAGCCAGTCCGCTTGTTGTCGACAACGATCGAGTTCTTTGGCGGTGGCATGGATACACGCCCGTGCATTGATGCACCTGTCGAATTCACTATGGATGACTTTGTCTCTACGCGCACGGCCGTAACGACCGTCAGACCTGCGTCGACGCCTACACCCACGCCGGAGCCGACAACTTGAGCCTGCGCTTGTTGCCACGATTGTTCCTGCGCCCGTGTGGCTGTGGCACCTGCCGTTGGCGCATCGTTAGCTACTGCTGAACCCGGGGGCATCGGCGGGCAGGGTCCGCGCGGGCAACACGGACTGAGACAACAAAGACCGCCCAATATCGGGCGGCCTCTGCGCACCACAGGCCCTGATGCTTTATGGTGGAGATGGCGGGAATCGAACCCGCGTCCAGAAAGTTCGACCAGAGGCGTCTACAAGCTTGTTCGCTCCTATGATCTCGCGGGCCCGTCCTCGAGCGACAGATTTCGGACCTCGCCAGCCGATTCATCTTTGACCGGTGGTATCGGCATTAGCCGGCCGCATCCCGACTTTGTCGACGCCTGGCTCCTCCCTCTCGGGAAAAGTGAGGGACAGACGTGACGGACTCTGTCCGTCAGTGGCTCTACTCAGCCGTTGTTACGCGGCGAGAGCGAATGCCGGTGTAGTGCTTGTGTTGGCACTTGATTGTTTGCCTCTGATTAGCGAGGTTGAGGCACCTCGGCTTGCAGCCTGTGACCAGCCCTCCCTGTCGAGACCTTTCATCCCCAACATAACCAGTATACCACGAGCGCCCCCTGCGTGCAACCTGTCGTGGCGAATCGGTCCGGCGCTCACAGGCAGGGTCCGGAGAAAGCCTGATTGTTCACGCGGGTCTGCGCCCGTATAATGACCACACAAGTGCACGGGGAGGTACAGGCCATGGGCGATGTTCAGATTGGGGTCATTGGCGGAAGTGGGATGTACGAGATCGAGGGGCTGACGGATATCGAGAGGCAGTTTCCCGAGACGCCCTTTGGTCGTCCCAGTGACGAGATCGTCACCGGCACGTTGCGGGGCGTGCGTATCGCCTTTCTGCCTCGCCATGGACGCGGACACGTGCTGAGTCCCAGCGAGTTGCCGTCACAGGCAAACATCTGGGCGCTCAAGATGCTCGGTGTGCAATCCATTCTCTCGATCAGCGCCGTGGGCAGCTTGCGGGCTGAGCTCGAGCCGCGGCACATCGTGATTCCGGACCAGCTGATCGATCGTACCAAGGGGATCCGCCCGCCGTCTTTCTTTGGTCAGGGCATCGTGACCCATATCTCCTTCGCAGAACCCTATTGTCCGGAACTGCGGCACATTGTCTATGAGGCGACCAAAGAGGTCATGGGGGCTGCTGCGCACGATGGTGGCACCCTTGTGGTCATGGAGGGGCCCCAGTTTTCCACGCGTGCCGAGTCGCGCTTTTACAGGCAGATTGGAGGCGACCTCATCGGTATGACGGCCCTGCCGGAGGCGAAACTGGCTCGCGAAGCAGGCATCTGCTACTGCACACTGGCGCTGGTTACGGACTATGACAGCTGGCACGACAGCGAAGAGTCTGTCACGGTGGAGATGGTGGTCAACAACATGACGGCGAATGTCGAGCACGCCAAGGCCATTGTCGCGGCCAGTGCACCGCGCATCGGTGCGAGCACACGTGCGTGCACCTGCCACGACGCTTTACGAAACGCGATCATCACCCGTGCGGACAGCATCCCGGAAGAGCGCAGGGAGATGCTTTGGCCACTGATCGGTCCCTATCTCTGAGGCCGGCGCTAAGGTAGGGCAGCGTAACGGCAATGGGGCAAGGGGCGGCTGCCATGACTAGTGCAGGCGCTCTTTGATCTCACGCTCGATCTCGCGTTCAGTATCGCGGTCTCGCAGGCTCTCCCGTTTGTCGTACGTGTGCTTGCCTTTGGCCAGGCCGATCTCGACCTTGGCACGGTTGTTCTTGAGATAAAGGCGCGTCGGCACGACGGTATAGCCGCGCTGTTCCACCTGCGCGCGCAGACGTTGGATCTCCCGGCGGTGAAGCAGCAGCTTGCGATCGCGCACAGGATCGTGATCGAGATAGCTGGCCTCGTTGTAGCCGGCGATGTGGGCGCCTATCAGCCAGGCTTCGCCCTCGCGAAAGGCTACATAACTGTCGCGCAGGTTGACCCTGCCGGCTCTGATGGACTTTATCTCTGACCCATGCAGAGCCAGGCCAGCCTCAAGCGTTTCTGTGATGGAATAATCGTGAAACGCTTTGCGATTCTGGCTAATGGTTCTGTTTGGGCCCTGGTCAGTTTTCTCTCCGCGTTTGTTCCTGGCCATTGCGTCCCCTAACGGGATTCCTCGAGCAAGTATTGCACGGCGCGGTCCAGCTGCGGATCCTCGCCAGCCGCGGCCTGGTCGGGCGTAATCTCTACCAGAATGTCGGGCTCGATGCCGTCTCCCTCGAGGATGCGCCCCCCGGGGAGCACCCACTTGGCGATGGTCACGCGCAGGCTCGACCCATCGCTCAACGTATGCGTAGACTGAACCGAACCCTTACCATACGTCGTGACTCCGATCAGGGCACCACGGCCGTGATACTGGATCGCTCCTGCCACAATCTCTGAGGCGCTGGCACTCCCACCATTGACAAGCACCACCAGAGGAATGTCGGTTGCCTGTCCGTTTCGCCTCACCGTGTAGGCGCGGGGCTCCTGATCGCGTTGCTGTTCCGTCACCACGAGCGTTCCGCGCGGTAAAAACTCGCTGGCGATTTCGATGGCCATATTCAGATAACCGCCAGGATTGTTGCGCAGGTCCAGAATCAGGCCAACGGGGTCCTCTCGGTCAAGTTCGCGGAGCGCCCTTTGCACCTGCTCCAGAGCGACAGCATTGAACTCGGCCAACGCGATGTAGGCGATGTCCCCATCCAGCATGCGGCTCTCAACGGTTGCCACCTCGATCTCGTCCCGGGTGACCTCCACGGTGAACGGCTCTTCAATGCCCTCTCGCTCGATCAACAGGGCAACGACGGTCCCCTTGGGGCCACGGATCAGCGTGATGGCATCCATAAGCTCCATCCCCTCGATGGATATACCATCGACGGCGAGCACCCGGTCCCCGGCCTGAATGCCGGCCGCAACAGCGGGACTGTTGGGCAGGGGCTGCACAATTGTCAGGACGCCATCCACGAGATCGACGGTGGCACCGATACCTTCGAAGGAACCCTGCATGTCCTCTTCCATGATTGCGGCTTGCACAGGCTCCACAAACATCGTGTTGGGGTCGCCCAGTGACGACACCAGTCCGGAAGCGGCACCGTAGGTCATCTCCACTGGATCGAGGCGGTCAGGGTCGATGTACTCTTGCTCGAGCAGCGCGGTGATCTCATCCAGAAGCCGCTCCCGGTCGCTGCTGCCTATGCGTGTCTTGATCGGGGACCCCGCGGGCTCTGTTGCCATTGGCGCTTCTGTGGCGACACTGGCCTGTGACGGCCCCGCTACCCACATGGTGGCCATTCCCGCGGCAAAGCCGATGCCAACGAGCACGGCGACAAGGAAAATGGTCGCGATCACCTGTCCGATTGTGACTGTGTGCTTGCGTCGCGTTTCTGCCTGTATTTCCATTGCGTGCCCTTTTATCCTCGCGATAATGAGGACTGTAGTATAGCACACAGACAGGTGCGTCCCAATTGGTGGCAGAGCTGGCCGAACGAGGCGTGGCCAGCGGGCCGTGCTATCATGCCGGAGTGGTCTGATTGGCGAGCACCGTTGCGTGGCTGTCTTTGAGGTGAGCTCGATCTGCTGAGTGCCACAGGGAGGGGTGTAAGGTTGCTCCCTTTAGCCAGCCTTCTGCATTTCCGATCTCGGCTGCCGGGCACGAGCGTGGGTCTCTTCAGCAACAAGCCAGAACGCCAGCCCTACGAAGATGAATAGCAGGCCGTTCGCCCAGAGTGCCGTGCCATGATCGAACCGGTCGCTCAGCGCTCCAAGCAGGATCGGTCCCAGGACCATACCCACGTCGCTGACGGTACGAAACATGCCCATCGTTAGCCCTCGCCCACCGGGAAGGTCCAGGTCCGAGACGTAGGCGGCCGGTGCAGGGCCACCGACACCGGTGCCCAGGCCGAGCAGAAGACTGCTGGCCATGAAATGGAGATAGGTATGGCCCAGCGCATAGCTGATCACCGCCAGGCCGCAGAGAATACAGCTGGGCACGATGGCGGTCTTGCGCCCGTAACGATCACACAGGATGCCAGAGACGTTGATCGTGAGAAAGTTGATCGCTGCGATGGCGGTAAAGGCATATCCAAGCCTGGCGGGGCCTATTCCCAGGCGATCGCTGCCTAACAAGGGTAGGATGGTGTTCTGCGTGCCAGATCGCGTGAAAAAGATCGCCAGGGATACCAGGGAGATGAGAAGGAAATTACGGTTGCGCAACAAGGCGAGTCCGTTCGGGCGTGGCGAGGTCGCTACTGGTCTTACGGGGCTGACTCGATTTCCGGTGTCATCCGCGGCGCTGAGACTGCGGGTCTCTGGCACAACGAAAAAGGCCCAGGCGGCGGCGCACAGCGCCAGCGCACCATAGACAAAAAAGGGCATCCGGTAGCCGAACTGCTCTCCGAGAAGACCTCCGATTATGGGGCCGACGCCGGTACCAAGCAGAAGGGCACCCTGATAGGTGCTCATCGTCCGACCTCGATCTCGTGGCGTGCTGATATCCGCCACAACGATCATGCTCGCGGTCATCTGAAAGGCCGAGCCTGCACCCTGGAGGAGGCGAAAGACGATCATCTGACCGAAGCTGCTGGCCATGCCGCTGAGCACAGCCGACACGGCGATGAGGAGAGGTCCAGCCACAAGTAGCGGGCGTCGCCCGATACGCTCTGCCAGGGCCCCCGCAGGGACGTTGATCGGTATGCGCGCGATGCCAAAGCTCGAGATCAAAAGGCCGACCATCGCGGCGCTGACACCAAAGGAGTCGGCATAGAGGGGGAGCACCGGTCCGATGATCCCGACACCCAGCATGTTGATGAAGGTCTGGCCGACCATCGCCATCAAGATGCCGGGATTCTGGGACCAGGTCAGAAGGCGAGCTGATCTCCGTCCTGTTCCAACGTGCTGTGAGTCCCTCGAGCGCATCCATACTCCTCGTGTGCGAGATCTGGCTGTGACACCAGAGCCTCGGGGCGGCGGCTGGCGTAGGGCCTATGTTCGGTGTATTGATCGGTCTGTTGGATCAGGCCTACTGGCGCGCCGCCAGCTCTGTCTTGAGCATCTCGGTTGCGACAGCGACGTTCGCCTGGCCGCGCGTCTGGCGCATGACCTGGCCCACCAGAAAGCCCAGAACCTGCGACTTGCCTTCGAGATACTGCTGAACGGGACGCGGGTTCTGCTCCAGAACGGCAAGAACCACGGCTCTTAGTGCGTCCTCATCGTTGATCTGGGCCAGCCCGCGGCGGTCAACGATCTCCTCGGCGCCGCGCCCCGTACTGAACATCTCGCTCAGCACCTCCTTGGCCGTGGTCCCGTTGATCGTTGCTTTCTCGAGAAGCTCTAGGAGTACTGCAAGGGCCGCAGGCGATACCTGGCAGTTGGCGATCTCTGTTCCGCTTTCACTCAATAAGCGGAAGAGCTCCACGAGCACCCAGTTGGCCACTGTTTGCGCTGCAACTTTGGTCGTGGCCCGACAGGTAGACTCGAAATAGTCAGCGATCTGCTGATCCTGCGTGAGCAGTTCGGCGTCGGCCATGCGAATGCCGTACTCAGCGACGAGCCGCTCGCGCTTGGCATCGGGCAGCTCGGGCATGCGTTCGAGAATCTTATTACGCCAGATCTCGTCGATCTCGATCGGCGGAAGGTCGGGCTCGGGAAAGTACCGATAGTCCTCGGCGCCTTCCTTGGACCGTTGGAACACGGTGCGATGGTTCGTCTCGTCCCAGCCCATGGTGACCTGGTGCACCTGGCGGCCCTGTTCGAGCAGGTTCACTTGCCGCTCGTATTCGTACGCGATGGCCATGCGGACCGACCGGAACGAGTTGAGATTCTTTATCTCTACCTTGGTTCCCAGTTCCTCAGCACCGGCTGGTCGCACGGAGATATTCGCCTCACACCGCATGGCGCCCTCTTCCATATTACCCGTGCTGACACCCAGGTAGCGCAGAATCTGGCGAAGCTTGACCAGATAGGCATAGGCATCCTCTGCGGTGTGCATGTCGGCCTCGGTCACGATCTCCATCAGCGGGACGCCCGAACGGTTAAAGTCCACCAGGCTGACACCATTCTGGTGGACGAGGCGGGCGGTATCCTCTTCCAGGTGAACACGGCGGATGCCGAAACGCCGGGGGGTCCCCTCCACCATCACGTCCAGGTAGCCATTCGTGCACAGAGGCAGGTCGTACTGGCTGATCTGATAGCCCTTGGGAAGGTCAGGATAGTGGTAGTTTTTCCGATCGAACTTGCTAAAGGTCGGAATGGTGCAGTTCAGCGCCATGCCCGTGAGGACTGTCGCCTCCACCGCCACGCGGTTGATCATCGGCAGCACCCCGGGCATGCCCAGGCAGATCGGGCAGGTGTGCGAATTGGGGGCCGCAGAAGTCAGATCATTGGGGCAGGCGCAGAACATCTTGGTCCGCGTCAGTATCTCGGCATGAACCTCCATGCCGATGGTGGCTGTGTATTGCTGCATGGTGCTCCTCAGATCAAGCAGATGGCTTGGATTATAGACGTGACGCGCGCGTGCGGCGAACAGGCGTGCGCAACCGGTGCCGCGATGCCATGGTATAGTTTGGGCACTGGTTGAGCACGTCACTCAGATATCGAGGTTCTCGACCTCGCGCGCGTGCGTTTGAATAAACTTGCGGCGCGGCGGCACATCATTGCCCATGAGCATATCAAAGATCCGGTCTGCCGAGGCGGCATCCTCGATGGTTACCTGTATCAGCTGCCGGCCCGCCGGGTCCATGGTGGTCTCCCACAGTTGATCGGCGTTCATCTCACCCAGACCCTTGTAGCGCTGAAGTTCAACACGACTATCGTTGAGCTCCGCCACGCGTCGATCTTTCTGTTCCTCAGAGTACACATACTCTGACGTTTTGCCCGACGTAATACGGTACAGCGGCGGTTGAGCCAGGAAAAGGTGGCCGTTCGTGATCAGGTCATCCATGTAGCGGAAGAAAAAGGTGAGCAACAGGGTGATGATATGCGCGCCATCTACGTCAGCATCGGTCATGATGATGATCTTGCCATAACGCAGATTGCTGAGGTCGAACTGCGCGCCGATGCCGCAGCCCATCGCCTGGATCAGCGCCTTGATCTCATTGTTCTCAAGGGCGTGATCCATACGCTTTTTCTCGACATTCAGAATCTTGCCGCGCAGAGGCAGGATCGCCTGAAAGCGTCGATCGCGGCCCTGTTTCGCCGATCCGCCGGCCGAGTCTCCCTCTACGATGAACAGCTCGGTGCGATTGGCGCTGCGCTCGGAGCAATCGGCGAGCTTGCCCGGCAGTGTACTGCTCTCCAGAGCCGTCTTGCGCAATACCAGCTCTCGGGCCTGTCTGGCCGCCACGCGCGCCCGGCGCGCAGTGGTGGCCTTGTTGATGATCGTCCTGGCCGCCGGTTCCTTTTCCAGCCACTTGCTCAAGGCCTCGCCAAAGACGCTCGCCACCTGTCCCTGAACTTCGGCGTTTCCCAGCTTGGCCTTGGTCTGGCTCTCAAACTGCGGATCCGATAGTTTCACGCTGATGATCGCCGTCAAGCCCTCACGGACGTCCTCTCCCGAGAAGTTCCCTTCACTGTCCTTGAGAATGCCCGAACTGCGCGCATACTCGTTCAGTGAGCGGGTAAGGGCGCTTCGGAAGCCGGTGAGGTGCGTGCCACCATCGACAGTGTTGATATTGTTGGCGAAGGAGAACACCGACTCGGCATAACCGTCGGTGTACTGAAGCGCCACTTCGACCGCGGTGCCCTCGATCTCACCTTCGACATAAAAAGCATCATGCAGGCGCTTGCGGTTGCGATTCAGCAGATGGATAAAGGCCCTCAGGCCGCCCTCAAAGTGGTAGGTGGCCTCGCGCCCGTCTCTGAGATCCCTGGCGTGAATAGTCAAGCCGCGTGTGAGAAAGGCCATCTCGCGAAAGCGCTGAGTTAGCGTCTTGAAACGATAGTCCAGCGTGCGAATGATGTCAGTGTCCGGCATAAAGTGGGTGCGTGTGCCGTGGCCAGTGGCTTTTCCCAGCTCTGTGACCTCGGTGACGGGCAGCCCGCGCTCGTAGCGCTGTGAATAGCGCCGCCCCTCGTATTGCACCTCAACTTCCAGCCAGCGGGAGAGGGCATTCACCGCGGAGACACCCACACCGTGGAGCCCGCTGGCGACTTTGTACCCGCCGCCGCCGAACTTGCCGCCCGCGTGCAGGACCGTGTGTACCACCTCCAGCGTGTTGCGCCCGGTGGTCTTTTCGATGCCGACCGGGATGCCACGCCCGTTGTCCTGCACCGACACGGAACCGTCCTCGTGAATGGTTATCTCTATCCGATCGCATACGCCGGCCAGGGCCTCATCGATGGAGTTGTCGACCACTTCGTACACGAGATGATGCAGGCCGCGCTGATCTGTGCTCCCGATGTACATACCCGGTCGCCGGCGTACTGCCTCCAGGCCTTCCAGCACCTGGATGTCGTCTGAGGTGTAGCTGGTGGGTCTGTCCGTCATGACTCCTGTCTTTCTATCTCTGCAAGCGAGGACCTAGGCCTCGCGGGGCATCTGGATTCGCACGAGCCTCGACGACCGGTCGCTGTAAAAGTAGAACAGTGCCGCAGTCAGGCCAGTTCCAATGAGCGAGCTCAAGATAATTGCCACGATCATGCCCATGGGAACTACGGTGGCAAGCTGTTGCCACACCAGCGACAGGCCGGCGTCCAGCAGATTGACCAGCAGCAACAAGCCCAGCGTTGGCCAGAGGCTGGTCCGAACGACGTGTATGCTGACGACCGCAGCCGCAAGCGGCTTGAAACCTCCGAGCGTCACCGCCTGGGGGAAAAAGGACAGATACAGCAGCATCCACACCAATCCGATGAACAGGAACGCAGCAAAGGGTCCAAGCAAAGCCGTACCAATTGAGGCAGAGATGATCGCAGCTCCGATCGCGAGGGAGATCAAGCCCAGCCTTGCCCACGCGGTTGCCACTGACTGCGCAAGCTCGCCAAGGGATAGAGCCTTGCCTTTGAGACTCGTCCCGATCAACACCAGGTAGAGGGCGGCAAACACCAGGCCGATAGCCAGCACAGCCGCGGCGATCAGCGCGAGTTGCCATACCTGGGTGATCTGTATGACAGCATCCCCGTCACGGATCGGCATGCTCGCAGCTATGCTGGGCACTCCCAGGCTGTCCCAGGCGACATAGCCAAAGACATTGATGGCCGCGACGGTTTCACGCAACAGGGTAACTGTCTCTGTCAGGCTCTCAGAGGTGACCTGGGATGCGGCGAGTGATGCTGTCCAGTTGTTCAGCCAAGTCACCAGCCGTTCGATGAGCACCGACATGGACAGCTTCGGGGCGCGCCAAAGGGCCATATCCAGGAGAAAGGGGATCAGTGCGAGCCAGGGCCTGCGAAAGACCAGCCTGAATCCTGCGTTCAAAGTGTCAATGACGCCCATTACACAACCTCCTCAGCGATTCTACCACAATGGTCCAGGGTGTGGAAACGGGCGTCGGCACATGCTTTACGCATTACGTATTGAGTGGGGGAAGGATCAGCCTCGCGTTTGCTCCATGATCCAGTGTCGCTCGCGACAGCCGCTCTGCGCACAGGTCGTGCATGCTCAGTTCCTGGGTTTAGCTTGCCCCGACAGCATAAGGAACCGTGCCCCACTCTATGGGATCACGGGCGTCCTCAATGGGGCAATCATGTTTGTCCTGATCCTCTTGCGAGATGTCCGCGCCCAGGGAGGCGAGCTTGGAGCAGATGTCCTCATAGCCACGGTCGATATAGATCACGTTGGCAATCGTTGTGCGTCCCTCGGCGGCCAGCCCGGCCAGAACCATGGCTGCGCCGGAACGGATATCCAGGGCGCACACGTCAGCGCCATGGAGCGGAGTAGGGCCGTGGACCATCGCCGTGCGGCCCGAGCCGGAGACATCGATCCGGGCGCCCATCCTGGCGAGCTCGCTGACGTACTGCAGGCGGCCTTCGAACATGGTCTCGTGAATGGAGCTCCTGCCGTATGCCTGCGTCATCACCGTAGTGAAGGGGGCCTGCAAGTCCGTGGGAAATCCAGGATACGGGTAGGTCTGAATGTCCGCTGGATCGAGTTTCTCGGGCCCTGTCACCTCGTAAGTATCGCCGTCTGTGCGCACGGTCGCGCCAGCGTAACGCAGCTTGTCCGTGAGGGCACCCATCCAGCGTGTGACTCTGCCATCCATCGAAACTTTGCCCCGCGTGATCGCGGCTGCCAAAGCAAAGGTGCCCGCTTCCATGCGGTCCGGCATAATACGATACACCGCACCATGCAGCCGGGATGCGCCGTCAACACGGATCGTATTGGTGCCAGCACCATGAATGCGTGCGCCCATAGCGCACAAAAAGTTCGCCAGGTCCGTGACTTCAGGCTCAATGGATGCATTCTCGATCAGCGTGGTGCCTTCCGCCAGGCAGGCAGCCATCAGCAGGTTTTCAGTGCCCGTGTGGCTGGGGTAATCGAGATAGAGGCGCTGGCCCTGCAGCCGCGGCGCCGAGATGATATAGTCCAAATCGTCCGTGGCGACCTCTGCCCCCATCGTCTGAAAGCCCTTGAGGTCCACACTCACCGGCCGCGTGCCGATCGCGCATCCGCCAGGATGCGGCGCCTGCGCATGGCCGAATCTGGCCAGCAGGGGGCCCACAATGAGAAAACTGGCCCGCATCTTTTGTGCCAGATCACGGGGCAACATGGAGCGGGAGATACGCGTGGCTTTGATCCGCAGCACATTAGGACCTTCGAATCGTGCTGCTACGCCCATCCCGTGGAGCACCTTGACCAGGGTGCGTATATCCTCGATGTAGGGCACATTCTCCAGCAGAACCTCGTCTGCGGTCAGCAGACTGGCCGCAATGATCGGCAGAGCCGCGTTTTTGGCCCCTCCGATGGTCACCTCGCCGCTGAGTGGGCGCCTGCCCTCTATGACTATCGACATAGCATCATCCCCATCGATGGGTTATTTCCATGAAGCCATTATAGTACACTTATGCTTTTCCTTGTAGTGCCTTACGTGCCACTGCAATCCGTGCTCGTGAGCGGCGGAGCGCCAAATCGTGTGCTGCTCGCAGCTCCTCTCTGGCCTCGTATCTTTTGGCCAGCAGCCTGGCGCGCTCCAGTGCCTCCTCCGCCCGTGCCAGGTCGATCTCTTCAGCCCGTTCGGCTGTGTCGGCCAGAACCGTGACGACGTTGTCGATGACCTCGACAAACCCACCGCCAACTGCCCAGGAGTCCCTGCCATCCTCATGCACCACATCCAGTTCGCCAGGTTGAAGCATCGCCACAAGTGGGGCGTGATTCCTGCGCAGAGTGATGGCTCCGCCCACAGCCGGCGCGCTCACTTCCACCGCCGGTCCACGATAGAGCACGTGATCACCCGTCACAACGGAGACTTGCAGGTGTGACGGTGACTGGGAGAGTGGCTCGGTCGAAGGGTTTTCAGCCATTGGATGCCTTTTGCGCCGTCGCGATCACGTCGTCCAGCGTGCCCTGCATGTAAAAGGCCTGCTCCGGGTAGGCGTCCATTTCGCCATCCAGTATGGCGCGAAAGCCTCGAATCGTCTCCCTGATCGGGACATAGCGCCCTTCCCGTTGCGTGAACCCTGCAGCAACAAACATGGGCTGCGATAGGAAGCGTTGAATCTTGCGTGCCCGGGTGACGACCAGCCTGTCCTCGGCGCCCAGCTCCTCAAGGCCTAGGATGGCGATAATGTCCTGCAGGTCATGGTATCGCTGGAGGATGGCCTGAACATCCCTGGCTGTGCGGTAGTGATCGGCCCCGATCACCGAGGGGTCGAGGATGCGCGACGCGGACGCCAGCGGGTCGAGAGCGGGATAGATGCCCAGCTCGGCAATGGATCGCTCCAGTGAGATCGTTGCGTCGAGATGCGCAAACACCGTGGCCGGGGCGGGGTCGCTATAGTCGTCAGCGGGGACATAAACCGCCTGCACCGAGGTGATCGAGCCTCGTACTGTGGATGTGATGCGCTCCTCCAACTGTCCCACCTCTGCCGCCAGGGTGGGCTGGTATCCCACGGAGGAGGGCATGCGGCCCATCAGGGCGGAGATCTCGGTGCCTGCCAGCACAAACCGATAGACGTTGTCGATAAAGAGGAGCAGATCCGTGCCCTGGTCGCGAAAGGCCTCTGCGATGGTCAACCCCGTAAGAGCGACGCGAGCACGCACCCCGGGAGGCTCGTTCATCTGACCGAACACCAGTGCAGTCTTTTCCAGAACGCCGGCCTCTTCCATGTCATGCCAGAGCTGGTTCCCCTCACGGCTGCGCTCGCCAACGCCGCAGAACACGGAATAGCCACCGTGCTCATAGGCAATGTTGCGAATCAATTCATAGATCATAACGCTCTTGCCCACGCCCGCGCCGCCAAAAACGCCTACCTTGCCACCTCGGGGGAATGGGGTCAGAAGATCGATCGCTTTGATCCCCGTCTCGTAGACCTCCATCTCCACTGACTGCTCTGTGAATGTCGGCGCAGGGCGGTGGATTGGCAGTCTGGGTCCCCCTGAAAGCGGACCCTGCTCGTCGATGGGTTCGCCAAGCACGTTCAGCATGCGCCCGAGCACCTGATCACCCACGGGTACCGTGATGGCCTCTCCCGTGTCAACGGCTCTCATACCCCGTGCGAGACCTTCGGTGGGGCCCATGGCCACGCAACGTACGGCACCATTGTCCAGCTGTTGTTGAACCTCAACAATGAGGTCTGGCTGTCCACTGACCTCGATGCGGATGGCATGATTGATGAGCGGCAGATAGCCCTGAGGAAAGGCGATATCGATGACCGGCCCGATGATCTGTGCTACGTATCCAAGTGGAGCGTGCGACATATTCAACTCCCGCTCTCCAGCGTCAGGGCGCTGCTAACTTCGTTCATCTCTGCAGTGATCGCCTGCTGTCGCGATTTGTTGTAGGTTAGCCTGAGATGCTCGGCCAAGTCGCGAGCGTTGTTACTGGCCGAACGCATGGCGACTGCCCGCGCGGCATGCTCGGCTGCCAGCGACTCGAGCAGGGCAAGGTGGATGCTGGCCTGGATCGCCCCGGGCAGGAGCGTTCCGACAAGCTCGGATACGCCGGGCTCGTAGTAGAATTGGCGCGGCCGCGGTGCCTCACCCAGCTGCACCGGCAGGAGCAACTGGGTCGCGGGACGGTGTCGTAGCGCACCACGGAACTGTGTATATACCATGACGGCACGATCAAAGGCGCGGTTGTGCAGCCCACGGAGGAGATACGTTGCGATGGGTGATACCTCATCCATACGTACACGCTCGTTGAGTTGACTCCAGTCGGCAACCACATTGATTCGTCGGCGTAACAGCGCATCGTGGCCCTGTGATCCGATGGTGATGACCTCAACGCCATCCCGTACGCCCGCGATGTACTCCAGGGCTAAGCGGAGCACATTCTGATCAAAAGACCCGGCCATGCCGCGATTGCTGCTAATAAACAGCAAACAGGTACGGTCACCGCGCAGGTTTCGATCAAAGGCGGGCGCAGAGCAAATCTCCGGGATGTCCAGGGCTGCGAGTCTGGCCAGGATCCGCCAGGCGCTTTCGGCGTAGGACACAGAGTCGTCTATGCGCTCCTGCAGCCGGTGTGTAGTCACAGTGGACACCGCCTCCATGGCGTGAACCACCTGCGCGATGCTTGTCACGCTGCGTATATGGCCACGAATCTCACGCAGTGATGGCATGCATCACCCTCGTTTTTCCCAGATGGTGCGCTGGAAGTCATTTAGTGCGAGGCTCAAGGAGTTTTCAAGCTCCGGGGTCATACGGCGCTCAAAGGCGATGGCGTTGCGTACACTCTGTCGCTCACGGTTGAGGTACTGCACGAGCAGCGACTCGAACTCGGAAACGTCGTCGATTGCCACATGCTGAAGATACCCATGCGTGGCCGCGAAAAAGATGGCCACCTGATCCTCTGGTGCAAAGTAGGTGTGCTGCGGCTGCTTGATAAGCTCCACAAGCCGCGCGCCACGGTTCAGGGCAGTCTGCGTCGCCGCATCCAGGTCGGTACCGAACTGAGCAAAGGCTTGCAACTCCCGGTACTGGGCCATATCCAAACGCATCTGCCCGGCTACCTGACGCATGGCCGGGCTCTGGGCTGCGCCCCCTACGCGTGACACTGATAGGCCGGCGTTGATGGCCGGCCGCACGCCGCTGTGGAACAGCTCGGTCTCGAGATAGATCTGCCCATCTGTGATGGAGATAATGTTCGTTGGAATGTAGGCCGCCAGATCCCCGAGCTGGGTCTCGACAATGGGGAGGGCTGTCATCGAGCCGCCCCCGCGACGCTCGTCGAGACGGCCTGCGCGCTCAAGAAGGCGTGCATGGAGGTAGAAAATGTCACCAGGGTAGGCCTCGCGGCCGGGCGGACGGCGCAGAAGCAAGGATAGTTGCCGGTAGGCCCAGGCATGTTTGGTCAAATCGTCATACACGATCAGTGTGTCACGGCCGCTCTGCATAAACTCCTCGGCCATGGCACAGCCCGCGTAGGGCGCAATGTACTGCAGAGCTGCAGGTGCACTGGCCTCAGCGGTGATCACAATTGTGTGCTCCATCGCCCCGCTGCGCTGCAGTGCGTTAACAACCTGTGCGACGTTGGAGAGCTTTTGACCGATGGCGACATAGACGCACAGCACATCGTTCGGGCGCTGGTTGAGTATGGTATCCACCGCCAGGGTTGTCTTACCGGTCTGCCGGTCCCCGATAATCAGCTGGCGCTGGCCGCGCCCGATGGGGACCAGGGCATCGACAGCCTTAATACCAGTGGTCAGCGGCTGATCTACCGGGGCGCGCTCGATAATGCCAGGGGCGGGTCTCTCAATGGCCCGCACCCGCGCCGTGCTGACGGGGCCTTTGCCATCGACAGGGCGGCCGAGGGCGTCAACCACGCGCCCCAGCATCTGCTCTCCCACAGGCACAGAGGCCACATAGCCCAGGGCCTGAACATTGCCCCCGCGCACGATGCCCTCGTTGGAGCCCATGATGATGGCGCCGACGCTCTCTGTGGTGAGGTTCAGGGCCATGCCCAGGGAATCGTTGTCGAACCGGAGGATCTCGCCCACCATAGCCTGGCGCAGCCCGGAGACGTGGACAATGCTTTCGCCCACATCCATGACGGTGCCCATGGAGACTGGCTCGGGGGTATACTCGAAATGGGCGATCTCCTCCCTGAACTCTTGCAGGAGGCGCTCCAGTCCAGGCGCATACACGTGAGAACTGTCGCTCATAGGGGCTCCCTGTTTGCAGCGGGGCCGGCGCCCTCGGGAATCACGCAGCTGGCGCACAGACGCTCATGCAGGGCGTTCAGGCGCGCACGGACGGTGCCGTCGATCACGAGGTCATCCATGCGCACCCACACCCCGCCGAGAATAGAGGGGTCCATACGCACCTCCATCTCCACGGGGCGTCCGGCGATGCGCTCCAGACAGGCACGGAGCCGCGTCTCTTCTTCGTGCGTCAGCGGCACCACAACGCGCACCTCGGCGAGCTGTGGTGACTGCTCAAGCAGCATGGTGCCGTCCGGCGCAAAGAGGCTGTCGCTCCGTTGCGGGCCAAGGGCGTCAGTAAGGGCGGCGGAAGCGTTGCTGGTCATGAAGGCTCAACCTGCGTGAGGAACTCTTCGATGAGCCTGTGGTGCACGGCCTCATCCAGGTCTTGCCCAATGACCCGGGATGCTGCAGCAATGGCCAGGTCGACAATCTGCTGTCTGAGGGCGATTTCGCCCAGTTGTAGCTCACGCTCGGCCTGCTCTTGAGCGCGTGTGATGATCTGCTGAGCCTCTTCCCGGGCAGCGGCAAGGATCTCCTGGCGCTGCTGTTCCGCGGCCCGCGTACCTTGCTCAATGATGTCGTGCGCCTCGCGTTGCGCCCGGTCTATCTCCTCACTGTACCGCTGCTGCATGGCGGCCAGCAACTCGTCGGCGGCCCTGGCCTTGGCCAGGCTCTCCTCAACGCGTTTGGCACGCGCTTCAAACGCGGCCAACAGTGGCTTGTGAAGCAAGTGATGCAGGATCAAGATCATCAACGTAAAGTTGACGATCTGTGACAAGAGCAGACGCGGGTCCAGTCCTAGTTCACCCACGGCGACTTCCTTTCGTAACCCGGCTCATCTACGCGACAAACTTGACGGCAAGCGCCACCACAAGAGCGTAGATGGCAATGGCCTCTGTAAAGGCCAGAGCGATGATGAGGTTGGTGCTCACAGCGCGCTCAGCCTCCGGGTTGCGGCCCAGCGCCTCCATGGCTGCCGACGCCAGCCTGCCGATTGCGATGGAGGGCCCCAGGCTTCCCACTGCGATTGTCAACCCTGCTACCAGATCCGGTGTGATTTCCATGCGTTACTCCTACAAACGAATTTGCTGCGACTGCCGTCTCGCCTGTCAGCCGTGTGTCGATGCGGCGCGAACAGCAAAGGCGGTGCTCAGTATCGTAAAGATCACAGCCTGGACGAATCCGGTCATGATCTCCAGCCCAATAAAGGGCAGAGACACGATATAGGGCAAGATAAAGGCGATCACCAGCAACAGAACCTCGCCCCCAAACATATTCCCAAAAAGACGAAAGGAAAATGAGATCACTTTGGTAAGCTCCTCAAAGATCTCCAGCAACCCGATAAAGAGCTCGAGTACGCCATTGAGGAGCAATCCGGGCTGGACCTTGCCAGATTGCAGCTGGCGGAAGAACTGGACGAATGAACCGATGCGAACAAAGCGGCTAATGTAGGTGAGTGACCCCTGGATATAGATGCCATAGATCTGTGCGGAGAGTACAGACAGGAACGCGAGTGCGACAGTGGTGTTGAGGTCGGCTGTGGCGCCACGCAGCAGCGGAATAAACTCCCTTGCCTCTCCCTCTCCGCGCCATAGGCCGATGCTGCCGAAACCCGGGAACAGGGAGAACAGGTTCATCGCAAGGATCGAGATGAAAAAGCCGGCAGCGATGGTATAGTACTTGCGCACCAGGGGCCCGGCAAAGCGCTCGAGATAGTCCAGCAACCCCTCAAAGATGGTCTGCACAATATTCTGAACAGAGTGCGGCGCGGGGCATTCCACCATCCGCCTGCGGACGATCCATGCCAGGAGCGTAAGCATCGCCATTACGACCCAGGTCGCGAGTATCGAGTTGGTGACGACGAGCGGCCCCGCCTCGAACAACACCTCGGCGTTGATCGCAATGTTCAGTTCGTCGAGCCGAAGGGGTGCGTACAGGTTTGCGCCAATGATGGCGACAATTGCCAGCCCGATCAGTACCTTTTTGATCACGTGCTATCTCCCTCGCGGTCTTTCGCACGCATAGATTCGACAATTTCCAACAGGCCGACCACTGCGATGACCAATCCCACAATCATCAATGCCAACGAAAACACAATCTCAGTGCCCAGATAGCGATCGAGCCACAGGCCAGGCAATCGCAAGATAACAGGCAGCGCCACAAGGGCCAGGGCCTTGACAGCTGTCTTGAGCCCGCCACCTAAGCCGGAGAAAGCATAGCCAGCTGTGTCACTCTCGTTCAGATAATCTCTCGTGCGGATGGCCAGGCGAATGATCGCGACCTGACCGATGACGATGCCGGCGATGAGCAGGAGAATCGTCGCATATGGGGCTGTACCGAGGAGGTCGTCGACCTGTCTTCCGACCCACAGTCCGAGGAAGATCAGCCCAGCTGCGGTCAGTCCCATGGTCATGCCCAGCTCCGTAGCAAGGCCTGCGATCTGTCTCTTGTTGTTCATGCGTGCTCCGAGCTCTCGCCCTGGCGGACGCCACCGGTGCCGCACTGCACCAAGGACGAAATGATACACCCCTGCATGGAGAGCGTCAAACCTTTCGGCACTGTTGGCACAGTTAAGCAAGCTGCTGGCAGCGCAGCGTCAATCCTGGTCCTCGCTGTCATTCAGGCTATCGTCTTCTGGGTAGTCGTGCGGGTGGTTTTCGTCCATCGGGAACCAGCGACGTCCGTCACTCTCTATAAAGGTGTCTGCCTGCGGGGGGCCGCTGCTGCCCCCCGCGTAGGGGTACGGCTCCACTGGCACAGTGAGTGCGTCCGTGAGGCGCCAGGCCAGCTCGATCTCGTCGCTCCGGGCGAATAGCGAGGGATCGCCCTGGATTGCATCGAGCAGCAGTCGCTCGTAGGCGTCCGGGAGGGCATAATCACCAAAGTGCGTACCGTAACGAAACACCATGTTTACCGGCTCGGCCCGCATCCCGGAGCCGGGCCGTTTGGCCTCAAATCGCAGGTGGATGCTCTCATTGGGCTGGATGACCAGTGACAACCGGTTGGGCGGCAACTCGCCGGCCTCCAGGAACAGGCGGTGAGGGACCGCTTTGAACTGCAGGGTGATCTCTGTTGTCTTGTGGCAGAGCTTTTTCCCGGTGCGAACATAAAAGGGAACGTCACGCCAACGCCAGTTATCGATGAACAGACGAAACGCGATATATGTGGGTGTCTGCGAGTCCGGCGCAACGTGGAGCTCTTGACGGTAACCATCATACTGCCCGTAGATGCCATCGGCAGGAGACGGGGGGCGGAGGGCCTGCAGTACCTGTGCCTTTTGGTCACGCAGCGTTTTCGCGTTCAACACCGAGGGCGGTTCCATGGCTGTCAAAGTCAAGAGCTGCAGTAGATGATTCTGGAACATATCTCTAAGGACGCCGGCCCGGTCATAGTAGCCCCCGCGATGGCCGACACCCACTGTCTCCGACATGGTGATTTGAACGTGGTCAACATAGTTGCGATTCCAGAGGGGCTCAAAGATGGCATTCCCAAAGCGGAAGAACAGGATGTTCTGTACCGTCTCTTTCCCCAAATAGTGGTCGATGCGGTAGATCTGCGACTCGTCGAAAACGCTGTGGAGGACATCGTTCAGGCTGCGCGCGCTCTCCAGGTCCGAGCCAAAGGGCTTTTCAATGATAATGCGCGACCAGCCCCTGGGGTTGTTGTTGAGCCCGGACTCACCGATTCGACGGATGACCTCCGGGTACAGCGTCGGCGGGATCGCAAGATAAAAGATCCTGTTGGGGGCGGGATTGCCGGTCTCATCCAGCCTGGCCTGGAGCCTTTCCAGTTGGCGGTATGTCTCCGGGTCATCGTAACCACCAGCGTGGTAATGTATATGGTGGCTGAACTCGTCCAAGCGCTCGCACATCTCTGGCTTGAGCCGTGCATAGTCGGTAACGCCCTCCAGCAGAGAGGCAGAGTACTGATCGTGGTCAAGGACGCTACGGGCAGCTCCGATAATACGGGTGTTTCGGTGCAGCAGGCCCTCGCAGTTGAGGCTGTGAAGGGCTGGAATGAGCTTGCGACGGGTGAGGTCGCCCGAAGCCCCAAAGATAAAGATGGTCGTGGCTTCAGGTTCAGTTTCTGCCATAGGTACCCCCGGATTGTCTTCTGCGTTAAAGATCTGACAGTGTGGTAGCTTTGGCCTTTTCCGCGGGCTCTGGACGCGGGCTGGCGGACACAGCAGACAGTATGCTGTCCTGAATCATGTGCGCCAGTCGGTCGGCTGCTTCAGGCGGGACCGCTAGTGCGTCGTTTGGCAGCTCACCCCGGGTAAGAGCATCAAGCTCCTGTTGGGCGATGGTGTCGGTCCATACGCCCAGCTGCACATTGTCGAGCAGCACGACAGTGGTCCCTTGCTGGTCTGCCCTGGAAAGGGCGATTTGTTCGGCCACCCCTGCTACATGCTGTTCGCTGAGGTCGATAGGTATGACAGCGATGTGCTGCACCTGCTGCAACGCCAGACTTAGCAGCTGGCTGGTCACGGTAGGGGATGCAAAGGGATGAGCCTTGCACACGATACAGGCGTCGGCCAGCCGCCGCTTCAGCTGCTCCGTCAGCGCCGCCAACGCCTTTGCTGTGGCAGGGAAGTCCTGTTCGGCTGAGTAGGAGCGTCTGATCCGGGCGAGGATCCAAGGCCTGGAGAACCAACCCGAGTCCTCGCGGGTTGCAGTTACCGATGGACGCAGATAGGCGACCCAGTGCTCAGGGCCTGCGTAGTGTTCCGGGTGCGCCTGCGCCACCAGTACCACCGCACAAGGTCGTACCGGGTGGTCTGTTTCGTCACCCGTAATCATCGACCACTCCTGTGTAGACGACACCTGGCGGGCTCTTGCGGCGTAGGCGATGAGTGCACAGAATGCCACGATAGCAGCTGCCATGATTCCGCTCGTGGGGCGCGTCCATCCCATCCAGAGGACAAGGGCAAGTGCGATGACAACACCCAGCCCGATGCGGTAACGCTGACGCGGGAGGTCACTGGGGGCACATGTCAGGTAATTGGCTGTCCCCCAGCCGATAATCATGCCACAAGTCGCCAGAACAACCCGATTCCACACCGCTGTTCCCCTTTGATCCGTTCCCTTGCTTCCGGCGGGCTCGGTCCAAGCCGGAAGGCAAGGGTTCGGTGCCGTCACATATCAGAAACCTGCGTCTGCCCGCGGCTGGCCTCTGCGCCGGCTGCGAGGTCGAGCATCTCCATGGTGATGGCATGCTGACGGGCCGAGTGATACTGCAACGTCAGTTCTTCGATCACCCGTGCAAGGTTGCTGCTGGCCGTGTCCATCGCGCGGTAGCGCGCGGCCTGCTCGCTGGCGGCCGCCTCGATAACCATGCGGTACAGGCGTGCCGTGGTCCACTCTGTCAGTGCACGCTGAAAGAGTGTGACAGGATCGCCCTCGATGATGATCTCCGGTCTCTCTGCGGCAGCTCGGGGCAGGATGCTTTCGTCCACAGGCGACCATCGTTCGGAGACCACTGGGGCCAGTGTGCCACCGCGATAGGGAGAGTATAGAATGTACACTGCGTCCGCCGTGCCCTCGGACATCTCCTCACGCAACTCGGTGGCAATCTGGTTCACCATCTCCATGGTGGCGACCCGAGAGGTGGGCAGCGGCCACTCCAGGCTGACCTGCCTGCCCAGGCGACGAAGGTAGGCGGCCCCGCGCGCGCCCAGGGCGCCCACGTGCACCTCGTCGCTCTGCACGGCCTGGCTCGTGATCAACTGGTCGGCGCCGCGAGCCACCAGATCATTATAGGCACCGCAGAGACCGCGCTGTGAGCTGATGACCACCAGTAGAGGGCGCCGGGGCGGCTCTGTCCCCTGGCGCATCCCCAGGGATCGCAGGGAGGGTTGTGGTATCAGATGGATTGTCGATGAGAGCACCCACCGCAAATAGTCGCTAAAGCTGGTGCTTGCCTCGCGCCGCTGCAGTGCCTGCCGCCAGCCGCCTGCGCTGATGGTCCGCATCGAGGTGACGATGGGCTCGATGGCCTCGATGTTGTCGCGCCGCTCCCTGATCTGCTCGATGTCTTCCATGTCAGGAGAGCTGCTTTGTGTAGGTCTCGATCGCCTGGCGCAATTCCTGCTCGGTGGACGAGCTCAGGCGGTGCTCTTCGGCGATGGATCGCAGCGCGCGGGGAGCGGTGCGCTCTATGTGCGTCCAGAGGCCGGCCTCGTAACGCTCGATGTCGTTCACGTCCACTTCGTCGAGGAGACCCAGATCAACAGCCAGCAGTATGAGGATCTCGCGGGCGAGTGGCAGTGGCTCATAGGGCGGCTGGCGCAGCACGCGTCTGAGACGTTCACCCCTCACCAGTTGCTGGCGCGTAGCACGGTCGATCTCGGTGCCAAACCGGGAAAAGTGAGCCACTTCCTCATATTGTGAGAGCGTCAACCGAAGCTGACCGCTCACACGTCGCATAGCCTGGGTCTGTGCCGACCCGCCGACGCGCGAGACCGACTGGCCGATATCGATAGCCGGCTTGGAACCCTGGTTAAAGAGATCGGGATCAAGGTAGATCTGGCCATCGGTGATCGAGATCAGGTTAGTCGGGATGTAGGCGGAAATGTTGCCGCGGCGTGTCTCTACGATTGGCAATGCGGTAATGCTACCCCCGCCAGCCTCCTGGTTGCGTCGACAGGCGCGCTCCAGCAGGCGCGCGTGCAGGTAGAAAACATCCCCTGGATAGGCTTCGCGTCCCGGGGGGCGACGTAGCAGCAGTGATATCTCGCGATAGGCGTCAGCGTGCTTGGTGAGGTCGTCATAGACGATCAGGACGTCGTGTCCCTCGTCCATGAAGGACTCGGCGATGGCCACGCCGGCGTACGGGGCAAGGTAGAGCAAGGCAGGGGGATCATCGGGCGCTGCTACGACGATGATCGTGTGGTCCATGGCTTCCGCATCCTCAAGGATGCGTACCGCCTGCAGCACTGAACTGGCTCGTTGACCGATGCAGACATACACACAGATGACTTTGGTATCTCTCTGACTGATGATGGCATCCAGCGCTATGGCCGTTTTGCCGGTCTGCCGGTCGCCGATGATGAGCTCGCGCTGACCGCGCCCGATCGGGATCATGGCGTCAACAGCCTTTATTCCCGTGTGCAGGGGCACAGAGACCGGTTCGCGATCGACCACGCCCACGGCTTCACTCTCGATCAGTCGGCGCTCGCTAACGTACAGCGGCCTCTTGCCATCCAGAGGTATGCCAAGCGGGCTGATGATACGGCCGAGCAACCTGTCTCCTACGGGCACCGTCGCTCGCTGGGCGGTTGCCCAGACGATATCGCCACCCTGGATCCCCTCCGCAGGTCCCAGCAGGATACAGTCTGCCTGGTTCACATCGAGATTCATCACGAGGCCCAGCACCGAGTTGGGAAAGAGCAGCAATTCATCGGTGGCGGCCTGTGCCAGTCCCCAGACAGAGGCGACGCCCTCTCCCACCTGCTTGACGGTGCCCACATGCTGTATCTGAAGCCCCGCCCGCGATCCCGCACTGATCGTGGCGATTGTTTCGACGAGCGCCTGAACACTATGTGCTGAATCGCGGTGCAGACGCTCAAAAAAGCCAGAGCCAGCGCCAAGCCGGGCATTCTTGGTGACGCCCCAGAGCGGGATGCTCGTGAGACTGGTTCGCGGCATGACGTCCATGTCCCTGGGCCGGATCGGTGCGCGTCCATCCCCACAGACGGTTGCCACGGAGTCCAGGAGCGCGGCCAGCGGTCCCGCGCTGTTCGAACCAGGGCTATCACTGGCGCCACGGCCGCTCACGATGGCGTTGGCGGGAGTGAGCCCATCACTGTTCTGTCCTGGGGATTCAGCCTGCTGTGAAGGCTGGCCCGTGTACTCGCGTTGATCGGTCATGAATTGTTCAGGCCCTGTTTCGATAGAAAATCGACCCACGCCGCATCTCTGATCTGAAGCAGCTGCTGGCGTATGCTGTTCTCCATCAGCTGGTCTGCGATGCGCACCTGGATGCCGGCAATGATGCTGGGGTCAACGGCTTCGCGGACCTCGACCCTGCGGTCGAGCAGCGACGATAGGGCGTTGGCGAGGGTCTTGGCCTGATCGGGCGACAGCGCGACAGGAGTCGTCACAAAGGCCGCAGGGACGCGCCCGGCCATAGATGAGCGATAGTCTTCGACCCGCTCGGGTGGTGTCCTGAGTATGGTGGCAACAAAGTTAGCCACCAGATCGTCATGTGTGCGCCGTGTGGTGACAGAGCGGATGACATTGGCTGAGAGCGCCATCACTCCCTCCAGGATGTCTTCATAGTGCTGGGAGATGATTTCATCACGCTCGTGGTCGAGATCGGTGCGCATCTCCTCCGTGAGGCGGTCCAGCTGTTCTCGCGCCTCGCGAAGGATCTGAGCGGCACGCTCCTGGGCCCGTGCCTCTGCAGCGCGAATGATCTCTTCGCCGTCGGCCTCGGCCTGTGCGCGACGGGCTTCCCAGTGGGCGCGATGGCGCTCAGCCTCTGCCTCCTGATCCTGTGCCGCCTGAAGCGCATCACTGATCGTCTGTCCGCGTTCAGCCAGCTTGCTTCTCAGCGGCTGGAACACCAGCTTTGCCAGGATCAGCATGATAGCGCCAAAGTTCAGGATCTGGAAGAGGATCGTCCGCCAATCAAAGTCCAGCATCTATACGACTCCCTAAAAGCCAAAGGCGCCAGCAAATGGATTGGCGAATAAAAGAATCAGACAGATCAGCAAGACATAGATGGCGGTTGACTCGAGCAGTGCCAGGGTGACAAAGATCAGACCCCGGATTCTGTCTGCGACGCTGGGTTGCCTTGCCATGTTGTCAAAGGCGCGGTTGACGGCACGGCCTTCCATGATGGCGGCGGTGATCGTACCCAGGACAATTGCCGCGCCGACGACGATGGTCGTCACATTCGCAAACTGAAGCGCTAGTTCTGGCTGCATAGACCGATTCCTCTCTGGATTGGGTGGGCGCCACGCACTACTCGTCGAGTTTCATGGCGTCCGCGATGAACGCGATGGTCAGTACCGTGAACACCAGAGCCTGTAACAGACCGGTGATCATGGACAACAGATAGAACACCAAAGGAGCGAACACCGGCACCAGCGAAAAGATGGTCAAGCCGACGATCTCTCCCGCAATGACATTGCCAAACAGACGCAGGGCCATAGACATCACCCGGCTTACCATGCTGATAAGATTCAGGGGAAACATCAGCGCAACCGGTTCAAACACACTCAGGAACTGCTTCTTGATGCCCCTGTGCTGCGCCCCATAGTATTGCGTCGAGATCAACGAAACAATGGATAGGGCTGCGGTCGTGTTGATGTCTCGCGTTGGCGCACGCATCGCAGGAAAGAGCCCCAGAATGTTTGCCAGACCGATGTACAGCAGCATGGTTGCCAAATAAGGCACGGTCTGCGGTAAGGTCCGCCCGATCGTATCTGTGATCAGCGACTCGACATATTCCAGGCTGTACTCAATGGCCAGCTGCCATGTGGCGGGTTTTTCAGCGCTATATCTGCGAAAGGTCAACGCGCTGAATATGACCAGCACGGTGATGATCACCCAGGTGAAGAATACCGAATCTTTGATCGGCACCTCGCCGATCTTGAACATCACCTGAGGAAAGGCACCCTCAATTCCCACCGGCGTGTCCTTGGCGGCTAGGCAACATCAGGCAACATCCATCCAACCAGCAGGGCGCGCATTACCAGCATGCTGGCGAGCGCTCCCAGACATGCGGCCAGCCCCAAACGAGTGACCACAAACAAAACCGGCAGCCAGAGCGCGACCCTTAAGGGGGCCGTCCGCAGGATATGGCCCCGGTTATCGGCCGTCGGATCCGAGACGGCCTTAGCGATGGCGTCTCGCAGTAGCGCCAGGTGTGCCCAGATGGCCAGCGCTCCCAGGAGCAGCCCCAAAGCCAGAGAGAGCACAACACTCATCGGTCTGCCTCCTGGATGGAGTCCAGTTCGGCCTGGCTCAGGGTCTCCTGCAGCGTTGACTCCATCTCGTCCACGAGAGCATCGAGATCGCGATCGTCGGCCGGAACGACAGCCTCAGTGTAGAGTATCACACAGTGTGTTTCATCGATCAACAGCACTCCTGGACCCACTGGAAGGGCCTGCTCGGTCCCGTCCTTCATGACTGTGATCTCGCCGCGGCGGAGCGCTCCAATCAACGGCGCATGGCCGGGCCACACGCCGAGCATCCCGTCCTCCAAAGGAACCTGGACCCACTGCACGGGAGCGTCAAACATGACCCTTTCAGGCGTCAACACCCGCAGCAGGACGGCATCCTGGCGGTCGCCACTCATAGCGTCTCTGCCTTTTTTCGGGCATCGGCAACCGTGCCCACCATGTAGAATGCCTGCTCAGGCAAATCGTCATGCTCGCCCGCCAGGATCTCTTCAAACCCGGTGAGGGTGTCCTCCAGCGGAACAAACGTGCCGGGGATGCCTGTGAACTGCTCTGTGGAATAAAAGGGCTGGGTCAAAAAGCGCTGCAGCCTGCGGGCGCGATGCACTGTCAGCTGGTCCTCTGGCGAGAGTTCGTCCGCGCCCAGGATGGAGATGATGTCCTGCAACTCCTGGTATTTGGCAAGCACCGCCTTGGTCTCTGCCGCGATGCGCACGTGTCGCGTGCCGACGTAACGCGCATCCAGCATCTTGGAGGACGACTCCAGCGGATCCACCGCCGGGTAGAATCCCTGACTGGAGAGCCTCCGCGTCAGGACCGTGATGGCGTCAAGATGGGCAAAGGCTGCCACGACGCCCGGGTCCGTGATGTCGTCGGCGGGGATGTACACGGCCTGCACCGAGGTGATAGCGCCCTGCAGGGTTGTGGTGATCCGCTCTTGGAGCTTGCCCATTTCAGTGGCCAGGGTGGGCTGATATCCCACTGCGCTCGGCAGACGTCCCAGCATCGCCGAGACCTCTGAGCCGGCCTGCACATAGCGGTACACGTTGTCAATGAAAAGGAGTACGTCGCGCTCTGACTCGTCCCTAAAGCTCTGAGCAATGGTCATGGCAGTAAAGGGCGTGCGCAGACGCGCGCCGGGCGGCTCGTTCATCTGACCAAAGACCAGTACGGTGTTGTTCAGGACACCGCTGTTTTTCATGTCCAGCCAGAGATCATTGCCCTCGCGGGTGCGTTCTCCGACACCAGCAAAGAGGGCATAACTGCGCTGGTCCTCGGTGCTGTGCCGTATAAGTTCAATGACCAGCGTGGTCTTGCCGACACCGGCGCCTCCAAAAAGGCCGATTTTGGCACCCTGGCCGTACGGGGTGAGCAGATCAATGACCTTCAGTCCGGTTTCGAGGACGTTGGTTGACAGCCTCTGGCTGCTCAGCGAAGGGGCATCAAGGTGCAGTGAGCGGTAGGGCGTGTCCGGTGGTAATGATGGGCCACGATCGATCGGTTGACCGAGGACGTTAAAGAGGCGCCCCAGCGTCGCCGGGCCCACAGGAACCTGTATGGGCTGGCCTGTATCGTGGACGGGCAACCCGCGCCTGAGCCCGGACGTGGATGACATGGCAATGCAGCGCGCCGTACGCGAGTCGACATGTTCCTGGACCTCAACGATCAGGTCGTCCAGGGGCGCTCGCTTGATGCGTAATGCATGGTTTATCCCGGGCAGGCTTCCCACGTCAAAGCGCGCGTCAATGACGGCGCCCATCACACGGGCTACCCGACCTGTCCTATCCAATGCAGTCCCCTTCGTGTGAGCGACGCGCGCGCGGTTCAGCACCTGACACAGTCATTATAGCGACAGTAAGGCTCCGAGCCAAACCACTGGGTTGTTTCAGGTGTCGATCAGTTCCTCGAGGAGACTCCGGTTTGGTTGCGTATCGGCAGCGCCACTGAGGTCGAGGTGCAGGCTGGCCGCTCCCAGGCCCATGGTCAGCCATAACAGAGAGGAGGCGTGGGGAAAGACGAGGTTGAACAGGTAGTGATCCAGCAGACCGCCGGCCATGGCGCCGATCACGGCGATATAGAGGCCGATGGTGGTTTCGGAGACGAGGTCTCGGGTGGTCGGGGACCGCAAGGCTCTAAAGCCCGCCGCGAGATGGGTTGTGAGCGTCGCCAGGAAGACCAGGAGCCCGATGACGCCCATGTTCTCTGCGATCAGCAGGTAGACGTTCGACACACCCAGATACGTGTCCACATCGGGCGTGCCCGAAAAGCCCACGCCGAACCATGGGTAGCGCGATATGAGGATCAGGGCGTCCTTGTACTCACCAAAGCGCATCTGCGTCGCCAGGTCCTCGCCGCGCAGCCCGCTGAGGTAGTGGTCGACATAGGTCTGCGTAAAGGGCAGAAAGTAGAGGGCGACGAGCAGGGCCAGGCCGATCCACAGCAGTTTCGGGTAGCGCACCAGCGCCAGGACAAATATGGCCACCGCCAGGCCGAAGAACGATCCCCGCGAGAACGAAAGAATGAGACAGACGACCATAAGCACGATGCTGACCACCAGCCAGTGCCTGGGAAGTAGTGGTCGCTTGGCGAATACCTGAGCAGTGGCGATGGATGTGACAAAGATGAGCGCGCCTCCCAGCACGTTGGGATCAATCGACGTGGAGGTGGCGCGCAAGGGGCGTGACGGGTCATCTTCGATATAGCGCAGCACGTCGGCCCCGCTCGGATACCGAACCACGCTCAGTGCCGAGAGCAGCCGTACTGTCAGATGCTCCGGCAGGACATACAGGATAATCCCGATCGCGGCTGAGATGGCGCCGGCTACGATCATGACCGTCACCAGAATCCGCAATTGTCCGGGTGTGCGCACGGCATTGATGACCAGGATAAACAACAGGATGCTCAGCAGGATCTCGAGCAGGTGTCGTAGAACGTTCGCTGTGAGGGGGGCATGGCTGAGGCCGGCGATGAAGGAAAAAACGGCCAGCAGCACAAAGGTTAGCACCAGGAGGGTGGGTGAATGGGCGACGAACTCACGGTCCTTGTGTGCAACGAATCGCGCAATCCAGACAAAGAACACTGCCCCCAGGGCAATATCGAGAAAGGTCGGAGAGAAGCCAATGTCGATCGGGAGTGCAGCAAAGGGCAACAACAGGATCACGCCGATGAGGGCCGCCAGGCCGATCATCAAGCTGCGCAGCATCAGGTAAGCCAGCGCCAGCGCCAGCAGCGCCGCAATGCCATATGTGACGCCCAACAAGCCGATGATGGCGCCCACAGGCAATGCCAGCGCAAGGCAGAACAGGATGATGGCCAGCACCCTGGTACGCCTGTCGGAGCTTTGCAGCGCGGATACCAGGCGATCTGGAATGGAGAGTATGCTGGCGATGCTCACCGATGCATTCCCTGAGCGTAGCATGGGCCAATCATAGCATGGGGAGCCCGACGGAACAAGCGGGGGCGTCTCGACACTCACGCGCGCCCCGGCAGGGTGTACTGACTGCCATCACCTGCGTCTGGGAAACACTCTTTGGAGTACGATGAGCACGCCGACCATCACGACGAGGGTGATCGCCTGCTGTGAGGGCTGTCCGGCGACGATCCAGAGCACAAAGGCTGCGGCGCACAGTCCGAGCAGCGCGTATCGGACGCCGTCCTGCAGCCATGCCATCTGCCACCAGGCCATGAGCCGCGAGAATCCTTTGAGGCCCTCGTGCAGCGCCTGGCGGTACTGTTCGCGCGCCTCCTTGCGGCGCCCGCTCTTGGCCAGTGCTACCGCCAGCGCATAGCGCGCCTCCCCGTTCTCGCTGCCGTCGCGACCGACGACCTGCTCCAGCACCTCTGCGGCGCGAGCATGTTGCCCGCGCATGATCAGGACCCGACCCAGGGCCCCCGCGGCGCGGTAAAAGTGAGGATTGATGCTATAGGCGTGTTCCAGGTAGCCGATGGCTTGATCATAATGGCGCGCCCTCGTCTCCATGATGCCGAGGTTGGAGTACGCCAGCGCAGCGGCGTAGGGGCTGGCTTGCTCCATCTCGATGACGCGCTGCGCAGCATCCCGCGCGGCGTCGGTCTCATTGGCCAGCAGATGGCGGTACGTCTGCACGTGCCACGCCATGGCGGTGAGCTCATCACGCTCCTGTCCCGCGGGCAGCGCCTCGATCCGCTGGCGGGCCTCGGCAACGTACTCGTCGGCCCTGGCAAAGTCACGGCGGTCGCAGTAGATCTGGGCCAGCGTGAGCCATGACTCGTGGGCGTGATCTGCCCTGTCGAGCGCGGCACGCGCCTGCTCCTCCGCCTCATCGAGTTCATCGGCGAGAAAGTGCAGCGTTGCGCGCGTGGCATAAGCCTCAAAGCGTGTTGCATCCAGTTCGATGCAGCGTTCGCAGGCTTCCAGCGCCTGGTCCCGCAGGCGCATGCGGGTGAATGTCCGCGCGACGCCCAGGTGTGCTTCGTACGACGCAGGTTCCAGGGCGGCAGCCTGCTGGTATAGCGCCAGTGCGGCCTCCAGGTCGAGCGTATGGTAGGCGTCGTCGGCTTGACGCAGCAGTTCGTTGAGGGTGCGCTGTGCGCTGGGCTGTTCTACAGACGTCATGGGTGCCTCCTCCTTGGGTGGGAGGAGTATAAGCTGGAAGGGGGGAGGGGACAAAGGGGGGGCAGAGGCAGCTTGTGCCACGTCCGTACACGGGTTCACGAGGGGATGACAGGTCTCTAGCTGCGATATCTCCAGGCAGAGTAGCGGTTACCTGGCTTGTATGGCAACTGGCTCTACTTTGGTCGACTGGGCACATGGCAGAGTCGGGAGCGCGCAACTTCACTGCAATGTCAGATCCACTGTCAGCTAATCCGGATATAACGCTACCTCAGCTACGGCAGGTCAATCTCGATGTCATAGATCTGGCCCGCCTTGACCTCGACAATCATTGCACGGCCACTATCCTGTGCTACTACAGATTCTTCTGGGGTCGGGCCAACAACGATAGCGTATCTGCCAGGTGGAACGTCCTTTATCTCAAATCGTCCCGTCTCAGTTACCAGTCCGAAGCGGTGAACTGTGGCTTCGAGCACGTAAAAGCCCTCTCCCTCGGTTGTGCTGTAGAACGGGCAGGTGTAGACCGCAATCTCGCGTCCTTCCCAGGCTACAGGTGTGGAGCCGATCCGGCCCGTGACCAAGCCGCCGTCTCCTTCGAGTGCGGGTGTGTTCTGGCCGTCAATGGCACCGGCGGTCTCGGTCGGCGTAGCCTGCGTCTGGGTCTCCGTAGAAGACTCCCTAACGGGCGTGGAGCAGGCCACGATTATGAGCAGGCTGCTCAGGTAGACAAAGAGTCGGGTCATTGAATCTCCCATGCAGAATGACTGGAGGAGAGGCCATGCATGGCCTTTCCTCCAGTAGGTGAAGTAGAACTGAGTTTACGGGATTAGTACCGCGCAGTAGTCCTCGCCAAAGTTCGTTGTCGAGCCAAGGTTGACAACCCTCTGGAGTCGCGCAAGGACCACGATCGGCTGATCGCTTGAGAACTCGATCGCGCCACCGGCCGGGTGGAAGCCAAAGTCGCTGTAGCTGCCCGTCAGCGCACCCGCCGTGAATGGATCCGTGTTCGTCTTGATGAACCGAGGCAGAGGATCACTCGGGCTGGCCAGCGTGTGGATCGCAACAGCCGTACCCGTGCCATCGTAATAAGTGGCGGTGATGTTGGTCGCGTCAGCGCTGCCGACATTCATAACCGCGATGTATGACCGGAAGTCAGCTGCCGGATTGGCTGCCCATCGTACGTACGGGGCCGCAAGTGCGGTACCACCGGCGCTCTGGCCCACAAAGGCCGTCCGAAGGCCATTATTCGCATTGATCTTGCCAATTGCGATGATCTCAGCGCCCACGCTCTCTATCACTGCCGAGCCGAATGTGCCGGCTGGGACGCCTGAGGTGCAGGGGTTCGCGCTAAGCTTTCCCCCCTCGGGGATCACCGTCGCGGGCATTGTGCCGACCACAGCACCAGCCGTGTTATAGTAGGTAATCGTTACTGTCGCGTCACCCGTGCCAGCGTTCTGGATCGCATAGTAGGAAGTCTGCTGCTCGGGCCGGTACTGGCATTGCATACTCGGCATGTACACGGTGTTCGCGCCCTGCGCAGCCCCCTCGAACGCGTAGGCGGCCCGTCCTGTGTCATAGGTCTCCTCCGCCGCGGCCACGATCTTCCCGCCGCCAGTCTCAGCGGTCGTGATCACCAGAGAGCCGCTGAACCCAGGCGTCAGCCCAGCGATGTCTGCTGGAGTAAAGATGAAAGACGACAGGGCAGGGATGTTCACGTCCCGAGTAGCTACGGCCACCGGGTTGCCAACAGCGTAAAAGCTCAGACGCGCCGTGATCGGCGAGTTCTCTGTGTTCTGCACGCCAATCGTCGACGTGCTGCCCGCAGCCTGATAGAGAACTGTGGCTATGTAGTACGTTGAGGACGCCTCTGCCGCGGAGAAGCCGTTGTACAGCATGCGGCCATAGTTGCCCACCTCGGCACCATCCGCGAACTGCACGTAGGTAGCAAGGATTGGCACGTCGGCTGCGAGTACTGCGGAACCAGCGAATCCGTCGGGGACGTCCGCCACATTTCCGATGTACAGGGAACCAGCTTTGTGGGGCTCAAGCGCGATCGGGTCGGTACTGTACGGCGTGCCGTCAGAGGCATAGTACGTCACGACCATCTCACCGGGCGTATCGCTCGGCGTATAGTAGGTAATGGACGATGTCCACGTCTGCAGAGTCGCGGACTGTGCAGACACTCCAACGGTGGCTGTCAGCACGAGGGCTAACGTCAGCCCTAGGACGAGAATTGCGCGCTTCATCGACATATTTGTGCCTCCTGTACGACCAGTGATCGAATACTCTATATGCCATTATGCCCGCTTCGATGGCTAAAGCAATAGTCCTTTCGGGTGATATTGTCTCCTGCGGGTGAAATTCCCCCTGTTGGTCGTGACGTGGCACTAATGTCACAAAGGCTGTGACTCTCTGGATCGAGCTATGAGGCCAAAGGGGTGCTTGCAAGCAGGGTGGCGTACAAGTGCTCGTACTGCCGGGCGACCGTCTGGATGTCGTAACGTGTGACAACCTCAAGTGCGGCCTGCCGGGCCAGAGAGTAACTAAACTCTGCATTGGCGAGGGCATCGGTAATGACCCGGGCTAGATCCTGGCCATTGCGAGGCTGCGCTAGCCTTCCCGTGACGCCATCCGTCACCAGATCCCGGTTGCCGGAGATGTCCGTAGCGACAACGGGGATCCCACTGGCCATAGCCTCGAGCAGCACTGTCGGAAGGCCTTCCCACAGCGAGGGCAGTACAAACAGATCCATTGCCGCGTAGGCCAAGGCTGTTTCCTGGTGGGCGCCGGCGAAGTGGAAAGCCGATGCCACTCCGAGCCTATCGGCTTGCCGCCGAAGCTCCTCTCGAAGCTCTCCGTCTCCCACGAGTAGGAATCGGCAGTGCGGAAACGCTTCTAGAATCGTGGGTGCCGCTTCGATCAGGTATCGGTAACCCTTTTGTTCTGAAAGACGGCCCACGCTACCGACCACCAAGTCGTCCTCAGACAGCCCCAGGCTTCTCCGCGCTAGTGCCTCCGTATCGCGCTGCTCGAACTGGGATCGGTCAATGGCGTTCGGGATCATCCAGGCACGCCTATGCCACAGGCGTGAGCATAGCCGCCGATCTAGGCTTGTCACTACCTTATTCGACACGCCGGTCTCGGCGTCAAAGCTGATGGGGAACACACACTCGGTGAAGACCGCACGACACACCGAGCCAAGTACCGTATCACGCCACTCGTGGCGAACGGAGCCGTGAGCTGTGCGGACAGTTGCACGGGTGTCGAAGTGCCGCTTCAGTATTGGCGTCGTGACGCTCCCCAACTGGAAGTGACTGTGGATGATATCAGGGCGCCGCCCGGCCAGTTGGGCGAGTATGTTATGTACGCCGGACAAGTAGCGCGCCGGTGTGAAACCCTGACCACGGTCTACGGCAAACATACACTCGACACCGGAATCGCGAAGCCGTTCCAGCCAGTGAGCCTCTGCCGGCGTGTGATAGCGCCAGAATGCACAGAGAATCGGCTCGAACGCTTCCTGGTCGAGTGAGCGGGCGAGATCCACACCATAGCGCTCTGCGCCGCCTAAGGACTCACCGATCGCCAGACCCGAGATAAGTATGAGGACGCGCGTGCGGCTCATCCGCCCGGCACCGCCAACCGAGAGACACTCCCGGTTTCCCCGCGTGCGAGAGTCTCATAGAGACGTCCGTACTGCTCGGCTACACCATCGATGGAGTAGAGGGGCACGACTTGATCAAGTGCCTCTGCGGCCACGCGTGCTCTGGCCTCAGGTTGGCTCAGCGCGTCGGCCATCCTGTTCGCGAGATCGGTGGCATTGCCGGGCTCTGCCAACCAGCCGGTCTGTCCAGGTCGGATCAGTTCTCTGACACCTGGCAGGTCTGTTGCAACTACCGGGACCCCGGAGGCCATGCTCTCGAGGATGGAAATAGGCAAGCCTTCCCACAGCGAGGGCAGAACGAAGAGATCCATGGCGCGGTAGATGCGCTCCACGTCGCTTCGTGCCCCAGCCCAGATGACTGATCCGTCCAGGCCCAGGCGTCGCGATTGATCCTGCAGGGCTGTGCGTTGCTGACCGTCGCCCACCACAAGGAACTTGACAGCAGGCATCCGTTCGAGAAGGGCGCGCATCGCATGGAGAAGAATACTGTGTCCCTTCTCAGGACTGAGTCGGCCTACGTTACCCACTACTATGTCGTCAGGGAGAAGGCCCAACTCAGCTCGCACATGGGGCTCGCTTCCCGGTGTGAAGCGATCTATCGAGACGCCGTTGGGGATCAGAGGTACGGGCCTCCTGGCGATCAGACTGCCGGGATATCGCTCGATCCGTCGCTTTCCAGCCTTCGACACACAGGTCTGCACGTCAAAGGTCAGGGGGAATACCCATTTGGTGAATGCCTGTCTGCAGAGGAATGCCGCAGTCCCATCCCCCCACTCCTTACCTGCCTGGGCCGTGCGTACGAGTGCCCGTGCACCGAGGCTGCGTCGTAGTAGGACTGCCATCACGCTACCCATTTGGAAGTGAGAGTGGATGATATCCACCTGTCGATCGCTCATGTTCTCACGGACCGATTTGAGGCCCGCGGCGTATACGGCTGGACTGTGCCCTCCATGCCAGTCAGTGGCGAAGAAAACCTCAACGCCGCGAGCCGCGAGGTGCGTCTGCCAGTGGTGCTCGATGGATGTGCCGTGGCGCCAGAAGGCGCATACGACTGGCTCGAAGCGCGATTGGTCCAACAGGCTGACGAGTTCGGCGACGAGCCGCTCTGCGCCTCCCAGCGGGTCACCTATCGATAGCCCCAGTATGAGGTACAGGATCCGAATGCGGCGTTCCAAGCTATCCTCCCATCAGATGTCTTCCAGCAGACCGAGCGTCTGCCACCAACGGCGGCACTTGTGCGCTCAGGTACTCTCTCAGTGTAACCCTATGTTCCCACAACTGCCATAGCCCTGCGTGAATCTGGGCCGCGTCCGCAGTGACCAGATCGATGACGTAGGATTCCAGCCCCAGCATCTGCGCCAGTCCACGGACCTTGTGAAGGTACTCGATGAAAAGCGTCGGCACAAACTGTCTAGTGGCGAAAATCGCCGAGTGCATGCGCGTCGCCACGAACAGGTCCACGAGCCCGTATGCCTCCATAAGCCCCATGGGCCCCAGCCAATCGTCAACAACTACTACTTGGTCGCAGCATGGTGCCATCATGGCTGCGATGCGGCGCGACGCGATTCGGTCATCTTCCCTCTCCGTGGGTCCCACCACCTGCGGGAAAAAGACCGCTGTGCCGCCGTGCTCTCTCAGGAATTCACTCAGCGCTATCGCGACAGAGCGCTCGTACTTTTCCCAGATGGCGCTATCCGTTGTTGACAGTAACCGGTTCACGACAGTAATCCCGATGATGGGTCTTGGGCAGTCACGAATGCGTGTGATGATCGGCGGGATGGGTAGTGACCGGTCAACAGTATATGCATATGCCAGGTCAGGAATGAGATAGATGTGTCTCGAGCTCACACCTGCCCTCAGAATCACATCCAAGGAGATAGGCTCCCGAACCATGACGATGCGTGCCCGGCTGTATAGCGAGCGCATCAGCCGTATCTCCCACCGGCGGCGGAAGGGACCAATCGATTGTGGGAGAACGTATACAGGCTTGTTCAGCAGGAGGGCAAAAGCGATCGTCCATCCCGCAACTAGGAGAGGTAGGCCAAGTCGCCCTGTGTTTGCGAGGATATTCCCGGGGCAAAGCACGACCTTTGTTGACGTCGCATATGCAGCCCACAGGGAACGCCAGCCTCCGCTACTGCGCGGCACATAGCCGAAGAGACGGTGGGCGACGGCGAATGCAAGGCTGGACGCAACTCCGAGAGCGGCACCAGCGCGCCAGTGCGATCTGCCATCGCTTGAGCTGAATCGCGCAGAGAATGACTCGATGACCTCGACATCTTCCAGCCGGGTGCGGGATTCGCCGAGATCCGTGTCAGTGATCGAAAGGGTGATCTGCGCCTCTGGCAGGACGGATCTGACCGTCTGCACGGCCATCTCAGTGAGGGCCGCGTCACCCGCGTTGCGCGTCGAGTGTGCTCCAATGATCAGGACCCGCATGTCTCTTCCCTGTGGTTCAAGGGATCGCAGCCTGCCTCTCCCGTCAGCATGTCTTCCGCGTCTGCGATGCCCTGCTTCAGGTTATCTCTCAAGCGGCGCCAACATCCGGTTACGCGGCCGAGTTTGGCATGGCGGATACTCGGGCGGCCACAGCATCGCCGATCGATGCTAGTGCCAGTTGGCTCTCATAGGTCGCGCGACCGTTTCCAGATAGCGTCGCCCTCAGCTCAGGCAACGTGGCTAGTCGCGCTACTAGCGGGGCCAGGGCCTGGGCGTCGCCCTGCTCGCACAGCATCACATCCTTCCCATCCGTCAGCAGCTCCCTCACCGCCGGCGTATCCGCCGTAATGACTGGCTT
>CAZYWU010000002.1:0-145638 GCA_964651255.1 uncultured Anaerolineales bacterium
CCGCGCCCCGAGGCCTGGCGATATCGCAAACCCGTAACCTGTAACCTGTAACCTGTAACCTGTAACCCGCGACGGCATGGCGCGCCGAGATGGAGAGCGGCGCGCCGGGATAGGCGGCGTTCAGCCAGGCGGCGCGCCAGCCCGCCGCCATGAGCGCAGCCCGCACCTCGGCCGGATCGCGGCGATCCTGCCAGGCATCGGCAAGCCAGGGGCCGAGCGCATCCCAGGCCAGCGGCGCCTCGCTCAGTGGCGCAAGCGCGGGCGCTGGCGTTGTTGTCAGCGCAGGCTCAGGGGTCTCTGAAGGAGGCAAGGTCGGGGTCGCGGGAGGCAGCGTATCCGATGGCATCACAGTGCCAGCCGTCGCCGGAGTGGCAGCCCTCGCGCCAGCGGCGACTAGCGGCGTCGTCACGCCACCTGGCGGCGTCGCGATCGCCGTCACCGGCGTCACTGTGGATCCTGTGCCCGGAACGTCACGACAACCATTCACGCTCACCAAGAGCGCGCCTGCCAGAACCAGGACCACCCATCTTTTCGGCATTGACACTCCGACTCTAGCCGTCTCGCAAGAGACTAGCACAGAGGAGGGCCGCCGGCAAGCCCAGTCTGCACGGGTCCTGGCCGAATAAAAGTGCCGAACAGCGTGCGGAGCACAGGAAACGGGCTAGCGACCGGGGCAGTGTGCCGGGCCAGGTGTGGGGTCCCGGCCCAGAATGGATAGAGGCGCCTGCAGTCCCGGGAGGACGCGGGATATGCAGAGGCGAGTCCACAAGCGCTACAAACGGCGACCAGCTGTTCCCCCTGCTCCCGGCGCTCAGCCCCCGCGCGGGTTCGCTACATCGATGGTCCAGTAGGGCGCGCCGTTCTGGGCATAGGCTACCCCGGCACCACCCTCCGTAAAAGCGGTGGTAAACAGAATCTCGTGATGAGAGGGGCTGTTGAAGAACGCATCCACAATCCCGCCGATGTCTCCTCCCTGGCTCCGCCCGACCGCCTCGCCCCAGTTGGCCCAGTTGTAGCCCGCGGCACGCATCCGTGCGCCCGCATCGGAACCGTCGCTACCTGTATGGCCAAAGAAACCAGCCACTGCCTGATCGACAGAGTGCGCGTGAGCCGACGCAAAGAGCGACGCCGCAGGGCGCAGCTCGGGCAGCCCAAGCTCTACCCTGCGCCGGTTCACCTCAGCAAATACGGCATACTCGGCCGGATCGATGGCCAGCGCTGCCGCGGAAACCGCCTGCGGCGTGGGAGTCGGCGGAATCGCTGTGGGCGCCGGGATCTGCGTCGGCGCCGGCACACTGGTGGGCGTGCTGGTGGGCGGGATCGGCGTGGCGGTGGGCGTAGGCGATGGTTTCGGCGTCGCTGAGGGCCCCGGGGTAGGTAGCGGGATGGCGGTGCTGTAACCAGTGGGCACGGCTATCACTGCAACAGATGCCGTCGCTGTGGGCGTCATCTGCGCGGGCAGCGCCGTCGCGGGTGGCATCAGCGTGGGCGAGGGAGCGGCCGGCGCTGAGTCAAGACCCTCCTGGCCCAATGCCCGTTGCGGGTCCTCGCGATCACCGGGTGTACCGGACGCCGATCCAGCCCCAAACGACGCCGCCGGGGCGCTCACTCCCCGGGCGGCCTGTCCCTCACGTGAGGTATAGGTTGTCTGTCTGGCAACCACCGCAGGCGTCAGGCCACCGGCAGTCTCCACGAGCTCTTGCGCTGAAGCAAGCTCACCCATGGCCAGAATTACAGGTGGCTGCCCGGCGGCGCTACCCGGCCCCGGCAAGCTGCTGGTCATTCCGCAGCGCACAGTCCAAATGCTGACAACCAGGGCGAGCCCCGCCAATCCAATCCTGGCGCTAGCGCGCATCTTTACACCTCCACGATATCGCTCTGGACAATGGCACCACCAGCCACTTTGCGATGGCGACGTCGCACGTCGACGCCATCAACTGGCACCATGGGAGCCGGTAGCTCCCCAAGCACGCCGTAGACCGGCCCAGCCAACACCCGCCCGGGAGGACAAACCCGGATGGCTAGTAAGGGGAGGCAGCATCCACTGTCCAGTAGTAGCTGTCCGTCCCCGAGATGGCGCAGCCCACGCCGACATCTACATAGCTGGTGGACAACAGGATCGCCGCGTGCGACGGGCTGTTCAGCCATGCGGTCAGCATTGGCCCGATCTCGCCCGAAGGCATCGCTCCAATAGTCTCTCCGTATTGGTACCAGGAGTAGCCCGCGTCCAGTATCCGGCGCGATGGTGGGGACTCACCCGGGCACATGTGCGACAGCAGCTCCTGCGACGCCATCACTACTGAGTGACTCCTGGCGGCGGCGTTCAGGGCAGAATGGCTCTGCAAAGAGGGGATGCCGCGCGACCCGCGTGCGTCGTTGATGGCCGCGGCCATGGCCTGTTCCATCGCCAAACTGCACGACACGGCCGGCACCGGCGTCGGAACGGGTGTTGCAGTAGGCTGCGCGGCGCTGCCCATCGACACCGACGGCAGGAAAAGGCGGTACTCACCGGAGAGGCTCAAGACTGCTGGCTCCGAAGGGAGCAGCTCCATGATGTCACTGAGATAGGGATCCGCCTCCGGTTCGGAAGCAGAAACGGGCTCGGCAGAGATCACGGGGTCCGCAGCGGATATCTCGGTGTTCCCCTGCTCCGCAGCCGCCCTGGCTCCCCACAAGACGGCCGCCAGCAGAAGCACGAGCGCTGTTACAGGCCGGAGGGAGAACCGGCTCTCGCGATGGACGACTTGTTTCTTCTCGGATGCTCTAGTCGACATGGCGGACTCTCTTGAGGGATTGGTCGCTCATTTCAGCAGATGGGCGCCTGCTACGCCCTCCCTGATCCGGAACATCCCCACTCAGGGCGCTATCAGAATAGCCGATGAAGGTGCTCACGCTGCTTTGGTGCAGGTGAAAAGAGGGTGAATAGGACGTGAAATCGTGCGCGCGTCAGCCTGAGCGGCGAGGGGGCACTGGTGACTCACAGGGAGGCATAGGACCGTAGAACACCGGCGCAGCGGCACGGCCCCTGCAGGAGACCGGGGAATAGTGACAGACGCAACGCGGAGCGCAGCGCACCCCCCTTTCTTGGAGGGTCAGCCTCTGGCTGACCATGCCGGACACACGGGTGCTCTGCTATCGCGAAGGTGGTCAGCGTGGACGCTGACCCTCCCAACATAGGTCCAACAGCGGCGGGCCTGCGGCCCACCGCGGAGCGCAGCGCTCCCGAGCGCCCCGCGCCACTCACTTTTTGGAGGGTCAGCCTCTGGCTGACCATGTTCGGCTGGCATCTGCCCTTCCGTCGCAAGCGGGTGCCTCAGATCACCGCACCGAGGCGGCGACGGGCAGCCCTCACGCTGCCGCGATGGCATACACTGCAAAGGTAGGCAGATCTGCCGCCACGCGCATGAGGATGGCCGGGCGGCAGCCCTGCGTCTCCAGCATCAACTTGATGAAAAGATGCCCGGCCCGTGCCACCAGCAGAAAGCCCGCCGCCCCGTTGGGCATTCCGTACAGGACGTGTAAGCCCAAAGTAGACGAAAACCATCGCCAGAGCCGGGCCACGACCCACAAGGGGGGCAATACGGCCCGCTGGGGTAACCGGATGGTCAGCTCTTCAGCCAGACCGTTGAGCACAGGGTAGAGAAGCACCAGTGGTAGCAGGTTGACAGCGCTGCCACATCTGGCCACAGCGGGAGATAGGCAGGCACCGCGAATAGCAGGCTGCCGCCGGCGGAAATCCCATGACCCAGCCAAACTGGCTCCAGCACTCACCCGTGCGTGCTCCCAGCCAGTGCACCGGCTCGAGTCGCCTATCCCACTGGCCCCGCTGCAGGGGAAAACCTCCCGGCTTCCAAGGACTGTCGCGCGCCAGGGGCAGCATCATCGCCAGCACGCCCGGCTTTCGGAGCTGCCGGCCGCCCCGGAAGGTGGCACAGGCACCCTGGTCCCAGCCGAACATACTTTCCCAGAATGCCGTCTCCGCAACGGCCCACCATGGCCCTTTAGCCAGGACCTAGCCGAGGAACAGAGCATTAGCGCCATATACGACGGAGCCGCACAACCGCCACGCAGAGGGCAAGCACAACAGCCAGGACAGCCACCTGGCCCACACCGGCTACTCAGGCCGGCTGTCCCACTAGGCGCAGATCATGTCAGGCAGGTCGGAAACAAGCAGCGCAAGCGCCCACGCAGCGTGGACGAGCCGTGAGGGAGAGGCCGGCACGTCGCTCATCGTGAACCTTCCGTGCGCGCACTCGCCGGCCTGTGCCTCGCCGGCCCCATCGCGGCCCCGCAGCGCCAACGGCGCACCACATGTGACGCTCGCGCCGCCAGGCAGCCACCCCGTGCGGCCGGGGGGGCACACATGAGCCCGCCGAACCGCGTGTTCCATAGACGATCTCGTTGTCCCATTCCACCGGCAGGCAACAGACGCCACGGCATCACTCACCACTATAGCCCCCGGCGATCAGCGCGACAGTGCATGTGCCGGACTCACGTCCACAGTCTCGGCGTGGCACGCTTTAGCCAGGCGCAGCCGGAGCTGGCTCCCGTTCGCGCGCTCAACCGGTTGACACCTCCACGGCGCGCCGTCTACAATGGCGGAGTGATGCTCGACAGCACGCAACTCCGCATGATAGAGCATCGGGGAGGAGAATCATGAACGGTGCTCAGGCTGTGGTCGCCCTGCTTCAGCGCATGGGCGTGCCCTTTATCTCGGCACTCTGCGGCAACGGCCTGGACCCGCTGCTGGTTGCGGCCGACGCCGCTGGCCTGCGCGTGATCGACACGCGAAATGAACAGGCCGCCGCCTATATCGCCGATGCCTACGCCCGCCTCACGGGACGACTGGGCGTCTGCGCGGTGAGCAGCGGCGTGGCCCACGTGAACGCCCTCGCCGGAATCACCAACGCCTGGTATGATGGCGCACCGGCCTTGCTGGTATCGGGCGCGAGCGCTGCGCCGGGCCTGGGCCGGGGCGCTTTTCAAGACATGGACCAGGTGGGCATGGCCGCGCCCGTCACAAAGTATGCCGAACGCGTCACGCAGGCCAGTCGCATCCCGCTCGCATTCCGCGAGGCCGTAGGCGCCGCCTGCGGGGGCCGTCCGGGGCCAGTGCACCTGACGATCACTGTGGATGCACTGCAGGGCAGCCTGCCGTCGGACGCCATCGATCGCATCGGGCCCCTGCCCAAAGTGGCGGCCACCCGGGCTGCCGCGGATCCGGACGAGCTCGCCCACGCGCTGGCCCTGCTGGCCAATGCCCGGAAGCCGGTCATCGTCGCCGGCAGCTGCGTCTTTTACGCCGGCGCGGGCGAGGCGCTGCGCCGGTTCGCCCGGCAGACCGCTACGCCCGTGGTGGTCCCTATCTGGGACCGCAGCGTGATCGATACCAATTGGGACACGTACATGGGCGTGATCGGAGCCGCCAGCGGCGAGCCAGACATCCTCACACAGGCTGATCTGATCCTGCTGCTGGGTGCCGCGGTGGACTATCGCGTGCGTTACCTGGACGCCCCGCCGCTCAAGCCGGGCCTCAAGGTGGTCCGGGTCACAGCCGATGCGCGCCAGATGTACCAGGGCGTCACGCCCGACGTCTGCATCCTGGGGGATGCGCACACTGTGCTAGATGCCTGGCGCGACATGTGGTCAGCGGGCGAACTGGCGCCGCACACGGGCTGGCTCGAGGAGGCCCGCGCCGTCTCGCAGGCCTTTTACCGGCGCTGGACCAGCGAAGCCAGCACATCTCTATCCGCCCGGACCGCGCAACCCATGAACGGCGGCGCCCTGGTGCGTGCCATTCAAGAGACCCTGGCAGGGATCGATCCGGAGCCGGTGCTGTTGATCGACGGGGGTAATATCGGCCAGTGGGCCCACATGCAGCTGGCCAGCGAGCGGTATCCCGCGCACTGGCTCACCTGCGGCGCCAGCGGCGTTGTGGGCTGGGGCGTGCCCGGCGCGATCGCCGCGCGGCTGGCCTATCCCGAGCGTCCCGTCGTGCTGCTCACGGGAGATGGCGCCCTGGGCTTTGGCCTGATGGAGTTCGAGAGCGCGGCGCGGCAGAGCCTGCCCTTTGTGGCCATAGTCGCCGACGATTGCGCCTGGGGCATCGTGGCTACCGGCCAGGAGCGCGCCTGCGGGCGCCGCCTCTCCTGCGAGCTGGGCCCCGCGGATTACGCGGGCGTAGCCCAGGCGCTGGGCGGGCACGGGGTCCGTGCGGAGACGGCCCAGGCGGTGAAAGACGCCATCAGCGAGGCGCTGCGCGATCGCCGGCCCACGCTGATCCAGGTACCCATCACTGTTGGGGGACCGGCGTAGGGGGCGACTTTCCGCGTGCAGTTCCGCGTGTTCACCGAACTCACCGATCTGCAAGGAGGCCCGACTCGACAGCAGAACACATCATCTGGGAAATTCCATGAGCGAAAATGGGGAATTCCCAGCAGCTATGGACAGAATGTCGTGTATCCAACAACCTGTCCGCAGTCAATTCAGACCAGGAGCAGGAGGCAGTGATGGTCGCTTTTGGCAACCGAGAGGAAATTATCCAGATCACATCTGAATGGACGGGGGATCGCTTCCCCGATGGCCGGCCCCGCGTCCCCGACGAGATTATCCATCGTCTGCGCGCGCTACAGATCGTGACAGAGGAAGCCTGGTCTGTGCTCTGGCACCATGGCTACGAGCGCCAGTTTGAGGGCAACTGGATCAACCTCCACCCGGAAAAGATCATGGTGGGTCGTGCTGTGACCGCAACCTTCGTCCCACACCGGCCCGATCTTCACGACTATCTGATGAACTATGGCCACGAACAGGAAGGCCGCATCGGTGCCATGAACTCCTGGGTCATTGAGACACTCCAGAAGGACGATGTGCCTGTCATTGACCTCTTTGGCAAGATCTACAAAGGCACCTTTTCTGGCGCCAACCTGTCGACTGCGATCGCCACGCGCACAGGCGTGGGACAGGTGATCTATGGCGGCATCCGGGATGCACAGCAGATTCTCGAGATCCCAGAGTTCTGCACTTTCTGCAAGGGCATCGATCCTACGGGTATTCGCGACGTCACACTGGTGGGGCTGAACACCCCTTGCCGCATCGGCGATGCGGTCTGTCTGCCAGGAGACCTCGTGATCGGCACCTACACAGGTGTGCTTTTTGTGCCGCCACACCTCGCAGAGGAGGTTCTCGAGCACGCCGAGCGCACCCATCTGCGCGAGGTCTTTTCGCACACGCGTCTGCGCGAGGGCATCTACACCTCGAGCCAGATGGACACGCAGTGGACGCCCGAGATCACTGCGGATTTCGAACAGTGGCGCGAAACACAGCAGATCGCGGGGACCGATGCTATCGATTGGAGCAAACGCACCCATGCCGAAGAGGCAGGAGCCGGCGAGGAGACAACCCTCTAGGCCGATAGACCAGAGTATAGAAAGCCGGGGGCCGTCGTGCCCCCGCCAGCTTTGTTCTGTAGATATGCCCTTGTGGCTGGCACGCATTGAGACCCAGGTCTACTCCTCTGTCTGAGAACGCACCGCAGGACAGAGGAGGGACAACCCGGCTGCCACCACAGCGATGGCGATCACCATGTTCGACCAGGTGGCGGCTTGCAGCAGTATCACGGCCCCGAGCACACCCGGAATGCTTGCAGAGATGAGCGCCCCGCAGATGTGTTGCTGCCCTGTATCGAGCAACGTAACCAGGGCAAACGTTGCCGCCATCCCGAACAGCATCCCAGCTCCGCTCAGCCCGCCGGCCTCTGAGGACAACCCCGCGATGACCGCCGTCATAGGCAGTACACCCCCAGGGATGAGCGCCCGCCACAGCTCACGGTGAGTCGCAAAGATGGCGAGGAAACTGGCAGCCAGGCAGGTCAGAAAGATAGAGCGACCCCACCGGCTGCCCGCTGTCATTGTCTCGGCGGAGAATCCTCGCAAACCAGTGCAGATGGCGTGCTGAGCCAACCCGCGACCCTGCCCACACCCGTGGACCAAAGTGTGCTCCTGACGGACCGGCCCCTCTCTTGGCTCAGCGGCCCTGCTGTGCTACCATCGGGGCATTGACACACGTTGACAGGCTACCGGCCGCGCTCGCGGCGCGCGGAGGAAATCATGACCGTTGTTTGCAGGCCATGACCTGGACGAGGACGCTCGAGACACTGGCGCGCGCCACGATGAGACTGGTTCCCGCAGGCGCACTCGCCTTTGCCGCGCTTCTACTGCCGGCCAGCTACACCGCACAGGCACCTGCGTCATCCGTCGCCCTCGTGCCCGCTGCCCCGACCCGCTTTGTGGAACTGACCGCGTTCACAATCGATGCAGATCTCGAGTGTTCGCCAGACGGCTGCTCTCTCCTGGTCGAACAGGGCTATCGATTCGCTAACTCGGACCAGATCAAGCCAGCAGAGCTACTCCTCAGCCTCGGGGGCTCTGGCGGAGAGGCCGTTTCGCCCGACATCCGCCTTGACCGGACGGCCGAAAGCGTGGATGCAGCAACGTGGTCGATGCGTCTCGAGCCCTCTGCCGCAGCCAGCGCCACGCTGTCCTATCAGATCCCGCTTGACGGGACCATGCTTCTCCATTGGGCGTGGGATCCAGCGTCAATCGAGGCCTGGGGTACCCCCGGCAGCACGCGTATCACCGTGTCCCTCCCGAATGCATTACTGGACGACGCCTTTGTGTCGCGACAGCCCGCCGGCTACTCCTTTGACGGGCATTCTCTGGAATGGTCCTACGAAGCTGCCCTTCCCGTGGAGCCACACTCATTTTGGATGATTGCCCCCGATGTCTGGGCTCGCCTTCAAGAGCTCGACCGAGAGGGAGCCGCCAGCCAACAGGCGACGCTGCTGATGGCGCTTCGTGCGGAAGCCATGGAGCGACGGGCACCTCTTGCCGATCTCTACCCACGAGCCCTCGGTGTTCTCCTTGAGGAGCTTCGCCGAGCCCCATCCACGGACACCTATCTGGCACTGGCAGACCTGTATCTATCGAGGGCTGAAGAGGTGGCCGATGACAACTACCGCCTTCTGTCCGCAGAGACGCTTCAGTCAGCGGTGGACCGCGGGTATGGGGGTTCGGAGATACTCTCACGACTGGCAGAAATCTATAATCTCCTGGCAGAGATCGCGCACAAGGCCGGCGATTCGACTCGGGCGCTCGAATATCTGGAAGCTGCCGCGGCCTGCAGCCAGACGGCGCAGGTCGACGCGGCGACAAGGGAGCTGCTGACTCTGAGCAGGGCAGTGGAGTTGGCGGAGCGTGGCCAGGTGAGCGATAGCCTGGTTCAAATGGGGGCTACCCTCTCGCCGCGCGTACAGGACGCCTTGTACCGCTACGCTCCGCCGCTGCGCTCCGCCCATACCGAGATCGCGCTGGAGGAAGGCAGCCGCACAGCGACCTATTACCTGTTGCTGTACCCCCCTGTCCGGGATGCGAGCCGCGCCGCGCTCGACGCTCTGGCTGCGCAGATAGGGTCCCTGGAAGGCTTTACGGCAGATCTGCGGGACGTCCAGGGACAGCCCTACGAGGTCGTGCTGCGGATCACTGCCATCTTTGGGAACATCGATCAAGAACGCGAGCGACGCTCAGCAATCTACTCTCTCGCCGGTCAAGAGCCCACGTTTATCACGGCCTTTGTGCTGGCGCCGTGGGCGCCCGTCGATCTCGATCTGAACATGATCAGAAACCCATTTTTCGATCGCTTTATCTATCAAGAGCAGCCCGATCTAACCCTGGTGTCCTCGGTACGGGACGAGCAATTACAGTACACCGTGTGGCGCCTGCTTGAGGTCGCCGGCACGACACCGGCGGATGAGGCCGCCCGTCTCGAGCAGCAGCTGACAGGTCTTGCACTCCGTGAGGAACGCCAGGTGTGGGAGGATCTATCAGCCTCGACCTATTGGACCTACGAGGTTGTGTTTCCTGCCCCGTCGCCGCTCGATCCCCTCAGCTGGCTGGTAGGTTGGGGGCAAGAGCGACAATTGGCGATATCACACATTACCTTTCACTGGGGTGCCATCCTGCGGGCACTGCTGATTCTGGCAGGCACTTGGCTGATTCTCGGCGCGCTCGTCAACCTGTGGCGGCATAGCCGGCGGCAGCGACGCCAGGTCGCGTCCCTATCCACAGAACAAGAGATTTCCCGTCATCCATCCATCCGCAGAGAGATGCCGTAGCTGACCAGAGCAAAGATGCCCGCGATCACAAACAACAACGGGTAGCCAGCGGTCTGCACCAGCAGGCCACCCAGCGTGGGCAGAAACTGCAGCGGGCCCAGAATGGTGTTGCTGAGGCCAATGTAAGTTGGGCGGTCCTCGTCCGGAGCGATATCGTAGAGATACGAGGTGCGCGAAATGTTGTCCGCCGAGATGGCCAGGCCCTGAAGGGCAAAGGGCACAGCGAACAGCGTCCCCGCATAGGCCGGCATACTCTGTCCCCAGATGAGTGACTTGAGCAGGGCAAAGGCCAGCACAGCGGCTGGCTCAAGACCCCCCATCAGCCTGGCGACCCGAAAGGTCCAGAGATTGCCCTTCAAGCGACAGGTGCGCGCCCACAGCAGGTTCGAGAACATGCGCACCACCATGCGCGCAGACAGATACAGCCCGGACATTGCCGGGGACACCTGGAGCACCTCAGTAGCAAAAAGGATGTAGAAAGGGTCGGCGATACTCACGGTGGCCGATGCTGCACGCGCCGCGATATAGCGCCGGAATCGGCTGTCATCTCTCAAGAGCGACGGCGTGCGCGCCAGCTGTTGCTTGAGATCGATCCGAGTGCCGCGCGGGGCCCCCTGCGGCTCAACTACCGCACTCAGTGCACTGATCGCGAGCAAGAACGACAGCCCCGAGATCCCCAGCAGCCACGCATAGTTCATCGGGAATGCCAGCCGGTCAAGGGAGAGCACATAGCCAATCAGGAGCCCAGCTACAAAACCGCCGATGTCGCCGGTAAAGCTGCGGACCGAAACGACGCTGGAGCGCTGCTCGCGGGGGACCATCCGGGCGACCAGCTCTGCCCGTGCCACAGCAGAGCTGCCAGCAGCAAGGCGGCCCAGGACGAACAACGCAAAGAATAGCGGCAGTGTATAGCCCGGCTCTGAGGCATCGTACTGGGCCAGCAGTACCGCCAGCAAGAGATAGACGATGGTCCGAACAGCCTCGAGCATGCGTACCGTGGGCAGAAAACGGCGCAGGCGCTGCAGGGGCGCTGCCACAAAGAATTGGGGGAGAAGCCAGCCGAACAGCCGGACTGAGGGCACAAGGCCCGCCACAACGTGCGATCCGCCCATCTCGCGAATGAGCAGAGGGAGCACAGTCGCCGGATCCGAGAGGGTCATGCCACCCTCGACAAAGAAATGGTTGACGGCGCTCCACGTGATGTTGCGCCGAACCATCCGGGGCGAGTGTGGTGCTATGGCGTCAGGGATGGCATTATTGGGGGTCATAGGCAGGCATTATAGCAGTGTTGTGGTCAGCCCTAAAGTGCAGGGGCTGGCACGCGTTGTTTGACATCAAAAGCTCCCTGTGATAGCATAGCGCCGGTGTACAGTGTGCACTGGCTATGCTCATCAAGAGGGGTGGAGGGACCTGGCCCTGCGAAGCCCCGGCAACCTGACGGCCCACTACAAGGCCAACTCATGGTGCCAAGTCCGGCAGGCGGTGGGAGCGCCTGGAAGATGAGATGTGGCCAAATCGCGTCTCCCCTGCGGGAGACCTCTTTTTTTGCCCGGAGATCGGACATAGATGACGACCACCGAAAAAGCTGTGTCCTTCTGCCCTCGCTGGCTGCCCCTGATCACAGGGGGTCTTCCGCATACCGACGCCGCCTCAGCGTGGGCTGCTCTCAGTTCGCGTTTTCCCGAGATCCCCAGCTGGCCCCGCCTGCCCCGCCGCAGCAATCTGGAGAACATGTATACCCAGTACAGCGAGCGGTTCCCGGGTATCACCGTGGAAAATGGCGGCATTCTGGTCCGTCGAGGCCAGGATCTGGATAGTGGACTCGAGGCGCTGTACCTCGCCTATCTGGAGGACGACCTGTCCTACGGCGAGACCGGGGCAGACTATGCCGCCGCACTGGACATGCTCCTGAAGGGCCAAGTCCCCCTTTCCGACTCGCTGGCTGCCATCAAAGGTGAGATCACCGGCCCCATCAGCTGGGGCCTAACGATCGTCGATCAGGATCGCCGTCCGATCCTCTATCACGAGGTCCTTGAGGATGCGGTGGCCAAACATCTGAGGCTCAAAGCCGCCTGGCAGGAGCAAGCCCTGGCAGCAATCTGCCCGCAGACGCTGATGATCGTCAATGAACCCTACATGGCCTCGTACGGAACTGCCGCGCTGGCACTCCAGGCGCCTCAGATCACCGCACTGTTCGAGGAGGTATTCGCCGGCCTGAAGGGTGTCAAGGGCATTCAGTGCTCGGGGACCACGGATTGGGCCTTGCTTATGCGTACATCGGCCGACCTGATCTGCTTCGATGCCTATGATTATGTTGACTCGCTCGCCCTGGTGGCTGAGGAGCTCGCCCGGTTTGTGAACCGGGGCGGTATTCTCGCCTGGGGTATCATTCCAGCTGGCGGCGCCGCCCGCAACGAGTCGGTCGATTCGCTGGTCACGCGACTGGAGAACGGCATCGATCTCTTGGTCGAGGCCGGCGTCTCGCGCGATCGACTGGTCTCGCAGGGCATGGTTTCGCCCTCCGCCAGCCTGGCGGCGCTCAGCGTACCCCTCACAGAGATCATACTGGACCTGACCCTTGGCGTCAGCCGTGAGATGCAGGCGCGCTACGGGCAGGAGATACAGACAGCGTCCGCTTCCGAAGCGGAGCCGCCTGCAAAGGAGCAGTAGCATGACCATCATGGTTGTGGGCTCTGTCGCCCTCGACACGGTAGAGACCCCTCACGGCTCGCGCACCAACGCTCTGGGCGGTGCCTGCACCTATTTCTCCGCAGCGGCGAGCCTGTTCGATCGAGTACGCATGGTCGGGGTTGTGGGCACGGATTTTCCGGCCGAGTACCTCGCCTTCCTCAAGGGGCGCAACATCGATCTAGAAGGACTCCAGATCCAGCAGGGCAAGACTTTTTCCTGGCGTGGTCGCTATGGCCGCGACATGGGAGATGTCGAGACGCTCGAGACGTGTCTCAACCTTTTTGCAGATTTCCACCCTGTGGTACCCGAATCATATCGCGCCAGCCCGTATGTCTTTCTAGCAAACATCGACCCGGACCTGCAACTCGAAGTGCTGGCTCAGGTCGACCATCCCCGATTGACGGCGCTGGACTCGATGGACTTTTGGATCTCGGGCAAGCGCGAGTCGCTCACACGCGCCATGGCGCAGGTCGATCTGGTTGTCCTGAACGAGACCGAGATACTCATGTACGCTGGTTGCGACAGCCTGATTGATGCCGCTCAGACGATCCTGGATCTCGGCCCTGCGGCACTGGTGGTGAAACGGGGGAGCGAAGGCTCTATGCTGGTGACGCAGGGCGAGTCGATCGGCCAGCGCTTTTTCGTCACGCCTGCGTATTTGCTGCCTGCCATCACAGACCCCACAGGCGCGGGAGACACCTTTGCCGGCGGCATGATGGGGTACCTGGCGCAGTCTGGCGACCTGACGGTGGGAGGGCTGCGCCGCGCGCTCGTGTACGGCACGGTTATTGCATCGTTCACTGTGCAGGGATTCTCTATCGACGCTCTGTGCAACCTCACAATGGACGATCTGCTCCAACGTTATAACGACTATCGCTGTATGACGCTCTATGATGATTCCACTTGCCCCGTCGCCGAGTGGATCACGCGCCCGCTGGGCCGCAACCGAAAATGGACCAAAGCAGGACCGGGCGAGTGCCCGGCAATAACAACGACAATGATCGCGCGAGAAAGGACCATCAAGTGACCAACTCCTATGATGTTCGCGACCTGGGGCTCGCGCCCGAGGGCGTTCAGCGTATCACCTGGGCAGAGCGTGAAATGCCCGTCCTGCGGCTCATACGCGAGCGCTTTGAGAAAGAGCGCCCTCTGGCGGGCATTCGCATTTCGGCATGTCTTCACGTGACGACCGAAACCGCCAACCTCATGCGCACGCTTCAGGCCGCCGGCGCCGAGTGCGTACTCTGCGCCTCCAATCCGCTCTCTACCCAGGATGACGTGGCGGCGGCCCTGGTATCGCACTATGAGATGCCCGTCTACGCCATCAAGGGTGAGGACAATGCCAGCTACTATCGACACATCGCCGCGGCGATCGATCACCGGCCACAGATCACCATGGACGACGGCGCGGACGTGGTTTCCACGCTCCACAGCACGCGGCGCGAGGCGCTGACCGACGTGCTCGGCGGAACGGAGGAGACCACGACCGGTGTTATCCGCCTCAGAGCGCTGCAACAGGACGGCAAGCTTGCCTATCCCATTATTGCGGTCAACGACGCCAATACCAAGCACCTTTTTGATAACCGTTACGGCACAGGACAGAGCACGATCGATGGCATCATCCGGGCGACAAATACGTTGCTTGCCGGCAAGACGATCGTGGTTGCAGGCTACGGCTGGTGCAGCCGGGGCATCGCCTCTAGAGCGCACGGCATGGGTGGCAACATTATCATCACCGAGGTGGACCCGTTGCGAGCCCTGGAAGCTGTCATGGACGGCTATCGCGTCATGCCGATGATCGAGGCCGCGCCGCTGGGCGACATCTTTGTGACCTCCACCGGCGATAAGAACGTCATCGACATCCAGCATATGGAGTTGATGAAAGATGGCACCATGCTCGCTAACTCGGGGCACTTTAACGTCGAGATCAACCTCGATGCCCTCGCCAGGCGCGCCGTAGAGGTCAGGCATCCACGTACCTTTGTGCACCAATACGTATTGCCCGACGGGCGCATCATCAATGTGCTCGGAGAAGGCCGCCTGATCAACCTGGCCGCTGCCGAGGGACACCCTTCCGCAGTCATGGATATGTCCTTCGCCAACCAGGCTTTGTCTGCCGAGTACATGATCCGCAACCACGCAGCTCTCTCTAATGAGGTTTATTCGGTGCCGGCCGAGATCGACGCCAGCATCGCCCGGCTCAAGCTCCATGCCATGGGTGTGAGAATCGACGTGCTGACGCCTGAACAGGAAGAGTATCTGAACTCCTGGTCGGCTGGCACTTGATCAATACATCCGCTCAGTCACAGTAGATGGCCGCTTAGGCAGAAAGACACCATTCATGATCAACTTTATCCAGTCGCCACGGTTTCTTTTCACATCCGAGTCGGTCGCTGAGGGACACCCGGACAAAGTGTGCGACCTCGTCTCGGACTCTATTCTCGATGCCATCCTCGACCAGGACCCCTACGGCCGTGTCGCGTGTGAGACAGCCGTCACGACAGGCCTGGTACTGAATACGGGCGAGATCACGACCAAGTGCTATATCGACATACCCAAGATCGTGCGCCAGACGATCAGCGAGATCGGCTACGACAGCGCCTCCACAGGCTTTGATTGCCTGACTTGTGGCGTGATCACATCCATCAAGGAGCAGTCGCCGGACATCGCCATGGGTGTGGACGAGGCCGCTGAGGCCAAACAGGGTGAGATGTCCGAAACAGAGATCGAGGCTGTGGGTGCCGGAGATCAGGGGATGATGTTCGGCTACGCCTGCACAGAGACGCCCGAACTGATGCCCATGCCGATCCAGCTGGCGCATGCCATCGTCAAGCGGCTTGCGCAGGTTCGCAAAGACGGCACGCTGCCATACTTGCGCCCTGACGGCAAGAGCCAGGTGACGGTAGAGTACCGCTACGGCAAACCGGTACGCCTCCACACGGTGGTTGTTGCCGCACAGCACGACGCCGAGGCCACACACGACCAGATAGAGCGCGACATCATCGAGCAGGTCGTGCGTCAGGTAGTGCCCGCAACCATGCTGGACGATCAGACCCGGTACTTTATCAACAGTACCGGCCGTTTCGTTATCGGCGGCCCCATGGGCGACGCCGGACTCACCGGCCGCAAGATCATTGTGGACACGTACGGGGGAATGGTCCCTCACGGCGGCGGCGCCTTCTCCGGCAAGGATCCCACCAAGGTCGATCGCTCAGGATCCTATGCCGTGCGCTGGATCGCCAAGAATGTGGTTGCCGCGGGCCTCGCGGACCGTTGCCAGATCCAGATCGCGTATACCATCGGCGTGGCACGGCCCGTGGCCCTCAATATCGAAACCTTTGGCACCGGCAGGATCCCCGATGCAGCCATCGAGGAACTGGTGAATGCGCACTTTGATCTGCGCCCGGGTGCCATCATCCGCGATCTGCGGTTGCGGAGACCCATCTACAAGCCCACCGCGGCATACGGCCACTTTGGACGCACCGATATTGACGCGCCCTGGGAGAATACCGATCGCGCCGCGGCTCTCCGATCGGATGTCGGTCTGTAGCTTTTGTCCCTGATCATCGAGGGGGCGATGCCGCGCATCCCCCCTCTGTCAATCTCGCGGCGTCCCGCGCCTGCCGTCGTCCGCCTCTCACCGCTGTTCGGACTTGATGCGCCGGTGTGCTCTGCTATAATCGGGGTGTATTCAGGCGATAACCTGATAATAGCAGATGCGAGGTACAGAGCATCCCGGGAACAGGAGATCAGCCTCGCACACGGCACGACGGCCAAAGGGGGCTGCAACTCTGCGCGCACTCATCACCGGCATCGGAGGGTTTGCTGGTAGCCACCTCGCCGAGCATCTGCTGGATGCCGGCCTGGAGGTCTATGGGCTGCTTTCCCCCCGGGGCACGCTGACCAATCTTGCGGGCATCGCCGAGTACTGCACCCTCGAGCGTGTGGACCTGGTTGACTATGCTCAGGTCAGGCGCGTCATCGAGGCGATCGCCCCGGAGGGCATCTACCATCTTGCGGCTCGTGCGTCGGTTCCGGCAGCCTGGCGCGACCCCGCATCAAGCCTGCATAACAACATTCTGGCGCAGCTGAATGTGCTGCGCGCGGTGACCGATGCCGGCGCGTCGCCCCGTGTCCTCATCGTAGCTTCTGCTGACGAATACGGTCGCGTTCGGCCCGAGGATCTTCCTGTCGATGAGGATACGCCGCTCCGCCCAGTAAACCCCTATGCGGTGAGCAAGATCACACAGGACTATATGGGACTGCAATACCATCTGAGCCACGGCTTGCCGGTGGTTCGGGTGCGCCCCTTTAACCACGCGGGGCCCCGTCAGGAGACCGGCTTTGTCATCTCGGACTTGGCATCGCAGATTGCGGCCATCGAGCAGGGCAAGCAGCCGCCCGTCCTGAGTGTCGGCGACCTGAGTGCCGAGCGTGACTTTAGCGACGTCCGCGACGTGGTGCGCGCCTACCATCTGGCGCTCACGCAGGGTGAACCCGGCGCTGTATACAACGTTGGTGCAGCAAGGGCCGTCGCAGTGCGCGACATTCTGGCATCTCTGCTCCGATTGAGCAGCACCCACGTCACTGTTACTCAGGATCCAGACCGCATGCGGCCCAGCGACATCCCCCGTATCGTCGCCGATTGTACGCTACTGCGCAGCACCACCGGTTGGGAACCGCAGATCCCGCTGGAGCGTACGCTGTCAGACACGCTGGACTATTGGCGCACGCGCCTTTGACCCGTTCGACAATGGCATACTGAACAAAGGAGCGCTTTATGGCTAAACGAGCCTTTATCACGGGCATAACCGGGCAGGACGGTTCCTATCTGGCCGAGTTGCTGCTGGAAAAGGGCTACGAAGTGGTTGGCATGGTGCGGCGGAGCAGCATGCCCAACCTGGGGCGTATCAGCCCGATTATGGACAGGATCACGCTCGTCAATGGCGATCTTCTGGACCAGGTATCGCTGTTGCACCTCCTGCAGGAATACAAGCCTGACGAGGTCTACAACCTGGCCGCCCAGTCCTTTGTGCCGACCTCCTGGGACCAGCCCGTCCTCACGGCGGAGTTCACCGCGGTGGGCGTCACCCGTGTACTCGATGCCATGCGGATGGCGGTTCCTAACGCTCGCTTCTACCAGGCTTCCAGCAGCGAGATGTTTGGCAAAGTTCAGGAGGTACCACAAAAGGAGACCACCCCGTTCTATCCACGCAGCCCCTATGGCGTTGCCAAAGTCTACGGGCACTGGATCACGGTGAACTACCGGGAGAGCTATGATCTCTATGCAGTATCGGGCATCCTCTTTAACCACGAATCTCCACGGCGCGGCATGGAGTTCGTGACGCGCAAAGTCACCCATGCTGCCGCCCAGATCAAGCTCGGCCTGGCGTCCCGCCTGCCCATGGGAAATCTGGACGCGCGCCGCGATTGGGGCTTTGCCGGGGATTACGTCCAGGCGATGTGGCTGATGCTGCAGCAGGATGAGCCCGATGACTATGTGGTGGCGACCGGAACGCAGCACTCGGTACGGGATCTGCTCCGCGTCGCTTTCGACGCGGTAGATCTCAACTATGAGGACTATGTCGAGATCGACCCGCGCTTTCTCCGGCCAGCTGATGTCTATGAGCTGATCGGCGATGCCACCAAGGCCAGAACCAGGCTGGGCTGGGTACCCAGGGTCACCTTTGAGGAATTGGTTCAGATGATGGTCGAAAACGACCTGCGTCTGCTGCGAGATCAACGTTAGGGACGCGCACCATCGGTGCGGTGCAATCATGGCTAGGGGGTAAGATGGCCAGGACACAGATCAAATTCGGGACTGACGGCTGGCGAGCGGGCATCGGCGAGGACTATACCTTTGAGAACGTGCGTTACTGCGCCCAGGGTACCGCCGATGAACTCATCGCCGACGGCACGGCAAGCAAAGGCATGGTTGTCGGATACGACACGCGCTACCGCTCCGAGGATTTTGCCCGCGCAGTAGCCGAGGTTCTGGCCGGAAACGGCATCACGACCTACCTGTCGATCCGCTTTATGCCTACGCCGGTGCTCTCCTATGCGATCCTGCCCTATGAGACGGCCGGGGGCATCTGGATCACGGCGAGCCATAACCCGCCCACCGACAATGGGTTCAAGCTGCGATCCTCCTATGCAGGAGCCGCTGCACCGGAGACCCTTGCCTCGGTGGAGAAGCGTATCAGCGCAGCGCAGGACGCAGAGCGCGCACACATTATGGACTATGACGCCGCGGTCAAGAAAGGATTGATCCAGCTCATCGACCCGGCCGTTCCCTACCTCGAGCAGATCGCCAGGCTGGTTGACCTGGATGTTCTCAAGGGTGCGGGCCTGGATATTGTCGTGGATCCGATGTGGGGCGTGGGACAGGGATGGTTCCCCGGCATTTTCGACGGGGGCAAGACCAGAATTCACGAGATACACAACATCCGTCACCCGCTCTTCCCGGAGATGGCTCGCCCGGAGCCGATCGCCGACAACCTGACTACCCTGCTGCGCACTATTCCAGAACTCGGGGCCGATGCCGGCGTCGCCTTTGACGGCGATGCGGACCGGGTAGGATTCGCCTCCGAAAATGGCGAGTTTATAAATCAGCTCCAGGTGTACGCGCTCCTGGCGCTGTACCTGCTCGAGTGCAAGCAGCAGCGCGGGCCACTGGTGCGAACGATCAGCACCACTGCCATGGCGAACAAGCTCGCAGCGCGCTATGGTGTCCCGGTCTATGAGACGGGGGTGGGCTTCAAGTACGTCGCCCCCAAGATGCTGGAGGTCGACGCCATCCTGGGCGGCGAGGAGAGCGGAGGCTTTGCCTTTGCGCATCACATCCCCGAGCGCGACGGCATCCTGGCCGGGCTCTACCTGCTCGACCTCATGATCCGCCTGGACAAAAAGCCCAGTGAGTTGATCGACTATCTCTACTCGCTGGTGGGTCCGCACTATTACAATCGCATCGACGGACGCATGGAGCCTGAGGACCGTCCTGCCGTGATCGAGCGGGTCCAGGCAGCGCGCCCGGAGACTGTGGCAGGCCTCAAGGTCGAGGAGATCGACACCCGGGATGGTTTCCGGTACGTCCTGGAGGGCGGCGACTGGTTGCTGATCCGCTTCTCCGGAACTGAGCCGGTGATCCGGGTATATTGCGAGACCACGCACGAGGACCGTCTCGATGACATCTTGCAGGCCGGTCTCGAGATCGCGGGTCTCAAGGGATAGGGCATGCTCTTTGACACTCACGCCCATCTGGAATCGCCGCGCTTTGAGGGCGATCCCGGGGGTGCGATCGAGAGAGCCAGGTCCGTTGGAGTCACGCGCATCATTACCTGCGGGTCCGACGCAGAGACCAGCGCTGCATCCGTGAACATTGCGCGGCAATATGCGGGGGTGTACGCCGCCGCTGGCATACACCCCCACGAGGCCAGAACCATCTGCGACGCGAGCGGCATGCTGGATGTTCACCGCACTGAGAGCTTTTTCAGGCAGATACGCGAATGGGCGCAAGCGCACGCCATTGTTGCCGTTGGCGAGATAGGCCTGGACTACCACTATGACTTTTCACCGCGCACAGCCCAGCGAGCCGTCCTGGCAGCACAGCTGGCGCTCGCCTCTGAGCTTGGACTGCCCATGATCATGCACAACCGGGAATCGGACAGAGATCTCCAGAACGTGCTGGAGCAGGCTCCGAGCGATCTGAGCGGCGTGTTGCATTGCTTTATGGGAGGGCCCGAGCTCGCCGACTGGGTGCTCTCGCGAGGTTTCTATCTGGGCATCGCGGGACCTATCACCTTCAAGAACGCAGACGAACTGGTCTCCATGGCAAGAGAAGCGCCGTTGGACCGGCTGTTGCTCGAGACGGACTCGCCCTACCTGGCGCCACACCCACACCGTGGCACCCGCAATGAGCCGGCTCTGGTACGCTTTGTCGCGCAGCGTCTCGCCGACATCCGCGGCATGGAACTGGAGGAGTTGGCACGCCACACAACCGAGAACGCAAAACGGCTCTTCGGGGTACCCTGACATGGCCGATATCGATATCCTGATCGTCAGCTGGAACGTCAGCGAGCTCCTGGCGCGCTGTCTTGAGTCCATTCTCGATCAAGAGGGTGCCGAACCGCCTCTAGATGGGGTGATCACGTTGGGGGATCACCGGCTACGCGTCCACGTCGTCGACAATGCGTCATCGGATAACACCGCAGACATGCTGCGTACCAGATTCCCATGGGTGCATCTTCTCATCAACGAGAGAAATCTGGGATTCACCGGCGGCAACAATCTGGGGTTGGCTCGTGCGCACGGTGATTATGTCCTCTTGCTGAATCCTGACACAGAGCTGGCCCCGGATGCGATCCTGGCCATGTTGCAGCCTCTTTTGCGTGAACCCCGCACGGGCATTGTAGGCCCGCGCCTGACATACAGCGATGGTACGCCTCAACCGTCGCGGCGCCGCTTTCCCACGTTTCCAATGGCACTGTGCGAGAGCACGCTGCTGGAGCTTTGGTTCCCTCGGAATCGTTGGGCGCGCGCCTATCGGATGGAAGACGTCCCCGATAGTGTCGAGCAGCGTGTAGACTGGCTGACGGGAGCCTGCCTTTTGACCCGGCGTATCATCTGGGATCAGATCGGCTTGCTGGATGATCGCTTTTTCATGTATTCTGAGGAACTGGATTGGTGCAAGCGTGCAGCCGAAGCGGGTTGGTCTTGCCTGTATGTCCCCGACGCACATGTTGTGCATCACGAGGGCCAGAGCAGCGGGCAGATCGTGGCACGCCGCCACTATCTCTTTAACACGAGCAAGGTACTATACTGGGAAAAGCACCACGGCAGCGCACAGGCGCGCCTGTTGCGCTGGTTCCTGCTGGCAACGTTTGCGATCCAACTCGTGAGTGAGAGCTTCAAGTGGCTGCTCGGCCACAAGCGTGAGCTGCGTCGCGAGCGTATCGGCGCCTACCGGTGGCTATTGGCGACCGGACTGCGTCGCCCCCAAAACGGCATCGATGAGGTGAGGGCATGAGCAGATCACTGCGCGTCCTGATGATCTCTGGCGAGTTCCCCCCCATGGAGGGTGGCGTCGCCGACTTTACGGCCATAGTCGGCGAAAGGCTGGCCTCTCGTGGCGCACAGGTGCACGTACTCACCTCCACACAGGCCAGCGGCGGCGCTGCGAATCACGCTCCCGTCACAGTCCATGCGAATATGGACGACTGGCGATTCAGGCCACTCTATCGAGAAGTGCGAGCGCTCGTCACACAACTGCAACCCGATGTGATCAACATACAGTATCAGACCGCCGCCTACGGCATGCACCCGGCGATCAACCTGCTCCCCCGCTTTTCACCAGATGTGCCGGTTGTAGTGACGTTCCACGATCTGCGTGTACCTTACCTCTTGCCCAAGGCTGCTAAGTTGCGGCGCTGGGTGAATGCCGATCTGGCCCGGATGGCCGATGCCGTGATTGTCACCAATGCACAGGACAGAGCCGAGCTGCAACAGCTCTCAGGCATCAAGCGCCTGGAGACGATCCCCATCGGCAGCAATATCACCTACCATCTTCCGGAAGGGTACGACCGCGCCGTGTGGCGCGGTCAGTGGGGTGTGAGCCAGCGCGGCGTGCTGCTGTGCTTTTTCGGTTTCCTCAACGAGAGCAAGGGAGCGGTGGAGCTGATTCAGGCCCTCAAACAGCTGCGCGATGATCAGATCCCGGCCTGCCTGATGATGATCGGCGGCGCGGTAAGCTCCAGTAACGCCTCGAATCGGCAGTACTATGATCTGGTGCGACACACGATACAGGAGCTCGGGCTGCAGGATGACGTGTTCTGGACGGGCTATGTGCCAAACGACCAGGTCTCGGCCGCGTTCAAGAGCTCTGATATCTGCGTGCTGCCCTTTGCGGATGGCGCGTCGTTCCGGCGTGGCTCCCTGATGGCCGCGCTGACACACGGTATCGCAATCGTGAGCACCCATCCGCAAGTTCCCATACCAGAGATCGTCGATCGGGTGAACATGTACCTGGTGCCGCCAGGCAATCCCGACGCCCTGGCGCAAGCGATACGGGATATTGTCGCGCATCCCGAACTGCGTGCAAGACTGGAAGCCGGTGCGCAGGAACTGTCCCGCCTGTTCGATTGGGATGTCATCGCTGACCGAACCCTCCAGCTGTATGGCGAGGTAGTGGCAGCGCGGCGGCGCGGGCGGACTGTATCTTGAGCTTGAGTAAGGCGCCCATGCAGATCCATCAGCGTGGCTCTCCCTCGAAAAAGACTTGCGATGCACACGGCTGGTGTTTCCTGGCGCTCTTTGGCGCAGCGCTGATCCTCCGGCTGTACCACCTTGGCAGCCAGTGTTTCTGGTTTGACGAGGCCCAGACTCTCCTTATTGCCCGGCTCCCATGGGACGAGATCGTTCAGCGCGCCTACCGCCCTCCCCTTTATCACTATCTGCTGCACGTCTGGAGCTCTATCGTGCCAGACACCGAGTTCTGGCTCAGACTGCCTTCGGCCATCTTTGGAGCACTGATACCTCCGCTCACGTACATGCTCGGAGCGTGTCTCTACGATCATCGCACGGGCATCCTGGCCGGCCTGTTCACAGTGGTATCGCCCGCGCTGGTAGCATACTCCCAGGAACTGCGCATGTACAGCCTGCTGGCACTGGAGTTTGCTCTGCTATGCTGGTTTGCTTCGCAGGTGTTGCCCGCCCGCACCACACGAACCGGCTCCTGGGTGGGCTATATCCTGGCGACAATCGCTGCGCTGTACACCCATTACTTTGCACTGCCATTTCTCCTGGCACTGGGCCTGTCAGGGCTGTTGCTGACCGTGTGGTGGCGACGATACGACACACTGCGACGCTGGATTCTTGCCCACCTGCTTGCCGGATTGGCCTTTGTCCCCTGGCTTATGGTCGTTTTGTCGGGTCGTGGCGGTACAGAGGACTACTTTGCGGCCGAAGTGAGCCCGATCCTGGCCGAGGTGCCTGGCGTGCCTGCTTTTCTCCACCGGCTGTGGCTCTTTTTCACAACGGGCCCCACGACCAGCGATTCTCAGACCGTGCGTACCTGGGCGCTCGCTGCAGCCGCTCTCTTTCTCCTTGCTGTCGCGTTCATCGCCGGCAGGGCCCTTGTACGCCTCTGGACGGAGCGCCGATCGCGGACGCTGTCAAACGGATCAACCGCTGATCTTGTTATGTCACTTCTCCTCACCATACCTGTCGCTTTCGCTGCCGTGATGTATTTCCTGCGCCCCGGGACGGTACACCCGCGGCATCTGATGATGCTGGCAATTCCGCAAAGCCTCCTGTTAGCGCGAGTGGCAAGTTCCCTTTGGCGCCGGGGCAAACAAGCCCGCTCGCTCGCGTTCGGCAGCGCCACACGAATGGCATCTCTCCTCTGGACAGGCGGGTTTCTCGGCCTGTTCGTCGTTTCCGTCGTGCTCTATTTCACCGATCCGGCGTTGCAGCGCGCGAACATCCGAGAACTGGCGAGTGAGGTGGAGGCACGTACTGGCGCAGGTGATGTAGTTTTGCTGCCCTACCAGGACTATGCCTTTGATTATTACTTTCGAGGCCCTGCCACCAGTCTCTATCTCGAGACACGCGTCGGAGATCGCGATTTACTGACCTGGGTGCTTCCACAGATGCAGCAGGCTCAACGAGCTGTGTTGCTGCGCTGGGTTCACACCCTCTCGGACCCGCGCAATGCCCTGGACTGGTTCCTGGAGGCTAACGGCACACTGGAAGCGCGTTTTTGGTCAGCCGAACGATGGGCCAGCGTCTATGCGCTCGACAGCGAGCTTGACCTGCCTGAGCTTGACGACAGGAACGTCTCCTTTGGGCCGGTGCAGCTCACCGGCGCCTGGATCCCTCAAGAGTTGCCCGCCGATGAGGTCCTCCCTATAGCGCTTTTGTGGAAACTCATCGAGGACACGGGCGATGATCTCAAGGCCTCAGTGCGGCTCATAGATGCCGGCGGACATGTGGTGGTAGCCGACGATAGGGTCATTCTTGGCGAGAGATCGCCGGTTGGCACCAGTCAGTGGAAGCCCGGAGGCGAGGCACACAACTACCATCTCCTTGAGATTCCGCCTGGCACCCCGCCTGTGGCCTACCGTGTGGCGGTCACTGTCTATAACGAGTCCGGTCCGTTACCTGCGCGCGAGGAGACCCTGCCTGTGGGGATGCAGGTAGACCTGGGCGGTGTAGCACTCCTGCCGCGCGCGCAACAGGATGCGAGCCCTCCCGAGGGCGAGAGCCTCAATATCCTTGATCAAGAACTGGCAAGCGGTCTTCAAGTGGCGGCGATTGGTCCGCTGCCACCATCGCTGGAACCGGCCCAACCGCTGAATCTCACACTGTACTGGCGCGCAGCTCGCGAGCTGCCGGCACTCGAGCCCACTATCCAGCTGGTGGACGAGAGCGGGAATCTACTGGCAGAAGCCACTGGCACGCCTGTGTACGGTCAGTATCCCACAAACCAATGGGCGCCCGGTGAACTGGTAGCAGACCGTCGCACGCTGCGCACCAACCCGGAGGCAGCCCCCGGGTTGGCGAGCTTGTATGCACGGCTGGATGACCAGCAGGTCCTCCTCGGGCAACTACAGATCACGCCCAGCGAACGAAGCTTTGCTGCGCCAACTCCCGAGAAGCCCCTGCAGGCGACGCTAGGCCAGTGGGCACATCTGGCCGGCTACCGTCTGGAGCCCGAGACGGTCCGTGCTGGAGGGCCCATGGTTGTGACCCTTTACTGGCAGGCACTGGCACAACCGAGCGGGGCCAATTACACGGTCTTTGTGCAGCTGTTGTCCCCGGAAAATCGCGTCATTGCGCAACACGACGGGGTGCCCGCATCGGGCCGGTGGCCTACAGGGACCTGGGTGCAGGGCCAGACAATAGAGGATCGGCACGAACTGGTCTTTAGCGACGGCGAGTTTACTGGCGAAGCGCGTCTGATTGCCGGTCTCTACGATGCTACCACACTGATCCGAGTGCTTACCACCGAGGGTGCCGACTGCGTCGAGCTGGGACCAGTGACCATCCAGTGACAGGTGCACCCAGGGTGGCGGCCCCTGGGCGGGTGTTTCGTCCCCTGACCCGCAGCAGCCTATAATGACCCCTCGAAAACCCCATTGCGAGGCGCTCACATACATGTCAGACCAGGCGCAGGAACAGCGCGCAGCCTTTGGCTCTTGCACCAGACGAGATCATCTGATCGTTGCCTTCACCTTGCTGGCCTTTGTCGTGCTGGCCGGGCGGTATGCCCTGCTCACCCCGATCTTTGAGATGCCTGAGGAGCCGTGGCATCTACGTCGCATCGCCCAGACTGCGGCCAAAGATCTGCCGCCTGGCCACGCAAGCTGGGTGCAGGCGCCTGAGGTGTCGTCGGTACAGGTGCAACCGCCGCTCTACTACTGGCTCGGCGCGGCGCTGGTGCAGTTCTTTGACTGGGATTCGGATCCCTCGGTCTATGAGCTCAACCCACACGCTCGCCTGGCCGACCTCTACGGCGTCACCAATTGCAACGCCATGCTGGCCCGGGTTCCCGTCGCGCCCAACGGACCACTGAGCATGTCCGTGCTCGCGCTGCGCCTGCTCTCTGTGCTTTCGGGCGCCGTGGGGCTGCTTTTTGTCTATCGGCTGATGCTGGGCTTTACCATGGGTCGCCGTTGGCTCGCGTGGACAGGCATGCTCATGACCGGCTTTCTGCCGGGCTATGCTTTCCTCCACAGCGGGATCAGCCCGGTTTCTCTGGGATCATGCTTTGTTCTTGTCGCCGCCTATCTCGCCATGCGCACCGCCAGCGAGGCTGAACATCAAAACCGTACCAAGTTGCTGTCTTTTCTCTTCGCCGGACTCGCCGCGATGACGATATGGTGGGGGTGGACGGCGGTGGTCCTTGTGCTTGTGGTCCACGCGCGTCAGCAAAGAGGGCCAGAAACTGGGGTCCCGTCAGCTCCCCGGGAGGTATCGCTGTTGCGCGCGCTGATGGTGGCGATGGCTCTCGTTTGGCCTGCTCAGTTGTTGTTTTCGAGTGCCTTGCGCGCGAGCACCAATATCTGGCAGACCGTCACCGACATGAGCCTCACTGCACGTCTGGACATGGCGCTGTGTGCCTATTGGGGCCTGTTCGGGTGGCTGAACATCCCGGTAGATAGCGCGTACTATACTGCTGTCGGTGTTGCGTTCATTCTCGCTGCCAGTGGCCTGGTCCTGCGGGTCGTGCAGTGGTACTGGAACATGCCATCCCGCACCAGTCTATCGGAGATCGGCGAGCACCTGCGTCCATGGCAGATTGCTGCTATCGTCTGGGCACTGCTGGGGGCCGCCGTGGCCATGATTCACCTCTTGAGTCCCGCCCATCTCTTTCTCGGCACAACCTTCCTGCCACTCGCGCCCTTTGTGGCGCTCTTTCTCGTGCTGGGGATGGATACGTGGGCGCGCACCTACGGTGCTGCGCTCACCGGTATTGTAGCCCTTGTGTCCATCGCCATGACCGTCCTGTCACCTGGACTCTATATACAGGCCGCTTACAGACCGCCGCTCCGCCTGGCTCTACCGCAAGTCCCCGCCGATGTTCGCCCCCTCGACGTATCCTACGGCGACAGCCTGTACCTCGTTGGCTACCGACTGGAAGAGGAGACGGTGGCTCCGGGCGGGTACCTTCCCCTGACGCTGTATTGGCTTTCACGCAGACCCATAGATAGCGACTATACCGTCAACGTAACCGTCGTCGGTGAGCACGATGACATGTTAGCCAGTGTCTTTACCCGCGCAGGATCGGGCGTGTTTCCGACGTCGATGTGGGTACCCGGCGATGTTGTGGTCCAGGATATCATCCTCCCGATCGATGCCGACGCAGAGCTTCCCGTGGCAGGCGCAATCGGACTAACCGTGACAGATGACGCCACGGGACAGGTACAGCAAGCCACAGATCCGTCAGGTGAACCCTTGCCGTCAGTCCTGCCGGTCACCCGGGTCCGCATTGGGGCAAAAGAGTTAACGGCCTACCGGCCCGCTCATCCGCTGGATGTTAACTTTGATGGTCAGATGACTTTGACGGGCTATAGCATCTACCCTGCGACCATACACGCAGGCTGCAACCTGGACGTCACGCTTTACTGGCGTGCCGAAGGGCCTCTCCTCTACGACTATACTGTCTTTGTACACCTGGTCGACAGCACCGAAACGATCGTCGCTCAGGATGACAGCCAGCCGCGATCGGGGAGCTATCCGACCGGTCTGTGGTTGATGGGCGAGGAGGTCAGTGACACGCATTCCATCGCGGTGCCGGCTGACGCCGAGGGGAAAGATCACTGGATCGAGGTCGGTATCTATCGGCTAGACACGGGTGAACGCCTCCTTATCAGTGGTCAAGACGCTGAACAGGACTATTACCGATTGGGCCCCTTTTCTATTTCCCCGGCCGAATAATCTTATGTTGCCCTTGACAGAATTTCATGCCAGGCTAAGATTATGTTTGGTATCGTTTGATCCTGTGATGCCCCATCGAGGCCGCTATGGTATATCCCATTACAGGCCGGTGCCCGATCTGCGGCGGTGCGTTGTATGTTTCCACGCTGCACTGCCCTGCCTGCGACGCCACGATTACCGGCCACTTTGATCTGGGCGCTTTTGGCAGGCTGTCGCCAGAGCAACTGGCTTTTGCAGCGCTGTTCATCCGATGCGAAGGCAGGATCACCCGTGTTCAACAGGAACTCGGCATCTCTTACCCAACAGTCAGGAACAGGCTGCAGGACTTGATTCAGGCGCTCGGCTACCCGATTGGCGAGGCCGCATCTCGCACAGCAGAGGAGCGCAGGCAAATCCTGGATCGACTGAGCACCGGGGAGCTGACCGCCGATGAGGCGATCGAGCTGCTTACGAACAGGTAAAAGCCATGGCTGTACTTGTCGCACGTCAAGCCCGGCACAATCCTCCTATCCGCCCATTTCGTTTGGCGCATGATCTGCCCGCGCTTGCCGATCTGCTTGAGAGCAGCTTTGGCGAGGACTTGCGTCGCACCAATAGCCAGATCGTCGTCGAGATGCGCGACATGGCCAGCTGGGGTTTGTCGCTGCACCTTCTGGCCATACTTGGCTCCCCATACCAGGGGCTCGTGTGGGAAGAAGACGGTCACATACTGGGAAACATCACCATGGTGCGCGAACGCAAGGGCATCTGGTCACTGAGCAATATCGCGGTGTCGCCCGAGGCACGCGGGCGTGGTATCGCCTCGGCGCTCCTCGATAGCGCGATCGCCAGTCTCCGGGACTCGGGAGCGCAGTACCTCACCCTGCAGGTCAGGCCAGAGAACCAGATTGCCGTCGGCATGTATCAGCGCCGTGGCTTTGTGGCCTGCGATCGCACCGAAGAATTGATCGTCTATGCTGACCGCTGGCCCGTAAGTATCGGGGAGCCTTCAAACGGCGCCTTGATCCGCCGCCCGTTGCGCGAAGATGTGCCAGGAATCATGGCCCTGATCAACGAGTCCACGTCTGAGCTTGTGCGCCAGTTGGAAGACACAGGGGGTGAGCAGTGGCAACGTGGTACCCTGCGCGCCGCTGCGCGATCTCTCGCGGCGAGCCTGAAGGGAAAGCAACGCCTGGAGCTGGTGGCCTTGTCTGATGGCCTGGCCCTGGGCGTTGCCTGGGCTACAGTGCGCCTTTTCGGCCTGGCACACGACATTGGGCTGTTGGTATCCGCGGGTGACCACGGACATGTGGCCCAGCCCCTTCTGGATCGCCTCCTGCTAGAACTGGCCCCCCTGCCGCGCCGCGATCTGCACGCAACGATCTCCACATTGCAGCCAGAGGCGCTGGAGGCGCTCCATCGGGTTGGATTCGAGACAGTGCGGGTGCTGGATCGCATGGTGCTCACACTGGGCTAGCCCGGCCGAGCGCCACATTCGTTGCTGGAGGCACTATGAGCATGGATGCAGAACGACTGCAGATACTCAAGATGGTGGAAAAGGGTCAGATTACGGCACAGGAAGGTGCCCGGCTGCTGGAAGCCCTGGCCGGGAACAGCACCGAGCGCACCACTCCTTCCCGACCGACGTGGTTCCGGGTGCGCGTTACGGACACGCGCACTGGCAGGCGCAAGGTCGACGTGAACATTCCACTGAGCCTTGTCTCTGTTGGTATGCGACTGGGCGCGCGCTTTGCTCCCGAGGTCGGCGATGTGGACATCCCTGAATTGCTCCGCCAGATCGAAGAAGAGGGAATACAGGGCAGGGTGATCGATGTTATGGATGAGGAAGACGGCGAGCACGTCGAGATCTTTGTCGAGTGAGACAAGACACGCTGCCCTGAAAACACCTCTACCCTTGCTCTGCGACAACTGGTTATCTCAGCCCGCCGGTAGAGCAGGCTTTCCCGGCCCAGCCGAGCTCTCAGATGGCAGATCCTATCGCTACGATCCCCACATGCCCCTTGCTGCCTAGCGCATGACCCTGCGCGCGCCGCTTACCCACTCGCGGACCGCGGCGCTACGCATAATGCTCTTGACCGCAAAGGCGATCACGCCCAACCCCACCAGGATAAAGAGCAGGCCCCGCACCGGACGCGGGATAAACTGCAGCGTCAAGTAGTACACAAACTCTGGGAACGGCTGTATGCGATACAGATGCGTGAGCAGATAGGCGATTCCGAGGCTGAGCCCCAGCGAGCCAAAGGTCAGAAAGAACAGCCAGCGCGCGATATCCGAACGTTGCACACGCGTGCGTCCGGTCTGCTCCGCCAACTCCCGGGCAAATGGCGATAACAACGTCATCGACGTCAGCCGGTCGATGTTCGCCGGCAGTAAAAGCTCGGAGGGCACAGCAACAGGCTCCTCACGACTCGAGCCGATCTGCCGCGTGATCTCCTCCTCCACCTGGATGTATTGCACCGCCGTGATTAGATCTGGGGCCACGGGAAAATCCCTCTCCAGGTCAGTGCGGCCGAATACCTCTTCGATCGACCGGTCACCCAGGATCACGATCGGGCGCACGCCTGCCTCTCTCGCCGTGACAACATCCTCCAGGGTATCGGCAAGCAGATAGCAGCTCTCAGGCTGCAGACCAAAACGTGCCACAGCCGACCACACGAGGCCGGGATACGTATCGCCCTGCGAGCCATCGGCCGGCGTGCTTTTGCATCCGATAGCTGCATCGACGCGACCACCACCCGCCTGCAGCTGTTTGGCTGTCTCCATCAGCCTGTCATACGCCGCCTGGTCCTCCTCTTGCCCCTGACGGTCCCCCAGAACACAGAAAAGCAGGATCAGTACCTCATCGCTACCCAGCAGTCGCACCGCCTCGATGCTCGCCGGCATGAGCTTCCAGCCAGGGGGCGGATCTGCCAGGTCGATATCACTGTCACGCAGCAGGCTGGCCTGATGGATGAATACCGCCTTCATGGTGCGCCTCTAGACCGGGTCAGCCATGGGATCTGGCTGATCTGACGCCTGATCCTCATCTGCCGCAACTTCCTCAGTCTGCCTCTCGCCGGGACCGTCGGCACGCTTGGCGTCGCTGCTACCGTCGCCCTCCCGAGTCTGCGACGAGATGCCTTCGACGATCTCGCCCTCTTCGCCCGCCGCGAGCAGTGGTGGCTCGCCGCCCACGGGCAACTCGTCTACGTCCTCACCATCCATAAAGCACTGTCCGCGAAACAGTCCGCCCTCGTCGATCATCAGCGACCCTACGGTGACCTCACCAAACACCCGCCCGCTGGAGAGAATCTCCAGGCGCCCGACCGTCTGTATGTTGCCCTGGATCTGCCCCCAGACCTGCACCGCGTTGGCGCGAATGTCCGCCACCACCCTTGCCGTGGGGCCAACGACGAGATTTCCCGCCGTCTCGATAGTCCCTTGAAGAACGCCATCCACGCGGATGTTACCATCGGACTTGAGCACCCCCTTGAAATTGGTGGTGCTTCCAAGCACAGTCTCCAACCCGCCAACCGCTGCGGTCGGACTCTCTTCGCGCCTGAACAGTGGCATCTCAGCTCTCTCCTCTACTACTCTGTAGGTCGCCCTCGACAGGGCGACCCGCGTCACGTCACCGGGACCGGGCAGCCGCCCGCTACTTATTGTGGTCTTGCTGCGCGATCCGCACTGCCTCTTGCTCTTCAGCGCTCAACGGGCTCGATGAGACCCAGTCATTCAGCGATCGCACATACAGGCGAGTGGCTGTGCGCCCGTGCAGGCTGCTCATCACCAATCCCCTGCCCTGGTCATCAGCCAACGCCAGGGCGACGGAATAGTCTCCACCCATGTCATCAAACGGATTGTACCGCACCAATCCGATGTGTCTGACGGCGCCGGCGCTCTCTGAGAGCAAACGTTCGTATTCCAGCTGCAACTGCTGGATCTGCTCTGCGTTCTCGTGAATGCGGTCAACATGCCTCAAGAGCACGTCGCCCATCCCCTTCTCGTTTGTGCCTTCCAGGAGTCGCCGATAGCGAACCTCAAGCTCCCGGTGGCGCCTGCGCTGGGCGACCAGCGCCACGGCCAGACCGATCAGCCCCAGATAGGCGACGCCCAGACCAATGGTAAAGAGAATGTCGATCTGACTCAAGACTCCCCCGTACTTGCCAGGATACGGTCTACTCGGGTGCCCGCGCCCTGACGAACAGTACTGTACGGCGCCAGGCAACCGTCTCTCCCGCGATGGTGCTCAGCAGCGCCGACTCGACCTCACGCATCTCGTCATCGTTGAGCGAACGCCGCAGCGTCTCCCCGTAGCCGGGTCGACCATCGCGTCCAGCGCCGAACCAGCGCTCTACCTGCGACCGCGTCACCAGCATCTCGGAGATCAGCGTGCGTTCTTCAACCCTGCAGTCAGCGAGACGCGCAGACTCGAGCGCCTGCAGCAGCTCCTCAGGACCCCAGTTTACCACAGGATCGTCAGGGCTGCTATACATCGCTTCCTCCGCCTCTTGCCACCGTGCGGCCAGCGTTTCGGAGAGCGCCGCGGGCTCCGCCAGCTGATAGAGTCTCTGGCTCGCCCTCGGCAAGCGCTCCGCCAGGCTCATCATGCCGTGCGCGGCCATCGCACCCTTGAGAACAGCCAGATGCTCAGCCCATTGATCTGACCGCGACAGCGCATTGCGACCGACAATCACATCAAACTTGAGGCCTGCCGCCTCCTGGTTCGCCAATAGCGCGTCCAGCGCCAGCAGCGTCCCGACCAGGACTGTGGGACGCTGCAATTCCTCCAGCCTTTCGGCCTGATCACGCAACGCTTGCGCGAGGGAGGCATCGGCCTCCAGTGACCAGACCCCGCCCTCCGGGGTTCTGCGAAGCGCCTCCCAGGTCAAGAGGCCGCTCCCCGCGTTGACATCCAGCACGGTGTGGAAGCGGCGCACATCCAGCCCGGCAAAAATCCCCTGCCTGATCTCCTCCAGCCCTCGCGCCGAGCTATCGATGGTTCGCGCAAACCACCGCTCCTGACCGGCGCTCTGCGGCGTATAGGTGAGCAACTCGTGAGCGGGGCTATCCTCCTCCAGCGCGGCGGCCAACTGCGCCTCGCGCCGGCTCACTACACGGTCCTTGATGCTCTTCTCATAGCCCTGATCGCTCGGGCGATAAAAGACCTTGCCCCTCAGCGAATCGGGCAAGTACTGCTGCTCTACCCAGTGATCACGGTATGCGTGAGGATACAGGTACCCCTCGCCATGCCCAAAGCCTTTTCTGTCACGGCTCGCATCACGGAGGTGGCTCGGAACGGCATCATCACGCTCCGAGCGCACAGACTCTAGCGCGTCATAGTAGCCCATTGTGCTGTTCGACTTGGCAGCCGTTGCGAGATACAGGGCGGCCTGTGCAAGATGGAACTGCCCCTCCGGCAATCCGACCCGCTCAAAGGCTTCCGCGGCCGCCTGAACCACGACAAGAGCGTTAGGATCGGCCAGGCCGATGTCCTCGCTGGCGGAGATGAGCATCCGCCGAAAGAGAAAACGAGGGTCTTCACCGGCATGGACCATCCTGGCCAACCAGTACAGTGCAGCATCGGGATCTGACCCTCTCAGCGACTTTATAAAGGCGCTGATGATGTCAAAGTGATAATCACCGTCCCGATCGTAAAGAACGGCGCGCTGCTGGATGGACTCTTCGGCAACAGACATGTCCACGACGATCGTGCCCTCTGCGTCCGGTGGCGTTGTCTCGACCGCCAGCTCCAGAGCGTTCAGGAGCGAACGGGCATCGCCACCTGCCACATGCACGAGGTGGTCGAGGGCATCCTGCTGCACCCGCACGCGGCGACTTCCATACCCGCGTTCGACATCGTTGAGCGCCGCGCGGGCGACCTGACGCAACTCATCCTCCGTCAGCGGAACCAGCTGGAATACTCGGCTGCGGCTCAGCAGAGCTGAATTGACAGAGAACCAGGGGTTCTCTGTCGTGGCGCCGATCATGATCACCGTGCCGTTCTCCACCCAGGGTAGCATGGCATCTTGCTGGGCCTTGTTCCAGCGATGAACCTCGTCGACGAACAGGATCGTGCGCCGGTTGTAGAGCGCGCGTTGCTCCCGTGCTTCTTCGACCACTTCTCTCAGCTGGGCCACACCGGCCAGGACTGCGTTCAGCGTCACAAAACGCGAGTTGGTCGAGTTCGCGATTATACGTGCCAGCGTGGTCTTGCCAGTGCCCGGCGGCCCATAGAATATGAGCGATGAGATCTGATCCGCCTGGATTGCCCGCCGAAGCAATCGACCTGGCCCGACAACGTGCTCCTGTCCAACGAATTCATCCATGGTGCGCGGTCGCATACGGGCGGCCAGTGGCGCCTCGCGCTCGATCTGCTCCTGCCTGCCACGCTCAAACAGGTCCATGCGGTCCTTCCCTTGCGATACTGGATACCAGGGGCCAGGTTTCGGCCAGCCGACATGTCATAATTCTACCCCCAATGGTGATGCCGTGAAATACACAGTCAGTGCCCGGAATGCGCCTTGCCAGCGGTTTCCAGGGCCATATAATGCGCTGGTGCGCAACGAAAGGAGGTCGGGCAGCGTATGGTATATGTGGCCATGGACGAGGAGCGAGGACATGCCACCCGGTGCTGAGTTCATCCTGAATGGCATCTGCCACCGGTATCCGACCCATGCGCTCGTGTATGGTGGGCAGACCGCACTGCTGTGCGCTCGTTGCACGGGGATGTACTGCGGGGCCTTCTTGATCCTGTGCCTGCTCGCGGCAGCAGGGGCGCACCGCAGGGCGGGGAGCCCACCCTGGTACGCGCAGAGTGTCTGTCTGGGCCTTGTTGCCTGGTGGGCCGTCGACGGTATCAATGCGGCAGCCTATGCCTACCTGGGCGGTCCGCTTCTCTATGAGCCCACTAACGGGCTGCGCTTGTTTACCGGGATTGGCATGGGATGGGTGCTCGCAGTCGAGCTCTGGCCTGTCGCTGTGCAGATATGGGACTCGGAAGCAGAGCCGCTTCCCGCCATCGAGAAGCCAGCACATCTTGTTGGGCTCTTGTCGCTCGCGGGGCTGGCGGGTCTCTTGCTGCTGAACCATCGGTTACCCTGGGAGTTGGTGGCGATCTGGACCTGGCTGGGGATCACGACGCTGCTGGTTGGTGCCAACAGTCTGCTGCTGGCACTACTGACGGGAGTAAGCGGGGTGCGATTCCGCGGCCAGAGGCTGGTGATCATCCTCACAGGGGGGCTGGTGCTCGCCCTGCTTGAGACGGGCGGCCTCTCATTGCTTCGGCAATGGGTGGGTGCCTGACGCTCCTCAAGCGCCACAGTGCGCAATGATGCTTGAGCTGCGCCGTTGGTACAGGTATACTCGGTACAGGGTTCGACCCTGCCTGGCCAGGCGAATGCGACGGATTGTGTGCAACCACAGGTGCATCAGAAGGAGGTCCGATGGATATTGGAAAAGCGTTCTCCTACGTAGTCAGTGACAAGGATTGGGTCAAAAAAGTCGTCATCGGTGGCATTCTCGGCATCATCCCGATCGCCAACCTGATTGTCATGGGCTATGGCCTGCGTGTCCTCAAGAACGTGGCCCAGGACGATCCCCAGCCGCTGCCGGAGTGGGATGACTGGGGCGGCGACTTTATGAAGGGCCTCATGGTTACGCTCGCAAGCCTCATCTACTCCTCGCCAGCGATCGTGCTCTCTGGTATCTTTGCGCTGATTGGTGTGGTTACAGGAAATGTTTCCGGCGAAGCACAGGGCGTATTCGCAGTCCTCATGGTCTGCTTCACCTGGCTGATGGTGCTGTGGGGCCTGGCTGTTGGCCTGTGGATGCCGGCAGCTATGGTGAACTATACGGAAAAGTGGTCGTTCGGTGCCATGTTCGCGTTCGAAAAGATCTGGACGTTGATCTCGGAGAACATCGGCAACTATGTCACCGTCCTGGTAGTCATGCTGCTCGCAGGGATTGCCGCCAGTTTCGGCATGATCGCCTGCGTGATCGGTGTGCTCTTCACGCAGTTCTACGCCCAGCTGGTAAGCATGCATGTCCTCGGTCAGTTTGCCCGTGAGGCCGGCAGGCCCGCAGTGGTCTGAGCGAGCCAGCAACAGCCACGCCCAAGGCGCCCAATGAGGGCGGATAGCGAACATGCGCGGTCATCAGGAGAGAGGGGCACCCCTCTCTCCTGTCTTTTCCTCACACCTCCCTCAGATACTCACATCACGGGCTTTCTGATAGCATTCCGGTGCCCTGTGACAGTTTCTGACAGTAAGCCCGGCCTACACTATGCCCATGCAGATGAATGCCGATATGCCGTCCCCCGCGCCTTTTGGGGAAACCAGACCATACACCTCTCGCCTGAGCGGCCTGCATCGCATGCCACGTGAGGAGCGCATTGCTCTCGTGGCCTCACTGGCTGGCCTGGACGCGGCCGAGATTGCCGCTATGACTGGTCAGGGCGCTGATGCGCTTGACAGGGCAAACGCATCAATCGAGAACGCGCTTGGGGTTGTTGGGCTACCGCTGGGCATTGGCACAAACCTCATCGTGAATGGTCGCGACGTCCTGGTGCCCATGGCCATAGAGGAACCGTCGGTAGTTGCGGCGCTCTCCAACGGCGCACTGTTGGTCCGTGAAGCCGGTGGCGTTCAGGCCAGCGCGGATGCCTCGGAGATGATCGGGCAGATCCAGATCTATGACCTGGATGATCCCGTGGCGGCCCGGGCACGCCTTATGGAGCACCGGGACGCGTTGCTGGCGCTGGCCAACGGGACGATGCCAGGCATGGTCTCACGGGGCGGAGGGGCGCGAGACCTCCAGGTACGGTTGATCGACACAGCCATGGGCACCATGCTGGTGATCCATTTGACGGTAGACGTATGCGATGCTATGGGTGCAAACGTGGTCAACAGCGCCGCCGAAGCACTGGCACCAGCCTGTGAGCGTCTGACAGGAGGCCATGTTGGCCTGCGGGTGCTGAGCAATCTGGCGACACAGCGTCTGGCACGGGCGACATGCCGGGTGCCCGCTACGCGACTCGCTTCAGATGGCCTGGAAGCAGAGCAGGCCGCACGCGCTATTCTGGCGGCACAGGCGCTGGCGGCCGCCGATCCGTACCGCGCTGCGACCCACAACAAGGGCATTATGAACGGCATCGACGCTGTGGCCCTCGCCACCGGCAACGACTGGCGCGCGATAGAGGCGGGAGCCCACGCCTGGGCAGCACGCAGCGGTTCCTACAAGCCGCTGTCCACCTGGACCCGCGGTCCCGATGGGGATCTGGTGGGCAGTATCGTGTTGCCCCTGGCGGTTGGCACGCAGGGCGGCGCCACCCGTGCTCACGCCGTGGCGCCGGTGGCCCTCAAAATCATGCGCGTGCACCGTGCTCAAGAGCTTGCGGAGATCATGGCTGCGGTGGGCCTGGTCCAGAACCTGGCCGCCCTCAGGGCCCTCACCACGGAGGGCATCCAACGGGGACATATGCGTTTGCATGCGCGTCAGGTCGCCCTGGCCGCGGGCGCCCAGGGCCCAGAGGCAAACGACCTAGCGGAGCGCTTGATCGCAGGCGGTGCTATATCGCTCTCCAGAGCGCAGGCACTGTTGAAGGAGCTGCGCGGAGAATGACCGGTTGCTTGCGGCAATCACCAGATAGATACGCCACGCACTGGGAGGCACCATGCTGATGCGGCCTCACCTCCAAGTCGGCATTGCTGGCTATGGCGCCTATGTGCCGCGATACCGCCTCCCTGCCTCAGAGGTCAACCGCGTCTGGCACGATGGTCAGGACGCAACGCCGATCACAGAGAAATCGGTTCCCGGGCCAGATGAGGATACGGTCACCATGTCCATCGAGGCCGCACGCAATGCCCTCGCGCGGGCCGCCATCGATCCCGCATTGATTGGCGCCGTCTGGGTTGGGAGCGAATCACATCCCTATGCCGTCAAACCCACCTCGACCATCGTCGCGCAGGCCATCGGGGCGGTACCCAACACGCTGGGCGCAGACTGGCAGTTTGCCTGCAAAGCGGGCACGGAGGCGCTGCAGGCCGCCGTGGCGCTGGTGGGTTCCGGGATGGCGCCCTACGCGCTCGCCATTGGCATGGACACAGCCCAGGGACGCCCGGGTGATGCCCTGGAGTACACCGCCGCTGCCGGCGGGGCTGCCTATATTCTCGCCCCAGCGAACTGCAGCATCGCCATCCTGGAGGGATCCACCTCTTACGTGAGCGAGACGCCCGACTTTTGGCGCCGACCCGGGGCGCAGTATCCGGAGCACGCCGGACGGTTTACCGGCGAGCCGGCCTACTTTGAGCATGTAGAGGCCTCGACCCGCGCGCTGCTCAATTCGCTGGGATACGAGGCGTCGGATTTCGCCCACGCTGTTTTCCATCAGCCCAACACGCGATTCCCCGCCCGTGCGGCTCGCGAGCTGGGCTTTGGCAGCGAGCAGATACGCGCAGGGATGCTGGTTGACCGCATTGGCAACGCCTATGCAGGATCGTCTATGCTCGGCCTGAGCGCCGTCCTGGATGTTGCCGCTGCCGGCGAGCGCATCCTGCAGGTGTCCTTCGGATCCGGAGCGGGCAGTGACGCATTTGTGTGGCGAGTTACGCACAGGATCGATGAGCGCAGGTGCCAGGCACCCACCACTGAAGCATACATTCAGCGGCGCAAAGAGATCGACTATGCCACCTATGTTCGCTACCGTGGCAAACTCAGTAGCTAGAGGAAGGCATCTGTGAGAGAAGTGGCGATCCTGGGCATCGGCCAGACTCCCGTGGATGAGCACTGGGAGTCCAGCCTGCGCGATCTTGGGTACCAGGCCCTGCAGGCGGCGCTGGACGATGCCCGCGTAGCGGCGCCACAGATGCTCATCGTCGGGAACATGCTCTCGGGCGCCCTGGCGAGTCAGGAGAACCTCGGTGCCCTGATAGCGGACTATGCCGGCCATCGCGGTATTGAAGCCCTCAAGGTTGAAGCCGCCTGCGCCAGCGGAGCAGCCGCCGTACGCCTGGCGACTATGGCAGTGGCTGGCGGGGCCTGTGACATCGCGGTAGCGCTGGGCGTCGAGAAGATGACCGATGGCCGCGCTGAGCAGGCGACAGCGGCACTGGCCTATGCCGCCGATGCCGAGTACGAGGCCGAGCAGGGGCTGTCTTTCGTCGCGCTCAATGCCCTGATGATGCGGCGCTATATGCACGAGTACGGTTTCCAGCACAGCGATTTTGCCGGGTTCGCCATCAACTCGCACCACAATGCGAGCACCAACCCGTACGCGATGTACCCGCATGAAATCACCCTGCGGCAGTTCGAGAGCGCCCGAGCTGTTGCAGAGCCGATTACGCTGCTGGACTCGTCGGGCATCGGCGACGGCGCCGCCGCAGTGGTCCTGGTGCCTCTCGATCTTGCCCGGCAAGTAGCGACCCACCCTGTCGTCCGCATTGCGGCGTCAGCATCGGCGACCGACTCGGTGGCGCTGCACGATCGCCGTGATCCGCTGTTTCTCCAGGCCGCCTTTGTGTCGTCTCAGCGGGCATTTGCTCAATCGGGCACAACGCCAGAGGACATCGACTTTTTCGAGTTGCACGACGCCTTTACGATTATGTCGACACTTTCACTGGAGGCCTGCGGCTTCGCCCCTCGCGGCCGCGGCATCACGCTGGCGATGGAGGGCCACATCACGCGGCAGGGCCGCCTGCCCATCTGCACACTGGGTGGCCTCAAGGCGCGCGGGCATCCCGTGGGCGCTACCGGTGTCTATCAGATCGTCGAGGCGGTACAGCAGCTTCGCGGCACCGCCGGCGCGAATCAGCTACCCGGCGCCCGCCTGGGAATGACCCAGAACATCGGCGGCAGCGGCGCCAACGTCATCACGCACATACTTGAGCGAACGAACTGAGTACAGGAGGTATCCGACATGACTGGTCCATCACAGTGGCGTAGACGGCAGCAGCGACTTGCTATGGTTGGCGAGGTCTGCCCTCATTGCTCTGCCAAGCTGTTCCCGCCCCGAGACGTCTGCCCGTATTGCGGCGGGCCTGCCAGGATCAGCTATGCCATGAGCGGTCGCGGGACAGTCTACTCCTATTCGCGCGTGATGGCGGCTCCAGAGGGCTTTGACAGCGGCGCTCCATATTATGTCGCCCTGGTCGCGCTCGATGAGGGTCCCCTGATTACCGCACAACTCACCGACATAGACCCGGACGATGTCCGCATCGGTCTTCCCGTAGAGATGGTCACGCGCGTCATGCGTCAGGACGGCGACCGCGGTCTGATCGACTATAGCTTTAAATTCCGCCCGATCCTGGAGCGTGTGGCAGGTTAGGCTTTGCACGCAGCCCGACCCGCAGCCATCTGGCGGCAGCAGTATCCATTGCGCGCGTTCCCACGAAAAGTATAATGGGAACGCGCGTGATTATTAGAGGAGCCTGCCATGTCTGAACCAATCGATCAGCATTCAAGCCTGCTCTATGCCCTGCAGACCATCCCAGGTTACTATAGCTCTCAGCCCGGCATTCAGCTCGGCAGCCAGTTCTCTTGGGACGCAACCGACGACGACCTCACCTTTGCCCGCCAGCTGGGCATCGAATGGGCGATGGTGAACGTCGACGATCCCGAGTTGCACAGTGCAGAGGGCTATCGCGCCATCAGGTCTCGTTTTGAGGCTGCGGGCCTGCGCATCTACCGGCTGGCCAACCCTTGCTGTCACAATATGACGTCGGTCACGCTCGGACTGCCCGACAGGGATGAGCGGATCGCAGAATATCTCCAGTACATCCGGAACCTGGGCACCGCCGGTATCCACTACTCGACGTATGCCCACATGGCCAACGGCATCTGGAGCTCAGGGCGAGAGACCATACGGGGCGGCGCAGTGTCCCGTTGCTTTCACATCGATCAACCGCACACAGGCCGCTGGATGGGCGAGACCTTTGAGGGCCCTCTGACACATGGCCGTGAGTACACCGAAGACGAGCTGTGGGATAACTATGCCTACTTTATCCGACAGGTGGTGCCCGTGGCCGAAGAGGCCGGCGTGCGCATCGGCATCCACCCGGACGATCCGCCAGTATACCCGTTGGGCGGCATCCCCCGTGCAATCTTTGGCTCCTTTGAGGGCTACCGTCGGGCGATTGAGATGGCTGCCAGCCCGAATATCGGCGTCTGCCTCTGTGTCGGATGCTGGCTGGAAGGCGGAGCTGCCATGGGCAAGGGTGTCGTCGAGACCATCCACTATTTTGGCTCGCGCCGCAAGCTGTTCAAGGTCCATCTTCGCAACGTCACGGCACCGATGCCGGAGGGCTTTGCAGAAACCTATATGGACGCCGGCTACATGGACCTCTTGGAGGTCATCTCAGCGCTCCACGCGGTGAAATTCGACGGCGCGATCATCTCAGATCATCTACCCACCATGGTGGGCGGCCGGCGTGCCGCAGAGGCATACCACATCGGCTACATGCGCGGACTGGTGAACGCGGTTCAGCGGGGCTGACCGCAAGACGACGATAGGGCACACGGTCCGCGGTGCGTCACCAGACAAGACACTTGCCCCTGTCCGGTGGCACCATTATAATGGGCTCGTGTGAGAGCAATGATCCAGTCACCTGAGGGATACCATACGCTTATGCCCACCCCTGGCGCCACCCGCACGACGATTGTGGTCCTCGACTATGGCTCCCAGTACAGCCAGCTTATCGTGCGTCGGGTGCGCGAGTGCCACGTTTATGCTGAGATGTTGCCCTGGGACGCGAGCGAGAGCGATATCGATCGCCTCAACCCCGCCGGAATCATCCTGTCCGGGGGACCCAACAGCGTCTATGATGCTGGTGCGCCTTATCTGTGCGAGCATGTTCTCAAGCGCGGCATCCCCGTGCTGGGACTGTGCTACGGCATGCAGCTGATGGCGCACCAGATGCAGGGACGCGTCGCACCGGCAGTTCACCGCGAGTATGGCCTGGCTCAAGTCCAGATAACCGACCCGTCTAGCGCCCTGTTCCACGGCCTGCCCGAGACCCAGCAGGTCTGGATGAGCCACGGCGACCGCATTGATGCTCTGCCAGAGGGCTTTGTGTCAGTCGCTCGTTCAGACAATTCGCCCTATGCGGCCATCGAGAACCGTCAGCGTAAACTCTACGGTGTGCAGTTCCACCCGGAAGTTGTCCATACGGAGCATGGCGCCGCGATCCTCAGCAATTTCGTGCTGAGGATCTGTGGCTGCGCGCCCGATTGGACTCCTGGCTCAATCATACACGACTCGATACGCAGCATCCGTGAGACCGTTGGCGCAGGCCGGGTGATCTGCGGCCTCTCCGGAGGGGTCGATTCCACTGTAGTCGCCACGCTGGTCCACCGCGCAGTTGGTGACCAGCTGACCGCAGTCTTTGTGAATACGGGGCTCCTGCGCCAGAATGAGGCGGAGGAAACCGTCGTTCGTTTTCGCCAGCTTCTCGGCGACAGGCTGCAATATGTCGACGCCTCTGAGGTGTTTCTCGACGCACTCGCCGGAGTCACTGACCCGGAACGCAAACGCGTCATCATCGGGAATACCTTTATCGACATCTTTGAGCAAGAGGCCGCGCGGCTGGGCAAGGTCGACTTTCTGGCACAGGGCACACTATACCCGGACGTTATAGAGAGTGCGGGGGGAACCGGCAACGCTGCCGCGAGGATCAAAACCCACCACAATGTCGGCGGGCTCCCTGAGCGGATGCGCATGAAATTGATTGAGCCTCTGCGCTACCTCTTTAAGGATGAAGTGCGTGCCGTTGGCCTCGAACTGGGATTGCCTCCCGATCTGGTCTACCGGCCGCCCTTCCCCGGCCCGGGCCTGGCCGTCCGTATCGTGGGCGAGGTCAACTTTGAGCGGGTCGCCACGCTGCAGGCGGCAGATGCCATTGTGCGGCAGGAGATCGAGTCGGCCGGCCTGGGTCGTGACGTCTGGCAGTACTTTGCGGTCCTGACCCCTCTCCAGACTGTGGGCGTGATGGGTGACAACCGTACCTATGCCAATGTGGTAGCGGTACGTGCCGTGACCAGTGTGGATGGCATGACTGCAGACTGGGCACGCCTGCCCTATGACGTGCTCGCCCGCATCTCCAGTAGAATCGTCAATCAGGTGCCCGGAGTCAACCGTGTAGTGTATGACATCAGCAGCAAGCCTCCCGCCACCATCGAATGGGAATAGTGCGCGGTTCTTTCGGAGGGGAAACAGCATGCCCTTGAGTTTCGTTGGTAGAGCCGGCGGAGAGTTGGATGGGCCGCGTGTCGAGCGTGTCTCAATGCATCAGGGGGCGCTTCAAGTAGACCCCCCGGCCGTGCGTGCGTTCACGCCACCCTCCCGACGGGTCGCAGAATCACGGGGACAGCTGTACATCCTGTTAGCCACGGCCACGTCAGAGTATCTGCCTCCTGCGCTCACCAGCGAGTTGATGGCGCTCATCGGAGAGACCTACTACCAGCTCTCCGGTAGCATCACCCGCGGACTGCGCGGTGCACTCCTGGCGGCCAACGAACGTCTCTTTGAGCACAACCTCCGCGCCGATCCATCGCTGCGGTCTCTGGCGGGGGCTGTATGCGCCGTCACGCGCCAGGAAGACCTGTATATCGCGCAGATGGGTCCAGCTGTAGCCATCGTGGGTCGCGGCATGGACGCCCGCCGCTATCCGGACCGTTCCGCATGGGTTGCCATGGAACAACCCGTCGGTGTCGACCTGGACCGCGAGCCGCCACTTGGGCTCCGCAAAGAGGTTGAACCAAGCCTGTTCCATGCCAGCTACCGTGCCGATGACCTGCTTGTCCTGGCTTCGGCAGACATTGTTCGCGAGGCCAGCGAAGGCGAGATCGCAGCCGCCAGCATGCGTACAGCGTATGACGATCTCACGGACGCATTGAAGGACCTGGCCAACGGGCGTGATTTCTCGCTGCTCCTGGTGCGACCGGCGCGGCAGGTGGCGGTTATCGAGCCGCAAACCCCTCTTATCACAACGCCCGGGCCTCGCGCATCGGAGATGGCGAGCAGGTTGACAGCATCGCCAAACATCGATGAGAGCAGCGGATTCGGTCGTGCCCCGAACCGGGAGCTCCCACAGGACCCGTTCGAGACGCCAGAAGTCATTCGGCTGGATCGCCAGACACCCTCGCCGTCGCACACAGGGGCAGCGTCGGTTAGCCACCCACCGATCGAGGACACCGAGCACAGCGACGATGCCTATGCCGATACGCTGTACGTGGAGGAGCCAGAGTCGCCCATCTCCAGCCTCGAGCTGGCAGACGAGGACCTGGAGCCCGTCGAGACATGGGACGATGACGGCATGGAGATCATCCATACCGCTCGCCCCGCCATTGATGTGAGCCAGATAACGGACGCAGTTGCAGAGCGAGCCCGCAAGTTACGAGATGGCACCGAGAAAGTGCTCCTCGGAGTGCTCCCCAAGGAGATACCGCCGCGTCCGATCGTTAGCGAACGTACCGGGATCTCCGTAGGCGGCAAGGCGCTTGTGGCCATCGCCATGATCATTCCCCTGATCGTGCTCTTTACCGTCGTCATGGCGCGAGTACAGTACGACCGCGCCAGATCGGCTCAGTATTCGAACGCGATCAACCAGGCGCAGTATCTCTATGACCTCGCCGTCCGGCAGGAAGATCTTCAGCTCAAGCGCGACGACCTCTATCGTGCACTGACGGTGATCGACCAGGGTCTGGCACTCTCGCCTGAGAATGCCGATCTGCAGGATCTGCGACGGCGCGCACAGCACCAGATCGACCAGGTGGAAGGCGTGGTGCCGATCTATAACTTTGCCAAGTTGTACTATTTCGAGGATGGCCCGACATCACCCACAGACTCGTCACGCATCGCCGTACACGACAAAGATGTGTTGGTCCTGAACCGCGGCAGCGATCGCGTTTACCGGTTCTATCTTAACGACGTTGGGGATGCTCTGCAGCCAGTCGAGGCCAACCCGGTGATCGTCAGGAAGGGTGACGTCCTCGATGGGGAGACCGTGACCGATCTCATTGATCTCAACTATATGGCCAGTGAAGGCAGCCAGTCGCTGCCGCGGTTCATCGTCCTGGACCGTTCGGGCCGGCTGCTCAGCTACGACGCGCATCGGGGCATGCGATCGCAGCCTGTCGGCAATGCGGACCTCTGGCTCAGCCCCCAGGCCATCGGCAGCTTTTTTGGCAATCTGTACGTCCTCGATCCCCTCCTGGGACGCCTGTTCAAATATCTGCCCTCGAACAACGAATACGTCAAACCACCGCTGGACTATTTCGATGCCGCGCTGGGCGTCGATCTCACGGGCGCCGTCGATATGGCCATAGACTCGAACGTGTACATTCTCTTTGCCGACGGAACCATCAAGAAATTCAACAACGGGCAACAGGTGGACTTTGGCATGCGCGGCTTTTACGGCACCATGCGCAGCCCCGTCGCTATCTTTGTCAGCGGCGGTCCATCAGAGGAAGCCCCGGGATATGTCTATGTCGCCGACGCCGGCAATGACCGCGTCCTACAGTTTACAAAGGACGGCGATTTCGTCCGACAGTTCCGGGCGACCGAGAGCGAGCCCTACATGGATAACTTGCGGGGGTTGTACGTAGACGAAGCAGAGCGCCGTATGTACCTCGTCAGCGGGCAGCACTTTGTGCTCTGCACGCTGCCCGTGACGAGCCAGTGAGAGGCGACGGGACATGACCCACATCCTCGCAATCGAGACATCCTGCGATGAAACCTCAGCGGCCATTGTGCAGGATGGCCGTCACGTGTTGTCTTGCACGGTGGCATCGCAGGTCCAGCTGCACCGGCAATATGGTGGTGTGTTTCCAGAGATGGCCTCACGTGAGCATATTCTGGCGATTACGCCAACCGTCCGCGAGACAATGGAGCAATCCGGCCTGGACTGGTCCGATCTCGCCGCCATCGCCACAGTCAACGGCCCCGGGCTGGCGGGCTCACTGCTCGTGGGTGTGAACTTTGCCAAGGCCCTCTCCGCGGCCACAGGGGTCCCCCTCCTGGGCATCAACCATATGGAGGGACACATCTATGCCAATTGGCTGCGCTATGACGGTGGTCCGGAGACTGACCCGCCTTTTCCCCTCATCTGCCTGATCGTATCCGGAGGGCACACCGAACTGGTCTTGATGCGTGATCATCTGCGGTATGAACGCCTGGGCGGCACCATCGATGACGCGGCCGGCGAGGCCTTTGATAAGGTGGCCCGCCTGCTCGGCCTCAGTTACCCCGGCGGGCCGTCCATCGAGCGCGCGGCAAAGGACGGCGATCGTGCTGCCTTTGATTTTCCGCGCGCCCTGAGCGTGGGGGCCTATGACTTTTCCTTTAGCGGCCTCAAGACTGCCGTGTTGCGCGTCGTTCAGGATCTGAAGCGCGAGCAGGGCATTGAAGTGCCGGAGCGTGGGGTGAAACTGGCTAATGCCGGCGTGGCCGAAACGGAGGGCGCGCTGCCAGTTGCTGACCTGGCGGCCAGCTTTCAGGAGGCGCTCGTCGATGCGCTTGTGAGCAAGACACTCCGCGCCCTCAGCGATCACAATGCAGTGCAACTGCTCGTCGCAGGAGGTGTTGCGGCGAACGGGCGACTTCGCCAGGAGCTTGAGCTGCGCGTTCAGGTTCCCGTAAGGTATCCGCCGATCCGCTACTGCACTGACAACGCTGCCATGATGGGAGCCGCCGCTTACTATCGCTATCTCGCCGGCGACCGCGCAACCCTGGCTCTCGATGTTCGACCGGGACTCGCGCTGGTATAGAGAAGGCGACGGAAGACGGTGTGTTTGCCCGCATCTATGCACTCCTTGTCACGGTGCCTCTCGGACGCGTGGTGTCCTATGGTGACACCTGCGTCATCGCCTGCAAGGATCGTGCCAACCTGGCCGACGAGGTAGACTGAATTCGCGTCGAGCGACAGGAATCGGGCCTGCCGGGTGAGTTCAGATCGACGCGTTACGTTGTACCGGCTGCGGAGCCTGCGTCGCCGCCTGTCCCTTTGAGGCTGTGGCGCTCGGGCCCGCTGGGCTCGCGGCCAAGTGCGATGGTTGCGGCGATCAGGTGACGGCCGGGCTGGAGTCGACTTGTGTCCGGGCCTGTCCCATGCGGGCGCTCTTTTTTCGGCGATCTAGAGACCGTCTCTCGCCCGCGCGTCGCCGATCCCGACTGGAACGATCATGGCATTGGTCCACGCGTCCAGTATGGGATACGATCCGATCAGTGAGGAACAGTGATATGGCTGATGTTCACGATAAACTGAGATCTCTGCCGAGCGTAGATGCGCTTCTGAAGACGGAACCGTCCGCCAGCATTGCAGCCGCACACGGCCGGGCGGCCACCGTGGAGGCGTTACGTTCCGCTCTCGAGGAGGCCCGAGGCGCGATTCTCCATGGCGCCGACGTGCCCGATGAAGTTGACATCCTGGAGCGCGCCCGGGCCCTGGCAGCGATGGGTCAAGCGCCCACCCTCAAGCCCGTGATCAACGCCACCGGCGTCATCCTGCACACCAACCTGGGCAGGGCCCCCTTGAGTGCGGATGTGATCGCAGCGATCAGAGAGGTGGCCGAAGGCTACAGCAACCTGGAGTTTGATCTGGAAGCCGGACACAGAGGCTCGCGCTATGTCCACGCTGAGGGATTGCTATGCCAGCTCACCGGCGCCGAGGCAGCGCTCGTCGTGAACAACAACGCGGGCGCGGTCCTGCTGGCGCTATCGGCGCTGGCGCGCGACGCCGAGGTAGTCATCTCCCGCGGCCAGCTGGTGGAGATCGGCGGCGGGTTTCGCATTCCGGATGTGATGGCGCAGAGCGGCGCCCGCCTGGTGGAGGTCGGCACCACCAATCGCACTTACCTGCGTGACTATGCCGCGGCCATTGGCGATCGCACCGCGGCCCTGATGCGCGTCCACACCAGCAACTTTCGCCTTCAAGGCTTTGTTCATCAGCCGGAGGCCTCCGAGCTGGCCGAACTGGCCCACAGCCGCGGGCTGCTGCTCCTGGACGACCTGGGGAGCGGTACGCTCCTGGATACAGCGCGCTACGGCTTGCCGCATGAGCCCACGGTGCAGGAGAGCCTCACGGCAGGCGCCGATCTGGTATCCTTCAGTGGAGACAAGCTCCTGGGCGGTCCTCAGGCCGGCCTGCTGGTGGGGCGCGCCGAGATTATCGCGCGACTGCGGGAGTACCCCCTGACAAGAGCGCTGCGGGTGGACAAAGGGACACTGGCCGGGGTTCAGGCCAATCTGATGCATTACGTGCGCCAGGAGGCGGAGAGCTCGGTTCCGATCTGGCGCATGATGTCCCTCACGCAGGAACAAGTCGAGGCTGAGGCGCGCAGTCTACTTGAAAAGCTGGGCCCGTGTGGCCACAGTTGTGAGTTGATCCCGGGCCGGTCCATGATTGGCGGCGGCTCTCTGCCGGAGGAATCGCTGCCCACCATGCTGCTGGCCCTGCCGCCCTGCGATGCAGACGCTATCGCGATGCAACTGCGTCAGGGAGCGCCCGCGGTGGTGGCTCGGATTCAGGACGGGCGAGTCGTCCTCGATCTGCGCACTGTCTCGCCCGGGGATGTGTCGCATCTGGCGCACCGCCTTGAGCAGGTACTCACCCCCTAGCCCCAGACTCAGGGCACCTGCTGCAGCGTCAGTGTGATCGGGATCTCCTCTGTAGTCAGGGGGCCGCTGGGGTCGGTGATCGGGCTGATCACCAGTACCGCGCGCTCGAGGGCCTGAGCGTCATCGCCAGGCGCCCACTCCGCATGGCCATCCAGCATGGCGATGTCGTGAATGCTCACGCTATCCCCGGAGAACAGGATGGCGCGCACAATATAGTCCAGCGGCACGACGGCGTCGGTGCGCACGAAACCGTGCGCCGACCAGCCCGTTGCGTCCCCGTCCTCATCGCGCCAGCCGATCGCATCGATGGCGATGTTGTCCAAACACAGTCCGGGCTCCGTCTGTGCATCGTCCGTGAACATATCGAAACGAAGCAGGATTTGCGTTCCCGCATAGGGCGAGAGATCGATCTGTTCCGCCACCCATTGGGCCCTGTCTCCATCGGTGCCCGAGCGTCCCGTGTACAATGGCTGCGGCTCTTGCTCCCCCGCGGAACTGGGCGCAGTGTGCCTGCCAGAGAGCCAAACCCAATTTGAGCCGCCGTCCGCCGACACCCGGACGCCGCCCCAGTCCCAACCCGCCTCAATATCGTGCCACAGGTCAAAGGTCAGCGTTGCAGCCATCACTGCCCGCAAGTCTATGGTGCGCTCAAGCCACGCATGACCTGCGTCGCCGCGGTTGGACCACCACATGGTAGGCCCATCGGGAACCGTGGCGGCGACCAGCCGCGTAGTGACAGGGGCATCCAACTGGACGGATAGATCAGCCAGGTCGCCTGTCGCACCACGCTCCAGTGCCACGTAATACGCCGTGTAGGGCCGGCCCGCAAGCGCTCTTTGGGCGGGATATTCGCCGATGCTTTCCTCTACCGAGACCGAAACATCAATGTCGCGATACCCGTATGCGCCGCCGGCAAAATCCGGGCTATCCAGCAGGTTTGCCACGGTCCAATCGGCGAACAGGGCGCGAAAACTGCTCCCATCGAGGGCGCCTAGCACGCGATCAAAAGCGGCCGTGCCGTCCTCGGGAGCAGCCAGCAGCAGGCGAAGCGCATCGAGCCCATAGCACTCATAGTAATACTGCAGGAAAAGAAACGAGGCGCCATAGTGCCGGTGGACATCGCCGCGCTCGGTGGACCAGGTATTGAGCTGAATGTCCGGCGCATCCGCAAACGCTGACACTGCCTGTGATGGGCCCGGGTAACCTGCCAGCGTCTCGAGCAGCTGTGAGGCGCCTTCACTGACCCACGCGGCCTCGTTTGGATCGACCTGTGCCAGCCACACGTGCTGCATCTCGTGTGCGAGCACTGATGCGTACCGCTGCGTTCCAGGCGCCACGGCCGAGATATTCATCACAAAGAGAGGCGGTGCTGCCTCGCCCCCTTCCGAGGCATCCGCGGCCGCATAGTAACCGGACGCAGCGCTCGTGCGCACATTGAGCACCGCACAAAGTGGGGCTGCCTCGCTGCCCTTCTCGCCATAGATCGACTCCAGCGCGGGCAGAATGCGCTCCTCAATCCCGCGCATGGAGGCACGTAGCGCGCCAGAGTCAAGGGTTACGCCCTGCTCCACCCACATCTCCACAATCGAATCGCTCGCCACCAGCGACGCCTCGACCGCACTAGAAGTGGCCTCCGGCAGGTTCAGCACGCTGAAAACGCGCACGTCTCCTGGCCCGGGGCGGCTGTAAGGGGCACTTGATGCGGGGGTTTCACCTGTGCGTCTCGCAGGCATCGCCGGGAAAGCATCGGGCCGGTCCTCTGGGCCGGCCGGCGCGACCAACGTCAGCACAGGCGTGTTGGTGAGGCCCTCGGGAGGCTCCGACGTGCAAGGCTGCGACGCCACCGAGACCGATTCGGCGGCCGTCGACACGCTGTCGGTGAGTGGGGCGCGACAACCCGTGCCCAGGAGCAGGCACACCGCGGCAATCAGGACCCCTCGAGCCAGGCGCATCGCGGCGCTCAGGTCTTGGTAATCTCGAGCTGTGCGCCGCAGTTCGGGCACTTGCGTAACGCCTCGCGCACCGGCAGCTCGGTGCCACAGTATGGGCAGAGCTTTCTCGCCATCGCCGGCAGCAAGCCGGTAAAGATGTACACGACCCTGTCCTCGCGAGGCTCGGGGACGGCCGTACCCTCGCTGGTCAGTTCATCCATGACCTTTTGCGCCAGAGACTGCGGGATGTTGTACTCGGCTTGCAGTTGCGCCACGGTGAGCTCGCCACCCATCCTGCTGGCCATCTCAACCGCACCGCTCTTGAGCGCCGGCTCACTGATCGCGGCCAGGCGCATGAGCCGTCGGATTCCCGCCACGAGCAAAACCACGCCAACAGCCAGCAGCGCCAGCGCAGTGAGCAGCCGCGAGGTCGAGTTGGCGGCGATCAAAAAGACCAGGCCAAGGGTGATGAACGGAATCGACAACAGAGCGATGATCGTCGCGCCGAGCTTTTTCATGCGTTACTCCTCTCCAGGGCGTGATTGTTGGCTTAGTGCCAGGCTTCGGTCGCCTTGTTCAGGGCCTCTCCCATCGTCTCAAAGAATCGCTGGATCGCCTCCGGCGTCAGCCGGTCGATGACATACCGCCGCGCAATCGCCGCAAACTCCAGGGGCGCGCGCAAAACCTCTTCCTCGTCCCGCGCTTCTTTGGCCAGCGCAGCCCAGGTCTGATTCACAGAGGCAACCTGGCGCGGCACACGAACCGTGATCTGCCGCAGTCCATACCGCTGTTGCTCGCCGAGGACCTGGCTCACGCTATCACCGAACTTGTCCATCCCCGTATTGATACCCTTCAGCAGACCCAGGGTCTCCGACACGGCCGCCAGCGCCTCTTCATACCGGGCCCGGATGGCATTGTGCTCTGCAAGTTCCTTGAGCCTGGCACCGAGTTCGTCACTCATGGGCGGCGCCTCGGTCATTTCTGCGAGCGCGCGCTGGACGCCGTTCTGCCGTGCCAGCTCCGTCAGGTTATTGCGCACATAGTCATAGCGCGCCTGCCGCTCCGCAGTCTCGATGGTCGCCTGCTGCCACTGCTCGCGCAGCTTCGATTGCGTTTCGCTGGTCTCCTGGACCGCCGTGAGCCAGTTCTGGCGCACTTGACGCAACTCCTCGATGGCCCTGGTCTGCTTCTGCTTGATGCTTGCCTGGCGGCGCCTGGCTCGCCTGATCTGGCCTGCATGCGTCAGAAAGCTCAGAAATGGCTCACGCGCCGCCTGTAGTTCCTGGTAGGCCTCTGTGTATTCGTCCTGCAGATCCGCGATCTTGCGCTTGAGGGCCTCCTCGCGCGCATCCAGGTCCGGATTGGCCTTTTTCAGGGCCTGTATCGCCCGCTGGGCCGTGGCCATGCCCGCGTCGATGGCGTGGCGGCCGGACTCTAGCTGGACGGTGAGCTCGGCCATCTCGGCCTCCAGCCGCGCCCTTTCCTCCTGTTCAATGCGGTCAAGATACTCCTGAAAGACCGCCGGCAGCTCCGCACGTCGCACGGTCACCTGCGGGTAGCAGATGCCGAAGAGCCCCTGCCATACCGCCAGCTCCCGCTGGAACTCCTCGCGCAGTCGCTCCTGAACTTCTGCTACCTCCGTGATGCAGCGATCCAGCTCCTCGTTCTTCTCGCGCAGATAGCGGTCGAACTCGCCGAGGTTCATGTCATAGCTTGCTGAATCACGCAGAGCCATAGTGCTCATCCCTCCCGCGCACAACGCCCAAGATTGCCGACAAGAGTGTCGGCGGTCCGATGCCGCTCATCCCTCCCGCGCACAGCGCCCAAGATTGCCGACAAGAATGTCGGCGGTCCGATGCCGCTCATCCCTCCCGCGCGCGGGGCCCAAGACCGACACCGAATGTCCCGGAGAACAACGCCCGTTTTGCCCGCCAGACCAGTTTTCCCTTGAGTGAGCCACCCGGGGCGATACCCTCCAGCTCGTCAAAGTTGCCTCTTTGCGCCCAGTAGAGTGGGCAGGCGCCGCCACAAATATGCCGGATCTCGCAGCGCTCGCACACGGGTGGAATGAACTCTTTGTTCCTCCAATAGCGAGCCGTCCGGCTATTCCAAACAGTTTCGAAAGGCTGGTGCAACAGATCTCCAATGCCCTTCTCGAAACTGGAGCACGGCAGCAGCTCGCCCGCGGGATTCACAGAGATGAGGCCGTCAACACAGGCGCACGATTTGCTGCCCAGGCCTGCCTGCACCGGATTGAACATACAATAGGGCACGGGCGAGTACCAGACAAACTCAATCCCCCGTTCGCGCGAGTAGGCCTGCACCTGCTCAATGATCGGGCCCACCTCCGCATAGGACATGTCGTCCTCATCATGGGCGAGAGCCGTCCCTGTACGGATCACCATATTCATAGAAAAGTACTCGCTGTGGAGATCCTCGGCCAGGAAATCGATGAGCTCCCGCCAGTGATCCCTGTTTCCTCCACAGAGCGTCGTGTTGGTGTGTGTATGCACATTCAGTGACCGCAGGTTGCGCACGCCCTGTGTGGCCGCAACCCACGATCCCGGATGCTGTGTGATCGCATCGTGTACGGCGCTGCTACCGCCCTCGATGCTCACCTGGGCGGAATCGAGACCGGCCTCCGCAAGCGACCGCGCATAGTCCAGGTCTCCGCAGCGAATCCCATTGGTGATCAGATTCACCCGCAGCCCCTTGGAGGCACCGTATCGCACCAGCTCGGGCAGGTCCGTACGTAGCGTCGGCTCACCACCGGTGAATGAGAGTGTTGGGCATCGCGCTTCATCGGCGATCCGGTCGATGATGACCTTCACCTCAGCGGTGGTCATCTCTTTGACATCGTCACCCCGGTTCGGCGCATTCGCATAGCAAAAGGTACAGCGATTGTTGCACCTGTAGGTCAGCGCGATCTCGGATAGCACCGGCAGCGTGCGCTTGTGCGATCCAAATCGCATCACCTTCACACCTGGGACATCCATGATACGGTCGTTCAGTACGGACAACAGGCCCTCCAGCAGCGTGCTGATGTCGGCACGCACTCGCGCGGCATCCACGCCGTGACGTTGCGACACCTCGTCCACGAGCTCCTCGACGTCCGGCCCGCCCTCCCGGCTATAGAGGCGATCCAGCATGAAAGCCGCCGTTGCATTGAGGTAGTGCATGCTGGTCGGCCGAACGATCATCAGGCCGTCCTCGGGCCGGATGTAGATGTACTCTCGTGTCGTGGCGATCACCTGCTCCGCAAAGCTCTGCAGATGAGGGGGCCCACTTGAATAACCCTGGTTCGTGCTTCGAACTTGATCTGTCATGCGGATCACACCCGGCTCACACAAGCGCTGTGGCAGGCGCTGTGACAGGCGCTGTGGACACAGGCGCTGTGGCAGGCACTGTGACAGGCGTCGTGAACACAGGCGCTGTGACAGGCATCGTGCACGCAGGCGCTGTGGCAGGCGCTGTGACAGGCGCTATGGCTCGGGGCAGACACCTCGTCTCCAAGCAGCCCGCCCGCCGCTCGCTCGATGCGATCCACCGTACGTCCCATGACCTCCTCCACGCCCCGGGTGAGCTGATCCGCCATATTCTCCAGAGGGCGCACGGTCTCATCGGCCATCGTAAAGATCGGACCGGGGGTACTGGAGCTTGTCGCAGGACGCGGCACACCGGCAGGGCTATACGTGTTTTCGCTGAGGATTACCCAGGGCATATAAGTGGGCATATGCACCGGCGTCCCCATCTGGGTCTCGTGCTCGTACTCGCGCCAGGCCTCCTCGATGCGGCGACGATATTCTTCTCGGGTCTTGTCCGGGTCAGCGTTCCACATTTTGGGCTGAACCACATCGGCCACGGCCTGCAGGATCGTCGGAATCTGGTCCTTGTCGATTGTGCCATCCTCGAGGATGGCCTTGAGCAGCGCCTGCTCGTACACGGGCAGCGCAGCGATCTCCTCGTCCGTGCGACGCAGCAACTCGAGCTGCAGCGGCTGGCGATTGACGATATTGACGAAACCCTTTTGCTCCAGCGACACAACGATGAGGGCCACCGTCTTGGTAGAGTTGCCCATATAGAACGCTGTCTCAATGGCGGTCAGATCCGGTACCACGCCCTCGGTCTGGAATGTCTCGACCTCGATCTCGGGCGGCATATAGGTCCTGGTGGGCTTGCGCTTGCGCAGGGCCCAGATCACCAGACCCAGCACGACCGCTGCGACAGGCGCGCCGATGCAGCAGGTAAGCTCGTTAAAGAGCGACTCGACCGCCTCGCCGACGGTCAACGGTTCTTCGGCGACTGCCGGCGTCGGCCTGTCCAGGGGAATGGGCGTCTCACGGGTCACCGTGATCGAACCGCCCGGCAGGAAAAAGGCAGGGATCATCTGGGCCATCGCGGGCTGGTTCGTTTCTGCTACCAGGATGGAAAGATAGTTCTTACCGCTCGCCTCATCAGGCGTCGAAAAGTACACCCACCGGTCGAATGCATCGGCGTTATTCACAACCAGACCGGCTTCATTCACCAGCGCATCCGTCACCTGCTCCGCCGTGGTCACATCGGCGGGCAGCTCTATCGGCAGGATGTAGCGGATTTCCTGGTAGGCGATGGGCAAGGACCATTGGAAGGGAGCCCAGCCTATGGCCCGGTACGGCTGCCCCCCGATGCTGGTTTCATCAAAGACGGAACGGTCGACGCTGTACCGGATGTGAACCTCATACTGGCTGTTGAGCTCCGTCCTGATGCCAAAGTTCACCGCATACGCAGTGGGCCCACCGGACAGGTTGACAGGAAATCGTCCGTCCGGGCCCACACCGTAGGCATCCGTGATCGTGTGCGGTTGCGGGAACTGGCCCAATTCGCGAAAACCCTCGCGTCCCGCTGCTTCGAGTTCGGTAAAGGTGATCGTATAGCGCACATCCAGCCGCCCATCGCTGAGCACGACGACATAGTTCTCGATGGAATCGAGAGATATGGGGTCTCCCTGTGCCTGCGTGGCAAGACCGCTGGACAAGAGCACCAGCAACAGAGCCAGCGAAATCCAGGTCACCCTGCTCAAGCGTCGCATAGCGATTCTCCTCATGATTGCAGCCTCTCCCTTATTACGCGCCAGGCGAACAAAGGTAGCGCGAGCATCCGGCGCCAGCGCGATGGCTGCCTGATGAGCCGGTAGAGCCACTCCAGACCATGCTCGCGCATCCATACCGGCGCGCGCCGCTGCACACCGGCAATAAAGTCGAGACTGCCCCCCACCCCGATCGCGACTGGCACTTGAAGACGTACCTGGTTGCGGGCGATCCACAGGTCCTGTGCAGGCGCCCCATAGGCAACGAGAAGGACATCAGGCCTTGCGTCCGTGATCAGGGCAACGCTCAGTTCGTCATCTTCTGGCCGCGGCGAACCGGGGTGCGTCCCAACAATCTGTGTCCCGGGATACCGCTTGCGCAGGCGCTCTGCTGCGATATCCGCCACGCCCGGAGCAGCGCCCAGCAGAAAAAGCGTAAAGCCCTCACGAGAGCTGCGCTCCGCCAGGAGCGGCACCATATCCGAGCCAGCCACGCGAGCGCGCAGCGGCTTGCCAAGGACGCGAGATGCCCACAGCAGGCCCTGGCCGTCTGGTATGGCCAGATCGGCGCGCTCCAGCACATCAGCAAAAGCCCGATCGCGACTGGCCCTGATGATGAACTCTGGGTTCACCGTGGCGATCTGATGCGCTCCACCGTGCGCGACCATCTCCGAAACCATCGCCAGGGTCTCATCCATGGTTACGTCATCGACGCGCACACCAAGGATTCGGATCGACTCCAAGCGATTCTACCCCTTTCGAGCGGCCGCTTCCAGTGTGGCCATCACTGTCTGTGCGCATGCCTGCCAGGTAAAGCGCCCTGCCTGCACAATGCCCCGCGCCGCAAGATCCTGACGCAGAGACGGGTACAGCCACAGCCGGCGCATGGCATCCTCGAGCTCGCTCTGGTTTCCTGGATCAAATAACAGAGCCGCGTCGCCCGCGACCTCAGGCAACGATGATACCCGGGAACAGATCACGGGAGTGCCGCATGCCATGGCCTCGTGGACAGGCAACCCAAAGCCCTCGTACCAGCTCGGCAGAATGAACCCGAACGCACCGCTCAAGAGCGCGGCCAGATCCTCCGGATTCACAAAGCCCGGAAACACAATGCGGTCGGCAAACCCTGATGCAGCCACGGCAGCCTGAACACGATCATAGTACCATCCGGGGCGCCCCGCGAGGACGAGCCGCATCTCGCGCGGCAAGGCCCCCTGCGCCAATGCTGCAAAAGCCCCGATCAGGGTCTCCAAATTCTTGCGTGGCTGCAGAGTGCCCACGTAAAGCCAGTACAGCTCGCCCGTCCCGTAACGTTCCCGGACGTCGCGTAACCTGGCTGGATCGGTCACCGGAGCCATTCCAGGGGTTCCCGCCGGGTAGGCGACCACGATCTTGTCAGGTCCGCACAATCCCTCGGCGAGGATATCGCTGCGCGTCGCATAGGAATCCGCCAGGACACGTTGAGCGCTCTTGCAGTTCCACGCCGTTCCCAGCTTGAGATAGGCCCGATCCAACGGCCGGTGCGCCTGGGCATGGTGCAGATATCCCAGGTCGTGAACGGTGGCGACAGCAGGGCAGCGCCGCACCCACGGCAATACGTGAGCCGGAACAAACAGCACGTCAGGCGGGTGGCAGGTGACCTCACGGGCCAGGCAGCGGTGCGTCCAGAGGCGCTGTGCAGGCAGCACGCGCCAGGAGACATTGGCCCCCTCGACAAGCCCCCTTCGAGGCTCTTGGTCAGCATAGAGGATGAAATGGTGTGACCCGTCCAGAGCCGCGAGCGCCTGGATCAGGTACAGAGAATAGTTCTCCGTGCCGGTCCTTTGGCTGCGCAGGGCGCGGCTCGCATCGATACCGATCAGCATGTCAGTGTTTCTGTACCAGAGACTGAACAATGTATCCCAAGACCGGGTACCACCAGGATCACAGGCCACAGCGTCACCATATCAGACCACTCGCCCGATCCGATGGTGATGTACAGAAAGACGGCTGCAGACAACAGGGCAGTCACCCCAAACCAGACCGCGCCGCTGTGGCGTAGATCCTGATTCAGTGATTGAACGAGGCTCTCGATACCTGCCCCTGCCAGCGAGAGAGGCCAGAACGCCCCACAGCCGGGCAACGGCACGCCGACGGCGCGCGGGAACTGATACGCACCAACCAGGACCAGGCCGCCTCCGAGCACCAGCGAACCCTGTTTATCTCGCATCGTAGCATCGCTGTCCGGCCTGCAGACCCGAGCCCCCCACCTCGCCGCTCACGTGAGTCGGAATCACCTGTGTAGCGCCGCTGGACTGCAGGGCTTCCTGCACCACCTCCCGCTGCCGGTCGTCCACCAGCGCGATCATGCAACCCCCCATGCCGCCCCCAGAAAGCTTGGCGCCAAGAGCGCCAGCATCTCGCGCGGCGCGAACCAGCAGCTCCAGCTCCGGGCTCGACACGCCGATCGCCGCAAGCAGTGCATGGTTCTGATCCATCAGCGGACCGAGTTTCTCCAGCGCGCCGCTGCTGAGCGCCTTCCGCGCCTGATACACAATCTCGCCGATGGCATCAAAGCAACCCTCCAGGACCTCAGGCGTCTCCTGATGCCGACCTTTAACCATCGCCACCGACTCCCGCGTGCTGGCAGGCACACCGGTATCGCCAATCAACAGCGTGAGGCGCTTTGGCAAAGACAAGGGCTCCGGGCGCTCGCCGTGGACGAACCAGACGGGCTGATCGTAGACCACCGTGGTGTTGTCGATCCCACTGGGGTTACCGTGCAACATCTTCTCTGTCGTGAACACAAGCGCTGAGAGACGTTCCCGCGCAAGTGCGACGCCGAGATGCGCTGCCACCGCGCGCATCAAAGCAGCGGACACAGCCGCGCCGCTCCCCATCCCTCGCGCAATCGGGATGTCGGATTCAACCGTTACCTCGATATCCAGTACAGCGCTATCAACACCCAGTTCGCCGAGCACCAGGGCCAACGCGGCCTGCAAAAACCGTCCGTCATCATCTGCATCGCCACCGGCGCCCGCGTACCGCTTGCCGAGATCCCTGGCTACCAATCGGATCCCCATGGCGGCGGGCAAATCCGCGACAGTCACACGCGCCCTGCGCCCACTGACAGGCACCGCGATAGCAGGTCGGCCATACACCACCGCATGCTCACCAAAAAGGATGGTTTTGCCGGGGGCAGTAGCGCTCGTCTCAAGTCGCTGGCTGCTGCTGCGCATTTGTTCGTACACTTCTCCGGGCGGGACGGTGTCAGACACTCATCAGTGCAGCATGATAGCACAATAGCAGTACAGGAGTCAGTCGTCTACCCCTGCTCACTCTTAGGACTCCAGCCTGGCAATAAGCGAGGGTGTGGGGATCCCCACACCCTCGCCGAACCCAGGCAACGCCCGCAATTACTGGACCATGATCGAGCCTTCGGTCATATCATCAGATTCGGACAGCATGATCATCGCCGTGCGCCCATCTTTGGAGTAGTTCAGCATTCCCTCATACTCCGAGTCCAGGGTCCAGCCCTCGACCTCCATCTGCTCCCTGTAAAACGCAGATACGTCCGCAAGCGCTGCCTCGACTTCAAAACCTACTATCCCAGCCATGGCCATCGTCATCGTGGCGCCAGGGTAGAGAGGCACGTCATCAGGCAACCCGGGCGCGTCAACACCGGCTGGAGCCTCGATCGTGAACGGCTCATTGATGTCGGTGATGACCGCTTCACTGCGATACTCGTGCCGGATACCTTCATCATCTTCACCGATCCACTCTGAGATACTGCGCAGCGCAACATTGTACTCGTCGGACACCCAGGTCTGTACAGAGCCCTCGATGAGCTTGCCAGTCGCGCCCCAGATACTGCTATAGGCCCCAAATACGCCCGCATCACAGACATACAGCGTGGCGCCCTGGCCGTCGACCTCTTCGCGGCCCTTGCGCGAGCAGCTAGGGTCATCGAGGTAATTGCCGGCGCTCACCCAGTTGGTGATGTCCGCCGCGGCCTCGGGTTCCTCCGCGTCCTCACTGGTGTAGGAGATCCACTCGGCCTGGCCCTCATCATTCTCGTCTCCGCGCATATAGGTCGTGGTGCCGATCTGGACGGTCTCCCAGGATTCTTCCTCGCCTTCCTCATCCACACTGGTCCAGACCATCCGTGTCGCCGCTGGATCCCGTACAAATTCCATGACGAGCGTCCACTCGGTGACCTCGCCGTCGGAAACCGTGCGAGTCGTCATGGTCTGGCGGTAGCTGTCCAGGGTGTCCAGGGATCGGATGTCGGGCGCCTCTACAGAAACAGAGTCCTCCGTCTCGGCCTCGTCCTTGTCCCCGGCGTCCACTTTTTCGACTGACGACTGTACGTCCGCAACATCATCAGTGTCTTTATCAAGTGCGGACGGCGGAGCCACATCATCACTGACATCATCGCGGCCTGCAGCATCCTGCGCCCCGTCTACGGCGACGGCCTCCTGTGGCGCACTCTCCTGTCCCGAGCACCCCGCCAGGGGAACCATCAGCAGAACAAGCAAAACCAGAGCAACAAGTATCCGTAACTTCATCTGTGCACTCCTCCTATTATCATCATACAGCATAACCAAGTCTATCACACTATTGAGTCAAGTCAATAGGCAGCAGCGTAAATCATGCAATTGCCGGGTTGCGCCATAATCCAAGGCTGCTACAATGACAGGGTGTGTTCGTTGACCAATGCAGTGGAGGGAGACATGACGCGTGGCGTGCTGAACAAGATCCTCAGAGTCGACCTGACGACAGGATCGCTCACCGTAGAAGAGAAGAACGATCACTACTATCGGCGCTATCTCGGAGGCTGGAACATTGTTGCGGACACGCTCCTGCGCGAGGTTCCGAAGGGTGCCGACCCGCTCGGACCCGACAACCGGCTGGTTTTCAGCGCCGGCATCCTGGCCGGCATGGCACTGTCCGGGGCGTCGCGCAGCGTGGCCGGCGCGAAATCGCCATTGACTGGCGGCTTTGGTGTGGGCGAGTCCGGCGGCAACTTTGGCCCCGAACTCAAGCGCGCAGGCTTTGATGCCATCATCGTCCAAGGGGCAGCGTCCCACCCGGTGTACCTCTGGATCAAGGACGGCGTCGCCGAGTTGCGCGATGCGACCGCGGCCTGGGGGAAACAGACCAAGGAAACACATGAGACTCTGATTTCTGAGCTAGGCGAGCGCCGTGCCCAGTGCGCCATGATCGGCCCAGCCGGAGAGAATCTGGTCAAGTATGCCTGCATCATGCATGGCCTCTATGACGCCGCGGGCCGCACCGGGCTCGGGGCCGTGATGGGATCGAAAAAGCTCAAGGCGATCGTGGTCCGTGGGACCAATAACATCACGGGCGCCGATCCTGACAAGATCCGCGCCATGGCCCGTGGCATGGCCGAGGACGTTCGCGAGGGCCGCAAGGCCGCCCACATGGCTGCCTGGGGCACGGGTGCCGACCAGGTAGGTATGATTGCCACGGGCAACCTGCCCACGCGGAACTTTCGCGATGGGGACTTTGATCCCGAAGGGGCGCGTGAGATCAGTTCCATGGATTTCATGCCCAAGTATGGTCTGGGCATGGAGGGATGCTGGGGCTGCGCCGTTCGCTGCAAAAAGATCGTCAAGTTCGAGGGCAAGTACGACGTAGACCCAGACTATGGCGGACCGGAATACGAGACAATCGGAATGCTCGGATCGAACTGCGGGGTGAGCGATATTGCCGCGGTCTCCATGGGCAGCGAGCTCTGCAATGCCAATGGGCTGGACGTCATTGGTACCGGCGGCTGCATTGCCCTCGCGATGGAAGCCTTTGAGAACGGCCTGTTGGACACCGACAGGACAGGCGGCCTTGAGATTCGCTTTGGCGACGGTGACGTGATGGTGGAACTCATCAAAAAGATCGCGATGCGTGAGGGGATCGGGGACCTTCTTTCCGATGGACCAGCCAAGGTCGCCGAGAAAATCGGCGGCGATGCATGGCGATATGCCATGGCGGTCAAGAACCAGGCGTTCCCTGCACACGAGCCTCGCTTCAAACGCGCCCTGGCGATCGGCTATGCCGTCTCGCCGACCGGTGCGGATCACATGCACTCCCTGCATGACGCGGGTTTACAGAATGCAGACGCCAACGGATTCCTGCCCAACGATACGCTGCGAGCGCTCGGACTTATTGATCCGGTGCCGCTCGAGTCACTCGGGCCGGACAAGGTGCGCTTGCACACAGTAAACCAAATCGACCGTGGAACACAGAACTGCATGATTCTGTGCAACTTTGTCCCCTGGACGATCGCCCAGCGCGTCGAGCTGATCAACGCCGCTACAGGCTGGGATATGAGCGCCGTGGAGCTGTACACCGTGGGCGAACGCGCAATGACTCTGGCAAGGGTCTTTAACTTACGTGAAGGCCTCACGACCGCCGATGACAGGTTGCCTGAGCGGTCGTACGGCCCGACGCGCAATGGCGCCCTGGCCGACGGCGGTATCGACCGCGAGGAGCTTGAGGAAGCGGTCCATATGTACTATGGCATGATGGGCTGGGACGAGAAGACAGGCGTCCCTACGCGAGCCACGCTGGAACGCCTGGGCATCGGCTGGGCTGAGCAGTACCTGCCCTGATACACTCGGTCGCTACGAAAGCGCTCGGGCCCCGTCACACCTATGATTGGGATGGGGCCCGAGCATTCATGGCCACTGTTCTAACCGCAGCTAATCACGCTCTCAATCTGGAATGGCGACCAGATATCGGCCAGCCCCTGGCTCCCTTTGATTGATCCGCCGCGCCAGCTCGCTTACCGACACGGTCTCCGAAATGAGATCACGCAGGGCCAGGCGCCCGCTGCCCCACGTGCGCGCAGCGATCTCCCAGTCGCCTCGCAACCAGCTGACGCAGTCGCATCGGCTCTCAGACTGATAGACATCTTCAACCTGGACGCTGTCCGGCTCTTCCGCCGTTGAGTTCCCATCTGGCACCCCCAGTATGAGTATCCGTCCTTCTCTCGCGATGGTCTCTCGCGCCTTCTTGAGGCTGTGTGTGTCACCCGCTGTCACGATCGCGAGGTCGACACCCCGCCCCGCTCGCAGGGCCAGCACCTGTTCCGGAACCCGCCCACGCGATCCGTCGATGCGCTCCCCCAGCCACAGTTTGCGCACCAGCGCCAGTCCCGCGGGGTCCTGCCCTGCGACATAGACGTCATAGGCACCAGCCACCCTGACCCACTGTGACGCCAATACCATCTCGAGACCCGTGCCAAAAACTGCGACAGACTCGCCTATAGACACCCGCGCCTGGCGGACAGCCCTCAACACACCGGCGGCAGTCCCCACCAGGGTGGCCTCCTCCAGTGGCCGGCCCGGAACAAGCGGCACGATGTTGCTCACTGGCACGGCCAGCATCTCTGCCAGCGCGCGAGGGGGCCGAAAACCTGCCCGTATGGCGCTGTGGCACGCGAGCGAATCACCGCGCAGACATGCGGAGCACCTGCCGCACGCAACTACCGGCACAATCGCAACCGCCTGGCCTACCAGACTGCTTTGCTCGCCATCCACAGCCTGAACGACGCCCACCAGCGACAGACATTGATGTTCGATCGCCCCGTGCTGAAACGGCGCCTCGCCAGGCTGCAGATCGCTCAAGGCCAAAACGTCAAGCCCGGCAGCGACGACCCGTACCATCGCATGGCCATCACTGCACGAGGGGTAACTGGCCGTGGCCTGCTTCAACTGGCCTTGAGCACCGCGCTCGAGCGTCCACATGCTCGCCATCAGGCGTGAGGCTCCTTGCTCCGAGCCTGTGCCCACTCGCCATCCGCTGGGAGCAGATTCCGCCAGAAGCGCGCCGAAGCAACGTTGTCGGGGATGACCTGCGACTCTTGTTCGTATCGCTCCCGGTGCAGAATCTCAAAGCCCAGCCAGATGTCCTCCCTGCCCTTGTTCGACAGGATCTCCAGCACGCGCCGGGCATCGACAATGCCCTGGGCATTGTATTCGGGCGTAAAGGGCCAGTGGCGTGAGTGACCCGCCTCCGTCTGTTGCAGATGCACCAGCGGTGCATAGGCGCCAAGCGCCTCGAGCCAGGCATAGGGATCGCGCTCGATAGGATGCGGGGCATGACCTACGTCCAGGCACATGTAGACCGGAACCCCGGCGTGCGCGTTGACACGATCATAGAGGGTCTTTGCCTGTGAGATGGTGCAACCCATCTCCCGAGGCACGGACATCGGCTCAAAGTACAAATAGTCCAACCCGCGTTCACGTGCATAGAACGACAACTCTTGCCAGAGACGAACAGCCTCGTCTACCCGGGCACGATAACGATCCACATGGCTGACATCGTGCATAGAGAGCACACCAAAATGGCTGCCCACGCTGTGCGCCCCAAGGGCAACGCCGAGATCGACAAACCGCCGGAAAAAGCCCAGCCAAAGCGCCCGCAGTTCGTCCTGTGGATACATCAGATGGTTGGTACGCGAGAATGTCCCCGTCATCAGGCTGTGCACGTGGATGTCGTACCTGGCAGTGGCCTCGCGCACGGCAGCGGTCTGCCTGGCCAGCACATCGTCCGGCCAGAAGGGATGCAACAGGTCAGAGACGAGTTGCACAGAGTGCAGACCCATCTGTTCTCCTACGAGTTGTGCCCAGACCTCTGGCTCGGGGAAGCGATTGATCGCAAAGCATAGATTGGTGCCGAGAGTGAAACGTGTCATGCAATCACCTGTCCGGTGGTAGTGCGTCCCTGCCGTCTACTATACACAAAGGTGGCGGACCGACAAGCGTTCAGACCATCGCCCTCCGGCAGGCCAGGTCAGCCAGTTGGTCAGCCACCGCTCTTGATTTATACTCGGAGTCAGGTCAAGTTCTAGCAAGGGAACCGGAGGATGATATGCCTGGCAAAGTGAACCTGGTGGTTGGACAGTCGGGAGGCCCGACCGCGGTCATAAACAACAGCCTCGTTGGCGTGGTTCAACAGGCCCTTAGGGAAGACAGTATCGGCGGCATCTATGGCATGCTGCACGGCATTGCCGGTGTCCTCAATGAGGACTTCATCGATCTCAGGCGGGAGTCGTCAGCGACGCTCGAACTGCTGCGCAACACCCCCGCCTCTGCGCTGGGCACCGTTCGCCGGAAGCTCACGCCCGATGATTATGACAAGCTTGTCGACGTCTTTGTCAAGTACGATATCGGCTATTTCCTCTATATCGGCGGCAATGACTCGATGGACACCGTTTACCAGGTCAGCCAGATGGCCAGGCAGCGAGGCGTAGAGCTGCGCGCGATCGGCGTGCCCAAGACGATCGACAATGATCTCGCTCAGACGGACCATAGCCCCGGGTTTGGCAGCGCCGCCCGCTTTGTGGCATCCGCCGTGCGGAACTCGGGAATCGATACCGAGTCCATGGGCCCCGACGGTCCAATCAAGCTGCTGGAGATCATGGGGCGAAACGCCGGATGGTTGACTGCCGCTGCAGCGCTAGCCAAAGAGACACAGTCAGATCCTCCGCACCTGATCTATCTGCCCGAACGCAAGATATCGCGCGAGCAGATCACTTCAGATGTGCGGGCGACGCTGGATCGCTTTGGATATTGTGTCGCCGCGGTGAGCGAGGGCATCGTGGATGAAAACGGCGAGCCCTACGCCATGCCGACCGGCAAGGTCGATCCCTTCGGCCACGAGGTCAAGCTGGGCGTGATTGAGACGGTTGCTGCTGTCATCGAGGACACCCTCAACATCCGCCCGCGTTTTGACAAGCCGAGCTATCTGCAGCGATCCTTTGCTGAGCTCATGTCCCCGGTGGACAAAGAGGAAGCCTATCGTGCGGGCGTCGAAGGGGTCAAAGCAGCGGTCGCAGGCGCCACCGGTCAGATGATCGCCTTCGAGCGTCTCGTCGGCCCCGAGTACGCCATCGCCTACCGCCTGCAGGATCTGGATCACATCGCCAATCAGGAAAAGATCGTCCCGGACGAATACATAAACGAGGCAGGCAACGGCGTAACCGAGGCCTTTCTCGCTTACGCCCGCCCCCTGATCGGCGGCCCCCTGCCGCCGTATGCGCGCCTGGCCAAGTATCCCGTTCCGCGCCGGTAACGGTCACTGCTCGAGAATGGGGCGCACTACCCAAACCAGGGAGTGCGCCCCTTTTCATGCGGCTACAGCCTGACCGCAAAGCAGGTTGCAGCAGACACGGCAAAATGCTAGCATTGTATCGGTAGCAGCATGCGCCGCGCACAGTGATCACTCGCTACGGGGCACAGCTTGCCCCGCAGAAAGGAAGGCGTGCGAATGGATGATGTCAAATATCTTATCGTTGGCGGCGGCCTCGCGGCAGCGCGAGCCTGTGAAGGCATTCGCGAGTTGGATGCCAGCGGATCGATCGCGATTATCACCGCTGAACCGCATATCCCCTATCACCGTCCCCCGCTGTCCAAGGCCTATTTGCGCGGCGAGCGGCCGCTCTCCAAAGTATACGTGCAGCCAGAATCGTATTACCGCGATCACAACATCGTGGTCTACACGAATGCGGTAGCGACCAGGATCACCCGTCGCAGCAGACGCGTCACGCTGGCCGACGGCCAGAGCATCGGCTATGAGGAGATGCTGCTGGCCACCGGTGGCCGAGCGTGGCGCTTGCCCCTTTCCGGAGCCGATCTCCCAGGCGTTTTCACGCTGCGCACCCTCGATGACTGCGACGCTATCCGGCAGGCTGCCCGTGCAGCCAAACACGTGCTGGTCATCGGCGGCAGCTTTATCGGCTGCGAGGTGGCCGCTTCGCTGTCTCAAATGGGTGTACCGGTGACGGTATGCTTCCTCGAAGATTACCCCCTGCAGGCAGTCGTTCCCGAGGAGCTGGGCAGACACGTGCAGACACTGCTCGAGGAACGTGGGGTTACTGTGATCGCTGACACGCGCCCCGAACGGATCGAGGGCACAGAGCGAGCAGAGCGGGTACGCCTTGAGAATGACCAGATCGTCGAGGCGGATGTCGTCATTATGGGGGTGGGGATCCGGCTCAACACACAGATCGCCCGCGACGCGGAACTGGACCTCACCGAACTCAGTGGCGTGGTCGTCGATGAGCATCTGCGCACCAGCGATCCGCACATCTACGCCGCGGGCGACATCGCTGCGTGGCCAGATCCAACGAGCGGTGAGCGCACGCGTGTGGAACACTGGGATGTGGCCTACAACCAGGGTTACCGCGCCGGTCGCAACATGGCAGGCGCCGGTGAGGCCTACAATACGCTGCCCTACTTTTTCTCCGACATCCTGGAGCTGAGCTTTGAGGCCTGGGGCAACCTCAACCGACCCGACCGTGTTATCACACGCGGCTCGCTACTGGGCGATGCTGTGACCTACTGGTATATACGCGCTGGCAGGATCGCGGGAGCGCTGGCCATCGGCCTGCCCGACGCCGAGCGGGAACCGACGCAGGCCTTGATCTCTGCCCGAACACAGGTGCAGTCCATCGAGACCGCGCTGGCGGATGCCAGCACCGATCTCGCAACGCTCCTGTAAGAAAACAAACAAGAGTGGGTAGTGCCTTGAATACACGCCTGGCAATCGATGGCGGCACTCCGGTGCGCACGAGGCCCTGGCCGGCATGGCCCGTGTGGGATGAGCGCGAGGAAAAGGCTCTGGCCGAGACGCTTCGTTCGGGTGTCTGGTGGGCCCCGCCCGGCACGCAGGTACAGGCGCTGGAACGCGAATTCGCCGCCTACCACGAGGCACGCCATGGCATTGCCTGCACCAACGGCAGTGCGGCGCTGGAGATAGCCCTGCGTGCCGCGGGAGTCGACTGGGGCGACGAGGTCATCACCACACCCTACACGTTCATCGCAACGGCCAGCGCCTGCCTGCTGGTGGGGGCGATACCACGCTTTGCCGATGTCCTGCCAGACACCTGGAACATCGATCCTGCACAGGTAGAACGCCTGATCACCCCCCGTACGCGTGCCATCCTGCCGGTACATATCGCCGGCGAGCCCGCCGACATGGATGCGCTGCGCGCTATCGCCGCCAGGCACGGCCTGACCCTGATCGAAGATGCGGCTCAGGCCCACGGGGCGACCTGGCGCGGCGCCAAGGTCGGCGCGCTGGCCGATATGGGGACGTTCTCCTTCCAGGCCAGCAAGAATATGAACGCCGGCGAGGGCGGCATGATCCTCACCAACGACGACGATCTCGCCGAACGCTGCTGGTCCGTGGTGAATGTGGGTCGCCAGCGCGAGGGGGCGTTCTACCAGCACACGGGACTGGCGAGCAACTATCGCATGGTCGAGTGGATCGGGGCCGTGCTGCGTGTCCAACTCACCCGGTTGGAGGAGCAGTCTGAGCGCCGCTCCGCGAATGCGGCATACCTGTTTGGTGCTCTCAGCGATGTTCCGGGGCTGGCTCCCGTTACCGGGGATCCGCGCGTCACCCGGTGCGCGCATCATCTCGTGCGGCTGTGGTACGATCCCAACGCGTTCGGCGGCCGCACACCAGGCGAGTTCATGCGAGCCATGGAAGCAGAGGGCGTGCCGCTACGAGACGGCTACCCAATGCCGCTGAGCAGGCAGCCAGTTGTCCTGGCCCGCATCGCGTTCATCCGCGAGCGCCTGGGAAGAGCCCAGGAGCCTCCCGATGTCTGCCCCGTATGCGAAGAGATCTGCCAGCGAGGACTCTGGCTGGCTCAGTCTTTGCTGCTCGGCGACCGCGCTGATATGGACGACATCGCCCGCGCGGCCGCGCGAATTCAGTCAGCCTGGTCTTGACAAACCGGGGATGCCGCAGGACATCCCGGGTCGATCGTCGTATTTCCTCTACCTGTGCTGCGGGCTCACGCGGAGACGCTCTCGCCGCAGCGAGGACAGAACCTGGCTCCCGGACGCAGACTTGCCCCGCAGTTGGCGCAAAACCGCGGCTCTTCCGTAGGTGGTTGCGGTGCCGGGGCGCCACAGTAAGGACAAAAGGTGCCGTTAGGCGGTATTGGCCGGCCACACTGGGCGCAGTTGCGCGCCTCGCTTCCTGCACCCTGCTCCAGTGTCGCCTCCAGGCGAGCCAACTCTTCGCGCTGTTGGGCCACGGCGGCTTCCAACTCGACGATGTGCTCGCACAACGGCGTCAACTCGGGAGCAGTCATCCGCCCCGTTCGATGCAGGCCGACAGCCTGGACGCCCACCGCGGTGATCATCTCATTTATCTGCGCATCCAGCTGTTTCAGATCCGCGCGCGCCTTGTGGATGGCCCTCCGCCGGTCGGACTCGGCCATCTGCTTCCGCAGCCCCTCGACCGTGGACCGCAGTCCCCCTGCGCTGTTGATGCTGTCGATCAGGTCCTGGGCGCGCCTGCGAAAAGACCCCAGAATATCGCTCATGGGTTCTGCTCCTGTTGTCTTGTCAGTTCACACCCTATATACGCAGGAGCGCCAGGCCGGTAGCGACATCAACCCGCAAAGATCTGCTTGCCGCCGTCGACTCTCAAGACCTGCCCCGTGATGTACGACGCTGCATCGGAAACCAGAAAGCCTACCGCCCGCGCGATCTCCAGCGGCGCGCCATAGCGCACCAGCGTCCCGTCGCTCACCAGCATCTCATCGTCGATCTCGCGACTGGCGGTGAACCGGCGTGTGACAGTGTCACCGGGGGCGATGGCGTTGACATGCACATTGTCCGGGCGCATCTGCGCGGCCAGGCAACGGGTGTATTCGTGCACTCCGGCCTTGGCCGTCGAGTAGATTGCCGACTGAGGATTGCCAAACATACCCGCGATACTGCCGATATTGACGATCCATCCTTGCTTGCGCGCCTGCATCTCGGGCGCAACCTCTCGACACACCAGCAGACAGGTCATCAGGTTGCGGTCGAGCACCGCTTTCAGATCTGCCAGCGAGATGTGGATCGCGTCGTTGCCCTCGGGCTTGCCGCCCCACGGAGCCGAGGTGCCCTGGGCCCCCACATCGCCTCCAGCGCAGTTGACCAGGATATCGATGCGACCAAATCGTTGGCGGATCTCGCCCACAATCCTGGTCACCTCCTCAGGATCGGCGAGGTTGCCCGCCACAGGCAGGACCTGGGCGCCCGTGGCATCGCTGATCTGCTCGGCCACCTGATAGAGGCTATCCGCCTCCCCAAACGCCTGCGCTGAAGTAAACGACGTCCCGTGAACGGCCACATGCGCTCCCAGTGAGGCCAGATGCTCGGCGATAACGCGGCCAATGCCGCGCGACGAGCCCGTCACAAAGGCTACCCGGCCCTTCAGTGTCCCTGATTCGCACATTTCTCACCTCCGACAAGCTCGGCCAGCACTCCGGCATGTGCCAGGGCCGGCCCCCGTATCCAGTTAACCGACAGCCCGCTCACGATCTCTCCGCGATTCGCCAGCCGCGCAATCACACGCTCCCATTCCCACGGTTCCCAGCGAAAGAGGCGCTCGCAGGCAGAAGCACTCTCCAGACCCACGTTGTACAGGTACCGCAGCAGAAGCGTCTCCATGGCCTGATCGGTCGAGACTGCCCGTGCCCGATCAGGCACGTCGGGGAACTGCCGGGTAAACAGATCATAGACATAGGCATAGCCCCAGCGACTCACGTCGGAGATCCCCACTTTGACGATCTTGAGCTGCATCTGCAGTTCGGTCAAGGCGGCATCAAAGCGGCGGGCGACCGCCCCACCACCCGCCAAACCCGCCTCCTTCCTCAGAAAAGTGGTCGCCAGGGCGCCCTGATTCAGCAGCACCTCATAGACTCTGCGTGCCTCGACTGACAAGAGCCCGGCCTCGTACTGCTCGAGATAGTCGAGCGGGTCCCCATAGTTCGGCGATAGCGCGTAAAGGGCCGGCAGAAGGTCCAGCGAAACCAGCGTCGGCTTGGCTCGCAGCAGCTTGCCATAGTAGATCTCTTTGCGAGCCGGGAGGGTATCCTTCCAGGTCCAGACGCGTCCCAGATCATCGTCGTTGTGATGCTCGGGCACGGGACGGTTCGATCCGGCGACGGCGCCCCACAGGGTGGGCATCTCGACGCCCCGCGCTCCAAACAGAAACGCCAGTCCTACCTGATCGACAAACTCGCGGGCCTCAGCTTCGGTACGTACCCTGCGTTGCGGTATCCGGCGATAGCGCCAGTCACGCCAACTTTGGACTTGCGCCTCCGACGGCAGCGCTGTGCCTGGGATAAGCCCAGTCTCAATCGAACACATCCTTGAATCAGCGCCCCAGCCTGGATTTCAACGCCCGGGTTAACGCGGGGACCACCTGCAGGCAATCGCCCACGATGCCATAGTCGGCAATGCCAAAGATCGGCGCGTGCGGATCGCTGTTGATCGCGACGATCACGCGTGAGGTGGACATGCCTGCGCGGTGCTGTATCGCGCCGGAGATGCCGCAGGCGATGTACAGCTCAGGGCGCACAGTGCGTCCTGTCTGGCCAACCTGGTGGGCATACGGGATCCACCCCGCGTCCACGGCGGCGCGGGATGCGCCCACAGCGCCGCCCAGCACATCCGCCAGCTCACGCAATGGGGCAAACCCATCGGGACCGCCCACGCCCGCCCCGCCGGCAACGATGATGCGCGCATCCGCGAGATTCACCTGCTCCCCAACCCGCACAAAGGAGAGCACGGTCGATGCCAGGGATTCGGGGGGAAGCACGACCTCGACGGCGATGATATCACCGCGTCTGGATGGGTCGGGCTCGGGCACGTCAAAAACCCGATGTCGCACCGTGGCCATCTGCGGGCGGTGTCCCGGCGTCGTGATCGTGGCCATGATGTTCCCGCCGTAGGCCGGTCTCGTCTGCAGCAACAGTCTTGTTTGCGGATCGATCTCCAGTCCCGTGCAATCAGCGGTGAGCCCTGTGTGCAGCGATGTGGCCACGGAGCCCGCAAGGTCACGGCCGCGTGAACTGGCGCCCAGAAGGAGAATCTCGGGCCGCTCCTTCTCGATCAGTTGCCTGAGCGTCAGTGCATAGGCCTCAGTGCGAAACATGGCCAGCTCCGGGTCATCGACGAGCAGGACGCGATCGGCGCCATAGGCGATCGCCTCCGGCGCTATCTCACCAACGCCAGCTCCCAGCACGCACGCGGTGAGAGGCACGCGGAGCGCATCGGCCAGGAGACGGCCCTGGCCCATCATCTCCCACGATATGCTATGGGCCTTGCCGTCAGCCTGCTCCACCCACACCCACACGCCCCGCGCGTCGCCCGGTGCAGCCACAGCCCGTGAAGCAGGCAGACTCAGCGCCTCGACCGGGCAGACATCGAGACAGGCGCTACAGGCGGTGCATCGCTCATCGACGACGGCCACGCCCGCCTCCATACGCAGCGCCCCAAAGGGACAGGTCGCGACGCAGGCCGCGCAACCGATACAGAGATCCGTGTCGATAATCAGCAATCCGCCGGTCATAGCCTACACAACCTTGTCTGCGATGAGCTGGTCGGCCAGTGCCGCAGCAGCGTCATCCAGTTCCTCGGCATCGAACAAACGCACGCCCTCGGCGCGGACTGGCGGGGTAAAGATGCGCACCACCCTGGTGGGTGAGCCATTGAGGCCAACCAGTGCCGGGTCCAGATCCGGCAGTTCAGCGGGGCCCCAGACCTCGAGCTCGGTCATGCGGGCGCGCCGCAGACCTCGCCTGGTGGGATAGCGCGGCGTGTTGATGCCCTTTAGCACGGTCACTACGGCTGGCAGCGGAGCCGAGACAATCTCGGTGCCCTCCTCCAATAGCCGTTCAACGACGATGCGAGCGGCCGCGAGATCGATCTCGCGAATGCGCCAGACATAGGTGAGGGGGGCCATGCCGAGTTGATTCGCAATCCCTGGACCCACCTGCCCTGTATCACCGTCCATGGCCTGTTTTCCGCACAGCACAAGGTCGGCGCCGCCGAGCGCGCGAATCGCTGCGGACAGCGTATAGGCCGTAGCCCAGGTGTCTGCCCCGGCGAACGCCCTGGCGCTGAGCAAGACGGCCCTGCCGCAACCCATGCCCAGTGCTTCACGCAGCTCCCTTTCAGCCTGCGGCGGGCCCATGCTCAAGACGGTGACTGACCCGCCATGGGCCTCCACAAGGCGAAGCCCCTCCTCGATTGCGTACATGTCAAAGGGGTTGATTATCGTCCCCAACCCCTCACGGAGCATTGTTCCGGTGGCGGGATCAAACTGGACCGCTGTCGTCTCCGGAACTGACTTGATACATACGATGATGCGCACGAGAGCCCCTTTCCAGCAGTCGCATCTGGCTGGCGAGGGTATACCATAAAGCCCGCCTCGTCACAAACGCCAGCGCGCCTCAGGCTGGCTCGCGCAGGCATTTGACAGCGCCCGGGTGGGCGGCTATCTTTCTACGCGGTCAATAGAGATGCTGGCGGATGAAGGGGTCTTGCCTCCTGGTTGTGGGCCCACCCACGGCCACTGTCACCGAATCACGCAGAATGGCGGTACCCCAGATCCAGTGTATGCATCCAGCGTACGCATCAAGCATACGCGATGGCGTTGAGTGCGATGCCGCCCCCAACAATAGCAGGGCTAGAAAGCAGGAGGAGCCGAAAGACATGTGGATTGAAAAAGTCCAAACGTATCTCGTGAATGCGAACATATTGCAGCGGGCGGACCGCCCGCGCGGGCGCAACTGGTTGTTCACCAAGATCAGCACCTATGAGGGTGTCGAGGGCATCGGAGAGGGCAGCGGCTGGCCAGAGGTGGTGCAAAAGGGCATCGAGGAACTGTCAGGTGCCCTGTATCGCGAGGAGCCATACCATACCGAACGCGTATGGCAAAAGCTCTACCGCGCACTGCATGCACACGGACTGACTGGCGCGGTGCGGGGCGGTGTCATCAGCGCTATCGACATCGCACTGTGGGACATCAAAGCCAAAAACATGGGGGTTCCCATTTATGATCTGCTGGGTGGCCCCATCAACCGCAAGATTCGCATCTATGGCCACGCCGACACCGTCAAGGAGGCCCGCGCTCTGGTAGAGAAGGGCTACACGGCCTTCAAGTGCAAGCCCGATGTGACACTGCTGGCCGAGCTTCGGGAGGCCCTTGGCCCGAGCATCGAGATCGGTGTGCATTGCCACGGCGAGTTTTCGCCCGCAGAGGCGCTCACACTCTCTGAGGACATTCGCCCATACAAGCCCATGTTCCTGGAAGAGCCGACTAATCCCGACGACCTCCAGGCGTTAAAGTGGCTGGGCGAACGCACGCGCGTGCCGCTGGCGGCGGGCGAGCGGTTGTTCTCCAAATGGGGATTCCGCGAGCTGTTGGAGACGCGCGCCATAGCCATCGCCCAACCGGAAATCACGCGTATCGGCGGTATCACCGAAGCGAAAAAGATCGCGACCCTGTGCGAGGCCTTTAATGTCATGCTCGCGCCTCACGATGGGTCCACGGGTCCCATTGCCGAGATGGCCAATCTGCATGTCCTGGCCACCACACCCAGCTGCCTCTTCCTGGAGCACCGCGCACGCGACGTCTTCTGGCGGCGTGAGGTCGTCAAGGGCGTGCTGCTCGATCGTGATGGATACATCACCCTGGGAAACAAGCCCGGCCTTGGCCTGGAACTGGATGAGGAAGCCCTGGCCAAGTATCCGACCAAGCTATATGGCGATTTCAACTATGAGTATGAGGACGAGATCGCCATCAACCGGCGCCGCAAGGGTACCGACTAGACGGCATAGAGCCCGGTGGCGGGCGGCGACAGAGCCGCCCGCTTTCCATTTCAGGGTTGCTGGGCCTGAACCGTCTGAATAAACGCCACGATGTTCTCCGGCGGCACATCCCTCGGAATCGCATGGGTGGGGGCTACGATATAGCCGCCGTCGCGCCCGATGCGCTTGATCATGTCTCGGATATGGTCGGGCAGATCATGTGCCGCGATGCGAGGAAGCACCTGCTGCGTGCTGATGCCCCCGTAAAAGGTAAGGTCCTTGCCGTACTCGCGCTTGCACCAGTCGACATCCATCACCTCGGGCTGGAAGGTGTTAAAGATATCGAGACCCATCTCGATGAGGTCCGGGAACAGAGACTGGACATCGCCGCACGAGTGCTGCATCACATACTTGCCGGCCGCTTTGACGCGGCTGTACATGATCGCCACGCGAGGCCGGATGAACCGTCGCCACAGCCTGGGCCCCATGATTAGACCGCGCTGCTGTCCCCAGTCGTCTCCAAAGTAGATGCAATCCACGGGGAACGTCAGCATGTGGTCCAGCACCGTCAGGTTGTACTCGAGTATGCGGTCCAGCAGGGCATCTACAAAAGAGGGGTTGTCGAGCATATCCATCAGCAGAGCTTCCATGCCCCTCAACGTCCAGGCTCGCTCAAACATTGAGAATCCGATTTCGCCGACCGTAAACCGATCCGGATTCTCGCGCAGCAGCGCACTCAGGCCTTGCGCGTTGCGCTCGAGATCGGGCGCTGGAAAGCTATACCGTGACAGGTCGGGCTCAGCCAGATGGTACGCGTCAACATTGCCGATATCGCGGTCGATGGTGCGGTTCCACACGATTCCAAACTGGTCTCGCCAAAAGCCGGGCCGGACCTCCTCAAACCAGCCATCGCTGTATGCGGCGAGATGATTGCCCATCTTGCTGGCGAAGTCTGGATCGTTGAGGTACGCTGCTGTCTGATCGTGGGAGTCGGCTGTGAGATTGATCTGCCACGGGGTGACATCGGGCTGCTCGTGGCACAGTGCTTTCAGGACGCGATCTCTCGGGGTAATGCTCACCTTGTGGCTCCTTTCGTCTCGCGTGATCGCCACCCGAACATTGTAGCCGATGAGCGGAACAGATGCACGCAATGTATGTGCAATCCGTGGAAATTGGTCCAATCTGGGGCCAAAAACCTATTGACATTCTGACATTTCTTGTTATACTTTCACTTTAGTACTCCATGGCCGTATGGCTATGGCTGGCCGGCACAGCATACAGGCGGTTCAGCCAAACAGCCTTTTGGGCTGCGTTCTTGGGATCCCAAGCCTGTAGCCAATACCTGTTGACATATTACGGCGCATATGCTATTCTATAGTCACAGCCGGGTGATAGGGATTCAGCGCAGTCCCTACGGATACGCGCGGTAAGTCTCACACGCAAGCCTCGGCTTGCTCTAATGGCGCCGGTGGCTTGAGCTCGGCGTTTTTTGTTTGTATCACCGTGAGTCAGGTGGGGGCCTGATGGGCGGTGCCAGGTTGATGTCTGGATGGGGGGATTTGTATTTCAATGTCTACAGAGATGGATGAAAAAGCCCAGGCGACGATAGAGCCGCTCATGGCCAAGGCGGAGAAGCAGGGCTTTGTGACCTTGGACGATATCCTGGAGGTGTTCCCAGAGGCTGAGGACCACCTCGAGGCTCTCGAGGAGCTGTTTATCAGCCTGAGCGAAGAGGGCATTCAGGTCGTCTACAAGGACGAGCCGGAGGAAGAGGACGTTGAGGCCGAGAGTGAGCCAGATGTCGTCAAGCCACAGAACGGCTCGGACAGCGAAGAGGCGCCGGATCTGCTTGCCGAGGAGCGTGAGGAGGAAGAGCAGGAGCCTGTCTCTTCCCCGCTCAGCGAGATCGCAAGTGACGATACGATCAGCCTCTACCTCAAGGAGATGGCTCGCGTGCCGCTGCTCACGGCGGAACAGGAAGTGAGTTTGTCCCGGGATTACGAGATTGGCCGACAGGCCAAAGAGCGCCTGGATGGTGACGAGGGAGAACTTTCCGAGGACGAAAAGGATGAGCTGTATCGTCTCGTCCAGCGCGGTGAGGCAGCGCGATCGCATATGATTCGCGCCAATACACGGCTTGTTGTGAGCATCGCCAAGCGTTACCTCGGGCAAGGCGTGCCATTCCTGGATCTGATCCAGGAGGGAAACCTCGGCCTGATCAAGGCTGTGGAAAAGTTCGACTATCACCGCGGTCACCGCTTTAGCACGTATGCGACCTGGTGGATTCGCCAGTCGATCACGCGCGCTCTGGCGGATCAAGGCCGCGTAATTCGACTGCCGGTGCATCTCAGCGATCGCATCCGCAAGGTTTATCAGGTTGCACAGCAACTCGAACAGGATTGGGGGCGCCAGCCCACCCCGGAGGAGATCGCGGAGGAACTGGGCTTGCCGGCGCAAAAGGTGCAGTGGATGCTCAAGGTCTCACAGCGGCCCTTGTCCCTGGAAAAGCCAGTGGGCGAGGAAGAGGACAGCGAATTGGGCAGCTTTATCCCGGATCGGGACACACCGACGCCCTCGGACACCGCGTATCTCTCGATGCTGCAAGACAAGCTGGAAAACGTCCTGACGACGCTCTCCCCGCGCGAAGCGCGCATTCTTCGGCTCCGCTTCGGACTGCAGGACGGGCGCAGTTACACGCTGGAGGAGGTCGGCCACAAGTTTGGCCTGACTCGAGAGCGCATCCGGCAGATCGAACACGAGGCTTTGGACAGGTTGCGCCATCCGAGCCGCAGCCGCCAACTCCGCGACTATATGGTGTAGCTATCGGTTGCGCCCGCACAGCCTCCGACGGAGGCTGTGCGGGCGTATTTGTTTGGGGTGAACTCCACACGCGATGTTGTCACCCAAGGGCGCATATGTTATACTCCGGCCGTCGACGATCATCAGATCGCACGCAAGACAGCGGCGTCTCGTGCCTGCACCAGATCAGCATCCGGTGCTCAGTGTACGGGGCGCCTTTCGCTTGTAGCGCGGCGCACAGTATATCTGAAACCAGAGTTCATCCATTGTTCTTTCCATGAGGAGGCAAGATGCCCGTAACCATCGTGCTCGGCGCCCAGTGGGGTGATGAGGGCAAAGGCAAGATCACCGATCACCTGGCTGAGCGTGCAGCGATGGTGGTGAGGTATCAGGGCGGCACCAATGCCGGCCATACCATTGTATCCGGCGAGACGGTGCTCAAGCTGCATCAGGTGCCATCTGGCATCACGCGACCGCACGTGGCAGCCGTGATGGCTCATGGCATGGTGATCACCCCCCCTGCTCTGCTTGAAGAGCTCGCCATGCTGCACGACCAGGGAATCAGCACGGAAAACCTGCACATCAGTGGCAATGCGCACCTGGTCATGCCCTATCATCTGGCCTTTGATGCGCTCGAAGAAGAGCAACGGGGGGAACACGCTCTGGGGACCACCAGGCGCGGGATTGGACCGGCCTACGCAGACAAGTACCGACGACGCGGCCTGCGAATGCAGGACTTGATGGATCGCGACAGATTCGCGAGGCGCGTGAGCGAGGCCCTCGTCAGCGTCAATGCCGAACTGCAGGGGCTGTACGATCATCCCGGATTCACCGTAGACGAGATCGTGAGCGCCTATGAGCCTTGCCGTGAGGCCCTGGCACCGTACGTCACTGATACCGCGCAGCTCATCCACAGCTATCTTGCTGAGGGCAGGCCGGTGCTGCTGGAGGGCGCTCAGGCAACGATGCTGGACATCGACTTTGGGACCTACCCTTTTGTGACGTCATCCTCGCCTACAGCAGGGGGCGCCTGCCAGGGATCGGGCATCAGCCCGCTGGACGTGGACGAGATCGTGGGTGTAGTCAAAGCCTACACATCGCGCGTCGGCACAGGCCCTTTCCCCACCGAGCTCTTTGATGAGATCGGTGACTGGATCGTCACGCAGGGAAATGAGTACGGAACAACCACCGGACGCCGCCGGCGTTGCGGGTGGATCGATGTGGTCAGCTTGAGATATGCCGCGCAGGTCAATGGCTTTTCTGGTCTGGCGCTCACACGGCTGGATGTCCTGACGGGCCTGAACGAGCTGCGAATCTGCACTGGCTATCGCCTGCCAGACGGCACGCTGACCGATGTCTATCCGACTGATCCCGAGCTTCTGACGCGTGTGGAAGCAGAGTACGAGACGCTTCCCGGATGGGAAGAAGACATCAGCCACCTGCGCACGATTGAAGAGCTGCCCGAGACCACCCGGGCATACTGTGAAAGAGTATCGGAGTTAGTCGGGGTGCCAATTTCGCTGATCTCCGTAGGCGCAGAGCGCCAGGATCTGATCGCTCTGCGCTGGCCGATCTAGCGACCCCGTAGCTGCCTGCTCCCCTGAGCAGGCGGCGCTGCTTACTGCGTTGGAGGATGTATGGGCGGAATAGACGACAAGTTTCCAGAAGCACTGACTTTTGACGATGTCCTGCTCGTACCGGGCTTTTCGGAGGTGCTGCCCGACGCCGTCGATGTGTCCACGACACTGACACCGAAGATACGCCTCGCCATCCCCATCCTGTCCGCAGCCATGGACACGGTGACAGAGGCCAGATTGGCCATTGCACTCGCCCGCGAAGGCGGACTGGGCATCATCCATCGCAATTGCTCCATCGAGGAGCAGGTCGCTGAAGTAGACAAGGTCAAGCGCAGCGAATCGGGAATGATCGTGGACCCAATCACCCTGCCGCCGACCGCCACCCTCGGCGACGCCAAGAGCCTTATGGCGTACTATCACATCTCGGGTGTGCCCATCACCGAGGGTACGCGTCTCGTAGGTATCCTGACCAACCGGGATATTCGATTCGCCACCGATGACTCTCGCCCGGTGACCGAACTGATGACCTCCAGGAATCTCATTACGGCGCCGATCGGCACCACCCTGGACGAGGCGCAGGACATCCTGCAGCAGCATCGCATCGAAAAACTGCCTCTGGTGGATGACGACTTTAACCTCAAGGGGCTGATCACCGTCAAGGATATCCAGAAGAAGCGCGACTATCCCAACGCATCCTCCGACGCCGGCGGACGTCTCCTCGTAGGAGCTGCTATCGGCGTTGGTGCGGACTATATGGAGCGTGCGACCGCGCTGGTCAAGGCGGGCGTCGACATGCTGGCACTGGACACGGCTCACGGCCATTCGGCCATGGTGCTCCGCGCAACTACGCAGATTCGCGAGACATTCCCTGATATCTCCATCTCTGCAGGAAACGTGGTGACCGCCGAAGGGACGCGCGACCTGATCCGTGCCGGCGCGGACGTGATCAAAGTTGGCGTGGGTGCTGGCTCCATCTGCACAACGAGAGTTGTGACGGGTTGCGGTATGCCGCAGCTCACCGCAATCACCGAATGTGCCCAGGCCGCGGCTGAGTTCGATATTCCTGTTGTCGCTGACGGCGGCATCCGCTATTCGGGCGACATCGTCAAAGCCCTGGCCGCCGGCGCCCGTGCAGTCATGCTGGGCAGCATGCTTGCGGGCGTGGACGAGAGCCCGGGTGAACTGGTTATCTACGAGGGGCGTCGCTTTAAAGAGTACCGGGGTATGGGTTCGGTTGGCGCCATGCGCGGCGGGTACGGGCGCGATCGCTACGCTACCGAACAAGCGCGCACTTCAGTCCGGTCTTCGGGCAAGATCATCCCGGAGGGGATCGAGGCACGGGTGGCCTACCGGGGCAGCCTGGGCGAAAGCGTGTACCAGCTCGTCGGCGGCCTTCGCTCGGGCATGGGCTATGTCGGTGCCTCCAGCCTGAACGAACTCCAGAAGCGCGCCAGATTCGTGCGCATCAGCACCGCGGGATACGTAGAGAGCCATCCGCATAGCGTGCTGATCACCAAAGAGGCACCCAACTATCAGCTGCAGCCCTAGGCACAATCTGGGATGGCGCCGAACAGGCCCGGCAATCCCTTGACCAAAGAGGATCCCGTGGAACAAATCCTGCGTATTGAAGTCATCTCGCGACCGGGTGAGATGCCAGCCGGCTATCTGCTGGACGACATCTCGGCCCTCGGCATCCATGGTGTGCAGCGGGTCGAGCGCTCGGCGCTCTACTTTATCGCCGGGACACTGTCAGAGTCGGAGATCGCGCAGATTTGCTCGGCTCTGCTCGTTGACCCGATTGTGCAGACGGCCCACTGGGGCAAAGCCAGTGCACCAGTCAGCACGCCCGCCGGGGCCGTGCGCATCGAGGTAGGATTGCTCCCCGGTGTCACAGATACCGTGGCGGCGAATGTCCTGTCAAGAGCACAGATGCTGGGCATCCAGGGCATCCGTGCAGTCTCCACGGGTGAGAGCTATCTGCTGTGGGGAAAGCTTGGACCGGATGAACAGCGGGCCATTGCCGAGCGGCTCTTATACAATGCCGTGATCCAGTATTATCATCTGGGGCAACTGGAGCCGCACGTAGGCGCCCCCCTGCAGCACACGGATCCCGTAGCGCAACAGGTGCCCCTGCGCAATCTCGATGACATCAGCCTGCTGGCGCTGTCTCGTGACCGCTTGCTGTCGCTGGACCTCGCAGAGATGCAGGCCATCCAGCGCTACTTCCGCAACGAGGAGCGCGAACCAACCGACGTGGAACTGGAGAGCCTGGCCCAAACCTGGTCAGAGCACTGTGTCCACAAGACTTTCAAGGCGCGGGTGACCTACCGGGAGACAACGGAAGAAGGCACGTCCGTAGAAGAGATCGATAGCCTCATCAAGACCTATCTTCAGGCAGCGACAAACGAGATTGCCGCGCCCTTTGTGCGATCCGCCTTTGTCGACAACGCCGGGATCATCGCCTTTGGCGAGCATGAGTTGTCCTTCAAAGTCGAGACTCACAACCACCCTTCGGCGCTCGAGCCCTTTGGTGGCGCCAATACCGGTGTGGGCGGCGTCGTGCGTGACATCATGGGCGTCAGCGCCAGACCGATCGCCAATACCGATGTGCTCTGCTTTGGCCCGCTCGATGCGGATCCCGGTATCCTCGCCAACGGCGTCTTGCATCCGCGCCGTATCTACAATGGCGTGGTGCACGGCGTCGAGGATTATGGCAACAAGATGGGCATTCCTACGGTGAATGGCGCCATCTATTTCCACCCGGGGTACACGGCCAACCCATTGGTGTATTGTGGCTGCGCCGGCATCGCCCCTTCCGGTGCCCACCCAAAGGGCGCGAACCCGGGCGACCTGGTGGTCGTTCTGGGCGGACGCACCGGACGGGATGGGCTGCACGGCGCCACATTCTCCTCTATCGAGTTGACCGACGAGACCGGGATCACCTCGGGCGGCGCTGTGCAGATTGGCAATCCCATCGTAGAAAAGATGACGCTAGATGCTCTGCTGGTGGCTCGTGATGAGCATCTGTACACGGCGATCACGGACTGCGGCGCCGGTGGCCTGTCCTCCGCTGTCAGCGAGATGGGTGAACACATCGGCGTATCGGTGCAACTGGACCGAGTCCCGCTCAAGTACCAGGGCCTGGCGCCCTGGGAGATCTGGCTCTCGGAGGCACAGGAGCGCATGGTGATCGCGGCGCCTCCGGAGAACGAGGCACGCCTGCGCGAGATCTGCGATGCTCACTCCGTCGAGATGACCGTCATTGGCACTTTTACAGGCGATGGGCGACTGCACTTGCGGTACGGTGAGAACATCGTTGCGGACCTTTCCATGGCGTTCCTCCACGGCGGTTTGCCGCGCCGGCATCTGACAGCCACGTGGTCAGCCCCCGCCATCAGCCAGGGACACACAGATGGACTCGCCGGGGACGAGCTGGCTACCTGCCTGCTGGCCATACTATCGGATGCCAACGTCCGCAGTAAGGAGGACGTGATCCGGCGGTATGACCATGAGGTCCAAGGGGGCACAGTGGTCAAGCCGATGGTCGGGACGCGGGCGCATGGCCCCGGCGATGCGGCAGTGATCCGTCCGCTGGACACGTCGGACTCGTGGCAGGGGTTCGCCCTCGGGGCTGCCTTCAACCCCGCCTACGGCGACCTCGATCCATACGCCATGGCCATCTCAGCCATCGACGAGGCTGTGCGCAACATCGTCTGCGTAGGCGCTGATCCCGACCGCACAGCGATTCTGGACAACTTTTGTTGGGGCAATCCGGGCTATCCGGATAGGCTCGGCACACTGGTACGGGCCCTGAAGGGTTGCTATGACGGCGCGATGGCCTATCGCACACCCTTCATATCAGGCAAAGACAGCCTCAACAACGAATACATGGACACAGTGACGGGGCATCAGGTCTCGATACCGCCCTCGCTTTTGATTTCCTCGATCGGCTTGATGGACGATGTGCGCAGCGCGTGCACCCCCGATCTCAAGACAGCGGGCGATGCCATCTACCTGCTCGGCGAGACCAGGCCCGAGTTGGGCGGCAGCCTGTACGCCGCGCTGGGACATGCAGCAGGGTTCGCCCCCCCAGGCCAGGCACCGGCAGGCCCCGCCATCGCGAGAGCCTTGCACCGTGCCATAGTGGCGGGCCTGGTCGCCGCCTGCCACGACTGCTCCGAGGGAGGCGCAGCCGTCGCTCTCGCAGAGATGGCCATGGCGGGCGACCTGGGTGCGGAGCTGCACGTGGCGTTGATGCCACGATCCTCGCAGCAGGATCTCGCCACCGACACGCTGCTATTCTCCGAATCCAACGCTCGCTATCTCGTCGAGGTACGCGAGCCGGATCGACCAGCCTTCGAAGCGGTGTGTGAGGGCCTGCCCTGTGCCTCCGTTGGGCGAGTTGTCGATGAACAAAGCATCACCGTGTATGGGGCTCAAACAGACAATCCCGAGTTCACACTCTCTCTGGAAGCCATCGAGAGGGCCTGGCGAGGGCATATAGCACCCGTGCCCGCCGCGGAGGCGTTGCCATGACGCATCCACGCATCCTGATAATGCACGCGCCCGGCACCAACCGTGACCGCGAGGCAGCCATGGCGTGTACCGCTGCGGGGGGCATGCCTGAGATCATACACATGAACAGGCTTGTCAGCGGCCAGGTCAAACTGGACGCCTATCAGATGATCGTCATACCCGGGGGATTCTCCTTTGGCGATGACCTGGGCGCCGGACGGCTCTGGGCGAACGACTTGACCCTCCACCTCCGCCAGGAACTGGACGCCTTTGTGGCCAGCGGCAAGCCGGTGATGGGCATATGCAACGGCTTCCAGGTGCTGGTCAAAGCCGGATACCTGCCGGGACCGGCCCCGCTGCAAACTGCGAGCCTGACCTATAATCGCGGAGGCCACTTTGAGTGTCGCTGGGTACGACTTCGCGCCCTGCCGCAAAGCCCCAGTGTGTTCACACAGGGTTTGGATCAGGACATCCTTTGTCCCGTTGCCCATGGCGAGGGGCGGCTGGCGCTGCGAGAACCCGGGCAGGCCGCAAGTCTGATTGAGAGCGGCCTGGTGCCTCTCCGGTACGTGGCAGTGCTGAATCCTGGTGACGAGGATAACGCATCGGCTGACACACCGGTGGAGCCCGTGGCAACCTATCCGCACAACCCTAATGGCTCACCGGCGGATATCGCGGCACTCTGCAACGCAGCGGGCAACGTACTCGGGCTGATGCCCCACCCTGAGGATCACATCCATCCGTTCCAGCATCCACGCTGGTCGCGCGGAGCGACCGGGGGACTGGGGTTGGTGCTCTTTGCCAACGGCGTGCGGGCTGCCAGGGCTTTTGTCTAGGAGAGTCGCGGTAGCATGACAGAGTACAGTCACGACACGTATATCTCGCCCTTTACCTGGCGCTATGGCAGTGACGCCATGCGACAGATCTGGTCACAGCTGCATCAGCGCCGGTTGTGGCGCCGAGTCTGGGTGGCTCTCGCGAGTGTGCAGGCTGAGGCAGGCCTGGTCACAGAGGCGCAGGTTGAGGACCTGCGTGCCCATCAGGATAACATCGACTGGGAGCGCGCCCAGGAGCTCGAACGCGACTTGCACCATGATCTCATGGCAGAAGTACGCGCCTACGCGGAGCAGTGTCCCATCGGTGGCGGCATCATTCACCTGGGCGCGACAAGCATGGACATAGAAGACAACGCAGAAGCGATGCGCATCGTCCAGGCGTTGAGACTGGTGAGACAGGGACTGGTGTCTCTTTTGCTGGCACTGGTCGAGCGCATGGAGGCCGAGGCCGACACGACGGCCATGGCCTATACGCACATCCAACCCGCTGAGCCGACCACCATCGGCTACCGGCTATCGCAATATGCTTACGACCTGCTGTGTGACCTCCAGAGCCTGGATGCGCTGACGGTGTACGGCAAGGGCTTTAAGGGGGCCGTAGGCACCTCTGCTTCATACGCGCACCTGCTGGAAGGCACGGGCATGAGTTCCGCCGAGATGGAGGAGCGGATCATGCAGCGCCTGGGGCTCACAGCGGTACCCGTGAGCACCCAGACGTACCCGCGCAAGATGGATTACAGCGTCCTCACCTTGCTGGCAGGCATCGCCGCATCGGCGCACAAATTGGCCCTGGACCTGAGATTGCTCCAGTCGCCGGTGTTTGGCGAGCTGTCCGAACCCTTTGGCCGGCAGCAGGTCGGCTCGTCAGCGATGCCCTTTAAGCGGAACCCGATCAACGCCGAGAGCATCTGCTCGCTGGCACGATACGTTTCGACGCTTCCTCAGGTCGCCTGGAGCAATGCAGCTCTATCCATGCTCGAGCGCACCCTCGACGATTCGGCGAATAGACGAGCGATTCTGCCCGACGCTTTTCTGGCCATCGACGAGATCCTCACGAGGTTGACCCGCATTATCCAGGGGCTACAGATCGGACGTGAGGCGATCGCGCGGAATCTTGCGATCTATGGGCCCTTTTCGGCAACCGAGCCACTGCTCATGGAGCTCGTCAAAGCCGGTGCCGACCGGCAGGCGATGCACGAGACGATTCGTCGCTGCAGCATGGCGGCCTGGGCCGCCATTCAGGCAGGGCAACCGAACCCCTTGATCGATCTGTTGGCTGCAGACGAAAACGTACTGCGATGGCTGCCGGCCGAGACCGTGCGCCGTGTTCTGGGGCGCGGTGCTGACACTGGCGACGCAGCATCGCGCTGCCTCGCGCTGACCGATCGCATTCGAGACTATACGCGGAAGCGTCCGCCGGCGTGAGCCGTCAGGGCAAAAGGAGTCATTGACATGAGCTACAAAACGATGTTCGGAGAGCGCCTCGCGGAGGGCAAGACCAAGATCGTCTACGCCCATCCCACGCGCCATGACATGGTCTACCTGGTGCACAAGGACCGAATCAGTGCCGGTGATGGTGCCAGAGTCAACGAGGTGCCAGGCAAAGGCGAGCTGGCCTGCCGCACGACATCGAACGTTTTTTACGTACTGGAGCAGGAAGGTATCGATACCCACTATGTGGGGCTGGTCGAGCCAGGGGTGAACCTGGTGGTGCGCTGTGAGATGGTGCCATTGGAAGTAGTGATGCGCCGCATCGCCACCGGGTCGTACCTGAAGCGACATCCCGAAGTCAAAGAGGGACACCGCTTTGACCCGCCCCTGGTAGAGTTCTTTTTCAAGAGCGATGAGCTGCACGACCCCCTGGTGGATGATGACGAGATCAAACAGATGGGCCTCGCAGAGCAGCGTGAGATCGATGAGATGCGCCAGACTGGCCGCCGGGTATTCGCGATTTTGGAAAAGGCCTGGGCCGGACAGGGCGTGACCCTGGTGGATCTCAAGATCGAGTTCGGACGCGATACTGAAGGAACGCTGATGGTGGCTGACGTTATCGATAACGATTCATGGCGGCTCTGGCCTGGCGGGGACAAGAATCGCATGTTGGACAAACAGGTTTACCGCGACATGCCCGATGTCACGGACGAGGGCCTGCGCGCGCTCATGAGCAAGTACGCTCAGGTGGCCGCACTTACCGACAAGTTCATCGAGGAAGAGTAGCGCACGGGCACCGTAATGTTGCCAGGGGTGAGAATGTCTGGTAGACTAATTATTATAATGGGTTCGCTGGCCGACCGGGATCACGTGAACAAGATCGTGGAGGCGTGCGCTTCTTTTGGATTGGCAGTTGAGCAACATGTGGCCTCGGCGCACAAGAGCGCCCGCTATCTGCTCGATCTTCTGCAGGCGCAAGAGAACAAGGGCGAAAACGTCGTCTATATCACCGTCGCCGGCCGTTCCAACGCTCTGAGCGGTATGGTCGATGCGAACGTCAGCGCCCCGGTGATTGCGTGCCCTCCCATCTCCAGCGCCTTTGGCGGTGCAGATATCTACTCCTCGTTGCGGATGCCAACCGGAGTTGCCCCTCTGTTGGTGCTCGAACCCACAGCCGCTGCGCTTGCCGCAGCGAAAATCCTGTCGCAGAGTGATGATGCCCTCCGACAGACCGTGCGAAGGTATCAGGCTTCGCTGACTGAGCAAATCATCCATGACGATGGCGTCCTCGGTCTGGAGCAGCGTGGATCGGCGGGCGAAAGGACGATATGACGATTTGTGATTTTGAGCATGCGGACCATCCGCACGAGGAGTGCGGTGTTTTCGGCATCTATGCCCCGGGCGAGGCGGTAGCCCGGATAACCTTTTTCGGACTGTTTGCCCTGCAGCATCGCGGCCAGGAGAGCGCCGGCATCGCTGTCACGGACGGCTACACAGCGCGACTCCACAAGGACATGGGCCTGGTCACTCAGGTCTTTAACGAGACGAATCTGGCGCCGCTACAGGGCCACATTGCGGTGGGCCATACCCGTTACTCCACCGCCGACTCGTCGCGTCCGGTGGCCGCGGGCCCGTTCCTGCTCGAATCGATGGTGGGGCCGATTGCGCTGGCGCACAATGGCAACCTGGTAAACACGGGCGAGTTGCGCCGCAAGCTCTTTGAGCGGGGCGTCGGCCTGGCGTCGAGCTGTGACTCTGAGGTAATCATCCAGATGCTCGCCGGGGCACAGGGCGACAATATGGTGGACCGCATCAAAGAGATGATGAGCATGGCCCTGGGGGCTTATTCCCTCACGGTACTCACCCGTGACGCTCTCTATGCGGTACGTGATCCCTGGGGATTCCGGCCGCTGAGCATGGGGCGACTGAACGGTGGTTGGGTGGTAGCCTCGGAGAGCTGCGCGCTGGAGACCGTGGGTGCACGCGACATCACCGAGATCGCCCCCGGGTCGATTGTGATGATGGATGCCAGCGGTGCGCGCATCGTTCAGGGACGCAAACCAGAAAAGTCCAGCCTGTGCATCTTTGAGTACATCTACTTTGCGCGACCGGACAGCATCATCGACGGCCAGCTGGTTCACGATGTGCGCCAGGAGCTCGGACGCCAGCTGGCCCGAGAGCATCCCGTCGATGCCGACCTGGTCATGGGTGTTCCGGACTCGGCCACAGCGGCGGCGATTGGCTATGCGCAGGAGGCGGGCATCCCCTTCGGGGAAGGCCTCATCAAGAACCGGTATATCGGCCGCACGTTCATCCAGCCCGATGATCGCCTCCGCAAGGCCGGCGTCGCACTCAAATTCAACCCGCTGGCACAGGGCCTTAAGGGCAAGCGTCTGATTGTGGTCGATGACTCGATCGTTCGCGGTAACACAACCGCGCCCGCTGTAGAGCTCCTCAGGCGGGCGGGAGCGCGCGAGGTGCACCTGCGCATTTCATCGCCCCCCATCAAGCACCCTTGCTTCATGGGGGTCGATATGGCCACCTACGGTGAGTTGATCGCACATCGCATGACGATCGAGGAGATCAGGCAGCATGTTGGCGCCGACACGCTGGGCTACCTCAGCCTTGAGGGTATGATCAAGGCGCTGCACAGACCCAAGGAGCGTTACTGCACAGCCTGTTTCTCTGGAGAATACCCCTTCGAACAAAGGGCGGGCGGCTTTCTGGACAGGGAGATGCAACCCTGTGGCGTGACGGGGAACGCGTCATGCCTGTAAAGGTACTTGTCGTCGGATCGGGCGGCAGGGAACACGCGCTGGCGTGGGCACTCAGCCGCTCGCCCCAGCAGACCGAGCTGTACGCTGCCCCGGGCAACGGTGGGACGGCGGCCATTGCCACCAATGTACCCATCAAGGCGGAGGACGTAGCGGGGATCGTGTCCTTCGCCCGCGACAAAGAGATCGATCTGGTGGTCGTTGGCCCGGAGGCTCCGCTTGCGCTGGGCCTGGTGGACCAGCTCCAGGCCGCGGGTATCCGCGCCTTCGGGCCGAGCGCAGCCGCCGCGCGTATCGAGGCATCCAAGGCATTCAGCAAGACCTTTATGCGCGAACATGGCATCCCGACGGCAGCCTATGGCAATTTCACCGACTATGGCTCCGCCCTATCGTATCTGGACGCTCACCCGGTCCCGATCGTGCTCAAAGCCGATGGGCTCGCCGCGGGCAAGGGTGTCCTGGTCTGCGAGACAGATGATGAGGCGCGCGATGCCTTGCGAGCGATCATGGTCGACCATCGCTTTGGCGCCGCCGGGGATCGCGTCGTCATTGAGGAATTCCTGACAGGGCAGGAAGTCTCGGTGCTCGCCTTTTCAGACGGAAAACATGTCGAACCGATGCTCTTGTCACAGGATCATAAAGCGGCCTACGACGGCGATCGCGGCCCCAACACCGGCGGCATGGGGTGCTATGCTCCTGCGAACATTCTGAACCCGCCGATGCTGCAACGTGTCGTCGCTGAGGTCCTGCAGCCGACCGTCGACGGGCTCGCAGCGGCCGGGACGCCCTATGTGGGGGTCCTGTACGCTGGCCTCATGATCCAGGACGATGACTTTACTGTGCTCGAGTTCAACTGCCGTTTTGGAGACCCCGAAGCGCAGGTCATTCTACCGCTGCTTGAGACCGATCTGCTCAGTGTCCTGGAAGCGTGCGTCGCTCAGGAGCTCGATCAGATCGGACTGCGTTGGACGGGCAAAAGCGCCGCCTGCATCGTCCTCGCATCGGGCGGCTACCCGGGTGACTATGAGCGCGGGCTGGTCATCGAAGGGCTGGATAGCGTCCCGCAAGGCGACGATCTGATCGTGTTCCATGCAGGAACGCGCCAGGACGGCAAACGCCTGATCACCGACGGCGGGCGCGTGCTGGGCGTGACTGGCATCGCCGACAACCTGCGGGACGCTCTCTCAAAGGCCTATGCCGCCGCGACGAAAATTCACTGGCCAGGGATGTTCTACAGGCGCGACATCGGAGCCAAAGGGCTGGCGCAGGAGGGCCGATGACCGGGAACGCATACGCACGGTCAGGAGTAAACATCACCGCCGGAAACCGGGCTGTCGAGTTGATGGCCGCCTCGGTGCGCTCCACCTACGGTCCCGAGGTCCTGCTGGGTATCGGCGCCTTTGGCGGGCTGTTTGACGCATCGCGGCTTCAATCCATGTCCCATCCCGTGCTGGTGGCATCCACCGACGGCGTGGGCACCAAAACGGTCGTCTCCGGTGCGCTGGGGTGCTACGAGCATCTCGGACGGGACATCGTCAACCACTGTGTCAATGACATCCTGGTACAGGGAGCCGAACCCCTCTTTTTCCTTGATTATGTCGCTTCCCCTCACCTGGACCCGCAGCTGGTCGCAGAAGTGGTCTCTGGAGTGTCGGCCGCATGCCGGGAAGCGGGCTGTGCCCTCCTGGGTGGCGAGACGGCAGAGATGCCGGGCGTCTACGCCCCGGGGCAAATGGATATTGCCGGCACCATTGTGGGCGTTGTCGAACGCGACGAGATCATCGATGGCACCCGGATCGTCGCCGGTGACGCACTCATCGGGCTGGGCTCACACGGCCTTCATACCAATGGCTTTTCTCTCGTCCGGAGCATATTCTCCGCAGACGACTATGGCAGGTTCAGCGAGGTGCTGGGCTGCTCGCTGGGAGAGGCCCTGACCAGGCCGCATCGTTCCTATCTTACGTTGGTGCGCGCCATCCGCCGTGTCGCAGACATCAAAGGGCTGGCACACCTCACCGGCGGGGGCTTTATCGAGAATATCCCCCGCATCCTGCCGCAGGGTCTCGGCGCCCGCATCGATCGCCGCAGCTGGGTAGTGCCCCCGCTCTTCGAGTTGATTCAAACACACGGCCAGGTAGACGCACTGGAGATGTACCGCGTCTTTAATATGGGGATCGGGATGGTCGTGGTCGTCGCCCCGGAGGACGTGGAAAAAGTACAGACTGTGGTCGCCAGCGATGCGGGCGAGACTGCGCCCGTCATCGGCGAGATCGTGACCTCTGGCGAGGGGCCACGCGTCACGCTATGAACCATCTGGCTGTATTCATCTCCGGTACTGGCACCAACCTGCAGGCCATCATCGACGCGATAGAGTCGGGCCGGCTGCCAGACACGCGCATTTCTGTGGTCGTCTCCAACAAAAAAGCGGCACAAGGCCTGCAGCGCGCACACAGACACAACATCCCGACCATGTACTTGCCTTTTTTGCCGTACCGTCAGCAGGGTTTGTCCAGAGAGGACTATGACCGGGATCTCGTGGCGAGACTGAGCGAATACCCCATAGATCTGGTTGTCCTGGCCGGATGGATGCACATCTTTAGTATGGTATTCCTCCAGCACTACCCGCGGGTGTTGAACATACACCCCGCTCTGCCTGGCACCTTTCCAGGGACGCATGCCATCGAGGATGCCCTGCGGGCGTTTCAGCGCGGAGAGATCACAGAGACCGGTGTGATGGTCCACTGGGTGCCGGACGAGGCTGTCGATAGCGGGCCCGTAGTCATGTCAGAGGTTGTGCCGATTTACCCGCAGGACACACTGGAAACTCTGGAGGAGCGGATTCACGCTGTGGAGCACGATCTCTACGTACGTGCGATCGCCAGCGTCCTCGGCGTCGAGTTGAACGAACGCCCCGGGTAATACGGTCAACGAGCATCCCTGGGGCTCTACTTTACAGCACAGGACGGACCGGTCAGTTCAGATTCACCGTGCGGCGCAGGATCGCCGAGTGCAAGTCCGAGGTGCACCGCTCACAGAATCCCCAGCCCCCGGCGCCTTCCTCCAGCGCAAACGCCACCAGTTGATCGAGCGTCTCTGCATGGCGCATGACGCAGCGGTTGGTGCAATGCATCTCAAGCCCGCGTCGCGACACGTGGACACGTTCATCGAACCGCGGCACTGCGAGGAGATGTCCGAGATGATGCCGCACCAGGCGGGTCAGCGCCAGCGTCTTGAGCTCCGAGGACTCTAGCGCGCGCAGGCGATAGACGGACATGACCGCCGCACGCTCAGGATAGCTCGTCCCCAGGCTGTAATAGTCAGCGCGCTTGCGCGCCAACGGAGCCGGCATATCCGTGAGATCATCATCTATGAGGGCCAGATCAAGATGGGGATCAGCCTTCTGCCAGGGCTCATTGCTCACCAGTTCCAGGAATTCAGGGGCCACTACGCGATCACTTTCCCCGTCGTAGGTGTTGTCGATGTACCACTGCGTCCCCCAGTAAGGATACTGATCCATCAGCGAAGGGATAACCCAGTTACCATAGACCTGCACGCGCAGCGGCGGATCGAAAAATACATCAGAACGCCTAAAGTAGAGCCAGTTCAGGGTTTGATATACCGCCTGAACAAAGACCTCGGCCTCGAGATCGCTCACACCTTGAGACCATGCAAGGGTCAAGGATGAATCCATATCCATCTCTTCCAGTGTAACTGCGGCGTAGCGGAGCGGGCAACACCTTACCGGCACTGAGCACCAGAGCCATTATGCCACGCTCAAGGGGCTAAGCCAAATGGCGGATATCATAGATTTGGTGTAAGCTGCGGCGCACGGTAACATATGTCGGCTCGTCAAGCTATCTCTATACCGATCAAGGAGGCAACGTGGCACTCTTTGGCCCTCCCAACATTGACCGTCTGGTAGCGAACCAGGACATCCCCGGCCTGATCAAGGCCTCCGAGTACGAACACGATGCCGACATCCGACGTCAGGCGTGCGAGGCACTCGGTCTCATGCCGGACGAGCAATCGCTCGCCCCACTGATTCGTCGCTTGATCGACAGCGAGTTCGCGGTTCGGGAAGCGGCAGCCAAAGCACTGGGACAGATAGGCGATCCCCGCGCAATCGACGCTCTTGCGGCCGTTGTCGAAAGCGAGCAAGAAGACCTTTCGCCGGCCGCCATCGAGGCTCTCGGTTATATCGGCACCGCCGAGGCCGTTCCGACCTTGCTGCTGTGCCTCTCGGATGAGTCCCTGGTTGACGTCGCGGTCGAGGCGCTGTCCCGCACCGGTGCACCCGCGGTGGTGCCGCTGATGGAGATCATCAGGAGCAAGGACAGGGACGAAACAATCAAGGCTAACGCCTCCAGAGCGCTGCACGGCATGGCACCACAGGTGGCCTATGATCTTGCGCCTCTGGTGGGCGACCGCAGAAGCATGGAACGCTTTGTCGCGGCGCGCGCGCTCGGGGAGTTGGGCACCGAGGAAGCAATCTCCGTGCTCGTCACCATGCTCGGCTCCACCGATCTGCAGCTCCAGCCTCACGTACTGGCCGCACTGGCACAGATTGGTACCAATGCGACACCCGCGCTGGTAGAGGCACTGGAATCGGAGAGCCGTCTGCAGCAGAGATCCGCCATCGATGCGCTCGGACGCATCGCTGACCCCATGGCAGCCGGGCCCCTTGCGAAGATCATTGCCGGCGACAATCCTGTCTTGCGCGACCTGGCGCTACAGGCCCTGGCACGGATCCCCGACGACGCGGCTTTGGAGTCGATCACCGCCCTTCTGAACGACAACAACTGGTCTGTCCGCCGGCAGGTGGCAACAGCCCTGGGATTGGCCGGCAGGCGCGACGGCGTCCCTGCATTGCTCCAGCTACTGCGAGACGAAAACCAGGCCGTACGCCGCTCGGCGGCGGCTTCTCTGAGCCAGGTTGGCTGGCGCCCTAATAACGAGACGGACCCGGTGGCAGCGGCCAGCTACGCTGTAGCCATGGGATACTGGAACCGAATCGAGCAGTATGGCGCCGATGCCGTCGCACCGATTCTCGCCTGTTTGGCGGACAACGCCTGGGAACAGCGGCGACAGCCTACAGAGATGCTCGCCAAGATCGGCGAGCCCGCCGTGGAACCCTGTATCCAGGCGCTCTCAAACCCCGATCGCGGCGTACGCCACTCGGCAGCGTATGCGCTCGGCAAGATCGGTGACACCCGTGCCGTGCAGCCACTGATTGCCCTGATGTCCGACGGGATCGAGGAAGTACGCGCCACGGCAGCCCGCAGTCTTGGCCAGATCGGTGACCCGGCCGCGATCCCCGTGCTGGGGGAGCACCTGACCGACGTCCAGGCCGTTCGTGGCCCGGCCGCGGATGCGCTCGTCCGCATTGGGGATGAAGGCACACCCGTCCTCCTGGAGGCGCTCAAATCCGAGGATGCGGGCGTGCGGGCGATCGTCGCCGATGCTCTGGGAAACACCCACTCACTGGCCGCCGCGAACGCACTGATCGCGCATCTCACAGATGATGCAGAGCCTGTGCGTCAGGCCGCCGTACGCGGCCTGGTACACCTGGACGAGGTGGCGATCGAGCCGCTCTATGAGCAGATCGATGCAGAGGACGCCCTGGTGCGCGTGTCCATCGCGGCGATCTTTGGACAGATTGCCCGTCCAGAGTGCGTTCCGGCGCTCTATACCCTGGTGCGGTCAGCGGACCAACCTGTTCAGATCGCTGCAGCAGCAGCACTGGAAAAGATCTGGCTCAAGAAGGCGGCCAGCACCGAACCTCTTGAGAACGTCGCTGAAATGTACGTAATGACCTTTACCGACGCCCCTGAGGACGACGAACTGCAGAGCTGGCTCATCTCTGAGGCCTTCGGCGATCTGACGACCGCGCGTCCGGATCTGCAACGCGTTCACACGCGCATCATGGTGGACCAGAGCCGGTTGCACGAGTCACACGAGTCAGCAAAAGCTTACGATTATGCTTACGGCCCGATGTACAACCGGTTCGTTTCATGGATCGAGGCGGAAGGTGGACTCATCGAGGAATGGGAGAGCCGCTTTTATCACCGGGAGATCAGCACGGCAGACGAGCCGCCGGCGACGCACGTGGTGTTCCTCTACTATGCGGCCGGTCCCGAGGAAGAGATGGAAGAGCATCTCGAGCGGGAAACGGACGACGAGGGTGGTGAGGCCGAAGAGACTGGGAAGCCCGGTGCAGCGGCCCCGGGTGACGAGGCCGAGGATGTCGCCACCGCGGTAGAGGACACTGACGCGGGTGAAACACCAGAGGGGTAGCGTCACTCGCCAGAGGGTCAAAGGGCCGTCCCCACAAACAGGGGCGGCCCTTTCGTTGGCCCGTTTCAGTGCACCAGCTCCCAGATCGGCACAAGCCTTTCCGCAGCCTCAGGCCCGATAATGACTGGCGTGATGCCGCTCATCTCGCACAGATAGGTCAGCGCCCGCACCTTGTCGCCCACAGTGCCATGAACGTGGTTGGCAGGGAACAGCGACAGGAACTGCGCAAAGGAGGCGTGCAGCCGTGCGTGCACATGAGGCCAGGTCGGGTCTGTCTGTGCGTTAACGGCTCTGGCCTGCTCCGGGTCCAATTCGAGACTCTCCCCCTTGAGGATAGCCATAAAGGGCTTGTCGTCCCACAGGCCGATGCGTGCATAGGTCATGGGACTGGCCTTGGCATTGAACTCTACGGAGGCCCCGCCCGCCTTGAAGTAGAACTCGAGCGCCGGGTGCAGCGTTATCCGTCGAAAGTTCACCGCCGGATCCATGCTCTGCTCAGCATACCAGCTGGCGTGGTTCCCGGAGTTGCACCAGTCCCAGAGATCGAGATCGGGGCGATACAGCCGCACATCCATGAACAGTGAAGGCAGCCCCCCCGAGATGTACTTGAGCAGCTGCATGGTGATCGCCCCGTTCGAATCGGCCTCTGTAGCGCAGACCGTCGGCTCTTTTGGGCCATACCAGTCGTACGGATCGTTCAACAGCATCTCAGGCACGTCACCCAGGCAGACATACTCGGTCAGCTCTCGCTGTCCCTTTAGCCCACAAAAGTCGAACCCATGCTCCTTGTTGACAATGTTCATCGCCAGATAGAGGCGCAGTTGTGTCTTCAAGGTCTCCGGCGTGAGCATCTTGCCATCGTAACGGATACGGTCTCCGAGCAGGCCCTCAAACCATCGCAGGCCCTTTTCGACCTCCGCCTCATCCACCTGCTGTTCCATCACCTTGGTCAGCAGCAACTGATCTACCTGCTCCGTGGTGCATCCCAACGCCTTGAGCGTAGGCACCAGGTGGAAAAAGCCTGTATCCATGCCCATGGATGCCCCACCGTAGAGACCATAAACCTCGTTCCTGATGGTCGTGTAAGCCTCGGCGGCACGAATCCAGTCCAATACGTTCTCGTGAACGGCGGGATCATCAATATCCCCCACGATGCGGTGCGTGCGGACACCTGCCTGACGCAGCGCGCCATCGGTCGCCAGCAATCCCACATTGCCGGGGAATTGCCCGTTGTTGTTGGAGAGGCTGAGCACGGGCACATCACGCCCGACAGAGTTGTAAAATGGCCAGACGAGATACGGAAAGTTCCAGACGCTATAGCACATGATCACTATGCGGCAGCCTGCACGACGGAGTTGTTCTCCCACCGCCTGAGCTGTCCGGACCGACTTGATCGTCTCAGATCCCAGCACGACCTCTGGCGCCGTCCCGTCTACGTTACGCACGCCCTTACGGATGATGTCAGCCCAGCGGTTCAGAACCTGCATATTCAGCTCTTCATTCTGCGCGATCACATGAGGTCGAGCATCGTTCATCATTGCGATGCCGATAGGAACTGTACGCATTGTGTCACCTCCAGTAGGAATCTTGTCGGAACACGAGTCACTGCGATTCTAGGTTTGGCTACAGCAGGCGTCAACCCGGATTGGACCCCGGAGGAACCACTTGCGGAGGCCTGTCACGTGTGGTATAACAGCACGGTCTTTGACCAACACAAAGCGCAAGGAGCATCTCGACGGCATGGATAACGAAGAGAATACCTGGCTGCGGAATAATCTGCGCATCTTTGGGGGCGCTTCGCACCCGGAGCTTGCTCAAGACATCGCCGAATACCTTCAAGTTCCGCTGTGCGAACACACGACTTCTCGCTTTAGCAACGACAATATGTACGTGCAGCTGCTGGAGAGCGTGCGCAGCAAGGATGTGGTCATCATCCAATCCTTTTCGCCACCCAACGTGAGCGACAACATCATCGAGCTGCTGATGATGATGAATGCCGCCGCCAGCGCTTCCGCCCGATCCATCCATGCCGTTATCCCTTACTATAGTTATGCCCGTTCCGACAAAAAGGACGAGCCCCGCATATCGATCGCAGGGCGCCTGATGGCCGACCTCATCGCAACCGCGGGAGCAACGCACGTGATGACGATGACGTTGCACTCACCGCAGGTGCATGGCTTTTTCAGCGTGCCTACAGATCACCTCACGGCGCGCCCCGCCTTTGTGCAGCATTTCCGAAAGCAGGACCTCAGCAACACCGTTGTCGTTTCTCCGGATATCGGCCATGCCAAGCGCGCCACCTCACTGGCCCGCAATCTGGGTGTCGGCGTTGCCGCCGGCGACAAGACGAGGGTGTCGGACACCGAGGTGGTGCTCAACACCATCATCGGCGATATCAAGGGCAAGGATGTGATCGTCTTTGACGACGAGATCGCCACAGGAGGATCGATCATTGCCCTGGTGCAAGCGCTCCGCCACGAGGGCGTGAGGCGCATCACCCTTTCCTGCACCCACGGTGTGTTCTCCGGCAACGCGATCAATCTGCTGGATGAGCTGGATGTCGCCGAGATTGTGACCACCAACACGGTGCCGATCCCCGAGCACAAACGGCTCCCCAACATGACGGTCCTCTCAGTGGGGAGTATATTCGGGCAGGCGATACACTGTAACCTCATGGGTCGCTCGGTGGGCCAGCTTTTTGCCTTCTGGCACGAGCAGTAACGATCGTATACAGCCATCCCAGCGCCAGTTGACCCTGTTACCGACGACCCTATAATGTCTCTCTGTGGTTCGAATCCGCAGGGAGACATTTTCATGCAAATCGCCCTCATTGGATTGGCTCAATCCGGCAAGACGACGCTGACCACAGCGATGACCAAGGGGCGCGCCGAGACATCCGGCGGGCGTCGCGGTCGCGTGGAGATCAAAAGCGCGATGGTCGACGTTCCGGATGCGCGAGTCGACCGCCTGACAGAGATGTTCCAGCCTCGCCGTACGGTGTACGCACAGGTGCGCATCGACGACATCACCGGCGTGAACCGTGGTACGGCGGCCCAGACGGGCTTTGATGCACAGGTGCTCGATGCTCTCAGCCGGGCCGATGCGCTCATGTTGGTGGCACGCGCTTTTGAGGACGATACCGTCCCCCACCCCGATGTAACCATCGATCCCGTGCGAGATATCGAGACGATCAATCTCGAGCTGATCATGAGCGATCTGACGATCATCGAGCACCGTATCGAAAGAATCGAGGCGCAAATCCCCAAAGCGAGAGCTGATGCGCGGGACCGCTTGTCCGAGGAACTGGGTCTCATGCGACGCCTCGCGGATGCATTGAGCCGCGGACAGCCGGTACGGTCCGTTGACCAAAGCCCGGAAGAGGAGGTCTTTCTCCGCAGCTTTCAGTTTCTGACGGCTAAGCCTGCTCTGGTGGTGCTGAACCTGGGAGAAGACGCTGCCCCCTTTGACCCGAACAGGTGGCCCGGCCTTCCTGAGGGCGATCCAGTGCTGGGGATTCGCGCCGCCGTCGAGAGAGAGATATCCGAGCTACCCGAGGACGAGCAAGCGCTCTTTTTGGAGAGCTACGGCATTGACGAGCCGGGCCTGCATCGGTTGCTGCGGGAGAGCTACCGGTTGCTCGGCCTCATGTCCTTTTTCACCGTTGGCGAGGACGAAGTGCGAGCCTGGACCGTGCGCCGCGGCGCGAACGCCGTGGAGGCCGCGGGCGCCATCCACACAGATCTCGCCCGCGGGTTCATTCGCGCCGAAGTGATCAGCTACGAGGACATGCTGGCCTGTGAGACCATGGCTGAGGCTCGCAAGCGCGGCAAACTTCGCCTCGAGGGTAAGGACTATATCGTGCAGGACGGCGACATCCTGAACATTCGCTTTAACATCTAGTCGTCCCCCTGCGCCAATTCGGGTATATGCTGGCCACACGCAGCTAGTCTCTGTCGCCAACCGCAACCGATCGAACGGGATGTCAATGGCCGCCGGTTTCTGCCATTGCGCACCGTGCTTGCCACGCCTCGGGCCACGTGCTAGACTGCCGCCACCATACCCTCTAGTGAACCCGGAGGCTGCCATGCCCGATACGATGATGGCTTCGGTTTGGACAGGCACTCGCCAGGTAGAATATCGCCAGGTGGAGCGCCCGGCGGTCGGCCCTGGCCAGGTACTTGTCCGCGTGGCCTATGCCGGTATCTGCGGTACCGACCAGATGATTTACCTGGGTCTGCACCCGCGTGCGCGCGCCCCGCTCATTATGTCACACGAGTTCGTTGGCACGGTCGTCGAGTCAGACGATCCCCGATTCATCCCAGGGGCACCTGTCGCCATCAATCCCTTGCTCTATTGTGGCGCCTGCCCCGCGTGCGTACGCGGTTTGAAGCACATCTGCGAGCATCTCGGATTGGTTGGCATCGACCGTGACGGCGGTTTCGCCGAATACTGCGTCGTACCCCAGCACACGGTCCGCCCGCTGCCTGAGAACCTTCCCCTGGTGCAGGCCGCACTCATTGAGCCCCTCGCCGTGGCCGTACACGCCGTCCACGTATCTGACCTCAAGGTCGGCGACGTGACCGCCGTGTTGGGCGCTGGCCCCGTGGGAATCTTGACCGCACAGGTGGCACGCCTGGCGGGCGCCAGGCGCGTGCTGGTATCCGAGGTGAGTCCACGTCGCCTGCAGATCGCCCGCGACCTTGCATTTGAGACGATCGATGCCACGCAAGAGGACACTGTGGCGACGATCATGGTTGCCACCGCCGGCGAGGGCGTGCCCGTCGTCTTTGAGACCGCAGGCGTACAGGCCACGCTGGATCAGGCATCCCAGGTGGCGCGGGTACAGGGCCAGATCCTGCAGGTCGGCATGCCCAAGACCGTGCCACACATCGACATCACAGGGCTCCAATTTCGCGAGGTGAGCCGCAAACCAATCCGGGTCTACCGCGAGTCCGACTTTGACCTGGCGATTGCGCTGGCAGCCGGCGGGAGCCTGGACCTGATCAGGCCAGTGAGCCATGTCCTGCCCCTGAGAGAGCTCGACCGGGGCATGCAGCTTTCGCATGAAGCCACCGACGCCTGCAAGGTTCTGGTCACACCGGAGGCACAGTAATGGCCATTCCGAACACTGAACATCTCAAAGAGGCCTTACGGACCCGCCTGGCGGCCCTCACAGCTCTGGACGGGGTGTCAGGCCACGAACAGGCCGTCGTGGCCTATCTGAGGGATGCCTTCACACCGCTTGCGGACGAGGTGCGTGTCGATCACATGGGAAACGTCTACGCGACGCTGCATGGGCAAGGCCGCGCGCCCCACTTGATGCTCGAGGCACACTCGGATGAGATCGGCGCGATGGTCAAGAGCATCGAGCCGGATGGGTATCTGCGCATCCTGGGTGTTGGGGGCGTCTCACCGGCGATGCTCACCGGCCGAAATGTACGCGTGCGTGGCCACCACGGGGTGATCGGCGTCAAATCCGGGCACCTGCAAACGCCGGAGGAACGCAAGCGCGTGGCTGAAGTGCAGGAACTCTACGTGGACGTCGGCGCCGACACGGCAGCCCAGGTGGCGGCGCTGGGGATTCGTGTAGGCGACGCAGTGGCCTACGACAGCCCGCTCATCAGCTATTCTCGCTCTGATCGCGTCTCCGGCAAGGCCATCGACAACCGCATCGGTTGTTCGGTGCTGCTGCAACTGCTCGAGCAGCTGGAACACAGGGCGCCCGCAGGCACCCTGACCATCGTCATCTCGGTGCAAGAGGAGATCGGTTTGCGGGGTGCTCATGTTGCGGCTTACTCGGTCAACCCCGACTATGCCATCGCCGTCGACACCTTCATGTCCGGCGACACACCCGATGTGGACTATCATCGGGAGCTCTCGGCAGCCATCGGGCAGGGCCCTGTGCTGCTGTTGGCCAATAGCGCCCACATCGGGCACCCGGCGGTGAACCGGTTCTTGCGGCAGGCAGCTCAGGCAGTCGGCGTCACGCTGCAAGAGAGCATGGTCGGACAGGGCATGGCGGCGACAGACGCCGGAGCCATCCATCTCGCGCGCTCGGGCATCCCCACCGCAGGCCTCAGTCTGGCACGACGGTACTCGCACACTCCGATCTGTACCCTTGATCTTAACGATGCCGCCGAGGCCGTGTTGGTGTTGCACAGGTTTGTTGACAGCATGGAACAGCACGCCGACCTCAGCTTTTTCGCGGACGAGCGGTGACCATGCCCGTTCCTGGCCAGCGCGAGACCTGGCCGGTGCGCCTCCTGCTGGGCCTGGGGCTGACGCTGGCAACGTTGCTCATGATAGCGGGGCTCGCCCTGCTGGGCTATGGCTACTATTACAGCGACAGGATCCTGCCCGGCCTGAGCGTCCAGCATGTCCCTGTGGGCGGTTTGTCGCGACAGCAGGCTCTTTTAAGGCTGGAAGAGGCGCTGGTGGTTCAGGAGTTACCCTATGTGCGACTGGAGGGCGAGGATCAGGCCTGGATCTATTCCACGGCTACGCTGGGCGGGTCCCTCGATCTCAAAGGCGCAGTGGAACAGGCGTGGCGTATCGGACGGGGAGAGATCTTTAGGTGGGATCTGGTCACACGCGCCCGGTTGCTCTGGCGTGGCTACAATATCGTGCCGGCCTTTCAGCTCGAACCCGGCTTGAGCCTTGAGCCACTCCGCCGGATCGCCCTGCAGACCGGCACCCCGCCCCGCCGGGCGCAGGTATGGGTAGCCGGACTGGATGTGAATAACAGCGACGCGCAGACGGGCCGGGATCTCGACATCGCGGCAGCACAGGCAGCCATTGTGGCCGCAGTACGTGAGGCGCTTGGCGTGTCGTCCTGGAACGACGAGCCCCGCTGGCACCTGTTGCTGGGAGACAGCGCCCCCCGCACCGGCCATTTTCCCGTGGACCCGATACCCGTCACTCTCACCTTTATCGACTTGAACCCCGAGATGGCCGAGGTCAGCGCAGCCTACGGACGCGCGGCGACGATCCTCAGCGCGCCAGTGACCCTGTGGTACGAGGAACCGGCAGCCGACGGCAGAGCGGAGATAGTACGAAGAACCTGGGCCGTCGATCGTTCTACGCTGGCTGACTGGTTGATTATGTCCAGTGCCGCTGGTGGATCGGTCACTCCGGAAGTAACGGTAGACCGCGACGCACTCGACAGCTTTGTTGCGAACCTGGCTGCGCAGATCGATCGCCCTGCCCGCCAGGGCCGCTTTCATTACGAGCCCGAAGCCGCTCTGCTAACTCCAGTAGTGCCCGAGCAGACTGGACGCAGCCTCGATGTGCAGCGCACGGTCGATCTCCTCGAGCAGGCCTGCCTCAGTGACTCCCAGCGTAGCATCGAACTACCGGTGACCATTACCGATCCCCCGGTCACGTTGGCTCAGCTGGAGGCGATGCTCCCGCTCGACCTGATCAGCACAGGAGAGACCAGCTTTGCAGGCTCCGATGAGGCGCGCCTGCACAACATCTCGCTGGCCACAGCCCGACTGCATGGCGTTGCCGTTGGCGCAAACAGCCGCTTTTCTTTCGTGGAGCACGTCGGACAGGTCACCATTGCGAGCGGCTACACCGAGGGATGGGTCATTACCGGAGGGGAAACTGTACTGGGCCCCGGAGGCGGCGTCTGCCAGGTAGGGACCACTTTCTTCAGGGCAGCCTTCTGGGGCGGCTATCCGATCGTCGAGCGGACACCGCACGCGTACCGCGTCTCATGGTACGAGCCTCCCGTGGGGCTGGACGCTGCCGTCTTTACACCCTATGTGGATATCAAATTCGATAACGATCAGGGTACCCCGATTCTGATCCAGACCGAGGTCGATCGGGCCTCGGGCAAGCTATACTTTCGGTTCTATGGCCGGTCGCCCAATCGCAAGGTGACCCTAGAAGGGCCCATTCTGGGCGCTACAACGCCCGCAGGGGATCCGGTGATCGAGATCGATCCCTCGCTGGCGCCGGGCCAGCGGGTGCAGGTGGAGACCGCACGTGACGGCATCACCGTGACTGTGTACAGGGTCATCGAGGTTGACGGCACGGTCGTCTCGCGGGAAGAGTTCTTGAGCGAATACGAGCCGTGGCCCGCCCGCTACCGAGAGGGGCCACAGCAGTAGAGGTGGACCCTCTGTCGCACAAGACCAGATAGGAGCAAGTGCCATGGCACTGCAACTGGGACTGGTGGGACTGCCCAATGTTGGCAAGACTACCCTGTTCAACGCTCTAACACGCGCCGGCGCGATGGTTGCCAGCTATCCCTTTACCACCATCGACCCCAATGTGGGGGTTGTACCTGTCCCTGACCCCCGCCTTGACCGCATTGCAGAGATCATCGCTCCCCAGGAAGTGGTGCCCGCTAGTATGCGCGTGGTGGACATCGCCGGACTGGTGCGTGGCGCCAATACTGGAGAAGGCCTTGGCAACCAGTTCCTCTCGCACATTCGGGCCGTCGACGCGATCGCCATGGTGGTGCGCTGTTTTGAGAGCGGCGAGGTAGCACATGTAACCGAGGTCCTGGATCCGATAGAGGATATCGAGACCGTACAGCTGGAGTTGATCCTGTCTGACCTGGCGCTGCTGGAAAGACACATGGAGCGCGTTCAGACAAGGGCCAAGGCTGCACCCCGCGAATACGCCCACGAGATCGCCGCGCTGGATAGCATCGCCTATCGTCTACAGAGTGGACAATGGCTTCAAAAGGAGACGCTGGACGAACACGAGATTCAGGCAATCGCCGGATTGGACCTTCTGACGATCAAACCGCTGATCTATGTCGCTAACGTTGACGAGCATAACCTGCCCGACGGTGGCGCACTGGCGTCCAGGGTCAGCAGTTACGCCGCTGCCCATGGCAGTCCCTGTGTGATCGTGTGTGCCCAGGTAGAGGCAGACCTGGCGGAGTTCCCGCCTGAAGAGGCCGCCCTCCTGGCACAGGAGATGGGGATTGGGGTTGGCGGGCTCCGGCAGCTGATTGCTGTGGGGTATCGTACGCTCGACTATATCACCTTCTTTACTACCACCGGAGAAAAGCAGGTACGCGCCTGGGAGCTCCAGCGGGGCAAAACCGCCCTCGATGCTGCCGCCCGTGTGCACTCTGACCTGGCTCGTGGATTCATCCGGGCCGAAGTGGTCAGCTTCGCTGCGCTGGACAGGGTCGGCTCAATCGCGCGTGCCCGCGAACAGGGGCTGCTCCGTCTTGAGGGACGCGACTATGTGGTCGAGGATGGCGACATCATCCACATCCGGTTCGCGCTCTAGTTCTCACCCGCACTCCAGTGAAATGACACCTGCTCTGCCCGCGAGCTGAGCGCGACTGGCGCTGCACTGTCCGAAACATCGACGAGCCGAACCGTCCAGGAATACCAGCCCTCCGCCCCAAAAGTGACAACGTGCTGGCGCTCTCGCGTCATGGTCCTTGCCTCCGGTTCACCACCGGGCGGCTGAAGCAGCACCTCAAAGCGTTCGTCGGGCCCGAGCTCAGCCATCCATTCCCAGACGAGCGCCACCTCTGAACCCGTGATACGCGCGCCATTGTACGGTGCCACCAGCTCCGGGGGTGAATAGACAAAGCTCTGCTCAGAGCCCTCCAACTCGCTCACGACTGGAGTCAGTCCTGCGGTGGGCGTCGGCTCTGGGAAAAAGTAGAGCTGAAGATACCCGGGCAGCGCGGTCAGATCGATCCGAGTGCCGGTCGCCCAGACTGAGACCAGCACCGCCACCAGCGCGATGAGACCGGCTACAAGTACCGGTGACGCACCTTCGCGTCGCATGCGCGGCTTTACTACGGGGGCTGGCTCGATTTCTGAGCGTGCCGGTTCGGGAACCTCCGGCACCGGGGAGATCTGGGCAAAGCGAATGGCCATCAACGGCGTGTCAGCGCCAACGCGACCGGTCCGCTCCAACGAACGTGCTGCCGCCCCTGCCGATTTGGCCTGGCGCGCAACCCGCGAGAGGGCCCCTGCGCTGATCTTGTCTGCTGCGGACCTGTTCGTGAGCAGCATCAGATCTCCCTTGACCACGCGCCAGACGGTTGAATATAGCGCCGGTATCTGTCCGGCGCCCGGGTGCTCCGTGAGGGAGACGCGAAAGCCCCTCTGACTGGCGAGCGGGTCAAAAAGATCGCGCACCACGCTGTAACGCGCCAGGCGCACAACGGCCTCAGCGCTTCCGACGATGTACACATCCAACCCGCGCTGAACCGCGAGAAGTGGAACCCGGCTATGCAGATCCGCATGATCGCGATAGGCTTGCGACAGGCTATGCAATAGCGTCGGTATGGCGTCAAAGGAACGACTGCCGTAATAGTCGCGGCAGATCCAGGCGAGCGCCTGAGGATCCGCATTTTCCGTTGCCAGCAGAATCAGGCGACCCTTGCGCTGCACCAGCAACGGATCGAGATCCTGGCACAGATCCTCCACGGATACCTGTAGCGTGTGTGCGCCGTATCCCACCTCTGTAGACTGGCTGTCCAACATCATCCCTTCAGCACCAGGTAATTCACGTTGACTCGGACGCTGTCATTCCTGCACAGGGATCAGGACGCTGACAGGGACGCGATAAAGCCCTCCACTGGTACTCACCCAGAGGCTATCGTTACCATCATTCAGCACATGCTCCGCACCGGGAAGGTCGACATAGGCCCAGTCGGCCTCCTCTGGCTGCCGTCGGGAGAGGCCGGCACGCGTGGCCATCCATAGATCACCGCTGGGTCCAACCGAGACATCGCGCATATCCATGTCGCGCAGCCCCCCACCGGTGCTTTCGACGGTGAACCGGGTCCAACGGCCGTCGGGCCTGTGTCGCGCCAATCCACTGGCCGTGGCCACCCAGACGTTTCCATCACTATCGATGCTCAAGCCGCGCACGTCATCGCTGAGCAGCCCATTGTCCCTGGTGAACAGCGTTTGCGCCCCATCCGGCGCCAGGTGCAGCAGCCCTGCAGCAGTCGCTACCCATGTGCCTCCCAGGGGATCGACCAGCACAGCACGCGGGTGAGACCCGGTCGCAGTCAGGATGTCGCTCTGCTCCTGTAGCGTCTGCCCGTCGTGCAGCAGCAGCTTGCCGTCGGTGGTCAGCACCCTCACGTCACCATCGGGGCCAAAAGCGGCCGAGGAAACACCCGGGATCTCATAGACAACGGGGTCCAGGCCTCTTCTGCCAATCGGCTGCAGCCCCTCGGCCGTTGCAGCCCACACTTGCCCGGCTCCGTCTACTCCCAACCATGCGACCGCGACGTCTGTGGCCAGCTCAGTGGTCCCCTCCTGATCGATCCACGAGACACCTCTCGGCGTGGCAACGAACACCGCCCCGCTCGAATCTATGGCCAATCCTGTGATACGGTTGTCTGGCAGGGGCGAAGGCACCTCCCACGGTCCCTCGAGAGACTCGGACTCCGGGTCCAGGCGCCAGAGGCCGGTCTGGCTGCCAATCCAAAGAAAACCCTCGTCATCTCTGGCAAAGCATAGCACGGTAACGCCATCGACAGCGAGGGCGTGAAATCGGCGTTGCGGCGCATGATAGCTGAGCATATCCCGCCCGGCCACCCAGAGCGTGCCATCCGCGAGAATCTCCAGCGCGTGCGAGCGCGACGGTATGGCCGGATTGATGTCTGGCAGGTGGCCCTCCCAGCGCTGGTCGACGGGATCAAACCGGATCAATCCCCCGCGCTCCTTGCCAGCAAAGGTCATCCAGAGTGTGCCCTCCGCATCGACAGCGATGTCGGTAACGTCCTCAGCCGTCTCGATCTCTGAGAAGAAAGTATGGTCCTGCCACCACAGCTCGCCCTCTTCCGCATAGGCGATGCCATCGCCAACCGCCCAGACTCGCCCGGCACTGGAGATGCCCACAAACCGGTTGCCTGGCGTCAGCCCGTTGTCGGTGCCATAGACGCGCCATCGCGCCCCGTCGTAGGCCTCCACCTGGCCATCCAGCCTGGGTTGCCACAGCCAACCGCTCTCCGGCCGGTTGACCCACATCCGAGGGTGAGTACGCTCCGAGTTGAGTAGAGCACTGTATTCACTGCTCACTGCTTCGCGCCGGCTGGCATAGTGGACCCAACCGCCATCGAGGCGCACCGTATACCCGTCCACGTCAGCATAGCTCACCCACAGCCTGCCCTGATTGTCTACAGCCAGCCCCTGCACGGCTTGTGACGGCAGTCCGTCCTGCATCCCATAGATGCGATAGTCACCGCCCGGGGTCCAGGCGACCAGACCGCCATAGGTCGCCGCCCACAGGATGCCGCCGTTCATGACCGCATCATGAATGCTGTTGGGATTGGACCAGTATTGCACGCTATTGGCAACCAGGTCCAGGCGATTCGCCGGGGTCTCCGTCTCTTGCGGCAGCGCGCCCAACGTCGGGACGGGTGTCCCCGTCGGGCGCGCCAGAGGTGTAGCTGTTCTGACGGCCCGAGTCACAGATGGCGCGGTCGGCGTTGGCTGCTCGATCCAATAGGCGTTACACCCCATACTGCACGCAGCAATCGCGAGCAGAGCAGTGGCGAGTAACAACCGATGGGGGTAAGAGGCTGAGCTTTTCATCCCAACATCGTAGCCAAGACACACGCCACCTGCAACTCGAGCAACTGACGCGTTACGGTGCCGCCAGAACGCGGGCGGGGTTTTCGATCAGAAGCGTTTCCATGGTCCGGCTGTTCACGCCCGCCGCACGCAGCGCGGGCAAAAAATCGTCCATCAAAGCGGTCATGGGTCGGATCTGCCCGCCAGCAGGCTCGCCGACGTGATACCAGCCTGCATCCTGCGAGATCAGTAACTGCCTCTCAAAGCCACGATCCAGCATCTCGACAAGGAGCGCGACATGTCGCTCTATCGGCGACCAGCCAATGCTGTCGTATTCGAGCCAGACGCCACGCTCCAGCAATGCCTGGTGCGTATCGAGCACCTGCCTCCATTCCTGATGCGCCGGGTTCACGTCTGCGCCGATCTGATCCGCATGTGCGACGATGTACTTGTTCGGGTTCATGCCGTGCGCCTCGATGAGATCCAGACTCTGTTGCGCTGCCTGAGCATCGCCCGTGTGCGCCATCACCGCGAGTCCTGTATCCATATGCGTGATTGCAGCCGCCCGCACGATGGTCTCTTGCACAGGTAACAGCACACCGGGATTGACAGCGATCTTGATCAACCCCGGCCGAATACTCGTCTCGTCTATACCATCGATGAACTCGCGAACCCAGCGCTGTGCCAACCGTGCAGGCTCGCTAGCAAAAACCCACTCTGGCAGGTAAGGCTCTTTGTAAAAGCCCGTGTTGGTGACAATCTGCAGGCCAGCCGCCGTACTGAGTTTGCGTAACAGCTCCGGATCTCGACCCAGATAGGCGGGAGTGCACTCCACCAGTGTGCTGACCCCCTGCCGGACGATCGCCTGCAGATAGGGAAGCATCACGGTGGCCACCTCGGAACGGTTCCAGCGGTGTGGCCCTGTAACAGCCGCACCGCCGAAATCCACCATCACATGCTCGTGCATCAATGTGGTCCCCAGGCGCTCCGGCGCGACCGGACCACTGACTGTGTAGATCCTGCTCATATCCCTTTTCCGTCGTGAGAGAATCAGCCCGTGACTGCGAAACGTCCTGTGACAAAGGGCGCCCCGCCAGGCTGCGGCTGCCCGCCACCTGCGGAAATCGTAAAGGTTCCCGGCTCAACAACAGCATTCCCCTCATCATCGTATGCCGCCAGCTGTCGGCGCCCGATGGTAAAGCCCACTCTCCGGGACTCGCCGGGCTCCAGATGCACGCGCTCAAACCCCACCAAACTGCGCAGCGGAACCGGATATGCAGACTCATCGTGACTCAGATAGACCTGGACGACCTCATCACCGGGCATAGTTCCCGTATTGCGCACACGGACGCTGACATTCACTGCTTGTCCGGCGCCGACAGAGGAGCTCACCTCCAGATCGCTGTAGGCAAAGGTCGTATAGGACAGACCGTGGCCAAAGGGATACAGAGGCTCCTCCTTCAAGAACCTGTAGGTACGACCCTGCATGGCATAGTCCTCCAGTGGCGGGAGCTGCTCCACACCGGTGTAGAACGTCACCGGCAGGCGGCCGGCTGGATTGTACTCACCAAAGAGCACTTCTCCGATGGCGGTGCCGCCCTCCTCGCCCGGATACCAGGCCTCGAGGATGGCTTGTGCGTTCTCCTTGGCCCAGTTCACCGCCAGCGCACTGCCGTTCAGCAGGATCACAACGAGCGGCTTGCCCGTGGCCGCAACGGTCCTGAGCAGCGACTCTTGCACAGCCGGCAGGTCGATATCGGGGCGATCGGCCCACTGTTTCTCCGGACTCTCCTCTCCCTCCACCAACTGCGAGATACCGACGCAGGCCACGATGACGTCGGCACTGCTGGCCGCCGCAACCGCCGCCTCAAAACCACTTTCGTCGGGATCCAGTAGCGCACTGCCTTGCGCATACGCGACGGTTCCATTGTGACGCATCGCCGCAGCACGGATACCCTCCAGCGGCGTCACCGAACGAGAGGGCGTTCCGGAATAGTTCCCAAGGAGCACCTCAGCGTCATCGGCGTTGGGGCCGATGACGGCGATCTTGAGCCCCTCTTGCAGAGGCAACGCACCCCCATCGTTCTTGAGCAGCACCATCGATTGGCGAGCGACCTCCAAAGCCAGGGCCCTGTGCTCCGCGCAATCGTTGACGCTATAGGGGATGCGGGTATAGGGAACCATCTCCGGCGGATCGAACATGCCCAGGCGCATGCGCGTAAGCATCAACCTGCGGACCGACCGGTCGATGGTCGCCTCGTCGATATAGCCCTGCTCAACAGCGCCGAGCAGGTAAAGATAGGCCTCGCCGCAGTTGAGATCGCAACCGGCCTTGACGGCCATGGCCACGCCCTCTTCCGGGCCGCTGGCCACCTTGTGATGCAGCCAGATATCGCGGATCGCCCAGCAGTCCGACGTCACGTGCCCGTCAAAGTCCCACTCACCGCGCAAGATATCCACCAGCAGGGTTTCGCTGGCGCAACAGGGCTCGCCATTGGTCCGGTTATAGGCGCCCATCACCGCTTCCACCTTGGCTTCCCTGACCAGCGCCTCAAAGGCCGGCAGGTAGGTCTCGCGCATATCACGGGGACTGGCGATCGCGTTAAAGTGGTGCCGCTCGGCCTCAGGGCCGCTGTGCACGGCATAGTGTTTGGCGGTGGCAGCCACCTTGAGATACCTGGGGTGATCTCCCTGGAGGCCCTCCACCAGCGCCACGCCCATGCGGCTCGTCAGGAAGGGATCCTCTCCGTAAGTCTCCTGGCCGCGTCCCCAGCGGGGATCGCGGAAGATGTTGATATTGGGGGTCCAGAAAGTAAGTCCCTTGTAGATCCCCCGATCGCCCTGGCGCACGAACTCATGATGCTTTGCCCGGGCCTCATCGGAGGTCGCAATCGCCATACGCTTGATCAAGCTGGTGTTCCAGGTCGCTGCCATGCCAATTGCCTGAGGGAATACCGTCGCCACGCCCGCCCTTGCGACACCGTGCAGACACTCGTTCCACCAGTTATAGGAGGGGATACCCAGACGTTCTATCTCCGGCGCGTCGTGGACCATCTGCGACACTTTTTCCTGCAGTGTCATGCGAGACACGAGATCGTCTGCTCGCTCCTCAAAGGAACGTTTGGGATCGAGATACAGCGGCGTGCTCGTATTATTGCCTGCCATGATTTGCCTCCGTCGACTTTCGTGAGCGGTACGGGTACTGCAGGGAGTATACAACGGGTGACGGGCAGTGACCACTAGCGGGAGTACCTCCAGGCAGCACCAGGGCACATCGCATTCACCTGACGCAACACCCTATTCACTCTTTCCTGACTGATTCCCTGGTACTTGACGCCCCCCGGCTTTTCCCTATGATCCAAGTGGTGTAGGTTGCGACCAGGCGCCTCCGCGCGCTTTCATACGTTGTGGCGGCATCACACGGCGAACGGGCGACTCCGTTGCGTCGGGCCCTGCAGCCTTGCCATGAGCGTTGTGAGACGCAGGGGCCCTGACCCCTGCCAGACTATCGGGATCCGTCAAGAGTGTAGAGGAGGAAGCAGCAGATGTCCTACGTCGTACAGCATGAAGGCCTGAAAAAGTGGGTCCAAGAAGTGGCTGACATGACCCAGCCAGACGATATCTACTGGTGCGACGGCACCAAGGAGGAATACGACCGGCTTATGGCCGAGGCTGTGGCGGGCGGCGCAGCCATCCCGGTTACCAAGCGTCCCAACAGCTTCCTCTTTCGCTCTGACCCCAGCGATGTAGCCCGTGTCGAGGACCGGACCTTCATCAGCACCACACTAAAAGAAGATGCCGGCCCGACTAATAACTGGATCGCGCCCGACGAGCTCAAGGCAACACTCACCGAGCTGTCTACCGGCTGTATGAAGGGCCGCACGATGTACGTGATCCCCTTCTCCATGAGCCCGCTGGATTCCCCGATGGCCAAGATCGGCATTGAGATCACTGACAGCATCTACGTTGTGACCAACATGCACATCATGACACGCGTTGGCACCAAAGTGATAGAGGCCCTGGGCACCGATGGCGAGTACACGCCTTGTTTCCATTCTGTAGGCGCCCCGCTCGCTGAGGGTGAGAAAGACGTGCCATGGCCATGCGCACCGATGGAGAAAAAGTACATTAGCCACTTCCCTGAAGAGAACCTGATCTGGTCTTTTGGTTCCGGCTATGGAGGCAACGCTCTGCTGGGCAAAAAGTGCTTTGCGCTGCGCATCGCCTCTGCACAGGCCAAGCGCGAGGGCTGGATGGCAGAGCACATGCTTATCCTGCGCTTTATCAGCCCCGAGGGCAAGCAATATCACATTGCTGCCGCCTTTCCGTCAGCCTGCGGCAAGACCAACCTGGCCATGATCATTCCCACCATCGAAGGCTGGAAAGCCGAGTGCCTGGGCGATGACATCGCCTGGATGAAGATCGGACCCGATGGCCGGCTCTACGCCATCAACCCGGAATCTGGGTTCTTTGGTGTGGCGCCGGGCACGTCCCACGATTCGAACCCGGCTGCGATGGACACCCTCGATAAGAACATCATCTTCACCAACTGCGCGCTGACCGATGACGGCGATATATGGTGGGAAGGCTTCGATGGCCCAACACCGCAGCACCTGATTGACTGGAAAGGTAACGATTGGACCCCGGAGAGCAAGGTTCCGGCCGCAAACCCGAACGCGCGCTTTACCGCGCCTGCGGCGCAGTGTCCGGTGATCTCGCCCGACTGGGAGGCCCCTCAGGGCGTGCCGATCGACATTCTCGTCTTTGGTGGTCGCCGCACGACGCTTGTTCCCCTCTTGATGGAGTCCTTTGACTGGGATCATGGTGTACTCCTGGGCGCTACTGCCAGCTCTGAAACCACCGCTGCCAACATTGGTGCCGTGGGGAACGTCCGCCGTGACCCGTTCGCGATGACACCCTTCTGCGGCTACAACATGGGTGACTATTTTGGGCACTGGCTCGAGATGGGCGACCGGCTGGGCGACAAGGCTCCCCGAATCTTTTACGTCAACTGGTTCCGCAAGGATGCCGAAGGACACTGGATGTGGCCGGGCTTTGGCGACAACAGCCGGGCTCTGAAGTGGATGTGCGATCGCCTCGAGGGCAAGGTAGAGGCTCGCGAGACGCCCATCGGTCTGCTGCCCTACAAAGAGGATCTCGACCTCAAGGGCATCGAAAAGTACGAGCAGTACCTGGACGAGCTACTGAGCGTGGACGTGGAAGGCTGGAAGGCTGAGATGCCCGGCATCGTGGCCTATATGGACCGCTTTGGAGATCGTCTGCCCCCGCGCATCAAGGTACAGCTCGATAAACTGCAGGAACGTCTTGGCTAGCTAACAGCCAGGTCTCTGGCAATCAAGGAGGCTACCGGCCGTAGAGTGACCGGTAGCCTCCTGGCTCATATGACGGGAGTATCATGGAAGAGCAACCTCACATCCGCCTTGATCAGTTTCTCAAGGTCGTGGGCCTGGTCAAGTCAGGCGGCGAGGCCAAGTACTTGATCCAGCATGGAGAGGTTCTGCTGAACGGTGAGGTTGAGACACACCGGTCAAAGAAACTGCACGCCGGCGACATAGTCGTGCTCGGTGACTATGAGGTCACTGTAGAGCTTGATCCAGAGGCCTGATCGTGCGCAGAGCTGGCCGTCCCGGGTTCGTTCGTCAGGCTGCACCCCATATACAGCCGGTCACCCATATCCTGCTTGACCAGAAACCCGCTGTTTGCATACAACTGCATGGCCCGCGTGTTAGACTTGGTCACGTTCAGCGTGATCTCGCGCCGGCGCTTGACCCGGGCCATCCTGATCGCATCCTCCACGAGTTCACGACCGACTCCCTGGCCCCAGTAAGCCTCTGCAACCTGCAGATGGCGAATGTGGGCGCGTTCGCGTCCCACACGCCAGTCCAGCCAGAGCCAACCGACAAGCTCCTGGCCCTCTTCATAGACGTAGACGTCCCCGCCCGGCGCGGATCGCTCCAGGGCGTGTCGAAAAGCACTTTCCACGAAAGGCTCTCCGGGGAAATTGATTCGCCAGCTCTGACGCTGCATCGCGAGCAAAGCCGAATAGTCTCGCCTGAGATCAACAGCACGTCTTTCCATCGACTGGCCTAGGCAAAGAGCTTGGTTCCGGGTTTGAGATAGCGCTCCGCAGCCTCCATATTGAGCTCTACCCCCAGCCCTGGCCGATCCGTCAGCGTAATGGCACCATTCTGAATCAGCGGCGGGTCCGCAAGCACCAACTCATGCCAGTGCGGGCGCTCAAGCCAATGCCATTCGAGCACCAGAAAGTTCGGTACGGCAGCGCAGCAGTGCGCAGATGCCACAGTGCCCAACGGGCCGCAGACGTTGTGAGGCGCCATGGGGATGTAGTAGACCTCAGCCATCGCAGCGATCTTTTTCCCCTCAGACAGCCCGCAGCACTTGGGCAGGTCGGGCATGATGATGTCAACCGCCTGTTTCTCCAACAGATCGCGAAAACCCCAGCGCAGGAACAGATTCTCGCCCGCGCAGATGGGCGTGCGCGTGGCATTCTTGACTTGACGCATCGCATCCACGTTCTCGGGCGGCACGGGCTCCTCGAGCCACATCAGATCATACGGTTCGAGAGCCTGCGCGATGCGCGCCCCGGAGCTGGTGTCGTACCGCCCGTGTAGATCCATCGCCAGATCGATATGTGGACCCAGGGCCTCACGCACCGCGGCGACCTTCTCGACCATCGCGTCCAACTCGCGGCGGCTCACCGTATGGTTAAAGGGGTCTTTCTTGGCCGGGCTCTGCATATCGTCGAGATCGAACTTGAGGGCATCAAAGCCCATGTCCGCCACCTCGCGCGCCTTGGCCGCGTTAGCCGCGGGAGAATCATCGCCGCCTGCGTGACAGTCGGCATAGAGCCTGACAGAATCCCTGAACTTGCCCCCCAGCAACGCATAGACTGGCAGACCCACTGCGCGCCCTGCCAGATCCCAGAGAGCGATCTCGATGCCCGTCAGGGCCGTCACAAAGTTGCCGGCCATCGCGCCATCGAATACACGGGCGCGGCGCATCTTTTCATAGAGCCGGTCCACGTTCATCGGGTCCTCGCCGATGATCAGGCTGCCCAGCGCCCCGATGATCTGCTGGATACCAGCGCCCCCGTGAATACATTCTCCGGTGCCCGTAACCCCGGTGTCCGTGGCAATGCGCACAAAGCAGTTCCAGCCATGTCCCCGGACCTCACCCGTACGGATCTCTGTGATCTTCATCCATCCTCCCGGCAGCAGCTTCAGGAACCGATGCTACGCACCGTCACGGCGACTGTCAAACTCACTCTCAAACTCACTCGCCGGACTCGCCGACAAGCCACCGCTCCTCAAGTCGTCCCAGGGTCCCATCCGCGGAGAGGCTGGCGAGCGCCGCATCGATCTCCCTGGCCAGCGCCGGCGAATCGGCACGCACAGCGATCACATACGGGTCCACCGTCAGCGGCTCACCGGCGATCCGCACCCGGCCTGTCGCTGTCAGAGCGAGAGCGTCAATGCGATCGCAGACCAGAGCCGATGCTCGACCATCCTGCAGGGCAGCGGCGGCTCCAGTGAGATCATTCAGTGCGAGAATCTCCACGCCCAGCCCGCTGTCGCGATTGAGCCGGCTCAGCGATGCATGACCCTCAGCGCCGAGCTCCACCGCTACCACTTTGCCCGATAGATCAGACGCCGTCTCGATGCTGTCATCAGCAGCCAGCACTACAATTACCTGCCCACCGGCAACATAGGGCCTCGAATAGATGACATCGCGCGTCAATAACGCATCATAGGGAAGGGCCGAGAGTATCAGATCAGCCTTGTGCGCAAAAAGCGCGTCGTACAGTCCATCGAAAGCGACATTGACAAAGGCGACCTCCAGCCCCCAGCGGCCTGCGATAGCACGGGCCAGGTCGGCGTCCAGACCATGATACATGCCCTGGTCATCCACCCACTCAAAGGGCGGGTAGGCCGCGTCCATCGCCACGCGCACGATGCCCGTTGCGTTGATCTGCTGCCAGGCATCCTCCCGTGAGACCCGTTGGCGATCCAGCAGAACGGCAAAGAGCACAGCCAGCAAGACGCCGGCCACAACGCCAATCCGCGTCACCCTGGCGGACACTAGGGCGCCTCCAACAGAAACTCAAAGGGCTCGCCACGGGCATAGCGTGCCAGCTCGGTATAGATGGGCCTCGGGATAAAATCGGGCGTCACAAAGGTGAACTGATCCTGATAGGTGCGCTGCGCCACGGGGAAACGGAAAACCCAGAGGCAAATGGCCTCGCACCACTCCCAGTCATGCAAAGCGATCTCGTAGGCATCGACAGTGTAGCGGATGCGAAGATAAGGGCTCACCGCCCTGGTCCAACGCGGGTGGTCGTTCCAGCCCCCCTCAGTAACATACGCCAGCTTATCCCCGTCACCATTAGCAACCATGATCTCTCGCAGCAACTCGATCCGCCGAAAGTTGATGCGATCCAGCGCTGGCGGATCATCGGCGGGAAATGTAAAACCATAGGCATGCATCGCGAGACCGTCAAAATACGGGGCAGCCCCCGCGTCATACATCGCCTGCAGATAGAGCAAGTCATCCATGCCCCACTCGCTTCCCGCAGGCGCCATTGTGGGCGCGAGACCAGCGGCAAGGACCTGGATCTCTGGCGCTACCGCTTTGATCGCCTCATAGCTCTGGCGAAGCAACTCGGTGTAACCCGCGGGATCCGGGATCCGATAGCCCCATTCAAAAGCGAGGTTGGGCTCGTTCCAGATGATGATGTGGTTGATGCGCCCACGATAGCGCTCCGCAAAAGCCCCCACGAAACGGGCATATTGGACAAAGCTCTCTTCGGGCAGATACCTGGCCGTGGTTTCGGGCGGGCGTGCCCACTCGGGCACATAGTCGATCCGGGCAATGATCGTCAAACCCTGTGCCACGGCGTGATCTACGATGAGATCGGCATGCCTCCAGTCATAGCGTCCCTCGCTCGGCTCGCAGTACGCCCAGGGAAAATACTCGACGATCCAGGGTGCGCCCATCTCGCGGACCATTTGCAGGTTACGCTGGATTTTCCACTCCTCAACCTCGTCCGTCAGGCGGGTGTGCACCCCCATCTTGTGATTACGCGTCACCACCTCTTGAGGGGCGCCGATCAAGACCAGGCGTTTGGTGGGTGCACTCAGCAGAAGGATCATCCCGAACAGAACAACTGCTCGGGCTATCCACCTGATCTCCACATGGCGCCAGATGCGCCACCGTCCGGCAGGGGGTCGTATTGCCATGCGCTTCATCTTGTGCTAGACTCTGGGCCGTGCCCCAGTAGCTCAGAGGATAGAGCAGAGGTTTCCTAAACCTTGTGCCGGGGGTTCAACTCCCTCCTGGGGCACCAAACCCCATCCACCATCTGAGCCTCCCGATATTAGCATCGATATCCATCGCAGACCAGACGCGCTGCGCAGCTGCGCCCCGCGAGCTTGCCCTGCCGCCCCAACTCCGAGTAGAATGCAGACCAGGATCGTCACGCGATTGCCTTGTGATGGTTCGATCTCGGACTCTCGACAAGTCCAGCATTCTGCAGGCACTGGCCCAGGGGCACTTTAGCGGCACGGGGCCAGTCATTGAGGAACTCACAGTCGTGACATCACACCATGGCCAGCGGGAGCTTCACGTGCGTTGCAGCCCGTGCCAGCAGATCATCTTTTATGCTGTGGATTCGCGCGGGCAGCGGTTTGTTGCCGCTTCCGGTGATCGTGTGACCCATGCACGCCTGTCCATTCAGCCCGAGCAGATCTATGTCCGGGTAGAGTGTCGCGACCACGGGTCAGGCTGTGCCTGGAGCAATCCTGTGTATGTCACTGATGTCGTGAGCTAGCTGCACCGCCTGCCCTTGCAGGGATCACGTAAAAAACGACGGCAACGGGACACATACCTCGTCACTTAACACAGGGAGCGAGAACTATGGAACCTCTACTACAGGGTGTCACGTGGCTTGGCCACGCCAGTTTTCGTATCGTCACGGACAGGGTGATATACATCGACCCATGGCAGCTGGCCGGAGGGCCGGCTGCCGACCTGATCCTCGTGACTCATGGACACGGCGATCACCTCTCCGTCAGTGACATTGCGCTGGTCAGCGGGCCAGAGACCCAGATCCTGTGCCCTCCCGAGTGCTTACCGCAACTGGAAGGGCGACAGGTATCCGCCGTTCGGCCAGGAGATCAACTGCAGGTCAAGGATGTCCGCATAGAGGTAGTCCCTGCCTACAACACGGACAAGCCAAACCATCCTCGATCGGCCGGCCATGTGGGGTATGTCATCGAGACCGGTGGCCGCAGGTTCTACCACGCGGGCGACACCGATCTCATCCCCGAGATGGACCATATCTCCTGCGATGTCGCCTTTCTCCCCATGGGCGGCACATACACGATGAACGCCGAACAGGCAGCACAGGCAGCGGAGCGCATTGCGCCCAAGATCGTCGTGCCGATGCATTGGGGACGACTGGTGGGTACCCAAAAGGACGTGGAGCGCCTCGGCAGGCTGATGCCGAAGGGTGTGCGTCTGGCGGTGATGGCGCCTGAGCACTGACCGGTGACCGGTATGCTCACCCTGGATGGGAGCGCCGGCGAAGGTGGCGGGCAGATCCTGCGGACGGCACTCTGCCTCTCTGCCCTGCAGCAGCGCCCCATCGCCATCGCGCATATTCGCGCTGGTCGCCGGCCGCCCGGACTGGCGCCTCAGCATCTTGCCGCAGTGCGCGCCATGCAGCAGCTCTGCGACGCCGAGGTATCGGGCGCGACACTCGGGTCACAACAACTCCTGTTTGCTCCTCGGCGGCCTGCGAAACCGGGAGCGTATGACCTCGATATCCCCGCGCTGGCGGGCACGCCCAGCGCCGGATCGGTGACGCTGCTTTTACAGACGATCCTGTTGCCGCTGGCACTACAGGGTGACAAGCCCTCCAGCCTTACCATCACCGGGGGCACGCACGTCCGATGGAGTCCGTGCTACCAGTACCTGACCGAGGTCTACCTGCCCGTACTGGAGCAGATCGGCATCCGCTGCACCGCCGAACTGGGCGCATGGGGCTGGTACCCCGAAGGCCGGGGGACGCTGCATGCCAACATACAGCCCGCGGCGCCGTCATCGCTGCGTGGAGTGGAATTGGTGAGCAGAGGTGCGCTGGTTGGCGTATGGGGGCTCTCAGCAGCCTCCAACCTGCCAGCACACATTATCGAGAGGCAGCGTGCGCAACTCGAGGTACGCCTGCGGTCACGGCACATCAAACCAGACATGCACAGCCTGGATGCACCGGCGATGGGCAAGGGAACGCTCGTGTTCATCGCGGCGCAGTATGAGCGGATCACGGCGGGTTTCACGGCCTATGGGCGGCTACGCTACCCTGCTGAGCGGGTTGCAGACGATGCCTTTGAGGCCTTTGAGGCCTACCGCCGCACCAAAGCGGCCCTCGACCCGCACCTCGCCGACCAGATCATCGTGCCCCTGGCACTGGCGAACGGTGATAGCCATATCGCCACCAGCCACATTACCGCGCATACACAGACCGTGGCCTGGCTCACGCAGCACTTTACCGAGCGCACGATCGAGGTACGCGGAACGCCCGGAGCACCCGGCGAAATCGTCATCACCTAGACCGGGCTAGTGATAGCGATCCACCCGGAAGCGGTATAACCGGTAGGGCTCATGGGGCTCGATCCAGGCCTTGCGCAAAGCAATATCCACCTGCTCTTCCGGTGTGTCGATACCTTCCAGATCAGGCAAAAGCAGCCCGCGACGGCTGCCCCGTTCGACAATCACCCCATAGATGCGCGGGTCCAGATCCTCAAGGCCCGCAACGCGTTCCGGGACCCCGAGCACATCGACGGAGATCTCCAGATCGTCCAGTTCATCGGCACGCACAGGCGGAAAGCGCGGATCGCGAGTGGCGGCGCTGATCGCATTCTGGATGATCTCGTGCTCCAGGTCTCCGTACACGTTTTCAATCGTCCCGATGCAGCCCCGCAACTGACCGTGCTTGTGCAGCGACACAAAAGCGCCCGCTCGTTTCTTGCCAAGATCGCCCAGTGCTCCGGTGGCCTCGATAGTGCGCCTGTGCCGGACATACTCCTCGATCGCTCGTCTCGCCAATTGCACCAGAGGATGCTCAGTCTTCATAGGAATCCTCCGCCTCGCTTTGATCCGGGGACAGCTCTTGCCCGGATAAATACGGCGACCAGGCCTCAAGCACGCTGAAGAGCTCTCCTGTGCTCTCTGCTGCCAGCAGCGCTGGCCGCACTGTCGTCGCATCATGCAGCCCCTGAACGTACCGCACCACATGTTTGCGAAACAACACAATCCCCAACGGCTCGCCGTAGAGGCGAGACATCCACAGCGCGTGGCGCCGGATCACGGCCAGGCGCTCCGGGTAACTGACTGTGTCGATCGACCGCCCGTCAAAGATCCAGGGATTGCCCACCGCACCGCGCCCCACCATCACGCCGTCACAGCCGGTCATTTCTCGCATACGATCGGCGTCCGCAGGAGAACGTACGTCCCCGTTGCCAATCACAGGAACAGAGACCGCAGCCTTGACCTCCGCGATCGCTCCCCAGTCCGCGACGCCACTGTATTGCTGCGCGCGCGTGCGCCCGTGCACAGCGATCGCGGCGATGCCATTGTCCTCCAGGCGGCGCGCCACCTCCAGATAGTTGCGCGAGGATGCGTCCCAGCCCAGCCGAATCTTGCCCGTTACCGGCACAGGCAATGCCTCGGTCAGCGTGCGCACCAGGCGGGCGATTCGTGTCGGCTCGCACAGGAGCGCAGCCCCACGCCCGCCGCTGGTCACCCGACGCGCAGGACACCCCATGTTCAGATCGATCATGTCCGGCTGTTGCTGCATCACGTGCTCTGCTGCCTCCAGAAGCGACCGCTCATCGGCGCCCAGCAGCTGCACCGCAACCGGGCGTTCGCACTCTAGAAACTCGGACAGCCGCTCTGTACGCACACCCCCATGGGTTACCGCCACGTCCGTAGTGCAGGGCGTATAACTCAGCGCCGATCCGTGCTCCCGGCAGATCACCCGGAACGGCAGATCGGAAAATCCGGCCATCGGAGCCAGGATCAATCTCCCGTGCACCGGCACCGGCCCGATACGAAAGGCAACGGGACTCGGCTGCTGTGCCGCCGTCACCGGGACGTACGCCTCCCGCCGCCGGCCACCATGGTGCGCATCAAATCCCTGACCTCGCCCTTGGTGATGATCGGCAGATCGAACATCAGCGTCTGCTTGAGCGCAGTGGCTGCATCACCCACGAGGACACCCTTTTCCAGACGGCGGAACGGGTCCGATTCGGTAAGGAAGCCATAGTAGAATCCAGCATTCCACGTGTCGCCCCCGCCCAGGCGATCCCACAAGGTGATGCTCAATATCGCGGGCGAACGGAAAAAGTTGCCGTCCTTGTCCATCGCGGCCGATTCCCAGCGATGCGCCTCAAAGCTGTCAGGATAGCGGATCGTCAGGCCGACGACGCTGACCCCGAAGCGGTCCAGCAGCGCTGACATAAAAGTTCGCAACTCCTCATCATCCAGCCGTTCCAGATCGCCGTTGATGATCGCGGCGGGTTCGAGGCCGCCCGCCCCCATGCCATAGAGCTCGGCCATGTCTTCGATCGTGGTGATCAGCACATCGACATGCTGCAAAACCGGCCCCAGCGTGTCAACGGCCTCACCCCTGGACCAGAGCGTGCTGCGGTAGTTACAGTCCAACCCCAGCAGACAGCCATCAGGGCGCGCAGCAAGGGCCTCCTCAAACGTTTCGAGACAGTAGTTGCGCTCGTAACCGCTGTGCCTTGCCAGACCGAAGGTGATCCCGGATGTGTGCAACAGCCTGCTATGAGCGAGAACGGATGCCCAATCCACCATGCCAGCGCCCAGCCTGCTGGCTGCAGAATACATGCGTTGATACCAGCCCACGCCCCGGCGCGGAGTCCGTCCCAACTCATAGAGATACCGGCCGATCGGCTCTGTGCGCGGCGCCCACACCAGATGCGAGGTGTCGACGCCCTGAGCGCGAGCGATGTCGCGCACCGCCCACCCGTAAGGATTGTCTGGGACCCTCGTCACAAACGCTGTTCTCAGGCCAAGCCGGGCCAGGGCGATCGCGAGCGTGTACTCGCTGCCCGCCATGGAGATGTGCACCGTTCTGGCCCGCTCCAGTCGCTCGTCGTCAGCGGGCGTGTCGCGCACCATGACCTCTCCAAAGGTCACGAGCGCGGGCTCCGTACCAAACGCGGAGAGGTCATCCGCAACGATGTCATAGTCCAGAGCGCCCATGGCACCTCCATCCGTATCAGTGTATTGAGTCTAGCCAGACCAGCGCGCACGGTCAAGCCTTGCCCCGGCTGCCTCCGGCTCCTTGCTTGATCGTATCACCGGCTGCGGCTAGAATGGCGATACGACTCGATATATGGAGACGACATCATGCCCGTGGAAACCATGACCTCTCGCGAACGCTGGCAGGCAGTACTGGAGCATCGCCTGCCTGACCGTGTCCCCACGGACTACTGGACCACCGACGAGGCACACAGTCGCCTCAAGTCGTATCTCGGCATCGCGGATGACGAGGTGCTGTACGAGACGCTCCATATCGACCGGCCCTTTACCGTCAGCCCGCGCTACGTCGGCCCCCCGCTGCCAGTGGATGAGGACGTATATGGCATCCGCTACCGGCTTGTAGACTATGGTGCGGGCGTCTATCGAGAGGCGATCACCAATCCGCTGGCGACGTACACCTCAGTGGCGGAGATTGAGCAAAACTACCGCTGGCCGAGCCCGGAATGGTGGAGTTACGACCATCTTCCGGCTCAGATACGCGGGCATGAGCGGTCACCGATACGCGGAGGAGGGTCTGAACCGTTTTTGACCTATAAGGATTTGCGCGGCGATGAGCAGGCTTATATGGATCTCATCCTGTATCCAGAAATCGTACACTATTGCCTGGACAGGCTCTTTGAGCTCGCCTACCAGAATACGCTGCGTATCTATGAGGCCATTCCCGGCCAGGTCATGATCACCTACATCGCTGAAGATATGGGCAGCCAGTCGAGCCTTTTGTTTTCGCCATCCCAGATACGCACATTTCTGTTGCCGCGCATGGCAAGAATGATGGACCTGGCGCATCAGGCGGGAGCCTACGTATTTTTCCACAGCGATGGTGCGGTGCGCCCGATTCTGCCCGACATGATCGCGACGGGCATCGACGTACTGAACCCCATCCAGTGGCGCTGCGACGGGATGGATAGGTCGGGTCTCAAAGCTGATTTTGGAGACCAGATCGTCCTGCATGGTGCCGTCGACAACCAGCAGACGCTCCCCTTTGGGACGGTTCAAGACGTCCGCAGCGAGGTCATCGAAAACATAGAGATTCTCGGCGCAGGCGGCGGTTATATCCTGGCCCCGTGCCACAACATCCAGGCGATCACCCCTCCAGAGAACACCATCGCCATGTACAAAGAGGCCTTTGCCTCAGGCTGGTACTAGTTCCGTACCCCGGAGGTCGCTGAATATGTATATCGGACGTTTCGTACTCGCAGGCCGCACACCATCTGGCCGTCCCTTTCTGGGGTACCGCGTGTCATCCCGTTCCTTTCCCAATCGCAGAATACTGCTGACAGCAGATGCGGCCGTCGTGCTGCCTACCGCCGACGCACCAGCCAGTGACAATCCGTACATCGCCTATCACTGCATGCGCACGCACGGCACCACAACGGTTGTCGCCAACGGCAGTCATGTTGACCCCATTATCGAAAAGGTCGCGGCGGGGTATCCGCTGCGCGATGCCCTCGCCCTGTCCCTTTTCGCACTGGACTATGAACATGACAGCTACAATACCCCACGAATCGCGGCGGCCTGGGGACAGGAACTGGCTTATCTCGCGATCATTACGCCAACCATCCTGGCAGTCCAGAGTGTCGAGCCACTGCCTGGAACGGCCATGTTGATCTCCACTTATGAGCTGGTTGAGCCAACGCCGGTCAAGATCACAGGTGAGACTGCGCAGGACCTCGCCATGGCAATTCACACCTTGCCTTACGAGCATCCGGTCGCTTCTCTCGCCACCCTGCTTGGCAACCCGAACGACTCTGCCGTGCTGGGCGCCGACAGCCTCTGAGCGTGCACACTCAAGCCGAATAGCCGCTTGCCCTGATCCAGACGCTGACGATGGTCGGCAGGCGGAGCCCTGACCGGTTTGTCGCCGCCTCGACTCGATGGTACAATAAGGGGGTATCGATACTTGTACCTGTCGGGAAACGCACAAGAGGTCCTGCGCAGCCACATCACAGAATGATGTGGATTCCGTGCAACACAGACCAGCGGTGCGAGAACGATCTCGTTTAGCACTGCGCCCCGCACGCACCCCAGCCAACCTCAAGCGTGTCAGGGCCCGGCAAGGCGGCAATGACGCCAGAGCCTCTACAAGAACAAGCCACAGCGGTTCACTGTACCAGGAGGCGTGTATGTATATGTATGAGATCGGCAGCCGAGTCGTCCATCCCTGCTATGGTGCGGGGGTTGTGGTTCGAATCCAGGAAAAGAGCATCGGCGACACCGTCCATGCCTATTATGTCATCGACACCGTGTCGCGTCCCATGCAGCTCATGGTTCCCGTCGAGCGTGCTGAGGAAGTTGCACTGCGGCCGGTGGGCAAAGTCGAGGAACTGCGAGAGTGCCTGTATCTCTGTCAGGATCCTCCACAGGATGAAGACATCAACAAAGACCTGCGCGCCCGTCAGGCCCTGATGCGCGAGCAGCTCAAGTCGGGAGTCTTTGGCGATATCGTCGAGATCGCAAGAATGCTGTATTTCATGAACAGCAAGCGCCCTCTGGGAACCATCGACAGGCAGCTCTTTGACCAGGGCAAGGACTTTATCGCGGGCGAACTCGCTCTGGCTTGTGACCTGCAGATCGAGGACGCCAAGCAAGAGATCGAAGACCTGCTCATGGCCATGCTGAAACCTGCCCAGGAAGAGCAGTAGAGCAAGGCGCCGCCGGGCCGGCCGAATAGCCGGCCCGTTCCCGTTCCGCTCTGCACTGCTTGCGTTCCGCCCTCTGCCGGCCTATATTCACCCCGGTTGTCCGCGCCCGCGCTCGAATCAGATACCAGCGAGGCTCGCATGGATCAGACTCTTGCTATGCTAAACGATCTGAATGCTGATCAGCGTTTGTTGGCGCTTGAGCAGCTCGCCCGCCGCGAGGGCTGGCAGGGCCAGGTGACGCCCGTATCGGATCCGCTCAAGATTAACCTGCATGCCCATACCATCTTCTCGTATAACGGCTATGGCTACTCACCTGCGTACCTGGCCTGGCTGGCGCGCCGCGACGGCTGGTATGCGTTGGGCACCGTAGATTTCGATGTACTGGACAGTGTGGACGAATGTCTCGCGGCCAGTACACAATGCGGCATACGCGGCACCGCCGGCTTTGAGACCAGGGTTTGTGTGCCCGACCGAGCGGGCGTCGTCTTTAACTCGCCGGGGGAGCCGGGCGTGATGTACTTTGTCGGCATGGGGTTTGCCAGCGGCACGCCTGCCACCCAGGCAGCTCCCATAATCGATGATCTACGCGCCAGGGCCCAGTCCAGAAACCGGCAGATGATTGCGCGCATTAATGCTTATATGGCCCCTGTCGCCATTGACTATGAGCAGGATGTCCTGCCCCTGACGCCGAGCGGCAACGCGACGGAACGGCACATCCTCATCGCCTATGATGCAGCCGCGCGCAAGCTCTATCCCGGCCGATCTGATCTCCTGAACTTCTGGAGCGACAAGCTTGGGCTGTCCGTGGAGGCTGTGGACGCCTTCCTGACAGACACGCCGTTCCCTCACGACACCATTCGTGCCAAGTTGATGAAGCAGGGAGGGCCCGGATACATGGCGCCCACACCTGATAGTTTTCCCCCTCTTGAGGACGCCATCGCGGCAACCGAGGCGTGCGGCGCCCTGCCCTGCTACCCATTTGTGGACGGCACAAGCACCGGCGAGCAGGACATGCGTGCTCTGTTGGCTGACCTTGTCTCGCGTGGCATCGTCGCCATGGTCCTCATTCCCGACCGTAACTGGAATGTCCCGGATGCTGCTCGTTCCCAGGATCTCGTTCAGCGCATGAATGCTGCGCTGGCAGCCGCCGACGAACTCGACCTGCCGGTATTCATCGGCACAGAGATGAACAAGCCAGGGCAGTTGCTCATAGACGATCTGAGCGTTCCTGCGCTGCATGTACACAGCGAGCAGTTCAAGCGCGGCGCAGACATGCTATGGGCTCACACTGTGCTGCAGCGTCATCATGGTCTTGGATTCCAGAGCGCCTGGGCAAGGGCGCAGCTACCCTCGCGAGCCGAGCGGGCGCGCCTGTACACCAGGCTCGGCAGTCTGCTTTCTCCGACGGACGGCAGTGTGGACAAAGCAGCTGCCCTGCTCCGCTCTGTCGATCTGAGGTCGGCTGTGGATATCCTGAATGGCTAGTCAAACACCCCTGTCCACAGGAAAGCACAAGGACTGAGCTGGATGGCTCCCCCTTCTCTAATCACGCCTATCCGTCAGCAGTACCTGGACGTTAAACGCAACTATCCCGACGCCATCGTTTTTTTCCGGCTCGGCGACTTTTACGAGACCTTTGACGCAGATGCGCACGTGGTGGCCGAGCAGCTCGATATTGTCCTGACGTCACGCAATGTGGCCAAAGGCCAGCGGGTCCCGATGGCAGGCGTTCCGCATCACGCCGCTGAGGGCTATATTGCCAAGCTCATCGAGCAGGGCTTTAAGGTTGCCATCTGTGAGCAGATGGGCGACGAACCCATCAACGGGCTGGTGCCTCGGCAGGTAGTGCGCGTGGTGACCCCAGGGACCGTGATGGAAGCAGGGTTGTTGCCCGACAAGCGCAATAACTACCTCGTCAGTGTTGTACGAGACACCCATAGTATCGGCGTAGCGTATGTGGACATCTCTACCGGTGAAATGGCAACTACTCAGTTCGCCGACTCCGACGGCCAGGCGCTCGTTCGGGAGTTGGATCGTTTGTCACCGGCAGAGGTAATCGTCAGTGACGGGGGGCAGCCTTGCTATGATCAGGGAACTGCTCATACGGCCGAGGCACACCGGCGTTATCCCGAGCTGGCAACACTCAGTGCGGCCGTCACTTTGTACGATGCGTGGCGCTTTGAGTACGGCAACAGCCGGCAGGCGCTCCTGGAGCAGTTCCGGGTTGAGACCCTGGCAGGCTTTGGCTGCGAAGACCTGCCGCTCGCGACACAGGCGGCCGGTGTCCTCGTTCAGTACCTGAAAGAGCACTCCTCTGGCGCGCTGGCCCAACTGGACACCCTCTCCACCTATTCGACCGACTCTTTCATGGCGCTGGATATCTCGACCCGGCGCAACCTCGAACTGGTCGAGACTTTGCGTGACCGGACTCTCAAGGGCTCCCTCCTCTGGGTGTTGGATCACACCCTCACGCCCATGGGCGGCCGGCTGTTGCGACAATGGATCACCCAGCCACTCCTGGACCGCGCCCAGTTGGAGCAGCGGCAGTCTGCCGTTGAGGCCTGCCTGCAGAGCGCCACGCACAGAGCAGCCTTGCGGGACATCCTGCGCGGCTTTGGAGACCTGGTACGCCTCTGTAATAGAGTCGTCCAGGGCATTGCCTCACCGCGCGACCTCCAGGGATTGCACGCCGCCCTGCTGCGCAGTGCAGAGCTCAAGGCAGCCCTCAGCGCTCTTGTTGCCCAGGTCCAGATGCCAGGGACAACCGAGCCCTTCCCGATCGATCCGCAGGCCATCGACCCCTGCGAGGAGGCGGCCCGCTGGATCGAGGAGGCTATCGTGGACGATCCCCCTGCGGTGGTCGGAGGAGGACGGATGATCCGCGCGGGTTACTCGCGCGAGCGCGACGGCATCGACGCCTCTGTCGCCGAGGCGCGTCGCTGGGTCGCCAGCTTGGAGGCCGCTGAGCGCTCGCGTACAGGCATCAAGAGTCTCAAGGTGGGGTTCAACAAGGTATTTGGCTACTATATCGAGATCACCCGCTCCAACACCGACGCCGTGCCCGCCGAGTACATCCGCAAACAGACCCTGGTCAACGCTGAGCGCTATATCACCCCCGAGCTAAAGGAACGCGAGTCTCTGATCCTCCATGCCGAGGAGCGGGCCCAGGAGCTTGAGGCGGAGCTCTACAACGAACTGCTCGAACGTCTGCGTAACATCTCTGATCGGATCCGCGCCACAGCCACCGCCGTGGCGCATGTGGATGTATATCTGGCCCTTGCGCAGGCGGCCGCCGAATACGACTATGTGCGACCGGAGATGGGCGACGACAGAAGGATTGTTCTCAAGGCAGCTCGCCATCCCGTCGTGGAACGGACACTGCCCTCGGGCAGCTTTGTGCCCAACGATGTTATGCTGGACACGGATCAGGCTATCCATTTGATCACCGGCCCCAACATGAGCGGAAAATCGACCTACCTGAGAATGGTGGCCTTGATCACGCTGATGGCCCAGATTGGATCATTTGTGCCGGCGGAGAGCGCCCACATTGGTCTGGTCGACCGTATCTTTAGCCGTGTCGGCGCGCAGGATGAGATCGCGTCCGGACAGAGCACCTTTATGGTGGAGATGGTCGAGCTCGCCAACATCCTGAACCATGCCACAGAACGCAGCCTGCTCATCCTGGACGAGATCGGCCGCGGAACCAGCACCTACGACGGCATCTCTATCGCCTGGGCGGTGGTCGAGTACCTGCACAATCACCCCGGGCTGTGCCCGCGCACCCTCTTTGCCACCCACTACCATGAACTGACCGAGCTGGAGGCTTTCCTGCCTCACGTACACAACGAGAACGTCGCCGTACACTCGCAGGGCGATCAGGTCGTCTTTACGCACTTTATCGTCCCCGGAGGCGCGGACAGGAGCTATGGCATTCATGTGGCCGAGATGGCCGGGCTGCCGCGTGCCGTTGTCAGCCGTGCCCGCGAGATACTCAGCGATCTCGAAGGATCAGCCCGTCGCGTACCCGTTGCCTCTGGCGCCGCCATCATCAAAGTGCGGCAGCTTTCACTTTTGCCGGACACTAACCCCGCCCTCGAGGCCCTGCGCGAGCTCAAGGTCGATGAGCTATCCCCGCTGGAGGCGCTGAACAGGCTGGCAGAGCTCCAGCGCCTGGCCAGGGGATGAAACGACAGAGACTGACTGCGCCGCTCTGCGCCCTGCTGGCCATTGTCATCGCCAGTGGTGTGCTGTGGGTCGTGAACCCTGAGCGAACCCGCAGGGGCATTGTGCAGGACCGTGCCACCCGCACCACCGCCGTACTGCAACCCGGCGTCACGCTTAGCCAGACCTTTACATCCCACGAGAATGGCCTCCAGGCGATCGCGCTCAAGCCGGCCATGGATGGCATGGCGCTCCCAGAGGTAACCCGGATGAGTTTGGTGCTGGAGCCTCTCGCAGGCGCGCCAAACGACGCGATCCGCATGGGCATCTCCCCCGTGCATCTCTCGCCAGACGGTACCCTCGTCGTTCGCTTTGCACCCCTGGAGGGCTCCAGGTCGACCCGGTACCAGCTGTCGCTGTCCTGTCCGAAAGGTTGCGGCTTTGGCCTGGCGGCATCCCGGCATGACAGCCTCGCGGAGGGCGAGTTAAGCGAGAACGGCGTCGCAGTCGACGGGGACCTCTGGCTGACCACGTACTATTCCCAGACCTATCGAGACGTGGTGGCCGCTCTGCCAGGGATGCTGAGTCGTTGGTTACCAGGTCTACTGGCCGCCATCCTCCTGCTCTTTGGCCCGGGACTCGCCGGAACCCTGCTGCTGCTCGATGGCCGTCACAGTCAGCCGGCTGAGGCTCTGGGCCTGGCATTGGCCCTGAGCATGGCGTTCTGGCCGTTGATGCTTCTCTGGATGAGCACCCTCCAGCTTGCCATGAGCGCATCGTGGGCATGGGCTATCACAGCCGGGTCGGTGCTCGTTGCGGCGGTCAGCGGGATGCGACGGATGGGCCAGCCGATACCCTCTCGCGTGGCCCCATGGGATGCGCCGCAGATCACGCTCATGATCATCACTCTGCTGGCTGTATTGCTCCGCCTGATCCAGGCCAGGGAATTGCTGGTACCCGCCTGGGTAGATTCAGTGCATCATACCATGCTGACTTCTCTCATCGTGGAGAAGGGCGTCATCCCGGTAAGCGGAGCGCCGTATATGGAGGCAGATGCGCTTCATTACCACTTTGGCTTTCATGCCCTGGGTGCCGTGCTCAGCTGGCTTGCCGATCTGCGCCCGGATCAGAGTGTACTGCTGATGGGACAGCTGCTGTCCGGCCTGGCTGGACTGCCTCTCTATGGGCTGGTGAATGCACTGGCACCGGCTTCCGGAGACCATCAGTCCCTGCCATGGCGCTGGGCCGGTGTGATTGCGGCCGCAGTGCCTGCCTTTCTGACCTATATGCCGGCCTACTGTGTCAGCTGGGGACGTTATACACAGCTGGCCGGACTGGTCATGCTGCCGGCGCTGATGGCTCTGTCCCTTCAGCTGGTGACGTCGCCCCGGCGCAAGAAAGCAACGCTCACGCTCGCCTTTCTGGCAGCCGGACTGGCCCTCACCCACTATCGTATCCTGTTCTACTACGCCCTGCTGTGGCCAGCCTGCGCTCTCGTGGCCGCCGCTGGCGGCCTGGGCCCCCGGCGGGGCCTGCGCGCGATGCTGAATACAGCTCGGCAGGCGATCCGGTGCGCGGCACCCGCGCTGATCCTTATCGGACCGTGGGCACTGCATATTGTAAAGAGCGCTCTGATTCCGAGGGCAGATCTGTACGGATCCTGGCTGGCCCCCCCGGGCATCGACACAGCACTTCCCGCAACGTTGCTGCACGCAGGGAACACGGAGTGGGTCCTGATACTGGCCGGCGCGGGCCTGATAGTTGCCGTCCTGCGCAGACGGGGGCCTGTCGCGCTGATTGGACTCTGGAGCGCTATCTGTCTGCTCGTGTCAGATCCTGGTATCGTGGGACTGCCAGGCTCCTGGTTTGTCCACGGCACCAGCGCGTTCATCAGCTATTGGTTGCCCGCCGGCGTGCTCATTGGCACGCTGGCCGCCGACCTGTTGTGGCTGCCTGCAACGCGTCTCTCCAGTCGAATTGCGAGAAGTGCGATCGGGATAGCACCGGTTCTCCTGGCCGGCTCCCTGGCCGCCGGAGCAACCCTGGCTCTCTGGTACCAGTCGGACGTGGTGAACTCGCAGACGGTGCTGCTGCAAGCGACGGATGTGCCCGCCATAGACTGGGCCAAGGAGCATCTGCCAGAGGACAGCCTGACGCTGGTAAACACAGAGCCGTGGCAGGCCGGGATGCCCCTGGGCTCTGATGCGGGGTGGTGGCTACCCTACCTCGCCGGGCGTACCGTAACGTTCCCTTCCGTGCTCGTTTCCCAGGGTAACGAGGAATACCGCATCAAGACCATGGATCTGGCTGAGGCCGTGATGCAATCCCAGGATCTGACATCTCCCACCTTTATCGCGGGCCTGGCCAGTGCTGGAGTCACGCACCTGTTCGTGGGGACGCGCGGGGGGCCCCTGCAACCGGAGAGGCTCGATGATCCGCATTATGTCGAGCTTTACCGTTACGGCCCGACACGGATCTACCGGTTGGATGCAGACATCCACTGACGCTCGCTAGGATTGCTCCTGAGCGTCCCGCTCCATCTGTACCAGCGTTTCGGCCACCTGATCGATAGCCACACGCTGTTTGCGGTAATAGTCCGATTCACTCACGGCCAGACGCCGAACCACGTCTTGAATCTTGTATCCCTGAACAAAGCGCAGATCGAGGATATTGTACACCAGCCACTCCGCCGAGGTCATGGAACGGGGCCCCTCGGGTTTGAGTCGCTCAATCGCCTCGTGAAGCACAGCACGCATCGCCTTGACGGGCACATTGTCATTCTCTGGCATGGCCCGCTGCACGGCATGCAACTTCCGCAACTCGCTCTGCGTCAGTTTCGGTCCGCCCCACAGCTGAGTGAGCGCCTCCTTGACCATCTGTGAAAAGTCAGGTGAGTGAACCGGGCTCGTCTCTAGCGAAGCCAGAGCCTCTTCGCTGACACTGAACGGGCTGGAACGCCAGCCCTGAATCTGGTCGAGTTCATCGTCGAGAGTCTGCACCAGAGCAAACACCTGCTGCTGCAGGCGCATATCTTCGAGCGCCATCTCAGCGCGCCGCACCAGACCGTGGGCGGCATCGATCTGCTCGCGGGTATAGTCAGCGGCCAGATTCGCTGCCCTGAAACCCAGAATACCTGTGACCGACTGGTCCGAACGGCTCCGGAGAGGGAGAAGGAGATGCCCATCGCTGGTCACAAAGTCCTCATTCGCAAGGGAGCCCTCGCCCCGGCTCTCTGCCAGGTCCTGCACCAATTGGGGCAACGAGGCCTGCTCCAGAAAGGCTTCAGCAGCCGCACGGGAACCAGAAAAGACCCTGATTCGCAGGTCTTCATCCTGCACGGTCACCACAAAGCCAGAGGGGGCGCGCAGCACCTCGCAGAGAGCAACCAGCGTGTTCTCCAGCAGCTGTTGCAGGTCCGTCGATGTAAGCAGACGCTGGTCCAGTGACTGCAGCCAGGAGATCTCTTGTCGGTCTTTGCGATAGATCAGCCTGTCCAGCGCCGGTTTGGCAAGACTGATGACCACTTGGAGAGCTACAACCGCACCCGCTACCGCAATGACCATGATGGTATCTCGTGGCAATCCGAGGATCTCCGGCACATGCGGGATGCTTAGCATGATGACTACGACGACGATGGCCACTGCCGTGCCACGCATCAAAAAGTGCAGCAGCTGGTGCTTGACCACACGATCGGGGAGCAAGACCCCCTGATAGGCCACCGTATACGCGATCACGATCGTCATCACAGCGATCGCGACGTTACCTGCCAGCGTGACCAGCATAACCACGAGCGAGGCGACACTGCCGATGACGAGGGGGAGCAACAGGTAGGGAAGGACACCAACGGTCGGCGCCAGAATGGCGATCATCAGGTACCCCATGCGCCGGCGCGAAGTAGAGGTCAGACATGCGTTACGTGCTCTGGTGATGTTGGTCCAGCCCACAACGCACGTCAGCGTATAATAGGCCACTGATAGCCAGAACAGGGCGCCGGGCACAAGGGTGTAACGAGACTGTACTTGCTCCACGCCCGTAAAAAGCAGATCTGAGGAGGCCGCCATGGCGACAGCCGCGGCACTGGCCAGATAAGCAGTATAAACACTCAAGCGGCGGAGACGAGAGGCATGCCCTGTGGAGCTCAGTACCGCATCGGAGAAATGCAGATATGCCGCCGGGACAAAGATAATCCCCGCCCATTGTACTCGCAGCCAGAGATACGCCGCATCGGCGGTCGCCCCACCATTCAAGGTGAGCTCGACGACATAAACGAGCGTCACAAAAGCGACCATCGCGCAAAAAGCACGCGCCACCGGGCTCTTCCAGTTGTGCGTCAGAATGTAGACGAACAAAGAAAAGCCGATGATGACGTTGGCAGATGCGAGCAGCAGATTGCTGAACGCTACGATGGATTCGAGAGAAATTCCAGACATACCACCCTGGACTTGCTCACCACGCCGACCCTGATAGAAGCAAGGCGGCATAATACACGGCCGGAGCCACGAACAGGAGACTATCGATGCGATCAAGCATCCCGCCGTGGCCCGGGATCAGTGTGCCCGAGTCCTTGGCGCCCGCCTGGCGCTTGATCACCGACTCGGCGAGGTCGCCCAGCGTTGCGGCGGTGACCAACACCAGCCCAAGTACTATACCCTGCCAGTGGCCCAGGTCCAATCCAAAGCGCGCGATGGCCCAGACAGAGGTGATTCCAAAGATCAGCCCTCCACCGACGCCCTCCCAGGACTTGGCCGGGCTGATGGCATGGGCCAGTTTTCGCTTTCCCAGGCGGCTGCCCAGCCAGTATGCTCCGGTATCGCTGATCCAGGTACCGAGGAGCGCGAGCGCGACCCAGATCAAGCCATTGTCCAGCGCACGAAGAGAGACAAAATGCGCCAGCCCCAGACCGATGTACAGGCTTGCAACGGTCACGCCCCAGCTCTCCAGAGATCCCTCGCGGTTATGATGAAAGATCTCGACCGTGAGGCTTACGGCCGCCAGAAAAAAGACCGCCGGACGAAGAATACCTTGCCCGGCAAGCTGGGCATCGAGCACCGCCAGCAAGACAAAGATCAGGCTCGCGACGGTCGTTGGGCGCAACCCAACCGACCGTGCGAGAGTACAGTATTCCAGTGTGGCCAGCACACCGGCCAGAGCCAATCCGCCAGCGAGATACCAACCACCGAGATAGACCAGCAACGCAACGAGAGGTATCAGAACTGCAGCACTCAAGACTCGCTTTGTCAGCACTGACAGCCTCCTCAGGTGCGCCAGCGATACCAAGTCAGGACGTCTTTTCCAGACCGCCAAAGCGGCGGTGTCGCGACTGAAATGCCTGAATCGCCCGTATCAGCTCCGTGCGATCGAAATCGGGCCAAAGCGTCGGTGTCGAGTAAAACTCTGCATAGGCCGCCTGCCAGATCATAAAGTTGCTCAGGCGCATCTCTCCTGCCGTCCGGATGATCAGATCAGGGTCAGGCTGATCGGCGGTGGAGAGGTGAGCAGAGATCGTTTCCTCATCGATATCCTCGGGCCTGATGCCGGCCCGTACGATCTCCCGCACCGCATCGACGATGTCCGCTCTACCGCCATAGTTGAACGCAACGTTCACCGTCATGGCAGTATTGTTGCGTGTCTTTTCCTCAGCAGCTTCTATGGCCCGCGCCAGAGATCGGTCGAGCTCGGCGCGACGTCCGAGTATGCGCACGCGCACGCCTCTCTGGTCGAGTTCGTCAATCTCGCGCTGCAAGAAATTCCGTGCGAGCATCATGAGGGCACGCACTTCTGGTCGTGGCCGTGACCAGTTCTCCGTCGAAAAGGCGTACACGGTGACGGTGTGAATGCTCAGATCGCCAGCAGCTTGAAGTACGGCCCTGAGATTCTCCGCGCCCGCCCTGTGGCCCTCCGTGCGCGGCAAACCGCGTGCTTGCGCCCAGCGACCGTTCCCGTCCATGATGATACCTACGTGGGCAGGCATACGGTCAGGATTCAGATCCAGGGCGCCCTCAGTGCGAGTCTCGGAACTCACTAGAACTCCATGATCTCGGCCTGCTTTTGCTCGCCGAGTTCGTCTGCCCTGGCGATATACTCATCGGTCAGCGACTGGAGATCTTCCCTGGCCTTGAAATAGTCGTCTTCAGAGATCTCTCCCTCTTTTTCCAGATCCGTCAGAGACTTGAGTGCGTCGCGCCGCAGGTTGCGGATGGCCACACGCGCCTCTTCCGTGCGGCGGTTCACGAGCCGTGCGAGATCGTGCCGTCGCTCATCGGTCAGCGGAGGAACGGACAGCCGGATGATCCTGCCATCATTGTTGGGCGTGAGACCCAGATCAGACTTTAGTATGGCCCGCTCGATCGCACTCAGGGTGCTAACATCCCACGGCCGAATGGTGATCAAGCGAGGTTCTGGAACTGCTACGGTGGCCATCTGGTTCAGCGGCAGAACGCTGTCGTAGGCTTCAACGCGGATGCGATCGAGGAGCGCGGGCGATGCCCGGCCGGTGCGGATGCCTGTCAGATCCGAGCGCAGAGCCGTAATGGCCTTTTCCATGCGCTCTTCAGCATCGAGCAAAATCTCATCAATCACTGTTTCGCCTCCTCGGATTATGTTACTGCTCATGAGCCCGTGTGCCAACTGTCGGCACAGCGCTCCCCCCGAGGGCAGGTGACCTCTACCCCTTTACGAGACAATCGTACCTATCGGCTCGCCTTTGACTGCGCGAACGACGCTGTCGGGCGGCTCAAGCTTGAATACCATAAGCGGCAGACTGTTGTCCATGCAGAGAGAGAGCGCCGTGCTGTCCATGACACCGACGCCCATATTCAGTGCCTCCAGATACGTCAACCGGTCAAAGCGCCTGGCGCCTTGATGACGCATGGGATCTTTGTCATACACACCGTCGACCTTGGTCGCTTTGAGCAGGATCTCTGCGTCGATCTCCATCGCTCGCAGCGACGCGGCCGTATCCGTCGTAAAGTAGGGATTGCCCGTGCCGGCACCAAAGATGACCACCCTTCCCTTCTCCAGGTGACGGATGGCGCGGCGACGGATATAGGGCTCGGCCACGTCCCGCATCTCGATGGCTGTCTGCACGCGCGTATCCACACCCATGCGCTCCAGAGCATCCTGCAGCGCCATGGCATTCATCACAGTCCCGAGCATGCCCATATAGTCGGCAGTAGCGCGATCCATACCATACGCCATGACGCTCGCGCCGCGCAGGATATTACCGCCACCGATCACAATCGCGATCTCTACGCCGAGTTCATGGGCCGGCTTGATTTGCCTGGCAACTTCTTCAACGATAGCCGGATCGATGCCAAAGCCCGAACTTCCGGCCAGAAACTCGCCGCTGAGCTTGAGCAACACCCGCTTGTAACTGGCCTGAGACACGGTGACCTCCATGACGGATCCGTGGCAACTGCCCGGCCAGAGCATCCCTGTCGTAGCCGGGTCAGTTGGTTCCTGGCGGCTGTGATTGCTACCCTGCCTGGTCCTCTACGGGCGCCTCGATCGTCAGCCGCTCAATACGGCTAACCACAATGTTCTCGCCGATCCGGGCGATAGACTCTTTGATCAACTGATCTATCGTCTTGCTGTCGTCCTTGATAAAGGGCTGCTCCAGTAAACAGTGCTGCTGATAGAACTTGTCCAGCTTGCCCTGGATAATGCGCTCCACGATCGGCTCGGGCTTGCCCTTGACGTCATCGGCATAGCTGGCCTTTTCCTCGGCCAGCACATCCTCTGGAACGTCGTTTCGCGAAATCCAGCGAGGCGCCACGGCGGCGACCTGCATTGCCAGGTCGTGCGCAAGGGAGATAAAGTCCTCCGTGCGCGCCACAAAGTCGGTCTCGCAGTTCAAGACAACCACACCCACGAGTTTGTTCCCGGGATGAACATAGACCTCGACACGCCCCTCTGCGGCCTGCCGTCCTGCCTTTTTCGCGGCAGCCAGCAGACCCTTTTCCCTGAGAATCTCGGCGGCCCTGGCCATGTCCCCGTCTGTCTGTTCGAGGGCCTTTTTGCAGTCCAAGACGCCAGCGCCGGTTGACTGCCTGAGTTCCTTGATCTGATCCATTGTCACTGGCATGGTCGTGTATCCTCTCGATATATATAGTCTCTAGCGAAAAGCCGGGAACAGGGCCCCCGGCTTGATCATCAGCCTATGTGCCTGCTCACGAACCACTACAGTTCGGAATCGTCCTCGCTGTCATCATCATCCACGATGATGATATCTTCCTCATCCTCGTCAGCCATGTCTACAACCGGACGTGCCGCGCGTGTCTCGGGGCCGTCGTACTCGTCTTCGTACTCGGCGTAAGAGTCCGGTGCGTAGCGATCATGGACAGAGACCTCTCCACCCTCTTCCGCCATTACGATGCCGCGCATCTGCTGTCCTTCGATCACGGCGTCCGCCACAGTGGACATGATAAGCAGGATAGCACGGATAGCGTCATCGTTCGAGGGAATGATATAGTCGATCGGTTCCGGATCGCAGTTCGTATCCACCATCGCGATGACCGGGATATCCAGGCGATTCGCCTCCTTCACAGCGATGTCCTCAGTGCTCACGTCGGCGATAATGAGGGCATCTGGAAGCTGGTTCAGATTTCGCAGGCCGCCGAGCCGGCGATGCAATCGCGAGAGTTCACGCGAGAGCATGGTGGCTTCTTTCTTCGGAAGGCGATCCCAGTCTCCTCGCTCCCGTCGCCTCTCCAGCTCCAGCATATATTCGATCCGGGCCCGGATCGTCGTAAAGTTTGTGAGGGTACCGCCCAGCCAGCGTTGTGCCACGTAGGGCATGCCACAACGCTCCGCCTGCTCGCGCACACTGTCCTGGGCCTGGCGCTTGGTGCCTACAAAGATCACCGTTCCGCCCTCGGCGGCGATGTCACGGACAACCTCATAGGACCGTTCCAGTGCCTGAATGGTCTGCTGCAGATCGATAATGTGGATCCCATTGCGCTCGGTAAAGATGTAAGGGCGCATCTTGGGATTCCACCGGCGGCTTCGATGCCCAAAATGGACACCAGCCTCCAGCAACTGCTTCATCGTCACAACCGGCATGCTTCCTCCTCGTTGGTCCGTCCGCCTCTGCTGCCTGCGCATTACACCGGCCAGGCCGGCACGAGTCTCTCACTACAGAAGCGTGTTTGATAATGTGGGCGCACTTGCTGCCAGGCACACCCAAGTAACTACTATATCACGAGAACCAGCCATTCGCAAATAGTTGAGTAGCACTCCTACCTGTGATATACTCCTGGGCGTTCCATGCACGATAGCCAGTCCTCAGCAGCCGCGCAGAGGCGCAGATCCGGCAAAGCATATCCCATCATCGTGGAGGCGACATGTTAAGTGAGGAGCTTTTGGCCATTCTCGCCTGTCCTGCCTGCAAGACGGCGGTAACGCTCAAGCACGATCGCTGGCTTGTGTGCCAGAATCCGGAGTGCGGCCGCAAGTACCCGATCAAGGACGGTATCCCGATTATGCTGATCGAGGAAGGCGACAAGTATGTCAAGGTCTCCGAGGATGACCTGCAGTCTATTGAGATCTAGTTCAACCGGCTTGAGCAAGGCCGGCCGCGTTACCGTTATTGCACTGATTCTCCTGCTGCTTTTGGCCCCGGCCGCTGATCCCGTTCTGGCGCAATCCGGCTGGCAGGTCCTCGACACGCGGGTCAGCGCCAGCTTTGCTGATAGCCTCGATGTCGCTCTGCGCGTGAGGCACGACGAGCCTATTGTCGATGTCATCCTGTTCTATGGGCGCGCGGGTGATCGCCTTGTCCGCCGCATCTATCCCCCCTTTACGCCGGGAACTGAGGTCACTATGGACTATAGCGAGCCTCTCTACGCCGGCCAGTTTGCTCCCGGAACGGAATTGCGTGTCTGGTGGCGGCTCACAGATGCCACTGGCGAGGCTTTCGACACAATCGTAGAGACGATCCGCTATGTCGACGACTCCCACGACTGGGAGTCCCTTGAGGGCGAGAACGTCACGCTCTACTATTACGACGTACGTCAATCCCGCGCCGCAGAGTGGCTGGACGAGGCGGAACGCGCTCTGGACAGGATACAGTCTGACCTTGGAATATCCCTGGTTTCTCCCGTCGACATTTACGTCTATCGCAACGAAAGCGACATGAGCGCCGCCTTTGCGACACGCAGCGACGACTATGACGCGCGGGTAACGACCCTCGGTGTAGCGGTGGACGAAGATACCCTGATCCTTCTCGGGTCACAGAGCGACCTCGAGCTCACCATGGCCCACGAGCTCAGCCATATCGTCGTCGGCATGGCCACCGACAATCCGTATGCCGGACTACCGCGCTGGCTCGACGAGGGCCTGGCGATGCGGGCGGAAGGCGAACTTCCCCGGCAGAACGCACTGGCGCTCGAGCTCGGCATTGCCCGAGACGAGCTACTGTCGGTGCGCTCCATGACCAGCTACAGCGGGCGAGTCGACCAGGTAGATCTCTTTTACGGAGAGTGCTACTCGGTCGTGACCTTTATGATCGAGACCTATGGCAGGGAGAAGATGACCGAGCTCCTGCAGGTCTTTGCAGAAGGCACAAGCCAGCATGACGCGCTAGAGCGCGTCTACGGCTTGACTATTGAGGAGCTGGATGCGCGCTGGCGCATCAGCCTCGGTCTAGAACCAAGGTCATCCCTCGATTGGATGCCATTGTTCGCCGGATATGCCCCGGCGCATTGTCCCTGCTGATGCCAGAACTGCCCGAGGTCGAGTCCATCCGGCAGGGCCTGAACGCGGCTCTGCCCGGGCAAGTGATCAACCATGTGGAGATCCGATGGCCTGGCGTTGTGGCGACCCATACCGCGGACGCCTTCCAGCAGGCCATCGAGGGATTGCGCTTTGGTCCCATCGGGCGCAGGGGCAAGTACTTGATCCTCTCTCTTCCCCCATACGATCTGGTCATCCACCTTCGCATGACCGGACGTCTCTATGTGTGTGAGAGCGCCCTGCCCGACTGGGAGACCCATCCTCACGTGCGGGCGGTGTTTACCCTGGCAGGGGGCGGCAGACTGTATATGCACGACCTGCGGAAATTCGGACGGATGTATCTGGTCGCCGACGCCAATAGCATCATCGAAACACTCGGCCCGGAGCCTCTGGACAGCGCGTTCTCCGCCGAACGGCTGGGCCAGATCCTGAGCCGGCATCATCGCCAGATCAAGCCCCTCCTGTTGGACCAGCACACGGTCGCGGGCCTGGGCAACATCTATGTAGATGAGTCGCTCTGGCTCGCCGGCCTGCACCCAATGAGGAACTCGGATTCGCTGACTGGTGCTGAAATCACGGCGCTGCATCAGGCCATTCGCAACGTTCTGAGCGCCGCGGTCGCGCATGGCGGCACCACTGTGCGTGACTATCGCGGGGCAGATGACGAGCGGGGCACGCACCAGTTCTCGCTCGCCGTCTACGGACGCACCAATCAGCCCTGCCCTCGCTGCGGCACCTTCATCACCCGTATGGTGGTGGGACAACGGGGCACCCATGTCTGCCCCACGTGCCAGCCCTTGCCTGAAGTGCAGGAGGTGAACGATGGAGAGCCATAGTCAGGAGAGCCTGCACGCCGCGCTCACGGAGATGAAAGCGAGCGCCTTGGAACAGCCGCCCATCCTGTCACTGGCCGCCACGGCTCAGATGGCTGCACAGTATGGACAGAGCCGGCGCGACGTCGAGATCGCCGCCCTTAGGGCCGGCATCCTGCCCGGGCGCTATCAGCGCAACCACGGCACCGTGGGCTGGGAGGGACAGATCCGGCTGCTGCAAGCGACAGTGGCGGTCGTCGGCGCCGGAGGGCTGGGAGGCTGGATCATCGAGGGCCTGGCTCGCATGGGGATCGGCCATCTGATCGTCATCGACGGAGATGTGTTTGAGGAGAACAACCTGAACCGGCAGGCAGGCTGTACCGAGTCGACCCTGGGGCGCGCCAAGGCGCAGGTGCTCGCCGAACGGATAGGGCAGGTCAATCTTGCCACCACCGTCACGCCCCATGTGACCTGGCTGACTGAGCGTAACGGGCACGAGCTGCTGGAGGGCGCGCAGATCGTGGTGGATGCACTGGATTCACTGGCCGCCCGCATGACCCTGCAGGAGATAGCCAGAGATATGCAGGTGCCGCTGGTACACGGTGCCATCGCGGGCTACACCGGCCAAGTCACCATCGTGTTTCCGGACGATCCGGGGCTCGCCAGCATCTACGGTCCCGGGCCCTATCCAGAGCACGGCATCGAGACGACGCTGGGGAATCCCACAGCAACGCCGATGATGGTTGCGGCCTGGCAGATACAGCAGGTGGTAAAATACGTGATCGGCAGCACAGAGGGCCTGTTACGTAACCGGCTTCTGATATTGGACGCCCAGGCCGGAGATACCCTCCTCCTCGTGCTCGGCAATTAGCCTGCCTGCACGTCACCAGAGGCGCCGCAGGGGCTCGCGCTCCAGGACGCGCTCACGTGCCTTTACGCCGCCCACCGCTGGCTACTGGCTGGGCCTGAGCAGCCGCCTGCTCCGGCGTCAGCCCCTTGGGCAGGCAGCATTGCTTGTACTTTTTGCCACTGCCGCAGGGACAGGGATCGTTGCGCCCCACCCGGGCCGAGGCACGCCTCTGCCGCTGCTTCTCTGACGACGCAGAAGCCGAGCTGGAGCCCGAGTAACTCAGCCGTTGACGTGGCGCAGGTTCGCGGCGCGCGACCTGGATATTGAGCACATAGTGCGCCACGTCGCTCTGGATGTCCTGCATCAGCTGCTCAAAGGCCTGATACGCCTCACGCTTGTATTCCACCAGCGGATTGCGCTGGCCGACCGCGCGCAGCCCGATGCCATTCCGCAGCTCGTCCAGCGCAGTCAGGTGCCGTATCCAGCGGGTGTCGATCACGCGCAGCATGAGCAGGCGCTCCATCTGGCGCATCGCATCGGCCCCCAGTTCCGCTTCTCGCGCGTCGTATTGCGCTCGCGCCAGCTCAACGACCTGATCCTCGATCTCGGCGCTGGTCATGTCTTTCCAGGTTGCGACCGAGTGCGTTAGCGGAAGGCCGACGATGCGATCGATGGCATCGTGCAGGCCGGCAAGGTCCCAGTCCTCCTCGTAGCCTCCCGTCGCCGCCCGCACCGTCCGACGCAGCTCATCCTCGAGGATGCCCAGAATGAACGGTTTGAGGTTGGACTCGCTCAGCACCAGCCGGCGCTGCTCGTAGATCACCTGACGCTGCTGGTTCAGGACATCGTCGTACTCGAGGAGATGCTTGCGCATGTCAAAGTTGTGCCCCTCGACGCGCTGTTGCGCACTCTCGATCGCCCTGTTGACCATGGCGTGCTCCAGAGGCAGGTCCTCTTCAACACCCAGTTGATCCATAATCCGTGCCACCGATGGCCCGCCAAACCGGACCATCAGATCATCCTGTAAAGAAACGAAAAACCGTGAAGAGCCAGGGTCCCCCTGGCGGCCGGCACGACCGCGCAGCTGGTTGTCGATGCGGCGTGCCTCATAGCGCTCAGTGCCGATGACGTGCAGCCCACCGGCCGCAAGGACAATATCACGATTGGCGGCGACCTGAGCCTGGGCTTCGGCGAGCGCCGCTTCCCATACACCGGGCTCGAGCGATTGAAGGTCCTTGCCCTGATGCCTGAGGGCCTCGCGCGCCAGGCCCTCGGCATTGCCGCCGAGCAGGATGTCCACGCCACGACCTGCCATATTGGTAGCGATGGTGACCGCCCCCGGCTGACCAGCCTGAGCGATGATCACAGCCTCGCGCTCGTGATACTTGGCATTCAGCACCTGATGCTTGATGCCGCGACGCGTCAGCATGCTGGACAACATCTCGGAAGTCTCGATGGCCAGCGTGCCCACCAGAACCGGCTGGTTCTTTTCGTGGCACGCCTCGATCTCCTCGACGACCTTGCGGAACTTGACCTCTGGCGTTTTGTAGATCACATCGGCGTGATCCACGCGGATCATCGGTTTGTGGGTCGGGATCACGAGGACTTCGAGATTGTAGATCTGCGAGAACTCTTCCGCCTCTGTCTCGGCCGTACCCGTCATACCTGACAGGCGCCGGTACATCCGGAAAAAGTTCTGGAAAGTGATCGTAGCCAGCGTCAGACTCTCGCGCTGGACCCGCACATTCTCCTTGGCCTCGATCGCCTGGTGCAGGCCCTCCGAGTAGCGGCGCCCATGCATCAGGCGTCCCGTGAACTCATCTACGATGATCACGTTGCCATCAGAGACGACATAGTCTCTGTCCCGCTGGAAGAGAGCCCTGGCCTTGAGCGCGTTCTCCAGATAGGGAGTCAGTTCATAGTGCTCCGGAGCGTACAGGTTATCGATGCCCAGCGCACGCTCCACCTTGTTGATCCCATCATCGGTAATGGTGGCCATAGTGCGCTTCTCGTCGATCGTATAGTCGACGCCCTCTTGCAGCCGACTGACGATCTGAGCGAAACGGCGATACTGGTCCGTAGATTCCTCGGCCGGCGCAGAGATGATCAACGGCGTGCGGGCTTCGTCGATCAGGATGTTGTCGACCTCGTCCACGATGGCAAAATAGAGCTCGCGCTGCACGCGGCTCTCAAGATCCACCGCCATGTTATCCCGCAGATAGTCAAAGCCGAACTCGTTATTGGTCCCGTAGGTGATGTCCGCCTCGTACGCCTCGCGCCGGGCGCAAGGCCGCAGATTCAGATAGCGGTCATCGGAGGCCGGATAGTGCGGGTCGTAGAGAAATGAACCCATGGCGGGATTCTCACCCATCGACTGGATGACACCCACCGATAGACCCAGGAGGTGATACACCGGGCCCATCCATTGAGCGCCCACTTTGGACAGGTAGTCATTGGGGGTTACGAGGTGTGCTCCGCGGCCGGTAAGCGCGGCAAGATACAGAGGCAGCGTCGCAACCAGCGTCTTGCCCTCGCCGGTCTTCATCTCTGCGATCATGTTCCTGTGCAAAACGATGCCGCCCAGCATCTGTTCGTCAAAGTGACGCAAGCCGATCGTCCGAACACTGGCCTCACGGACAGCCGCAAAGGCCTCCGGAAGGATCGCATCCAGCTCCACCCGCTCCCGCTGATCCAGGTCTTTTTCGAGCTCCTCGATCTCCAGGCGCAGGGTGCGGCGGCGGTCGTCGTCCGTCTCGGTGTCCAGCTCCGCCTGAAGGCTCTGCAAACGCGTTCTCGTCGCACGCGTAGCCTCAGCGATCCGCTCTCGATAGCGATCGGTCAACTGGTGAAGCTCCGGATCGCTTTTCGCCTGCATCTGCGGCTCGAGCGCATTGATCTGTAGAACGATTGGCTGCAGTTTCTTGATCTCGCGCTCATTTGGATCACCAAAGATCGCTTTGGTCAATTTCGCTAACATCGATGCGAGCCCCCTAAACTATTATGTAAAACACCCTGTCAACCATGGGTGATTCTTCAGCATACCCTGTTATTGTACCATAAAGCCTCGCGGGCCCACATCTGGGCGGCGGTGCACAAAGAAGAGTCCGGCACAGGTGCCGGACTCAGATTCAGCAGGTTCGTTACTGTGCGGGCGAGATACTAGCCCAGCAGTGCCAGGACAACCCCTCCAGCCATAACCGAGGCGATCTGGCCGGCTGTGTTCGAGGCCATCGCGTGCATGAGCAAAAAGTTGGTGGGATCCTCCTGCTGGCCGACCTTTTGCACTACCCGAGCGGACATCGGAAAGGCCGAGATACCACAGGCGCCAAGCAACGGATTGATCTTGCCACCGGAAAAGACCTTCATCAGCTTGCCAAAGAGCGTGCCTGCGGCTGTATCCAGGATAAAGGCCACCAGACCCATGGCAATGATGAGCAGAGTCTCGGGGCGCAGGAACTTGTCCGCCACCATGGTGGATCCAATGGTGATGCCAAGGAACGTGGTGACGAGGTTGGCCAGTTCGTTCTGGGCCGTCTGGCTGATCCGCTCCACCACACCCGCCTCGCGCACCAGGTTACCGAACATCAGCATGCCGATTAGAGGCGTCGCCTCGGGCGCGATCAAACCGGCCACCACGGTGACCACGATCGGGAACAGTATCCGGGTGACCCTGGACGTAGGACGCGAGGTATAGGGCATCTTGATCCGTCGTTCCTGCTGTGTCGTCAGCAGCCTCATCACCGGAGGCTGAATGATCGGAACCAGCGACATGTAGGAATAAGCGGCCACTGTGATCGGTGCAACCAGGTTAGGCGCCAGCTCGGACGCCACAAAGATGGATGTTGGGCCGTCCGCGGCGCCAATGATGCCAATGGAAGCCGCTTCGTTGATGCTGAAACCAAACAGTGTCGCCACGAGTAGCGTGCCGAAAATGCCAAACTGCGCCGCGGCGCCAAATAGCGCATAGCGCGGGTTCTCCAAAAGAGGGCCAAAGTCCGTCATCGCGCCGATGCCGATAAAAACCAGGCTGGGGAAGAGCTCGCTCTCGATGCCCACGTCATAGAGCAATTTGAGCAAGCCGCCCTCATCCACCATGCCCGTATTCGGGATATTCGCCAGAATGCACCCCAAACCGATGGGAAGCAGGAGCAGGGGCTCGTATTCGTACCTGATGGCCAGCCAGATCAATAGACCGCCGACCGCCATCATCACGATGCTGCCCCAGGTGAGGCCCATCACGCCCTTGAGCAAAGACTGAAGTGAACCCAGGTCCATGCTGATTTCTCCTCCCCTAGCCTATGGTCACGAGAGGAGCATCGTTCGCGACGGTCTGACCCACTTGCACATGGACTGCCTTGACGGTGCCGGCCGCCGTTGCGCTGATGGGCATCTCCATCTTCATGGCCTCCAGCGTGCAGACAATATCACCCCGCTGGATGGCCTGACCGACTGTCACCAGAACAGACAAGATCTTGCCTGGCATCGGAGCCACAACGACCTCACCGGACACCGAACCTACAGGTGCGGTCTCCACGACAGGCTCGGCAGGGGCTTCGGACACTGCAGCAGGAGTCGCCGTCGCGGCTGCCGCCGGAGCAGCAGGTGCGACGGGACTGGCGGCTGCCTCGCTGAAACTCACCGACCTGGGCACACCATTGACCACCACGCTAACCGGCGACCGCGACACGTCGCCAACTTCGACAATAAAAGTCTGTCCATCAATAACGAGCTCAAGTGTTGCCACAGTTCCCCTCCCTTACTGCATCGATGAAAGCCGGCCCTGGCTCTTCCAGTTTCCGGTGCCAGGATCAATACTGAGCACGGT
>CAZYWU010000002.1:145738-157924 GCA_964651255.1 uncultured Anaerolineales bacterium
AAAGCCGGCCCTGGCTCTTCCAGTTTCCGGTGCCAGGATCAATACTGAGCACGGTCGTCGTCTCTCCCTGCAACAGATCTTCACCCCACAGCTCGGCAGGCCGCTCCCAGGGCATGGGCACGAACACCCGCTGCTCTCGCGTCGCACCGGCGACGCCAGTGACTTGACCGACTCCATGTCGTACCAGAGCCACGGCAATCGCCGCGGCCTCGTCCGCCAGAGATGCTTGCGGCGCCACGGCCCCAACGGCTGTCACCGGGGCGGCTACTGCGGGCTGTGCTATTTGCACTACCGGCTTACGCGCCGGGAAAAGCTTGTTGAGCGCCCAGATCAAACCGGCAACAATGAGCAAAGACACAAACACCAGGAGCATTCCGATGCCGGTAACTTGGAGGCCCTGTTCGAAAGTTGTCATAGACTTGTTTCCGCCTTGTATCCTTGAGCCGGGCCAGCCGCAACGGGCCAGCCCGGCCTAACTCGGTGCTACCGTCTGCCGTAAATCCGCGATGAAACCTTCCACAGCGAATAGTCTGGGGCGGGCCTGACGGGCTGAGACGGCCCGGCCACCGCCCTCGGCTGCGCCGCTGCCGCCGCTGCCTTTTCCACAGCAGGGAAAATCCGTGGCTCCTCGATAGGTACCAGCTTGCCTGCACGGCGAAGCTCAAAGAACTCTCGCGCCTCGCGCGGGAAGCACGCATAGGACATGATGTCTTCCTCGCTCTCGGCCAGGTCACCGATCTCCGCCGCGGCCTTTTCCCAGCCGGGCTCGAGATAGTCCGCCGGGCGACCCGTGAGCGGCTCCTGATCACCGATCGCCTTTTTCAGGACATCCGGATTGATCGGTGCAGGAGGACGGCCATACATACCCATGCAATAGTCCTTGATCTCCTGCGGAATGACCTTGTAACGCTCGCCAGTCAGCACGTTCAGAACGGCCTGAGTACCGACCATCTGGCTGGTAGGGGTCACCAGCGGCGGGTACCCGAGGTCCTCACGCACCCGCGGCAACTCTTTGAGTACATCTTCGTACCGGTTCAAAGCCCCCTGGTCCCTGAGCTGGTTCACCAGGTTCGAGAGCATGCCACCCGGCACCTGGTACAGCAGCACACGGATGTCCGCTGTGGACATGCCGGTCTCAAAGCGCGCCAGGTGCTCGGTGCGCACCATCTGAAAGTGCTGCGAGATCTCTGAAAGCAGGTTGAGATCCAGGCCTGTGTCACGCTCGGTACCCTGCATGATCGCCACAAACGGTTCGGTGGGAGGCTGAGCCGTGCCGCCGCCGATGGATGATATGGCGGTGTCGACGATATCGACGCCGGCCTCGGCAGCCTTGACGAGGGCTGCCGTGCCAAAGCCGCCCGTCTCGTGCGTATGGAACTGCACGGGCAGGCCAACCTCCTCCTTCAGTCGCTTGACCAGCTCATAAGCCTGATACGGCAGGCAGAGAGCTGCCATGTCTTTAACACAGATTGTGTCGGCGCCGAGCTCCTTCAGCTCTTGAGCCATGTTCACAAAAGTGTCAACATTGTGCACGGGACTGATCGTGTAGCTGATCGCCCCCTGAACCTCGCCGCCGTACTTTTTGACGCACTGCATGGCCCACGCCATGTTTCGGGTGTCGTTCAGGGCGTCAAAGATGCGGAAGATGTCCATGCCGTTCTTGACCGAGAGCTCGACAAACTTTTCCACGATATCATCGGGATAGTGGCGATAGCCGAGCACGTTCTGGCCGCGGAGCAGCATCTGTAGCTTGGTATTGGGCATGCGCTGGCGAAGAAGCCGCAGACGCTCCCAGGGATCCTCCTTGAGAAAGCGCAGCGCCGAGTCAAAGGTGGCGCCTCCCCACATCTCGAGAGAGTAGTAGCCCACCGCATCGAGCTTGTCTGTCACGGGCAGCATGTCTCCTGTGGACATGCGCGTCGCGAGCAGGCTCTGATGAGCGTCACGCAGAATTGTGTCGGTTATCTTTACTGGATTGGTTGCCATGTGGTTATAACTCCCCCCTATAGTGGCATGTTGCCATGCTTTTTGGAAGGCACGCTGTCTCTCTTGTTCTGCAGCATCTGCAGTGCATTGATCAACACGGGCCGTGTGTGGCTCGGCTCGATGACCGCATCTACCAGCCCGCGCGATGCAGCCTGATACGGGTTCGCAAAGGCCTCACGATACTCGGCCAGGCGACGGGCACGGGCTGCCTCCGGATCTGCCGCCTCGGCAATCTCGTTGCGGTAGATGATGTTTACCGCGCCCTCGGGGCCCATCACCGCAAACTCGGCCGAAGGCCATGCGATGTTATAGTCGCCACGCACATGCTTGCTGCTCATCACGATATACGCGCCGCCATAGGCCTTGCGGAGCACAACCGTAAGCTTGGGAACCGTAGCCTCGCAGTAGGCATAGATAAGCTTGGCGCCCTCGCTGATGATCCCGCCATGCTCCTGCTCAAGGCCGGGCATGAAACCGGGCACATCGACAAAGGTCACTAGAGGCACGTTAAAGGCATCACAAAAGCGTACAAACCGCGCGGCCTTGACAGATGCATCGATGTCCAGCACCCCAGCCTTGACGTTGGGCTGGTTGGCCACCACACCGACGACACGTCCGTCCAGTCGCGCAAATCCGACGACGATATTCTGTGCGAAACCCGCATGGATCTCCATAAAGCTGCCGCGATCCATGACGTCACGGATAACTTTGAGCACGTCGTAAGGGGCGTTGCTATCGGCCGGCACTGCTGTGTCGAGGCTCTCCTCGGCGCGGAGGGCGCTATCCTTGGACGCGACAAGCGGTGGATCCTCCAGGTTGTTCTGCGGAAGATAGCCCATCAACTGCCGCACCATGTCGAGCGCAGACTTTTCGTCCGCGGCTGTAAAGTGGGCAACGCCGCTGCGGGTGGCGTGCACCTTGGCGCCGCCCAGATCATCGAAGGAGACCTCTTCTCCAGTCACCGACTTGACCACCTGGGGCCCCGTGATGAACATGTGGCTCGTGCCATCCACCATAAAGGTGAAATCGGTCAGGGCTGGCGAATACACTGCACCACCGGCGCAGGGCCCCATGATCACAGAGATCTGCGGGATCACGCCCGAAGCCAGCGAGTTCTTGAGAAAGATATCGCCATAGCCAGCGAGCGCCATGATCCCTTCCTGAATGCGCGCCCCGCCCGAGTCGTTGAGCCCGATCACGGGTGCGCCGGTCTTCATCGCCAGGTCATAGATCTTGACGATCTTGGCAGCATGCGCCTCGCCCAGTGACCCGCCCATTACGGTAAAGTCCTGGGCATAGACGTACACCAGCCTGCCATGGATCGTGCCATAGCCGGCCACCACGCCATCGCCCAGCGTGACCCGCTGATCCATGCCAAACTCATGGCTGCGGTGCGTCACAAACGCGCCAATCTCCTGGAATGTGCCCTCGTCGAGCAACATGTCGAGACGCTCGCGAGCTGTCATTTTCCCTTTGGCGTGCTGCGCTTCGATCGCATCCTCACCGCCGCCCAGCTTCGCCTCGGCCTGCAGATGGCGCAACCTCTGTACCTTGCTTTCAGAAGCCATATTCCCTCCCGTTCCTATCACTCTTGGCCCCACATTTCCAACTCTACTCCCGCCTCTTCCAGAACCTGCCGCGCCAACTCATCCGGATAGCCCTCGCCATAGACCACACGCACAATGCCAGCGTTGATGATCATCTTGGCACAGGTAAAGCAGGGCTGATGCGTGACATAGATCATCGCCCCTTCCGTGGAGACGCCGTGCAGCGCAGCCTGTATGATGGCGTTCTGCTCGGCGTGTAACGCACGGCAGATATCCAGACGCTGGCCCGATGGTATTCCCATCTGCTCACGCAGGCATCCAACCACATCACAGTGGGCGATTCCCTTGGGCGGCCCGTTATAACCAGTGGTGAGGATACGCCTATCCCGCACAATGACCGCACCCACCTGGCGCCGTAAACAGGTCGAACGCGTTGATACAAGGCGGGCGATCCCCATGAAATACTCGTCCCACGAGGGTCTCATAAGTCCAACACCGCCGCTCTAAAGGCCGCGGCCGTCACCGGCATCGCTTGCTCAAACATCGCGAGTGCTGCCTCGGCATAGGCTCGGTGCTCTGCTTGCGCCCCCGGATCCAATCGCTTTTCAAGCCAGTTCATGAACGACCAGGCGTTGACGGTCCATATGAACTCTGTGTAGACCGCGGTCCCCAGCACCCCGCGTGCCTGTTCCTTTGGCCAGCCCTGTTTGACAAGGTCTGCATACAGATCGAATGAGGCCTCCATGTGCGCAACGTACGCCTCGCGCCCCTCGGGTTGGTCTGGCACATAGTACTCCCGGTCGGCGACGCAATAGCGCAGGCTCTTTTCGTTAAAGGTGCAGATTCGATGCCGCATCCATTGCCGCGCGACAAAGAGCGGCGCCTTGACCGCAAAACGAAACACGGCGTGTTCAAACACCGTGTTGTGTCTGGGAACAGAGGACATGAGCCTCTCAATCAGGCGGATATCGGCCTGCTCTGACCGGGCGGTGGACTGATAGCAGATGCGCGCTCCGCGGATGACAGCGGCGTCACCGCCCATCATCTCCTCGAGCTGCATCCAGCCCTTATCGAGTACAGTCGTTCTCAGCGGCAACTGCAGTGACATGCGCCTCCTGGCGCCATAGCGCCGACTCTCACCTGATGGCCAATATAGCAGAATCTGCGCCCCTTGCCTAATCGCGCCGGGCAAAACACCTGGACAGTGAGCAGAGCAGGTGCAGGTTGGCCAGAGGACTGAGGAGCCTGCCGACTATCAGGCGCTACCCCTGCTCAAACCGCTTGCCAAGCCCGGCCGGGGCGCTGCCGTGCGTCACAGCACGGACCATCGGGGCCAGCCGAGCTGGCACCTTCCTCTCCAACCCGCTGAGATCGCGACTGACCAGGAGCAGGGCAACGATCATGAGCGCAAAAGGGGCGGCCTGAAAGACCTGCGTGGGCACATTGGGATAGACGGGCTGCAGCAGGCTGCCGAGCGATTTGAGCGCGGCGAACAGGTAGGCCCCGAGTACCACGCGCAGCGGATGCCACCCGGCAAATATCACGATCGCCAGCGCAATCCAACCCATGCCAGCGGTGTGCTTGTGGCTCCATCCGAGCTTGACATTCAGCGAATAGGCTGCTCCTGCAGCGCCTACCAGAGCTCCCCCCAGCGCGCTGTACAGCATACGCAGGCGGTTCACGGGGACGCCTCGGGCAAAGGCCGCCTCAGGTCGCTCTCCTACTGCGCGCATCTTGAGACCGGGCACTGTGTAGTTGAGCCACACCCACACCCCGATCGTGAGCAGATATCCGAGATAGACCAGAGTGTTCTGGTCGAAAAAGATCGGGCCTACGACCGGAATCTCGGACAGCACCGGCAGGGACCATGAGGGCACGCTGGGCCCTGGAACCCGGACAAAGGGCCGGCCTACAAAGGAACTGACTTCGGTCATCAGCAGCGTGAGCACCAGCCCGATCGCCACCTGATCCTGTTTGAGGTAAATGCTGCTGAATGCCACCAGCAGGGCGATGAGAGCGCCGACGAGCATTGCCAACATGAATCCCAGTAGCAGGCTTCCGGTGACATAGGCCAGCGCAAAGCCCGCCATGGCGGTAACGAGGATGGATCCGTCCAGTGAGAGATTGGTGATCCCTGAGCGCTCCGTCAGCAGTTCGCCGATGCCGGCAAACACCAGGGGCGTGGAGCTTGCCACCACCGATCGGATGGTCTCGATAACCACTCCAGATTGCATGTCGCTACCTGCTCCTCGCGTCCAAGCGTTGGCGGATTCCACTGACCAGCAGGAAAAAGAGCACGACGGTGCCCTGCACGACCCCTCCCAAAGACGAATCCAGTTGCATTCTCAGTTCGAGGCGGGGGCTGCCTACCTGCATCGAGGCGAAGAATAGCACGACGAGCGGTACCCATTGGGCTCGCAAACCGGACAACAACACCACCAGCTGCGCCAGATAGCCGTTTCCGCCGGTGATCTGCGGAATCAGGCGATGATAGATGGCCGTCGCCTGCATGGAACCACCCAACCCGGCCAGTGCCCCACAGGCCACAATGGCCAGAAGCAGATGGCGGTTGGTGTTGATCCCGAGGCGATGCGCTGCTGTGGCATTGAGGCCGATGGCTTTGAGCATGAGACCCCAGCGCGTATTGCGCAGAATCACATAGACCACCAGGATCGCGAGACCTGCGAGCAGCAAGGCCAGCCAGCTTGCCCGCGTGCTCCCGATGGTAGGCATCCAGGCAGCCCTCGGGAAGGGCTCCGTGCCGCTCATGGTCGCGCCACCGGGAGGCTTCCAGGGACCAAAGATAAGGTAATTCGTGAGGGCAGAGCCAACAAAGTTCAGCCCCAGCCCGGCAAAAATCTCGTTAACATGGCCCCAGGCGCGAAGCCCACCGATAAGCACACCCCACAGCGCTCCGCCGGCCATGCCAGCCAGGATCGTGAGCGGGAGCATGATGACCGACGGCGCATCAACGCTTTGTACGACCCAGGTCGTCATCAGCGCCCCAGCCAGCATCTGGCCTTCCACGCCGATATTCCAGAGCCCCGCCGCAAAGGTAATCAGCATCCCGGCTGCTGCAAGCATCAGGGGCACCATGGCCATCCCGATATCGGCGACCTTGGACCAACTCTCGTAGGCGCCCCCAATGAGATTGCCAAAGGCCTCAAAGGGGTTGGCTCCCATCAACAGGATGATCAGGGTCGACGTGACCAGAGTCAGGAGAAAGGGCAGTGTGCTCAGTACCAGACGCGACCACAGCGGGCGTACTTTCACAGGTTCACACCGCCGATCATATAGCCCAGTTCCTCACGGGTCACCTCGGCGCTGGGAACGGGTCTGGAGACCTTGCCGCCCGAAAAAACCATGATACGATCGCTATTGTCCACCAGTTCATCAAGGTCAGTTGACGTGAACAGGATGACCGTGCCGCGTTCGCAACGTTCGTGCAATTGCTGCCAGACCCAGATCTCCGATCCGAGGTCCAGGCCCCTTGTAGGATGATCCAGCATAAGCAAGGTGAGATCGTCAGGCAACATCGATAGCAGTGCTCGCTGCTGGTTACCCCCCGAAAGCTCCTCCACACGTGACTCTGGTGTGCCAACAACGCTATACTCGGCGATACGTGCCGCGGCTCTGCTCCCGGCAGCATCCCAGTCCACCATAAAGCCGTGCTTTTGACCGACCAGGACAAAGTGCTCGCGGAGCGTCAGTCCGCTCACGAGCCCCTCTTCCAACCTTGATGCGGGCACATAGGCCACGTTGCGTTCAAGAAACCGGCTGTAGGGCGCGCCCGCGAGATTCTCGCCATTCAGTAACAGGCTGCCATGCCGAGGCTGCCTGATGCCAGCACAGGCTTCCATAAAGAGCCGCTGCCCGCTTCCCTCCAAACCGGCCAGCCCGATAACCTCGCCCGCACAGGCCTGCAGGTCGATGGGTCCCAGCTCCAGCAGGTGAGAATGCACGACCAGGCCCTGTGCCTGCAACACGACGCGGTCACCGCAGGCTGATACATAGGCCGGCGCCGTCACGGCGCGGCCGAACATCAGCTCTACCAGTTGATCGCGATCGAATGGCGCCGGCCTCTCTCCCGCCAGCCTGCCCGTACGCAGCACAGATACCCTGGAGCACAGCGCATCCACATCGTCAAGTTTATGAGACACAAAGATGACGGTCAGCCCTTCGTCGGCAAGACGGTGCAAGGTCTCAAACAAAAGAACCTTTTGTGGCTCAGAGATGCCTGTCGTAGGTTCATCGAGGATGATCACACGCACACCCAGGGCCAGCAAGCGCACCAACTCCAGCTGCTGCCGCTCACCCACGGTAAGGTTGCCGAGCCGTTCATCGGGCTGCAGCTTGAGCCCAAAACGTCGGCAGAGATTAAAGAACAGGTGCCGCAGCCGCGATTTGTGCTGCCAGAACCCCTTGTTCAGGCCAAGCGCAAAGTTATCGAGCACAGAAAGAGCCGGCACATCGAGCGGGTCCTGATGCAGCATCCCGATGCCATGGCTGATCGCCTCGGCAGGCGACTGAAAAGTCACAGGATAGCCGTCTATCCTGATCTCGCCAGCGTCAGGCTGCAAATAACCAGAGAGCACCTTCATCAAGGTTGTCTTGCCAGCGCCATTCTCGCCGAGCAGACCGTGGATAGTGCCTTCATCCACGATCAGCGAGATGTCGACGTTGGCTCGCACAGAGCCGAAACTCTTGCTGATGCGGTCGATCTCGATCTTCATCTGCTCGCTCACAAAGAGAGGGGGCGGGGCCCCTGCGGGCTCCACCCCCCTGGATCAAACTAGTTGCTCGCGCCTTCCATTCCCTCTAGCAGCTGCGGAAGATACCAGATCTCGTCTTCTGTAGCTTCCACGCCATCCGCCAGGAAAGCCGTGCCATCCTGATAGTTCAAAGGACCGACAAAGAGCTTGGCATCGCCGCTGGCCAGTGCCGCGATGTACTCGTCGATGATGGCCTTTTCCTCATCGGTCAGCGCATCGCCCTGGACAAAGCCCACCGGGGACGTATCTTTATCGTTGATATTGTCCCAGTCGGGCGCTTCCCACTCCCAGGTGGGTGCGTGCTCGCCGGCGCGAGCGCGCTCGATCAGGCGAACATAGGCAGGACCCCAGTTAAAGTAGGGCGTCCCCAGGCAGATCTCGGGCTTGACATCACAGGCGCCCTCATAGTCATAGGGGATCGCCCAGACCTTCTCACCGCGATCAGCACGCTGGCCGGCCACCACGATCGCCTCAGTCGTGTCGATGCCAGAGATCAGCACGTCAGCACCACTGTTGATCAAGTCATTGGAGACGTCGGTGGGATCGAGCGTGACACCTGGGATATTGAACCAGAAACCGATCCAGTTGACCACAAAACGCAGATCGCGCGCATCGGCGCCGCGATAGGTCTCATAGCAGTACCTGGCGCCCAGATAGGCGGAAGACGCCAGACGGCGCGTCTCGTCGTTGATCAGGGGGCCGACGTAGCCGATCGTCCCTGTCTCGGTCTTGAGAGCTGCGGCGCAGCCGGCGATGGCCTTGCCATACTCCATCTGAGCCATATAGTTGGCCACGTTGTCAGGAGCCACGCCGGTCTTGGCATGATCGCCGGACATGTGCACGAAGGGGATGTCGGGATACTTGGCTGCAACCACGTCCGTGTCCGCAGCAAAGTCATCCGATGTTGTCAGAATCATGTCGGCGCCCTCGTTGATCATATCATCGATCACCTGTTCGAGGGTCGTATTCGGACGGTCCGCCGCGTTCATCTTGTCCAGGTAGACGAAGCGCACATTCTCGAGCTTTTCCTGCGCATACTCGGCAGCCTTGAAATGGGCCTCACTGTAGCCATGGTCGTTGTACGGGCCGACCAGGACCACTCCGAACACAAACTCCTCCTGGCTCTGGCCGCCCGTGCTGCAACCACTCAGCAGCACCGCCAACAGCACCACGCCCAGTACGACTCTTGCCGCCACGCCTCTCACCCTCATCGTCGCAACCTCCAATGTTCTCTCGTCAACAGATCACCAGTACGCGCTGTCCGCCGAAAGGGTCTCCCCCTGGCACAACACGAACAACGACGGCCAGGCTTCACTGCCTCGGACGCCGTTGCACTCGGCCATTCTAGCACAGGGCCGCACCCTGCGACAAATCCCCTGCGGGCAACCTGCAGATACGCAGTCCTACTCTGCCTGCGGGGCGACGATCTCGGTGGCGATGTGTCGCAGATACGAGGTGACGTCATAACTGCTCCATCGATCATCCAGGGCCCCCGCCGTAAACAGTGCCCAGCCGATCACATATGGATCCTGCTGTACCTGATGATCATACCAGAGGAGCTGATCAAGGTAAACGTCCAGCGGATCGCGGTCGGGATACTGGTCGCGCCAGTACGACCAGAAATCCAGCCAGCCTTTCGCCTCAGGAGGACCAGGACGGCCACCCACGAGGCCATCTACACCGGCCTCAGTGATCACCAGCGGGATAACCAGACCAGCTGGCTCCAGGAGGTCCTGGTACCACCAGCGATAGCGGAAAGCGAGCACGCCTCGGTCAGCATGGGAACCGAGCCCGGGAAGCCCGGCTCCCATGGCGCGGTCCATTGTCGGTGCATCGTATTCGTGTAACGCGAGCACGCCGCCATGGTCCTTTGCGGCACGCACGGCGGGCAGGAACTGTTGGAACTCATCGTACTCCGGAACCCCTGTGGAGAACGAGCCGATGGCGGCCTTGAACCCATGCTCCGCCATGGCCCGCACGCGTTCGGCTTCGAAACGCGCATACCACTCCATGCGCCCGTGAACATCGGGTTCGTTGTAGCCCTCCCAGTAATCGACAGCAGGGTGCGCACGATACGTGGGCAGATTATCGGCAACAAAGGCCCGTGCGAGCGCCTCAGGATCGCCTTCGGTCGGCTGATCGTGGGTGATACGGGCGACGATGATAGTCTCCGGGGATGCTTCCTTCGCCTCTTCCACGAATCCAAGATCGTCGATGGCCTTGATCACGGCCGGCTTCATCCTCCTGATAAACTCCATGATCTCAGGGGAGTTGTTCCATTGCACATGCAGGCCCAGCTTGCTTCGCCCGGGAGCTTCCAGCGCCTCCGGCCACGGGATCGTCGGTGTCGGGCTGGGCGTCGGACGCGGCGTCGGGGTGAAGGTTGCCGTACTTGGACGCATCGTCGCAGTAGCCGTTGGTGCCGCGCTCCCCGGCCCCTGGATCCCGGGCAGGAACGCCGTCCAGGGCATCCCTTCCTGGGATGGCGTGACGCCGAGCGTCGGCGACATCCTCTCGCTCGGCAAGGGACGCGGCGTGCCTTGTGCCCCGGGCGTAACAGGGCCGATATCCACTGGCGTCGCGGTGGTGGCCAGTGCCACAGGGTCGGTCTCTCGCGTCAACTGCACACTCAGCGCCACGACGAACAAGGCGAGACTCGCCAGAAACAGCACAAGAGTAATGCGCCGGGATAAAGTCATCAGATGGTTTGTACCTCACAGGAACGAATGGATAGCCATACGGCTACAATAGGGCAATGGGATGAGTTGTCGCGGATCGGCAAGCCAGGGCTTGCCTGCAAACGGAGCGGGAGAGCCTAGACGGTGGCTGCCGGCTCCACATGGACAAAGGCATGATCGACTTTATCCAGTGCCTGGACCGCCTCGCGAACGGCATGGCTGATGGCATGGGCGTCCCTGACTGACATCGATCCATCTACGTATACATGAATATCGACGCGCAGACCGGGACCCACGTATTCGATGACCACCTTATCCACGCCCACTACTCCATCGACGGACAAAATGGCATCGACGATCGCGCGCTCCTGCTCGGCGGATCCCCCATGTCCGATCAACTGACCGACGCCGTCCATTACCACCCGGCTGGCCTGGTATAGAATCCAGCCAGCCACAAGCAGTCCCGCAACGGCATCAGCCCAGGATAGGTTCAGGAGCGCACCAGCCAGTCCTACCAGAACAACGGCAGACGTGGCGATGTCAGAGAGGTGGTCCGCTGCCGAAGCCAGGATCGCGGGACTCTGGACGGCTCGACCCAGGCGCTTCACGACCACATACATGCCCGCCTTGACCAGCGCTGCCACCAGCGGCACAGCAACCACCCAGATGGCGAAGGAATCGCGTGAAGAGACCTGCCAGGCAGCGAGAGCCGAGCGCAACGCCTCATAGCCGGCGATGCCCATAAAGGCACCAATCGCTACAGTGACGAGAGACTCTATCCGTTCGTGTCCGTGGGGGTGTGACCGGTCAGGCGGCCGCAGCGAAAGCCACAGGCCCAGCATCATCAGCAGGCTGTACGCCAGATCGGAGGCCGAGTTTGCCGTATCAGAGTACAGCGCACTACTCCCAGACACCCGTGCGGCATACGCTTTCAGCCCCAGAAGAGCAGCGTTACCCAACAGGGCGACAAAAATAGCCTTGTTGTAGATCCGGCGCACCGCGGGGTCGACCCGTGCCACATCTATCTGACGGATGTGCTCTGCCACGCAAGCCTCCAACTGACGCCCACGATATGTATCATTCTAGCGGCATCTGCCCTGGCAAGCGAACGGACACCGCACTGCTGAGCCACACTCCCCAAACAAGCAAACAAAAAAAAGCACCGTGGGGCTTGGCCCTGGTGCTCATCTCTCACAATCGAAA
>CAZYWU010000003.1:0-5748 GCA_964651255.1 uncultured Anaerolineales bacterium
TACGGCGTACCAGAATCCCTTTTGGGATGTGGATGTGACAGCCCTGTTCTCCGGCCCGGAGGGCGAGGCCCTGGTCGTGCCCGCTTTCTATGACGGGGATGGCACCTGGCGCGTGCGCTTTAGCCCGCGTACGCCGGGAGACTGGTCGGTGCGCCTCCAGTCGAGCCCCGCTGATCCGGAGCTGACCTGGGAGGGGCACTTTACTGCTCTGCCAGCCGATTCCCGTGGGTACCTGCGGGCGACGCCGGGGCAGGGGTGGGGGCTTGCCTACGAATCTGGGGCGCCGGCACTGATTCTAGGCGATACGACGTACAACCTGTTTGGTATGGCGCACTGTGGCGCAGACGTTGGCGCGTTCATGCGTCGGCGCGTCGCGCAGGGATTCAATCTGTTGCGCGTGAGGCTGCCGGTGAGCCCCTTTCACCCGCCGGACGGCTATTCCTCCTGGCAGACGCGTCGCACCTGGCCGTGGGGCGGGAGTGAGCAGGCTCCGCAGTTCGATCGCTTTAACCTGGACTATTTCCGCACGGTAGACCGAGTGGTCGCGCAGGCAGAGCAGCTGGGCCTGGGCCTTGAGATGATTATGGAGGCCTGGGGTTTCGAGTATCCGTTCAACCAGCGGGATGTGTTTCTGCCCGAGTATGAGCAGTTGTGGATGCGATACCTGGTGGCGCGTTACGACGCCTACACTTGCCTGTACATCTGGACGCTGATGAACGAGTATGAGTACTATCCGGATGGGGACTGGCGCTACAACCCCGTCGCCGATCGCTGGGCCATGCGCATGGCTCGCTGGCTCAAGGCCAACGCGCCGCACGGGCACATCGTGGCAGTACACAACGGGCCGCGGATGCCGGCGTTTGCGCAGCGGTTCGCCCGCGATCCCGGTGCGATAGATCTGATCCTGTTCCAGGAATGGGGTACACGAGACCGTGAGAACGGCTGGCTTGCCGCCGGGATCGAAGAGCGGATCGCAGAGAGCCTCGAGCATTGGACGGGCGCCGCGCTCTTTGCCGAGTGGGGCTATGAGCGGAACGACGAATTTCCTCTGCTTATTCCAGGACACGCCTTCTGTGATGCTGAGCACACGCGCCGCGGAGCGTGGCGCGGGGTGTTTTCCTGCCTGGGCATCATCCATGGCTTTGAGAATAGCTGGGGCCCGTTTCTGGACCTGGAACACGACCAGCCGGGATTGGATTATCTGCTCATCGTCCGCCGCTTTCTCCTGGAGCAGATCTCCTTTGCGGATATGCGCCCGGCTGCTGACCTGTTGGTAATCCCGCCGGAAGGTTATCGTAGCGAGTACAGGCCGCTGCTGATGGCAAGTCCCTCGCGGGACACGATTGCAGCCTACCTGCCGGCCGGCGGCGCCCTGCAGTTGATTGTTTCCAGTGACGCGTACGCTGGCCAGTGGTTTGACCCGCTCACGGGCGCCTTTCGGGAAGCCTCGGACAGCGGGGGTGTCTACTGCTCGCCCGGCGGTGAACATGCCGGGCACCCACAGGACTGGATACTCGTGCTGAGGCGGTGAATCGGGCAACGGTCTCCATCTGCAGGAGCGCTATTTCAGGCAGAGATCGCTATGTGTGAGGAAAGGACAGAGATGAACGAGCAAGAACCGAAAAAGAACCCGAGTACGGAAGAGTGGCGCGCTCTGTTTGCCGATATCGGCAATCAAGTACGCCGGGATATGGCGCGGATGGTCGGTGCCAGCGAAGACGCGACGTGGAAGGACATCGGCAATCAGACCGACGAGGCGGTGCGTAAGGCAACGGCCAGAGCGGTCGGCGCCGAAGAGGAAGCAGACTGGGAGGACATCGGCCAGCACCTGGAGAGATCGACGCGTCGCGAGATCGCCAGGATCGTGGGCGCAGATGAGCAGGCTGACTGGGGCATGATCGGCCAGGCCGTGTCTGATGGTATCGAAGGCTTTCTGAACAGCCTGTTCAGCTCCAGGTCAAAGGGCGCCAGCAGCCCCTTTGAGGAGCCGGCCGATCCCGATGCGCCTGTAGATCCCTGGAAAAAGTAAGAGCCGGGGCCGGCCAGCCCCGGCCCATCAGGGTCCTCTAGAGCAGGGTCCGCAGGAATGCGGCTGCCAGGCTGGCCTCGTGGCGCAAGTCCTCGCCCCAGCGGCATTCGACCGAGGCGCGTCCGGTGTAGCCGTGGCGATGTAGCAGAGCGAACAGCTCCCGCAAAGGATAGCTGCCGCTTCCTGGATAGAGCCGGCCCGAGTCGGCGAGATGGACGTGTGACAGAATGTCTGCGCCCTCGCTAATGACCGAAACCGGCTCAGATTCCATCTCCAGATGATAGATGTCGGCGAGGATGCCTACATTTGGTTCAGCTACCTCGCGGGCGAGCCTCAACCCCTCACCGAAACTGGTGATGATATTACACTCGGTGCGATTGAGAGGCTCGATCGCGATCACCAGACCTGGGTAAGCCCGCGCTGAACAAAGCCGACAAAAGGCCACCAGTTGCTCCCAGGCGGCTTGCCGCGAAAAGCCCTCAGGTACGCGCCGTGCCCCGCCGCTCCCAAAGACGACCCGCTCAATGCCAAGGGCCTCTGCCCGGGCAAAACCGGTCTCGACGTACCGCGTGACCAGATCCTGGTCAATATCCGGCCCGACCACCTTGACGTTCGCTGCCACAAAGTTGTTGCAGGCTCGGGCGGGCAGAGGCAGATCCTTCAACCGGGCCAGCTGCTCCGCAAAGGCGCTGTCCTCTACCAGGGGGCTCAGCACGGTCGAGAAGGACAGTTCGATATAGTCATAGTTGTCCGCGACGTCATTGGCCTGACCCGGGTCGGCACAGATTCCCAGCTCAATCGACTTGCTCATGCCATCCCGTCCTTTCAGCCCTGGACCTGAACCCAGTCCATCTCTTTGGCACCCCGTATCCGATCGAACACGGTCATGACATGCAGAGCCTCCACCAGGGTGCCCTTGTTAGGTGGCTGATTTGCGAGCAGCTGTTCCGCGAATGAGCGGATGCTGCCCAGGTAGCCCGTCTGCGCCATATGCTGTGTTGCGGGTTCTTTGGGATCGATTCGAGGCTCCCAGATGACGGGCGCGGAATTCACGTCGCCCATCAGTGCGCTCTCCTGGCGTCCCTCCAACTCTGCGCTCACAGGGGCCATGCGGCGGTAGTAGGTGACCCGTACCCCGTCATCCACGACCAGGCTGGCGCGCCGGCCGATGACCTCAAGGCGTTCGCGTGGGGCAGAGAGAGCCTGGCCCGCGGTGAGATGCAGTGCGCCGGGTACGCCGCCATTGTGAACAAGGCTGATCACGGCGGAGCCAGACGCGCTACGTACCACACTGAAGGCTTGTATCTCTCCGAACATACCGGCAAGCAGGGCCAGCACGCCGGTGACCGGCAGGAACGCCGCTGCGCCCTTGTCGGTGCGCCGTTTGGCCGTGTCCGGCACTGCCAGCGGAAACCGGAACGCATAGGAGCTGACCGGGCCAAAAGCCTTGTCAGCCATGATGTCACTGGCCTGGACATAGCCGGGCGCGAATCGCCTGGCAAAGCCTACCGCCAGGTACTTGTGTTTCTTGATGCAGGCATTGGTAAAGGTGGATATATCGCCGACGCTCAAGCAGGGCGGCTCGTCGATCCACACGTGAAAGCCCGCGGTCAGGGCCTCTGCCGCCAATTGCGGATAGCGTGGCCGCCCCTCTTCATCGGGCCCTACTACGATCATCACGGCATCAAGGGCTGTCTCCTTGGCCAGGAGCGCTTTGTGATTGGGGTAAAAGCGTCTCGCTCCGAACTGCCGAGCGACCGCCAGTCCGCGGTCCGTTTTGTGGTCGGTGATTGCCACGAGATCGATGGGCGCGTACTGAAAGGCGGGCAGGATATTGCGATACGAATGCTCGCCGGCCCCGATATAGCCCACCTGCAACTTGCGATCGTATTCATAGTTGTGCTTCACAGATCTCCTCCCTGGCGGAGCGTTACGGGCAATTTACGGTCGTGTCCATTCTGTTTCCGTGTTTGTGCTTTTACTAGTGCTGGAGCGCACCGGCTTCAAGCCCGGGCTCCGCCGATGCACGTCCCAATAGAGCGGCTATCGCTGCACCAGCCACAAAACTCAGGATCAACATGATCGGTGAGCCTTCAATGGGCGGCTGAGGCCAGAGACCATAGATGGATCCTATAACCATGCCGAGAACGGCATAGTAGGCAGCGGAAGGCTTTCTCTTGATGAGCGAGTCAATCAGTTTGGCAAAGATGAGAACGCCCAAGCCCGCAAAGATCACTGTCGAGAGAAGCGCGGGCCAGTGGATCTGCAGATGCCGTAAGCCTGCCACCGCTTCCAGTACGGCAGGATAGGTTCCCCCAAGCATCAGGACGTAGGAGCCATCCAGTCCGGGAGTTACGCTGGCCCCGCCCGCTAAAAAGCTCATCAGCGCGTTATAGCCAATCTCAGGCACTGTGTTGAGCGTATAGGCGGCACTCTTCCCGGTGAGGAGCGGGCCGAGGGCGCGAATGGCGACAACCAGGGCACCTCCCAACAGCAACGCGCCTATGCGGCCGGGCGTGGGCCGCATGTCCTGGTGCAGACGGAGGACAGAGGGGATGGTGCCGAGCAGCAGGCCCATGAAAAAGAGCATGCTGGCGGTGGGATGGCGTTGCAACAGACCCTCGACGAGTACTGCGGCTACAAGGATACCCAGCACCATGCCGATGCCCAGTGGTATCAGGAAACCCAGGTACTGGCGCCAGCGGTCGCGCTGCACAAACAGGTTTCCTATGGCCTCAACAAACTCTACATAGATGCCGAGCAAGAGCATGACGATTCCCCCGCCGATGCCTGGCACGATGTGCGTTGTGCCGTAAGCCATCCCTTTGAGAACGAGAACAATAAACCGCATGTCGCCTCACTCATACTCAACCCTGGTTAGTCGGAGACGCAGAAAGCGTCGAGATCAGGCAAACCCCTCCACCCATTATACGCGCGGCGGGCAGAACCGCAATTAGCGCCCAGGGCTACCGACTGCTGTCTGGCCAGGATCTACACATAACACATATCGGTAATCCTCGCGCAATCGTGTCTGGTGTAAGTGCAGGGTAGGGTGGGGCCGGTCCATCTCTCGAGGCACAAACTGTAACTATGTGCAACACGAAATGTATTCGGCCAGATAGACTATGGTATAATTCTCACGTTATGGGAAAGAGTCGAATTCTGTCCAGGGAACAACTAGATACAGGCGATAGGGCACTGCTGCGCAAGATCAGCCTCGATCTGCCGATTGCAGCTGATGTGGCGCGCGCCGATCTGCTTCTCTATACGTTGGACGCGGCAGGTGTAGTCACGGTGGAGGCGCAGGCAAGGCCCAGGTCATCCGCAACGCTGTACCCGGAGGACCTTTTGGGCCATGTCGATGATCCGTCTGTTCTCGACGGGTTTGGCGACACGTTGCTACGTACGCACAGACTAAAGTCCTTGCAGGTGCGTGGCGCCAACGTGGCTCGACTGATTCTTCCGGTACACAACGCTGAGGGTCAGCTCATCGCCATGGTGGCGCGAGACGCCTACTGGCTGGCGCACGAGCGTCACAAGAGGCGTGCGCGAGCGTATCAGCGCGCTCTGCTCGAGTTCATGTGGATGGTGCTGCACGGCCGCTTGGCCGGTGCGGAGAGCCTTACGCCTTTTCGCGAGCATGATGGTATCATGTACGTGGATGCAAAGGCGTATATCCGCTACATGAGTGGCATCTGCGCCGAACTCTATCGCCGTCT
>CAZYWU010000003.1:5848-7302 GCA_964651255.1 uncultured Anaerolineales bacterium
GGGGTGTTCATCCTGATCCACGATGCCACTGAGGCCGTAAGGGCCCAGCAGGAACTCGAGAGCCAGATGAGCATCGTGCGCGAGGTGCATCACCGGGTCAAGAATAACCTTCAGGTGGTTGCCAGCATCATGCGCATGGAATCGCGACGGGCGACGCAGCCCGAGACGCGGCAGGCGTTGGACGACAGTATTCAGCGTATTCTCAGCGTCGCCGTGGTGCACGAATTCCTGTCACAACAGGGGCAGGGGACAGACATCAATTTGAGGGAGGTCGCGGGGCGCATTGTCACGCAGGTGCAGCAAAACCTCCTTCCGAGAGATAGAGGGATCACCCTGAGCCTGACTGGCCCTGATATCTGGCTGCGGGCCGATCGGGCCACCCAGAGCGCTTTGATCATCAACGAGTTGGTCCAGAATGCCATCGAACATGGGATGGATGGGCGGCTCGAGGGGCACATCGCCGTCGAGTTGGTGGACACGGGAGCCAGTGTTACCATAGTGGTCAAGGACAATGGTAGCGGGTTGGGCGACGGTTTTGAGTTATCCAGGGATGCCCATCTTGGGCTGCAACTGGTTCAGAGCATGGCCCAGCGGGACCTGCGCGGTCAGTTTGTACTCATGAGCGACGGTGACGGCACCTGTGCCACCGTCACCTTTGACAAGTAGAGCGGGGGTGTACTTTGGAACGCACTAGAGTAGTGATCGCTGACGACTCGTCGGTATTTTGCATGGACCTGCGCGAGATGCTCCAGAATCTGGGCTATCTCGTGGTGGGCGAGGCTGGCGATGGCAAGAGCGCTGTCAACCTGGCGAGAGAGCTGCGCCCGGACGTGGTGTTGATGGACATCAAGATGCCCGACATGAACGGCATCGATGCTGCCAAGTTGTTGACTGAGGAGCGTATCGCTCCGGTGGTGCTGCTGACGGCCTATAGCGATCGCGATCTGATCCAGCATGCCCGAGAGGCGGGCGTGGTAGGCTATCTGGTCAAGCCAGTTCAAGAGGCCAATCTGGCGCCCGCCATAGAGATCGCCATGGCCCGTTTCCACGAGTTCCGTGAGCTCGAGAAGGATGTCGACAATCTGGAGGATCAGCTCGAGACGCGAAAGCTGGTCGACCGTGCCAAGGGGATCCTGATGGATACGCAAGGGCTTACGGAGGCGGCGGCATTCCGGCGCATCCAAAAGATGTCCATGAATACGCGCAAGTCGATGAAAGAGATCGCTCAGGCGATTGTGCTGACTTTTGAAGCGGGCCAATGACCGAGAGGCGCTTCTGGGGCTGCGGGCCCGTGGACGCAGCTATATCGACATAATGTTCCGGCCGCGGATCCGGCACTCTTGCAGGTTCTGCGGCCCTGTGGCTGTAGCAGGGTTCCGTGTGCCCGGCGTACGCCATGCCAGCCGCGGGTGTGGGCGGAGTTCGCGCACCTGGTGTCCTGCACTGTAAGCCAC
>CAZYWU010000003.1:7402-46492 GCA_964651255.1 uncultured Anaerolineales bacterium
TAATATATGATTTATTCAAAATTAAATCATATAGTACTGCTTTGCCAAAGGAGCTGCACCGTGGACAGTCATGTCAACTCCCCCTACCCAGACAGGGATGTCTCCAGGATTCGCACGGTCAACGAGGCAGCAGAGCGCATGCTCGATGATCTGGATCTGTCAGAGCGCACCAAGGAGACCTACCGCCACGGACTGAATGCCCTGATACGATACCTACATCTCGTAACGGGCGATGACGTGGCCGCGGATGAGCTCTCCCCCTGCCCTCTGGATCATATCCACGAAGACACGCTCTATGGGCTGGATCGCTGGCTGCGGGAGGCATATCCAGATCCACGACAGCCCGCACAGACGGCAGCCTCTGAAAGCACCCGCACCTCCCGCACTTACCTGGTAGCGGCGCGCCGGCTGATGAACTGGCTCGATCTGCACGAGCTCCTCCCCGAGGGCGTCTCCTATGACAGGATGCGCAGGCGCATCGATCAGGGGCGCGGACAACGCCGCCTCGGCTACCGGCAACGCCGGACCGATCCGCAGGCAACGCGGGTCTTGACGCACTACCTGCGGCAGCCCCTGCCTGAAAAGCGGGGATCGCGTCGCCTGGCGTTGTTGCGAAACAGGGCTCTCATGGCGACGCTATATGACACGGGGATGCGCATCAGCGAGGCGCTGTCCCTGACGAGAGAGGATGTGCTGGATGGCCGCCTCAGTCGTTTGCGACTGACGGCCACAAAGAACGGCAAGCCGCGTACGGTGTTCCTGTCTGATGAGTCGCGCAGGCTGATACGCGCCTATGTGGCAGAACGAACGGACTCTGTGTATGCGCCGCTTTTCGCATCACACGGGCGAGACGCCGGGACTGCTATCACACCGGCACACGCCTGGCACCTGGTCAAACAGGCGGCGCGCGCCGAAGGACTTTATGACAACACGTCGCCACACTCGCTGCGGCACCGGCGGGCGCAGGACTTGCTGGACGAGGGCATGCCATTGGAATGGGTAGCCACCCTGCTCGGACACCAGCATCCCGACACGACGCGCATCGTCTATGCCTTTGAGACCGACGAAAAGATGCTGGAGGATATGGTGGGCACCTATGGTCTGGCGCCCAGCAAGGCCCATCTCCGGCACCAGTCCGATGAGGATGACGATGACGACCAACAAACTCCCGACCCCGGGAGCGAGCCTGCTATTGAGTGATATCTACGCGCTAACCGTGTCTAGCTCAGTCGCTGGTGGGCCAGTACAGCGGCGCCCACTGCGCCCGAGGCATCGCCCAGCTCAGCGGTGACGATCCGGACGCGCTCCATGTCATTCTTGTTGAGGAAATGCTGATAGGCAATATCGCGCGCGGGACGCACGTAGGCTTCGCCCATGCGCTCTACGACGCCTCCGCCGATCACCACGGCCTCAGGGTCAAGCAGATTCACACAGCTGGCAATCAGAAGCCCGAGGTAGCGTTGAGCCTGTTCGATCGCGCGCACGGTAACTGGATCGCCCTGCTCGTAGGCCTGCTCGAGAATAGCTGACACCAGGCTGGTGTGGCCCCGTTCCTTCAGCAGATCCGGAATTACCGATGCTTCACCAGCCTCAATCGCCGCAAAGATGGCCTTTTCGATCCCTGTCCGGCTGGCGTAGGCCTCAGCATGTCCCCTCTCACCACAACCGCACAGTTCACCATCGGCATGCAGGATCATGTGCCCCACTTCGCCAGCAGACCCTCGAAAGCCGGTATGGAGTTTTCCATTCAGGATCACTCCGCCGCCTAGGCCTGTGCCTACGAATATGGCGATCATGTCCTGGGTGCCGCGACCGGCCCCAAACCAGTGCTCACCCACGGCCCCTACGTTGACGTCATTGTCAATGATCACGCGCAGCCCCAGACTCTCGGTGAGCCGTGCTGCCAGAGGGTAATGCTTCCAGGTGGGACCCATATTGGTGAGACTGAGCACCAGGCCCTGGTCAGACAGAACTGGTCCGGGTACACCAATGCCCACGCCCATAACCTGCTGTCGCGTGATATTCGCGTCCAGGAGTGCCTTTTTGATTGTTCGCACGATGCGGTCTGTGACGGCATCTGCACCCAGCTCAGCACGGGACTTGGCCTTGACTTCGCTCAGGCGCTCACCCGACGCTACGTCCACCACAGCGGCATACAGGCTGGTTGCCCCCAGATCTACGCCAATCGTGAGATTCTGCTGTTCTCCCATCGGGTATGTCTCCTACTCCGCCCAAGAGCCGGGCCCCGGGAGGTCAGATTTCGCGGACCCACAGACACCGCGCGACGCTGTGCGTCAGTGAGATATCGACACCATTTGCCGCCACCTGGATAGTATCATCTGCATCCTCCGTTGTGTTTGGCCTGAGGAACAGCCTGGTACCTGGCAAAAGCCCATGTTCCTCGAGTAGCGCCATTGCTGCACTGTCTCGCTCTGCCTCCTCGTGAACGCGACAGAGCACATATTCGCTGTCCGGGGGCACGTCTGTAAGTGGGAAGGATTGGGCGAGCTCGTCCTCTTGACCCGGAAGCGGGTTGCCATGCGGACAAGCGATCGTGCCGTCCTCAAAGGTGCCATCAAGAAGCGCCGCGACGCGAGCAGCGGTCTCTGCTGATAGGCCGTGCTCCAGGCGGTCCGCTTCGGCATGTACCTGTGACCACGGCACGTTGAGCACGCGCGCCAGCAAAAGCTCGGTGAGCATGTGTCTGCGAACAAGAGATGCTGCAGCAACGCGTCCGGCCTCTGTGAGATGGATGGTCTTGTCTGGTTCCATGATCACCCAGCCGTCGCGCACCATTCGCTGTATCGTGACCGTGACAGTTGGTGGCGATACTTCCATCCACTCTGCCAGGCGCCGGCCATATACTGGCTGTTGGTCACGCGCCAGTGTATAGATCGCGCCGAGATAGTCTTCAATTGTGGGAGAAGGCCGTTCAGAAGGCGCCATGATAGGACTCCGAGACATGCTGGGCGAATACCTGTCGCACCAGCAGCGTTTTACCACATGTTAATCATACGCGCGATAGCGCGGCCGGTCAATCTGGATCTGTGCAGCGCCAAAGACGTCTCGCCCATTGGTCTGCGCTGGACGTGTTGACGTTAATGTTCTAGTATCATGCCCATAGCGAGAGGGTTCATGTGGAGGTGATGGATCATATGGATGACAAAAGCTACCGGCTGGATGGGCAGACGGGCATCGTTGTCGGCGGAGCTGGCGGAATCGGTCAGGCCATCGCGGTTGGGCTGGCGCAAGCGGGGTCGAATGTGGTAATTGCCGACCTTGCGACCAAGCAAGATGATGCGGAGGCGGTGGCGGTGGCTGTGCGTGAGGCGGGTTGTAGCGCCCTGGCCCTGCCCATCGACGTCACCAGCGTGAGTTCCATCGAGGATGCGGCCGAAAAGGTCGTGTCCGCCTTTGGTGCGATTGACTGGATGGTTGACTGCGCAGGTGTCAACGTTCGCAAGTCGGTTCTGGACTATAGCGAGCGCGAGTGGGATCTGATGGTTGATATCAACCTCAAGGGCACCTTTTTCTGCACACAGATTGTTGCCAGACAGATGGTCAAGCAGGGCCGAGGGCGTATCGTTAACATCGCTTCGCAGTTGGCTACCGTCGCGATGCCGGACCGCTCCATCTATGCGATCACCAAGGCCGGGGTTGCCCACATGGCCAAGGCTTTTGCCGTCGAGCTGGGGCCGTTGGGTGTGGCAGTCAATGCCATCGGGCCAACTTTTGTCTCAACGCCTCTGACAACAGACATGTTTACAGATCCGGCCTTTATCGAGGAGTATCTGCCCCGAATCCCTGCAGGACGCTTCGGCACACCCGATGATGTCCTGGGCACTGTCCGTTTCTTGCTCTCACCTGCTGCCGACTTGATCACAGGGCAGCTGGTTCTCGTGGATGGTGGTTATACCAGCTGGTAGTGGCCGGCACGTTGCTGTGATGGTTTTTATGGCAGTTTCTGGACCGGATGAGTGGTTTCGACGAGGAGGGGCTATATGAAGGGGGTCGTTCTGGCCGGTGGGCTGGGGTCAAGGTTGTATCCGTTGACTCACGCGACCAATAAGCACCTGTTGCCTGTCTATGACAAGCCCATGGTGTACTATCCCATCGGCACGCTGGTGCAGGCGGGCATCGACGAGGTGTTGATTGTCACGGGGGGGCCGCACGCAGGGGATTTTATCGGCGTGCTGCGCAATGGCAAGGACCTGGGTGTGCGGCACCTGGAGTACGCGTTTCAGGCCAGCGAGGGGGGCATCGCCGATGCCCTTAGCCTCTGCGAAGATTTTGCTGATGGTGGTGATATCGCGGTGATTCTAGGAGATAACACCACAGATGCGGATATCAGCGAAGCAGTGCAGGGTTTCTCTGGCGGGGCAATGGTGTTCTTGCGAGAGGTGCCGGATCCAGAGCGGTTTGGCGTGCCCGTGTTCGACCCGCAAGACCGCTCACGGATCATCGCGATTGAGGAAAAACCACGGGAACCCAAGAGCAACTATGCCGTGACCGGCCTGTATCTGTACGATCACAAAGTCTTTGAGTTCATCAGGACTCTCGAGCCCTCGGCTCGCGGGGAACTGGAGATTACCGATGTGAACAATGCCTATATCCGCCTGGGGCAACTGAAATGGGCGGAGCTAAAGGGGTTTTGGTCCGACGCGGGCACCTTCGCCAGCCTGTTTCGCTCCAATGTGTTCTGGGCTCAGAAGATCAGCGGCGAGCCCGCTGAGGATTTCAGCGCCTATCTCAAGTGAACTGCTTCAAGGCGGCGGATCCGGCCATCTCGCGGGGGGACGCCTCAGGCGCCTCCCCGTGAAGACTGGACTGTATTGCGATTACGACCAGCGATAGACGGCGCTCTTGAACAGCTCCAGCGGGTTTCCATCGAGATCTCTAAAAAACGCGATCCGCATTACCCCCGCATCTCGCGGTTCGACAAAAAACTCCACTCCCTTGGCCTTGAGCTCCTCAAAAGTGGCGTCGACATCGTCTACTTCAAAGGCGAGATGTGCGAATGCCCCCGGAGCGCCCGGCTCTTGGTCTGCAGCTCCGGTCAGCTCGATGGTCGTCCCGCCGATATCGATAAACACGCAGTCCCGTCCGGGCATTTCCGCTGCCACGCTGAGCCCCAGCACCTCTGTGTAAAAGGCCCTTGCCCTCGCGAAATTGGGTGTCCTGAGTGCGATGTGATGTGCCTTGACGCCTTTCATGTTCCTCCCCTGTCCGAGCAGATTCAACGAGCCAACAGCATCCTAACGGCCATGTGTGCTGGTGTCAATCCCGATACGACGCTGCTTGACATGCTCCAGCCGGTTATCTAGACTCTGGTCAGGCTTGCATCTGGGGTGAACAGTGAGCAGTGATAGGCCGTCACCGGACGCTGAACACGAAACTCTTTGGCGCGGGACCGATCTCTCTGGCAATACCGTCGTTATTGGCCAGGGCGAAGGTCATCTGATCGAGACACTGGCTAGACAGGCAGCTGCATCAGGCGGCGGTCAGGTCATTGTGCTGGGATATCGCCAGGATGAACTATCGGATCTGCGTGGCCGGCTGGGCGAGCTGTCGGTAAGTTATGTCAACGCAAGGTCGCGAATCATTCCCCTGCGAGATGCCACAGTCGATCTGTTGGTTATGAACGGGTCACTCCGACAGGTGCCCTCTGCTGCACTGTATTCTCTCTTTGAAGAAGTCTGGCGCGTGCTCGTCCCTGGAGGCCAGCTCCGTATCGCAGACATCATCGAGCCGAGCGAGGCCCCCTATAACAGCGCATGGCGGGAGCGGAACGCCCTGATCGCCAGGGTTGCGGAGGCGCTGAAACGTCCCGTGGCTCTCTACGCCAATCTGAAAGCCACTGCGGAAACGCTTACAACCATCGGCTTTGAGAATCTGGCGGTTTCATTGCTGCCGGGATATCCTTTGACAGAGGCCTGGCTGGAGAACACGGAAGAGGCCGTTATGGCGATGGCGTCCAGGCTGGTAGACCCTGAGCTTCGCCAGCAGGTTCTCGAGCACGATCTTGCCCGTTTGCTGCGTGCCTATCGTTCAGGCAAACAGCGCGCGCCCGAGCGCTTTGTATTGCGGGGATCCAAGGTTGGCAACCTGTCTTTGGATATGGAAGCGTCGTTTACCGAAGACGATCTGGTTGGCGACGATGAGCGCTAGCCAGGAACCTGCAGGTCGTGTCCTGTGACCATCTACGTGGATGTTTCTGCTGCGGTGCACGGCAAGGCAGGGCTGAGTCGTTACGCCGAGAGTCTGGTCAAGGGTCTGGCGCCCTTACTCGGTGAGCGGCTGGGGCTGTTTCAGAATAGCCTCGGCACGTACGGTCCGTTGGAGGGCTTTGCAGGGAACCGGCTGGCCGGAGTACAGTTCGGCTACAGGCCCTGGCGCGCGCTGGTCCTGGCTCGCCAGATGTTGCGCTGGCCCATGAAGGGGCTGTTGCCCGACGCCGAGCTCTTCCATGCCACCGAGCATCTCTTGCCGCCCCTGGGCGATCTCCCAACGGTGCTGACAGTGCACGACCTTATCTTTGAGCACTATCCTCAGTACCACAAACGCGCGAACTATATGTATCTGCGCGCGGCGATGCCGCTATACTGCCGGCGTGCAACTGCCATCATCACGATCTCTGAGAGCACCAGAGATGACCTGGTCAGTCTGTACCATGTCGCGGACGAGCGCATTCATGTGATCGCCGAGGCTGCTGCCCCGGGCTTTGGCCCTCAATCGGCCCAGCGCGTGGCAGAGGTTCGGGCGCGGTACCACCTTCCGGCCCGCTATATCCTTGCAGTGGGTACCATTGAGCCTCGCAAGAACCTGTCACGGCTCGTCGATGCCTGCGGACCCCTGTTCGATCGGGATCTGGCGGACGGTCTGGTGCTGGTGGGTTCTCGAGGATGGCTGGTGGCTGAGTTTGACGCCCATCTTGCGGCGTCACCCTGGCGCGATCGCGTCGTCTTGCCGGGCTTTGTGCAGGAGGCAGACCTGCCTGCAGTCTATGCCGGCGCCCTCATCACGGCGCAGCCCAGCCTGTACGAAGGGTTTGGTCTGCCGGTGCTGGAGGCGATGGCCTGCGGTTGCCCTGTGTGTTCCAGCTCGTCGTCGAGTCTTCCAGAGGTGGGAGGCCCGGCCGCCCGGTATTTTGACCCAACCAGTGTGGAAGATATGAGTAGCGTGCTGGGCGAGGTGGCCAGCGACGACACACTGCGTCGCAAGATGGTTGATGCCGGCCTCGCACGTGCTGCCCAGTTCTCGTGGGAGCGAACAGCGCGAGAGACGCTGGCAGTGTATGAGAAAGTGCTGGGTTTCGCTACCGGCGCTTTGATGTCGCCGCGATGATCACGTTTTGTCGTGACACTCCGGGTGGCCTCTCAGTTGCCAGCACTGACGACGGGTATGGGAGCTTGGGTCAATGAGGATCCTCTATGTGACCCCGTCCTACCCGCCCAAGATCGGCGGTGGCGAGCGCTATGCACAGGCCATCGCAGAGGCGGCTGTTGCGGCTGGTCATGATGTGACGGTCGTCACGAGCGATGTGACTGAGAACCCAGAGTTTTGGACATGGCACCCGCAAAGAAGGGCCGCTTTCCCATCGGTCAACTCTGAAAATGGGCTCACTGTCATACGATATCCGGCGGTTGGGATGCCTGGCGGGTGGACGGCCCTCACACTCTGGCGCAAAGCGATGGTTGTGCTTGGCAGTTTCGGGTCCTGGACAGAGCCCCTACTTCTGCGCATGTGTCGCCGCATACCATCGATTCCACGCCTGGAGGAGCTGCTGCCTAGCGAGGGTCCTTTTGACGTTGTTCACGCGTATAACCTATCATGGGAGTATCCACTGATAGTGGCGTCGCGATTTGCTCAAGAGCGCCAGATTCCGTTCGTTGTCACCCCGTTCGCACATCTTGGTGTCGAAGTCAGTGCCCGAGTGACGCGTAACATTACGATGCCCCACCAGCTGCGGGCTCTTCGGCAAGCCGATGCTGTACTGGCGCTTCCTTCTGCAGAGGCTGAAGGGCTGATCTCGCTGGGGCTTGATCCTGTGCGGGTCCATGCGGTCGGCAGTGGTTATGACTATCCGACGGAGGTGACTGGCGCTCAAGACGTAGTTGCGGACACCGAAGGCTCGGTGGTGGTCTTTATTGGTCGCGTAAGTCGTGACAAGGGAGCGATAACCGCCGTAAACGCAATCCAGACTCTGCGGGAACAGGCGCAGATACAGGTCTCCTTGGTGCTGATTGGGCCCATTGACAGTGGCTTTGCCAGGTACTATGAACATCTTGCGGCGAACAAACGCAAAGGCATCGTTTTGGTTGGCCCGGTCGATGAGGCCACAAAGCATGCTATCCTGGAAAGATCGGCCATGCTGGTGCTGCCTTCACGAGTGGATTCCTTTGGCATGGTCCTACTTGAGGCGTGGGCCCATGGTAAGCCCGTCATTGGTGCGCGCGCGGGAGGTATTCCTGGAGTCATCGATGATGGAGTCGATGGTCTATTGGTCCCGTGGGACGACGCCTCTGCACTCGCGGACGCCATCAAGGCGCTGCTGACTGACCCATTGCTTGCGGAGGAGATGGGCAAGCGTGGTCAGAGCAAGACTGCGGATCGGTACACATGGACCGCGGTGTGGCGGGGCGTTGAAGGTGTCTACAAAGAGGTGATCAGTCAGCATCGCAGCCTCGCCTGACTAGGGCTATCGAACGTGCGCATTCTGCTAGTAGTGCACCAGTATCTACCAGAGCATGTCGGTGGCACCGAGGTGTACACCTGGTCACTGGCTGAGGCTCTCACGGCACTCGAGCATCAGGTGACCGTGTTCTATCCTGATCCACGCATCCAGCGAGACACGGAGGGCCGACAAAACAGTCATGCGACCTGGCGAGCGCCCGTCTCGTCGCCCAGCCGAGCGCTCGGTCCGTTGGGAATCTTTTGGCGCACCTTCCGCAATCCTCGAATCGAACACAGCTACAGGCGAGCACTGAAGTCGGTGCAGCCAGACGTTGTTCACATCCAACACGTGCAGAACGCTTCGGCCCGCTTGTTGTCCCTTTCCGCCGGAAGACCGCTCTTTGTCACACTGCACGATTACTGGTTTCGCTGTGCAACTGGACAGCTGGTACAAACGGACGGGGCTTTTTGCGATGGACCTTCCTACGCCTGCGCCCACTGCGCGCGAGTACGGGCCAATCCGCCGATTCCCGCGGTGCTGCAGCCCCTCCTATGGGGGCCGCTTGTGTTTCGCAACGCCTATCTCAGCTGGCAGCTTGCCAGTGTTGATCATTTCATCGCGCCCAGCGAGTATGTTCGCGCGCAGTTCCTGCGCTGGGGATTCGATCGGGACCGGATGACGGTGCTGCCAAATGGTATCGATCCGCAGCGGCTGCAGACCAGTGGCGGTACGATTGGCCCATCAGGTGAAGGCGGCGTCACGTTCGGGTATCTTGGAGCGCTCGCGCCCAGCAAAGGGCTGCACGTATTGCTAAAGGCCTTTCAGGCTCTGCCGCCGCACGCGCGATTGGTGATCTATGGCAATGAGGGATCGTTTCCAGAATACGTCGCGGAACTCAAGAAGCGGAATCGCCATTCAGGCGTTGAATGGGCTGGGCCGGTCCCTCCCGGGCGCGTCGGCAAGGCCTTGAGTTCGATCGATTACCTGGTGGTTCCTTCACTGACGCCGGAAAGCTATGCGCTCGTCGTCGATGAAGCCCATGCATTGGGGATCCCTGTCATTGCGAGCCGTGCTGGCGCGTTATCGCGCATTCGGGATGGCATCGATGGGAGGCTCTTCGACACGGGCGATATCGAGGGGTTGCGTAGTATCCTGGTGGAACTAGCGACGAGTCCGCAACTGCGCCAACAATTGGCCGCAGACATCCCTCAGATACCAACCATAGAGGAACAGGCAAGGCGGCTAACCAATCTCTACATAGAGGCGCTTTGCGAGAGACGTCGTTCCTAAGCGAGGGCAGCTACACCTCTTCTGCGAAGCGATGGCTCTGGCGCGAAAACACTGCCATTCCGATTACGAAAACAATCGCCGTCGTCACTGCCGTCCTTAGGAGAAAATCCCATCCGGGCGCGTGCGGGATCACAGCCACGGTGGATCCGTAGAGCACTGAGCGATACGATGCAATGATTGAGGCCATTGGGTTGAGGATGTATAGCAGTCTCCTGACGGGCAGTTCAACGCCAAGCACCATCCCCCACTCCGGTAACATCTCCAGCGGGTAGAATACAGGCGTGAGGAAAAACCAGGCCTGCATCAGGACTTCCATGATGACGCCGGTGTCTCGATAGAACACGTTGAGCGTTGCCAGAAACATCGACACCCCGCTCGTGAATAGAAGCTGTACGAGCATGATCACGGGCAAGAGTAGAATGGCTGGTCTCACTGGCACTCGAAACACAAGGACCATCACAAAAAGAACGATAAAGGCCAGACAGAAGTTGACGAAATTGGACAGGACTGTCGACAGAGGAAGTATCTCGAGCGGGAAGTAGACTTTCTTGATCAGATGGCCATTCTGGGGTACTGCATGTATAGAACTCATCACAGCAGTAGAGAAAAAGTTCCAAGGAAGTACGCCGCACATAACAAACACGGGATACTTGGGCACACTAAGATTTGGCAGCATAACGGTGAACACGACTGTAAAGACCAGCATAAGCAACATCGGATTGACCAGTGACCAGAGAAACCCCAAGACCGAATTCTTGTATCTCAGCTTGAGATCCCGCAGAACAAGGTTGGACAAGAGAAACCGGTATGCCCAGATCTGTTCAAACCGACTCACAATCAACGTCTCCCGTGGTGGCCGGTTGCTCCGACATGAACAGCAACTGTGGCGGCGGTCACGATGGTGCTTCTGCGCGGGATTAGATGGGGTGATGGGCATGTTCCTCCAGATGCACCTGGGTCAGGTAATCGTTCACCACTGTGCTGGACACGCCATCGCCGGCGAGATGTCCCTGATGTAGCCAAATTGCTCGATCACAGAGGTCCCGCACGACATTCAGGTCATGTGAAACGAGCACTATGGTCACTCCCTGCTCCTTGATCTGCCGAATTCTCTCCAGACACTTGGCCTGAAAAGCCTGGTCTCCTACGGCGAGCACCTCATCTATCAGTAGAATGTCTGCATCAACGCTGACTGCTATCGCAAACCCTAGCCGCATCGCCATGCCCGAGGAGTAGAACTTTAGCTGAGCGTCGATGAAGCGCTCCAGCTCGGAGAATGCAATGATCTCATCCACGCGGCGCTCAATATCGCGGCGGGACAGGCCCATGAGCGCCCCATTGAGATAGATGTTGTCGCGACCGCTGAGTTCGGGATGAAATCCCGCACCAAGCTCGAGCAGGCCGGAGACGCGGCCCTGGACAGACACCTCGCCGCGCGTCGGTCTGAGGATGCGTGTCATGAGCTTCAGACACGTGCTCTTGCCTGATCCGTTGTTTCCGATCAGGCCGACAGACTCGCCTGACTCGATCTCGAAGGAGATATCGGATAGTGCCCAAAAGGACTCGCGCGGCACACGGTTGCCAGTACGGTGTGCCAGGCGTAACATGAGGTCCTGAAACGATCGAGCACGATCGTGCTCGACGGTAAAGAGCTTGTACACGCCTACCATCGATGCTGTGATCATTGGAGGGGAGTCTCCGACGATTGAGGCCTTCTCGTCTGTTCAGGTCGATCTCGATCAGGATCCAATAGCCGGTCATGCTGCAAGCCACTCAGCTCGCTCACCACTCGTCTTAGCTCCTCAATATCTCGACTCTGTCTGGCAAGCCGGCTCTCAAGAGCGATAATCCTGCCAACGGTGGTAAGGTTGTGCACAACCTGCCGTTCAATTACCCGATCAACGTATGCTTCCTTGACATGAGTGGTGAGGTTGGTGCGAATCCACTCTATGGCCCCTCCGAGCACTGGGACTCGAGACCTTACACTGTAATCTCGCAGCGCAACGTCGGCGCTAAGTACGAGTGGGTCTGAGGCGGACCACTCAGGCTTTCTTTTCCCCATTCGTGCGAGAGCATGAACGATACTGCAAGTGGCCTCTCGAAACACTTCCGGGGAGAAGAGCTTGATTCTCTCAAGTCCACGTGCCCGCAGGCTGTCCGCAAGCTCTCGGTCACTCAAGATGGAAGCGATGGCCTCGGCTAGCTGTTCCGCCGAGCCTGGCTCAAATAGAACGCCGGCAGGTTCTTCGGTGTTTGAACCGAGGACCCACGGCATCGCACCAGAGTCGCTTGCCACCACTGGTACCCCGGCCTGCATGGCTTCCAATAGCGGTAGGCCAAAGCCCTCATGCATGCTCGGGAGAGCCAGCACATCCGCGATGAGGTAGTATGGCACCACGTCCGACACTCGTCCCAGCAGACGCACCCTGCCCTGCAGGTGCAGTTCTGCCACCATATGTCGGAGTTGCCGGGCATATGCTGCATATGCAGGACTCGAGCGGTCATCACCAATCACGAGCAGCACGAGATCAGGAAATCGATCGGTCAACAAGCCCATAGCTGTTACGAGGAGATCGATTCGTTTGTTTCCGGCATAGCGCCCCACAAAGAGAAGGATCCGTTTGTCGCGTAAGCCGTTTAGAACTCGCAGGGCAGCCAATTCTGCTTTCTTTGGCGGTGCTTTGGCGCCCTGCGGTTCGACGGGAATCGGCACGACGGCTATGTCGCCGCGTCCTATACCAGCGATCGACGATATCTCATCGGCGCCGAACGGGCTATCCGCCAGCACGGCATCTGCGCTGGCCGCGAGTGCACAGCCGACAACGGATCGTTCCAGGTAGTCCCGGCCTTCATTGGTAGCCCAAAGATCCGGCGGTGTCACACCGTGATACCAGAAAGCGCTTCTCGCACGGGTACCCCTGATCGCTTCAGCCAGTGGGTACCAGCCCGAATACTCCACGATGATCACGTCACAATCGGGCAGTTTCTCTCCTTGGCTGACACGATGACTGACTTGCTTGACAAAATCGTCGTGTCTAGCGAACTCTCCGTCATAGTAGAGCGCTACGCTGAAACCCCCGTCGGCAAGTGCATGAATCACATCAGAGACGTGTCTGCCAGTTGCATCGCCTGTGAGCACTGAGTTTGCCACAACTACGACATCTGGCTTTAAAGTCTTTTCCATATATCTTATCCCAACGAGTCTGCTCGAGATACTCGGTTACGAACCGCACTGAGTGCATACAGCGGTCAATTGCATTTCGGGGCCATGGACCATGTGTGTCTCGTCGCGATCCGTTTTCAGGGTCGAACGGATTGGCTCATCAGAAATCAGCCAGCGTCAACTCGCACCACATCCACGTAATCCAATCGCACCTCTGTTACGCCCGTTGCCAACAGCCTCACCTCAAGTTGGGCTGGTTCGTCGAGCTGAAACTCGAGGCGGATGTCACTATACGCTGGGGCGTTCTCGGACGTAGCTACCATGTCATAGGACGCAAGAACGGCAGTCCCTCCAGCCCGAGCGACCTCAAGAGTCGCAGCAGTCTGGCCTGAAATGGGTGTTGGTTCGATGTATACCCTGAAGGTTGCCACATATTGCCCTGCATTGACGCATGTGTACGGCCCGTAGGCAAGAAAACCTTGATCGCGCGTTGCCGTGGCCAAAAAGTTGTCTGCATGTCTATCTAGTCGTATGCCGCCTGTTTGCCGCCGCATGGCTTCGCCATCAAAGCGCCACGTGCGGAACGCGAAAGGACTGCCGTACACAACAACGAGCATAATGAAAGCCCATGCGCAGAGCAGCAGATGACCGGATATTACTCTGCTGTTGGATCCCTCGTCACTACCATGGGGAAGAGATCGGTAAGACCATAAGCCTAACACCGCACACGATAGTAGCCAACAGCATAACAGACCCCAACCCTGCGTGATTGACGGAGTGTGGGAGACCTTGATGCTATCGATAAGAAGGGTCGTCTGTCCATCGTACTCTAGGTTGATGGCAAACGGCTGGGGCTCGTCGAGCTCAAACTCCATTGTTACGTTGCTATACTCCTCGTCTAGCTCGCTAACGGATGTCACTGCTAAAGATAGCGGGGTGATATCTCCCTCTCCGTTTCCGGGCAAGACCGATATGCGCACTTCATCGCTCGAGCGCGTTGCTTTACCTGACGCGTCTGCTGTCCTAAGGCGGACGGTTACTTCGTACGATCCCTTGGCACCAGGGGCACTTGTGCGTGCACTGAGAAGTACCCCGGCATCGGTTGCGTCCGGCCCATATTGGGTGGCATACGAGTAGTGGGCACCAGGGTCTGCGACGACAGACCCGCCCTGTGCAACCAGACCCTCTACACCTGCAAAATAGAGCACCCTTCCTAGCGTTTTGTCACCAAGCTGTTCTTCCGGGAATCTCTTGTCTTTGAATGTCTTGGCACTATCCAGAAGCGGAATGAGATCAGTGACACTCATACCTCTGCTTTTGGGCAGCGCGTCGAACAACTGAGAGACCGAGAACGCCGAATTGTAGGCCAACCAAGGCCTCGCGTAAATAACACCGCCCAGGGCAAACGACACGAGAGTCGTCATTATCAGAACGGCACGAATTGCGAGACTGCGAGTCGCAAATGCAAGCTGTCCCACACCAATGGCGAGCACTGGCAGCGCTATGACTGCATATCGCGTCGGGGGTGACCATTGAACCCAGAAACCCGGTAGCACGATTCCGAATAGCAGGCTGACAGAAGCGCACAAGATCAGGGGAAAAGCTCTGCTCTGAGGCTGACGCATCAGATGCCACAGCCCGGGTGCGGCGAAAAGGAACACGGGTGCGATAGCGAAGAGACCAGCTCGCTGATCGAACAACCAACCAACGAGCGACCTTAGCCACTTTCCGATAAGAAACACGTGTCCAGCTGCGGGCTGCGCCCCGTATGAGGCCAGTGGTGACCAGCTACCGTAGAGGTAGTAGTTGTAGGCCAGGTATAGGATTGCTGAAACGAAGCAAGTGATGAGAGTGAGCGATATGTTTCGTGTGGGCCTGGCACTGGATATGGCTTTTGGCAGAATAAGGGCGACCACCAGTGCAGACACAGGTGCGAAGCGAATCACGAACCAGGGCATCGCGGCAGCGGCCAGTCCTAGAACCAGGTAGGGAGCTGGACGATCGCCGGCCTGGTACAAGGCCACAAGCGCGGTAACAGCAAGTAGCGCCCCTGGGACCTCAGGGTAGAGCATTGTGGCATACACGCTGAAGGGTGGTACTATGGCAAGTGTCAGCGCACTGAGTAATGCCAGGCGTCTCTGGCCTGTGATTTGCCATGCCAGCAAGTACGTAAGTCCGACCGTAGCGGCGGACACGATTGCCATTGTGAGCCCGGCCCCAACTCTTCCACCGAGTGCCCACGGTACTGCCAGTAGTACGGGCAAGCCCACCATGTGGGTTGGGCGCCACTTGCCGGCCTCAGTCACCTGGACATGGGGGTCTATGGCGCAGTAAGCGCTGTTGTTCGATAGGTCAAGGTCACGATCCTGCCAAATACTTTCGGCGATGGCCAGATAATGCGGCTCATCACCAGTCAACGGCCAGTTTCCGCTTGTGTAGAACGCCAGGAGCGTGAATCCCAAAAGAATCACGACAAACAATAGCCCTGCCAGCGACCAATCGCTGCTGGAGATGGGGGCTTTGGCATCACAGGCGCGAGCGAATGCTCTGATGCGCGAGTATGTGCGACGAGCGGTCTGAACTTCGTTGCTGCAAGTCTGGTAATTGCCGCTCTGCTCATAGCTGTAGATCATGTCTGGTTCTATCAATCCCATTAGCCAAGGCTCCTCAGAGGTGCAGCATCACATCAGAACGCGCTAACAATGTCACAGCGCACCCCTTGTGTCAAGAACAAGTGATTGATCTGGCAGTCGGGGGCCGAATTCTGCTGAAAACGGCTATGCATATGATTGCACACGGTGAACTGGAGACCAGTCCGGAGGTATTCGCCAAACTGAGCCGACTCGGTGTCGCCCATGTGGGACGCATCCTGCGCCAACTTCGACCTCAAAGGCAGCTGCCTCACGCCTATCCAGGTCGCCCACAGGGGCACTGACTTTGATGCCATCCACAAAGCGATTCTGTTGTTCAAGGACCACTGCCCTATCCCGATCCGGGAGGTCCACTCCGATAATGGCAGCCAATTCACATCAATCGCGCCCTGATCGCTGCACTTGGGCCAGAACATCTTTGCCTGACACAGACGCGAGGGCGGCCGGGTTACCACAACGACAACCGGTTCGTGGAGCAAAAGAACAGCTCACTGGTGCGAGCCTACCTGGGATCGACACCGCTACATACCCATCAGCAACTAAAAGCCCTTCAGGCTCTCTACGCAGACATGTGGATCTACTATAATCTGTTCCAGCCCGTGTTACGGCAGGTCCATCGCTCGGCATCCATCGCGCCTGATGGGATCGTGCACGTGCGGCGCACTCACGATAGCGCGCGTACGCCCTTTGAGAGGCTACTGGAGGCACAGCCGCCGATCAGCCGCGCATCCCGCGAGGGACTGCAAGACCTGATGGCCCGCACAAGCCTGCTGGCGCTCAGAGATCGCGTCTATGAGCAGGTGGCAGGAATGACCGGAAACAGTGTTACGCCCTAACGAGATTACTTCTATCCGGTATGATTATCTTCTGATCGAGCATTCCCGCTTCGGTCAGGTTTTCATTTGAGTGAACACGGTCACAATGCGTACTGTAATATGAGTAGAGAATGGGCATCTTGCCAAGCTACGATCGTGCCATAGTAAAAGGGGAACATGGATTCACCACATGTTCCCCTTTACAGTGGCCTGTCGGGGCGAGAGGACTTGAACCTCCGACCTCACGGACCCGAACCGTGCGCGCTTCCGGACTGCGCTACGCCCCGACGACGAGATCAGTATAGGTGTAACGGACTCGCCGCGCAAATATCGTGAATCCACGGGCAAGACGTTGATACTCAGCTTCGCAAACGCCCCACTTTGACGATGAGGTCAGCCAGTAACCCAATGGCCGCGACCTGAATGGCCCCCAGCAGAATGATCACTGTCGAGGCTGGAATGTGTCCGGTAAAGTCAAAGCGTACCAGGTCTACAATGAATTTGATCAAACCAACCAGAAACAAGATCACAGTCGCCGGTATGAAAAGCCGCAAAGGGTTAAAATACATGATGGTGCGAACGACCAGGGTCAAGTAGTTGTACGTATCTCGGATTGGATGAAAGGTGGACCGCCCGATCCGTTCATAATACTCGATAGGAACCCATCGCACACTGTATCCGCTGCTGATCGCAGCCATTGTTATCGTGCTCACCCAGGAGTGAGAGTTCGGCAGGATGCCGTAGAACCTCTCAACGAGATCCTTGCGTATCGCCCTCAAGCCCGAGTTGAGATCAGGGATCTTGTACTCTACCATGTACGATGCCAGTGCCTTGATAAAGCCCTTGGCAGGGCGACGCAGCCACGGCACAGTGCCCGCTTCGCGGTTGCGTGCGCCAATGACCATTGCAGCACCCTCATCCAATAGGTGCAGCATCTCGGGCACCACGTCCAGAGGATAGGTGCCGTCAGCGTCTGTCATCACGATGTACGACCCCTGTGCGGCGCGGACACCGGTCGTTCGGGCTGCGCCTGTGCCACGGTTATGCGTGTGCGAGATCACCTTTACGCCAGGGACCTGCCTGGCACGCTGCGCTGTGTCGTCAGTGGAACCATCGTCCACGACGATGATCTCATAACTGACCTCCAACGTGCGCATTGTGTCCTTGATCTGAGACAGCACCGTCTCGATAGCATCTTTTTCGTTGTAGGATGGCAACACAAAGCTTACAAGGATCGGGCTGTCCGCCATGCTGGAAAACTCCGTCTGGGCATACTTCGTGCGTGATTATAGCCTTGCCAAAGGCATACTACAAGGAGCCTGGCAAACCCGGGTTGTCGCCGTCGCCTCCGGCCTCTATAATCTGCTTGTTGCATGGACTCTCGAACGGAGCGTCACGATGAGGATTGTGCTGGGATTGGATGTGGGCACCACGAGCCTGAGCTGCGTGGGATATGACTGTCATCGCCGCGAGATTGTGGCACAACTTACGCTGGAGAACCGGGCCGCACGGTACGGACCGCTTCCCGGGGGGCTGCAGGCCGCCGAACTGGATTTGAACTGCCTGAGCGGGCAGCTGGTTGAGGCTCTGGGCGGTCTGGTTGGCAAGCTGCCGGGCACTGCAGACGTGCTCGCGCTAGGCATCACAGGTCAGCAGCACGGCATGGCGCTCCTGGATCGCAATCTGCAGCCCCTTGGCAACGCGATCACCTGGCAGGACCAGAGAACACTGTTGACCAAGCCCGGCAGCACAAGCACCTGGCTGCAGGCCTTTGTGGAGCAAGCCGGAGGGCTCCAGGCTTTTGCCAATGCGGGCTGTGAGCCATCAGCGGGCTTTCTGGGCCCTTCTCTCTACTGGCTGCGCCATGAGATGTCGGGATTTCCTGTCGGGGCCCTGGCCTGCCTTATCCCCGATGTTGCGGTGTCCTTTCTTACCGGGTTGCCGCCCGTCACGGACGTGACCAACGGAGCGAGTTCCGGCTTGTTGGATATTACTGCCGGTGACTGGTTCTGGGAAGTCATTGACACACTGGGGCTTCCGCACGGTGTCTTTCCCCCGATGCAGCCAGCAGGGACCCCGCGCGGCCCGCTGATTTCCACGATCGCGAAGGCTATCGGTGTCGAGCAGATTCCCGTGTGTGTGGCCGCCGGCGACAATCAGGCCAGCTTTGTGGGTTCTATGAGTGACCCATCGCAGGGCATGCTGATCAATGTCGGTACCGGAGGGCAGATTTCCGCGTGTATCAGGTCGTTCCAGCGTGTGAGCGGAGTGGAGACTCGGCCGTTCTTTGGAAACAGGTACCTTCTGGTCGGCGCGGGGCTCTATGGCGGTCGCGCCTACGCCTATCTCCAGTCGCTCTTTCAGCAAGTCGGCCGTTCCTTTTTTGGTGCCTCAGGTGACGAGGAGCTGTTTGAGGCGATGAATTCCCTGGCGGCCGCGGTTCCTCCTGGCTGTGGTGGGCTACGGTGTCTCCCGCTCTTTACTGGCACGCGAGAGGATCCGGATCTCAGAGCCAGTTTTACGGGGATCGGACCGACGAATCTCTCACCTGGCTATCTGGCGCGTGCTCTCCTGGAGGGGATCACGGAGGGCTTTTACGAGCAGTACGACGCCATGCGGAGCGCGCTTGGCCGGCGCACTTTGCTCGTTGGCGCGGGTAACGGACTGACGCGGAACCCGCTCCTGGCTGAGATCATCTCTCGCCGGTTCAAGATGCCGGTACACATCAGTGCGACTGCAGAAGCTGCCGCCCTGGGTGCCGCGCTGCTGGCAGCTGATGGCGTTGGTGAGCTTTCTCTCTCTGAGGGGATGTCGAGTATCACTTATGATCGTGTTGTAGACTATACCAGGGGGTGAGGCAATAGCTGCTGGAGCTTCGCTGGTGGATTCGACGCGCGTGCGCCGGCTGGGGACCAATTCGATCCAGGCGGGAAGCTATGTGCTGTACTGGATGCAGTCGGCTCAGCGTGTGGCGCACAATGAGGCGCTGTGTCTGGCTGTTGAAAAGGCCAATGCCCTCAATTGCCCGCTGGTTGTGTGCTTCGGCCTGGTTGGGCGATTTCTTGGGGCAAGTGCCCGGCAGTACATGTTCATGTGTTCCGGCCTCGCAGAGGTTGCCCGGGGACTCGCTGATCGGGGAATCGGTTTTGTTGTGCGAGTGCAATCCCCAGAGATGCTGGCGATGGACCTGGCACGAGACGCTCGGTGCGTCATTCTGGATCGCGGTTATCTCAGGACACACACCCGATGGTATCGCTGGCTTTCGGAGCGACTGCCCTGCGCTGCCTGGCAGGTTGAGACCAACGTGGTGGTGCCTGTGGAGAGCGCGTCGGGTAAGGACGAATATGCTGCGCGGACGTTCCGTCCCAGGGTTAACAGACTTGTGGACCGGTACCTGGCAAAGCCTGTACTGTGTGACCTCAAGATGCGGGCAGACCGGCTGGCGCTGTCTGGGCTGCAAGCAGATTCGGCTCATCACCTGATGACGGCCATCGGCCTGGACCCGGGTACACCGGTTGCTTGTTTGCCAAAGGGGGGCGAATCGGCGGCTCATGCCCGTCTCGCAGCCTTTGTTGAACAGCGACTCGACCAGTACGGGGAAAAGAGTAGCGATCCCGCTTGCCCTGGTCAGTCAGGCCTCAGTCCCTACCTGCACTTTGGGCAGATTTCCCCGGTGGAGGTGGCGCTAAGGGTAAGAGAAGCAGGCGGACCGTCGGCGGCTGCCTTTCTCGAACAACTCATCGTTCGACGCGAGCTGGCGATCAATATGGTGCGCTACAATCCAGCATACGATTCTCTCGGTATCCTGCCCTTCTGGGCCGTGCAAACGCTGATGACTCATGCCTCAGATCCCAGACCAGTGGTTTACTCGCTTTCGGCTCTGGAGGCCGCAGATACTTATGATGCGTACTGGAATGCTGCTCAGCGTGAGCTACTGCTTACGGGGACGATGCACGGCTATATGCGGATGTACTGGGGCAAAAAGATCGTCGAGTGGAGTCCCACGCCTGCCTCTGCACTGGAGCGCATCCTCTATCTCAATGATGCCTACGAATTGGACGGCCGGGACCCGAATGGCTACGCGGGTGCTGCCTGGTGCCTCGGTAAGCACGATCAGGCCTGGGCAGAGCGGCCCATCTTTGGCAAAGTCCGCTACATGAACGCGCGGGGGCTGGAACGCAAGTTTGATATCCAGTCCTATGTAGTCCGCGTGGCAGCGCTGGATCGACAGATGAATGCTGGGGGGTAGCTCGGGCGACGCGCTTCGGACTTGTTCTCCATGCTGTTCTTCTTTTGACACTGCGATAGGAGCAGGCTAGAATTCTCACGGTAGCTGGCCAGGAAGGCCAGTCGGGCAAGAGCGCCGACACTCAACGATCCGGCGTTGTGCAAAGACAATCGCTAACGCCACTCGTCCATGTCGGCTTTTCTATTATGTCCACATTGCGAGGCTCCTATTGCCTGAGATTCGTCCATTTGCCGGGATTAGGTACAGCGAAGGCGTCTTATCCAGAGATGTCCTCGCGCCTCCCTTTGATGTTATCAATGAAGAGGATCGCTGCGAGCTGGCCGCGCGTTCGCCGCACAACATCGTGCTGCTGGACAAGGCGCCCGCGGGTCACGGCGCCGAATGGTATGATCAAGCGGCTGCCCTGAAGGATCAGTGGCTCGCGGAGGGCGTCCTGGTTAAGGACAGCCACCCCGCCTTCTATGGTTACCGCCAGCGATTTGACGTGGCAGGGAGCACCTTCGTCCGTACCGGGTTCATGGCAGCCGTACGGTTGTCACCCTGGGGCGCAGGCATTCACCCGCATGAAAGGACACGCACCGGCGACCGCACCGATCGGCTGAATCTTACGCGTGCGATGCGTGCCAATCTTAGCCCGGTCTTTGGGCTCTATCGCGATCCTGACGGCCTCATCGATGCGCACCTCTGCCCGCCCAGTTCGCCGCTGCTGGATGACGTCAGTCTGGACGGTGTCTCACACACGTTCTGGCGTATCGATGATCCGGGACAGGTCCAAAGTCTGCGAGAACTGATGCTATCGCAGGATATTGTCATCGCAGATGGTCATCACCGGTATGAGACGGCCCTCGCGTATCAAACGGAGTGTGACGCAAGCCTGCCAAACAGCGATGGCGTCAGGCCGCATGATTATGTCATGATGTACCTTACCAACGCATGCTCATCCGGCCTTGTGATTCTGCCTACCCATCGCGTCATCAGTGTCCCTCGCGTCGATCAGGAAAAGCTGCTCCACGATCTGGCGCGTACGTTCGACATATACCCTGTTTGGGATCAGACGGAGCTGGGAGCAAGATTGGCTGCGGCTGCTGAAGGATCCGTCGCCATGGCCATGGCGACTCCCGATATGGGTACTTTCCTGCTTCGCCTCAGGTCAAATGCTCATACCCGTGCCACTGAGATGCGCTCGGCCGATGACATTCTCCACGGACTTGATGTCGTGGTTCTGCAGGAGAGAATCCTGGAGCCGCTTCTTGGCATCTCGCGGGAAGCTCTGGCTGCCTCTGCGCATGTCAGCTACACCACCGACGCCGGACAGGCGTTACAGGCAGTTCGACGTGGCGAAGCGCAACTGGCTTTTGTCCTGAATGCTACAACTACCGATCAGGTATGGCGTGCCGCGACTGCAGGCCTTGCCATGCCGCAAAAGAGTACCTACTTTTACCCCAAATTGCTGACTGGCCTGGTGATCAATCCCCTGGATACCTGGTGAGCGATAGCATCGTCTGGAGGCGTGATGCGCATACTTGTTACAGAGACACTTGGCGATTCTGGCATGGCCTATCTGCGCCAGCATGCGGACGTGGATCAAAGGCTGCGCCTGTCCCATGACGAGCTGTGTGCCATTCTGCCGGACTATGACGCGCTCATCGTGCGCAGTTCCACCCGCGTCGACGAGTCACTGCTGCAGGCGGGCACGCGTCTGCGCGTCGTCGGGCGAGCGGGAACTGGCGTGGATAACATCGACGTCGACGCCGCAACCAGGCTTGGCATTCTCGTGGTTAATGCGCCGGCGGGTAACAGCAATGCCGTTGCTGAACACACTATCGCGCTGATTCTAGCCATGGCCCGTCAACTGGTGCCCGCGGTGTGCTCCGTAAAGGAGGGCCGCTGGGAAAAGAGCCGCCTCCAGGGTATTGAGGTGCGTAACAAGATCCTCGGCCTGGTAGGTCTCGGTCGAATCGGGCGTCTGGTGGCATCCAAGGCCAAAGGACTGGAAATGCGTGTCGTGGCGTGTGACCCGTTCATCTCGGCGGGAGGGGCCGCATCTATCGGCGTCGACCTGTTGTCCCTGGATGATGTACTCCGCACCGCAGACTTTATCTCGGTTCATACCCCGCTGACGCCGGCAACCCGTGGCATGATCGGTGCTCGCGAGTTGGCCCTCATGAAGCCGCAAGCGTTTCTGGTCAATGCGGCCCGCGGAGGGTTGATTGACGAGGCTGCGCTCCGTGATGCGCTCGAAGCAGGCACTATCGCCGGTGCTGCCCTGGACGTCTTTGAGACCGAGCCGGTGCAGGACAAGTCGCTGATCGCGCAGGAGCGTCTTATCGCCACGCCCCACCTGGGCGGCTCCACTGCGGAGGCGCAGGAGAATGTTGCGCTTGACGTGGCGCAGGCCGTGGTCGATTACCTGCAGGGGCGTTTCCCGTCCAACCCTGTGAACGTCCCCTATGTGGCGCCACAGGAGGCCGAATACCTGCAGCCCTATATCGATCTTGCGGATCGTCTGGGGACCTTTTTCATCCAGTGGCACACGCGAATCTCCGGGCCTCTGGAACTGGTGTTTGAGGGCGATGTGTGCGAGTATGATACGCGCGTGTTGACCGCTGCGTTCCTGGCCGGTCTGTTGAGATCCGCAACGGCAGAACCTGTCAACATTGTCAATGCTAGGCACGTAGCTGCGGGGGCCGGGCTTGAGGTCTCAGAAAAGTCTCTATCTGGGCCGGCCCGTTCCGGTAGCCGCGTTACCGCGCGCATGCTCAATGGGCCAGAGCCGAGAGACATCTCCGGCACAATCATCAACGGCCATCCACACCTGAAGGGCCTGGATGGCCACCGGCTGGATTGCGTCGCACAGGGGCACATGCTTGTCGACGTGCACCATGATGTCCCGGGAATCGTCGGGAACCTGGGCCAGCTGCTGGGAAGCAACGGCATCAACATCTCCTTTGCGCAGATGGGGCGCGCAAGCCGGGGCGGCGAGGCCATCATGATTCTGGGTTTGGACGAGCCGTTGCCGGCCAGGATGATTCCCCTGATTCTGGAGCTGCCAAATATCCACACGGTACGCGCCGTGGAGCTGCCCCCCCTGCCCGGCTACGAAGAACTCTAGTTGCAGCATGTGGGGCGTCCCCCAATAGGCGCCCCACGTCTGATCCTGTCCGTCTAATCAGTTCTGGCAACAGACCCCTGTCACCAGTCTCACCATCTTTCGTTATGGACCCGCTCCGCGTCGTACTGCGTACGTGGCTCCTTTTCTTCGGCGGGTACGCCGACCGGCACATAGCACAGCGGGATGATGCCATCCGGAATGCCCAGAATGCGTCGCGCATCGCTTACCCGTTCTTCATTGGGATAGACGCCACACCATACGGCTCCCAGTCCCAACGCGGTGGCGGCCAGCAGCAGATTCTCGGTGGCTGCTGAGACATCCTGCACCCAGAAGGCCGGCCGATCCGCAAAGGAGAGCCCCGGATCGCCGCAGGGAACGATGACGACCGGCGCCTCGGTGGCCATCTTGGCAAACGGATGTGACTCGGCGATCTTGCGGCGAGTCTCGGGATCACGGACCACGATAAAGTGCCACGGCCTGCGGTTTCCCGCTGAGGGCGCAGCCATCGCTGCCTGCAATAGCAGGGTCACCTGTTCGTCAGTGACTGGTTCGCTGGCAAACTTGCGGATACTGCGCCTGGCGAACAGATTCTTGATTGTGAGTTCTGGCATCTCACCCTCCGATCGTTGCTCGCTTACTCGTTTCTTGGCCTGTACGTCTCAGGATACATAGAATAGCCTCAGGCCATTCACCTCGTCAACCGTTCCGTGCGCGCTCCGGTGTGCTTGCATGGGAACGCAAAGGGCCGGACCATGTCTGGCCCGGCTCCGCTCACCTGGTACCGCATGAGGGATTCGAACCCTCGGTCTCCGCCTTGAGAGGGCGGTGTCCTAGGCCACTAGACGAATGCGGCGCTACCATTACTTTCGTCAGTCTAGTGAAAATCACCATGCTGTCAAAACGGCGCATTCTCGTCTCCTATGCCTGGCCGCGTGAGCAAACCACGACGCGATTGGCAAGAGCCTTGCCTTTCTTGACCAAATGACTTATCATTTCTCCAGAGCCTGACCGGGCTCTCTATCCCGTCTATGTGATTGTGCCTTTTGGAGCATTGTGCGAATCGATAGCTTCCTGCTTGAGCAAGTGTTGGCGTCCGTCCAGAAGCCGGCGCGTTACGTGGGCGGCGAGTGGAACGCCATCGAAAAAGACTGGTCCCGCATCGACGTCTCTATCGCCCTGGCCTATCCTGACGTTTACGAGATCGGGATGTCCAATCTCGGTTTGGCTATTCTTTACGATGTGGTCAACCGGCAGGAGATGATGGCCGCCGAGAGAGTCTATGCGCCCTGGGATGATATGGAACGGGCAATGCGGGATGCCGGTGTCCCCCTGTTTTCCCTCGAGTCGAGGCGCCCCCTCGAAGCGTTCGACGTCCTCGGCTTTACTTTGCAGACAGAGCTAACCTACACGAACGTACTCAACATGCTTGATCTCGCCGGTATCCCCCTGCGAGCGTCTGATAGATCAACGGATGTACCATTGGTGATTGCGGGCGGAAGCTGCTGCTACAACCCCGAACCGATGGCGCCCTTTTTCGATCTGTGTGCGCCTGGCGAGGGGGAGGACGTCATCGTCGAGATTCTGCAGGTTGTCGCCGACTGGAAGCGCAACGGAAAGGCCGGCGGCCGTGCGGGGCTGCTGGCGGCGCTGGCCCTGCTTTCAGGCGTGTATGTACCCTCGCTTTATACGGTAACGTACGACGCGGCGGGCGCGATCGCCACATTTGAACCTGCGCCAGGGGCGCCCGCACGGGTACGCAAGCGCATTGTGCCAATCCTCCCCCCATCGCCACGTGCCCCGGTAGTTCCCAATCTCAGCGTCGTCCATGACCGCGCTGCTGTGGAGATCCAGCGTGGTTGCAGTCGCGGCTGCCGCTTTTGCCAAGCCGGTATGATCTATCGTCCCATTCGCGAGCGCCCTGTGCAACAAGTTCTGGATGATGTTGAGGCCGTGATCGCCAACACGGGCTACGATGAGGTGGGCCTGGTCTCCTTGAGCAGCAGCGATCACAGCGCGATCGATGAGATCGTGCGCCGACTGGTCGACAGGTACCGTGAGGATCATCTGGCGATTTCTCTGCCTTCGCTGCGCATTGATTCCTTCTCTATCGAGCTCGCCGAGATGATCCAGCAGCAGCGCAAAACGGGGTTTACCTTTGCTCCGGAGGCAGGCAGCCAGCGATTGCGCGATGTCATCAACAAGGGCGTCACCGAAGAGGATCTGATTCGCACGGCCGAAGCTGCTTTCCAGAGCGGCTGGGACCGCATCAAGCTGTACTTTATGCTCGGATTGCCTACCGAGACGGATGAGGATGCGCTCGAGATCGCGCGCCTGATCCGTGAGGTGCGTGATCTCGGGCGCAAGATCCGCGGGCGGCGCGTGGATATCAGCGCCAGTGTCGCCACGTTTGTCCCCAAACCGCATACACCCTTTCAGTGGTTGCCTCTGGCCGATCGCGAGACCGTGGAGCGCCGCCAGCATGCTCTCGTCAGGCAGGCGGGGCCGGGGCGTCAGCAGCTCAGTTATTCGGACTGGGATACCACCTGGCTCGAAGCGCTGCTCAGCCGTGGCGATCGCCGGCTGGCGGACGTCATCGAGCGCGCCTGGGCGGACGGCGCGCGCTTTGATGCGTGGAGCGAGATTTTCGATGTACGCCGCTGGCAGACGGCACTCGATGCCTGCGGGCTCGATGCGGCGTTCTATCTCGCGCGCACGCGCGAGCGGGATGAGATCCATCCCTGGAGCGTCATCGACGCAGGAGTCTCCGATGCCTTCCTGTGGAACGAATGGGAGCGCGCACTATCGGGCCGGGTTTCGCCCGACTGTCGCGAGCAGTGTCACGGCTGTGGCATCACCGTCGCCTTTGCGGCGGAACATACCATGATCGATCCCTCTGCCTGGGGGTGCCCGGCATGACGAATGAGCACACACTGTTTCGGGTAAGGCTCGAATATGGTGTGGATGAACCCCTGTGCTATACGTCGGTATTGGATATGGGGCGCCACGTAGAGAGGATGATTCGCCGGGCAGGGCTCCCCTTGGCTTACAGCCATGGCTTTCACCCGCATCCACAGTTTCAATTTGCGGCGCCGCTGCCCGTGGGCTATCGTGCCACCAGTGAGCTTCTGGATCTGTACTTGACGGACGAGCTGGATGTGGCCAGCGTGGTGGAGAGGCTCAGGCGTCAGAGCCCAAGGGGGTTCGAGATCGTGCAAGCCTATGCAGTGTCTCTTGATGCGCCAGTGCTGCAATCGGTGCTGTGTCAGGCAGAGTACAGCGTTGAGCTGTGGAGTCCGGCGACCGCAGCTGAGGTCGCGGATGCCCTGACTGCTTTTCTCTCTCGTGACGCAATTCCCAGAGAGCGAGAGCGAAAAGGCCGCACACAGCATTATGATCTCCGTGCGCTTTTCAGTGAGGTCCGGTATCTGAGCACATCCAGTGACGCTGCACTTGGGAGCGGGACCCGGCATGGGCTCTTCGTGACCGCCCGATGCGGGTCTCAGGGTTCTGGCCGGCCGGAGGAGATGCTGCAAGAACTGGGCATCGAGTGCGTCCACTCTCGTATCACCAGAACCCGGTTGATCTGCGCGTCTGGCGATGAGGAGGACATAGAATCATGAAGCAACTCTGGTCACCCTGGCGCATTGAGTATATCCGCGGTGAAAAGGCTCCAGGTTGTGTGTTCTGCACTGCGCCGCGGGAGCCTGCCTCACCCGAAACCCTGGTGCTGTTCCGCGGGCAGCACTCGTATATCATGATGAACCGGTATCCTTACACTAACGGGCATCTCATGGTGATACCTTACGCCCATGTCGCCATGCTCACTGACGTTCCGTCGGAAGTTCAGATCGAGATGCTGCAAGAGATCAACATGTCGCTCGAGGTGCTGCGCGAGGTGATGGATCCGCAGGGATTCAACGTCGGCTTGAACCTCGGAGCCTCTGCCGGCGCGGGGATACGGGATCACCTGCATTTCCACGTCGTGCCGCGTTGGGTTGGCGATACCAACTTTATGGCCGTCATTGCTGAGACAAACGTGATTGTCGAGGGGCTGCAAGAGTGCTTTAGCCAGCTCAAGCCGGCCTTTGACGCACGGTACACTCCTCTGGATTCGGGGGGCTTTCGCCCCGTCCGCGGCGCGCCCGAGTCCGATAACGAAGGCGATTCGGGCACGGCCAGCGATGTTTGACGTATGAGGTCCCGAGTCTATAATCGCTTTGTTCTTTACAAGCTGGTGTGATCGAGGTGCCCTGACGCTCGGAAGCCAGGGGCACAATGGGGGAAGCCGGTGCGAGTCCGGCGCTGTCCCGCAACTGTAATGGTGCACGCGTCACCAGAGCCAGATTACCCGCCTCGATCCTTGCCCAGATTACCTTCGCGGAAAGGGTGTATGGCATCATGAAGCTGATTACGAGCCGGTTGGTCGCGTCCGGGTATACTCGCGGGAAGGGTGCCGTCAAAGGGGCGCTGTCCGGGATCCGGTCCCGAAACGCTGGGGGCAAAACCAGGACGCGCACATCCGCCGCCTGGCCGAGTTTGTACCGGCCTCTACCCCCAATATTACCTGGCTGCCGCAGGTCTTTTCACCCGTTCCTTACTATTTTGGCCGTTCTTCTCATGGCTCTGAACACATCCCTTGTCGTGCGCGCCGATGCTCCGCGCGACCAGGCAGTCGGGGCAGCGGTGGCCTATCTTCGCACGCAGGTGACGGCAGAGGGCGGGCTGGACGCCTTTGGCAACGGAGCGGACCCCTCCACTACCGCTCGTGCGGTAGTGGCGCTGGCCACCCTGGGTTTGGATCCAGACCAACTGGCCCACCCTGAGACCGGAGAGACCCCTCTGGCCTATCTGCAGAGTACGGCGCTCGAATACAGCCATGAGCCGGGCTTTGCCGACGCCTCCCATCTGTTCCCAGGCAATGCCGGGCTGATGATCGCTGCCCTGGCTGCCGCGGGCATCGAGCCGGCGATCGCGGGAGACATCGATCTGGTGTCCCAGCTGGAGCAGACCATCACGGCTACAGGGGCATACAGCACCACCGCCCGGGCGGGCTTTACCACGGGCGAGGCGCTGGCGCCAAATCAGGCCTGGTCGATCCTGGGCCTGGCTATGGCTGGGCGCGCTGTTCCACCAGCGGCCATCGACTATCTAAAGGCGCTCCAGGGCGCTGATGGGAGCTGGCTCGACGGCGATCCCGATACGACCGGTCTAGCGATTGTGGCGCTGATGTCCACGGGGCAGGTACCAGCTACCGATCCGGCTGTGGCACGCGCGCTGGGCTTTTTCCGGGCGACACAGCTCTTCAACGGAGGATGGCGACCCGGCTGGGACACCGAGCCGCTCAACGTCGACAGCACGGCCTGGGCGATACAGGCGCTGCTCTCCTGTGGCTACACCGTGCCCTTGACGGTTTGGGAGCAGGCAGCCTTACCTGAGAGCTCTCTGGCGGCCGCCCAGCAGGCCGACGGCCGGATCGGCGGGGTGTATGCCAACGCGTACAGCACCTCTGAGGCACTCTACGGGCTGTCTGGGATGCCCCTTTTCCTGACGCCGGCGCTGCGCATCGAGCGCGGCCTGAATTGGCTGGCCGGGCAGGCCGCTGACCCTGCGGTCAGCCCGGGCATGCTGATCGATGCCGCGCTGGCCTTCCTGGCCGCGGGGTACGATCCCGCCACTGTCCTGTCGGACAATGGGTCGCTCATGGAGCGCATTTCGGCCGTTGCAGAGGAGTACGCGGCTGGCTCCGTGGACCAGTCCGGCAAGCTGGCGCTCCTTCAGGGTAATGCGGGGGTGGAGCCTATCGCGCCCGGGCTCGACCTGGCTGCGGCACTTGTCTCCGAGTACAACCCCGAGATCGGCGCCTTTGGCGTGATCACCAACACGTATCACCAGGCCTACGCGCTACTGGGGCTGGCTGCGCTGCGGGAGGAGATCCCGGAGGAGGCCCATGAGGGCCTTGTAGCGCTGCAGCAGCCCGATGGCGGGTGGAAGTATGATCTCACGGACTCGGAGTGGAACACCACAACCCCGGACAACACGGGTCTGGCAATCCAGGCCCTGCTGGCTGCCGGGCTGCCGACAGAGCATCCTGCCATCGAGGCTGCGCTGGGCTACCTGAGAGCGAACCAGGATACGACCGGGGGATGGGGAAACGCCAATGCTACGGCCCTGGCGATTCAGGCTCTGCTGGCCTCTGGCCAGGAGCTGGATGCCTGGACGACGTCCGATGGCAAATCACCCTGCCTGGCCCTGGCCAGCTATGGCAAGTTGGATGGGCCTTTTGTGTGGATGTGGGAGTCTCCGTTCGGGCCTCCTGAGGACAATTTCCTGGCGACTGCGCAAGCGATCCCGGCCCTGGCAGGCAAGTCTGTTTCACAGCAGCGCACGCAGCCTCAACCCTTTAGGCCCTGGCCGGGCGGCCCTGACCCTGACAGGCTTATCGTAGGAGGCCCTCGCGTCTACGCTGGCGATGATGGTGCCATCACCGTGGACGTTACATTCAGCGGCGACTTGGATCGCGATGCCATGGTGCTTGCCGATTGGATCGTGCCGGGCCAGGATGCCTGGCGCGCGGTTGACGTGGCAGCCACCGCCGGTGTCTTTTCGATCACGTCGCCTGGGGATGGCGCCAGTCCAGGTCTCGTGCGCTGGCGCGTGAGCGATCCCGATGGCGTGGCTGGCCTCGAGTCGAGCGGTACTCTGGCGATACTGGGCGTACGAGTCCCACCGTCGCGCTGGCTCGATGCTTTCGCTAGGCCGGGCAATCAGCTATCCTATGCGCTGGAATACTGGCTACCGTAGGAGCACGGAGCACCAATGAAGGCACGTTTGCCGGTAATCGGTGTCGCAAAGCATCTGATGGCTGCCCTGGCGCTGTCAGCGCTGATCCTGGCGTGTGCGCCCGAGGGGCGCGCCCAGGTGAGCAGCCGTGTCGGTCTGGTCGTTGATCTGGGCGACGGGACCGTGATCACACAGGTCGTGACCCTTGCGCAAGCAGATCCTACAGGCTATGAGGTCTTGCAGGCATCGGGGCTGGAACTGGTTGCTCAGGAGTCGGGCATGGGCGTGGCGATCTGTGCGATCGCGGAGACGGGTTGTCCCGCTTCCAACTGCTTTTGTGATTCACCACCCAACCACTGGACTTATTGGTATCTCGACGGCGACGTCTGGGTCTATTCGCCGGTGGGTGCGGCAGGTCGACGTGTTCAGGATGGCGACGTCGAGGGCTGGCGATGGGGGTCCGGCGATCCTCTGCCGGTATATACCTTTGAGGAGCTCGTAAACGGCTCGGCCGGATCAGCGTCGACGGGGGGCGTTGCCGCTCTTCAGGCCTATCCCCCGCCAGAGACGCCGGTGGTGCTCGGTCCGACCGATCCAGTCGATGCCTATCCGCCGCCTCAGGAGACAATCCCTGCCTGGCCTGAACCGTATCCTGGCCCGAGCGAAGGAGAGACCCGGGCAACGACACCTACCCCTTCGCCATCGATCCTCGCAGCGCAGACGGGCACCCTGACGCCTGCGACGGTTACGCTGCGACCCACCTACACGGGTACCACCGGCACGCCGAGTCCCCTCGCAGATGAGGCTACGGACGTGGCAGACCCCGCTCGAACGCCACCTGTGACGCTCGCTCCCTCACCGGGGCTCCCCGATTCTGCGGAAGGCATCGTGAGTGTTACAGCGACACCCGATCGGGCCGCGATCTTGATCTCGACGGCGGTTGCCCTGGAGAAGACGTCGCAAGACATGGGAACACCCGATGCTGAGCCATCGCGCCGCTCCTATCTCGGCTTTGCTGTGCTTGTGCTCGTTCTGTTGGCGCTCGCAGGTTATGTCTATTTGTTGCGGCGGCAGCGACAGGCGGACGCTTCAGGGCGTGACGCGCACTAGCGCATCGGCGTTGAGGACCCGACCGGCTGTAGTCCCTCCTTTCTGTGGTTGGGCGCAGCTCGCATCCGGAATACACTGTGCGTGCAGAGCCCAAGGGGTGTCCCAGGGTTGGCAAGCGCGCCTGCCGGGTGCTATACTGCGGGCGTTATGAGCAGTTCACACACCTATGCGACGCTTGCAGATGTCGAGGCATCGGTCGCGCGCAGCAGCGCCCGGCTTGACCGGGCCTGGGCGGTACGTGTTGCGCGCCATCCATCCTCCATGTTGTTGATTCGGCCGTCAGCCACCGCTTCCATCAGCGTTACTGGCTCCGTCTGTGCGCTCAATTGCGCCCATTGCGGCGGTCGCTATCTCGAGCACATGCAGCCCATTGAGAGTCTTGACCTGAGGTCGGCAAAAAGCTGCCTGATCTCAGGCGGCTGTGATCGCAGGGGTGTTGTCCCCATTGGCGCTCACGCTCAGGACATTGCACGGCTGGGTGTGGATCACCGCCTGAACCTGCATGTGGGATTGATGGATGCGACTGAGCTTTTGGCTTTGCAGATTCCCATCGATGTCATCTCTATGGACATTGTGGGTGACAGGCAAACGGCGCTGGAGGTCTATGGGCTGGACATGACGCTGGAGCGGTATATGGCGCAGCTGGATGCCTTGCGTCGGGTTGCACCCGTAGTACCGCATATTACGATCGGATTGCACGCGGGGCAGATCCGTGGCGAATATGCTGCTATCGACGCGCTTGCCGTGCGGCCCACCGATCGTCTCGTCTTTATTGTGCTGATACCGACTCCAGGCACCCGCTATGCTGACTGCGATCCGCCGTCTCTGGAGGGGGTTGCGGATGTGCTCGCCTACGCACGGTGTGCACTGCCAGATAGCAGGATCTACCTGGGATGCATGCGGCCCCATGGACGCTATCGCCAGCAGCTGGATGTGCTTGCCGTGCGGGCCGGGGTCAACGCTATTGTCAACCCTACTCGCGCCGGCGAACAGGCCGTCCAGGCCGCCGGCCTGTCGGTCCTATGGGGAGACGAGTGTTGCGCACTGTACTGACGGCTCAAGAGACGACCTGGAGGATCTCCAGCGGGAGCGCCGCAGTGCTGGGTATCCGGCCCATGGCGATGGATGCAGCTCCGACGACGGCCTACTTGATGTTGGGCGAGCGATGCACAAACGACTGTGCGTTTTGCACTCAGGCGCGCAGCAGCCATTCCCACGCGAATGCCCTGTCCCGTGTGGCCTGGCCACAGGTAGACCCCGCTCGGGCGACTGAGGCTATTGCGCAGGGTTATGCGCAGGGCGGTATCAGAAGGGTCTGCTTCCAGGTTACGGGCAGTCCCCATGACATGCAATCCGCAAGAGTTGCGGTGACACGCCTGGCCAAAGCCTGTGCCGTCCCCATCTGCGTCTCGATCGCGGTTACGTCCATGGCGCAGATCGAGGCGCTGCTGGCTGCCGGGGCGGAGCGCGTGACACTGGCCCTGGATGCAGCGACTCCGCAGCTGTTCGCTCGGATCAAAGGGCGCGACTGGCGGCCTGCCTGGTCTCTGTTGACAAAAGCAGCGCGCCAGTTCCCCGGTCATATCGGGACGCACCTGATCGTCGGGCTGGGCGAACGTGAGGACGAGTTTCTCACCACGGCCGCCTCGCTCCTGGAGTGCGGCATCATGATTGGGGTCTTTGCCTTTACCCCGGTCCGTGGAACGCGCATGGAGGACACGGCACCTCCCCCGATCGAGAGCTATCGCCGGATACAGGCGGCCTTCTGGTTGCTAAAGCATGGCCTTGTGCAGGCGGCAGATCTGCAATTCGACGCCGATGGCCGTTTATGCGGGATGTCGCTGGATCAGAGCACATTGGTGCAAGCTCTGGGAGATGGAGACGCCTTTCGTACGGCCGGCTGTCCGGACTGCAATCGCCCCTACTATAATGAGCGGCCGGGAAGCCGTTTGTACAACTACCCCCGGCCCCTCACTCGTGCCGAGGCCGAGTATGAGTTGTCGAGCCTTGTTCGGTCACTGGATATCTGACCTCAGCAGTGTTGCGGAAGGAGCCTATGGATAGGCGCACACCACTCTATGCCGAACATCTGGCGTTGGGCGCGAAGACGACCCTCTTTGCTGGTTGGGAGATGCCGGTGAGCTATCCTGCCGGGCCTGTGGCTGAGCACCGGCGTGTGCGCGAGGCCGCTGGTCTCTTTGATCTGTCGCATATGGGGCGCGTGTACGTATCCGGGCCCGATGCGCGGGCACTTGTACAGAATGTCGCGACATCCAACGTCGCCCGGCTCAAGGTCGGCGACGCGATCTACGCCCCCATGTGCTATGCCGATGGCGGTCTGGTGGATGACGCATTCGTATACCATCTGGCTGATGCTTATCTGATGGTGGTCAATGCCTCGAACACCGCCAAGGATGTGAGTTGGCTGCAATACCAGGCCATCGGGCGAGACGCCCAGATCGTGGACCGCTCACCGGAGACGTGTATGCTGGCCCTTCAGGGGCCCCTGGCGGAATCGATACTCCAGCGCGTCTGCGACACCGACCTGAGCGCCCTGGCGCGCAACCAGATCGTGAGCGCCAGGGTGCTGGATGCGGAGACCCTGGTTGCAAGAACAGGTTACACCGGTGAGGATGGCTTTGAGCTCTATCTTCCTGCTGACAGCGCCGTCACTCTCTGGCGCGGCTTGCTGGCGGTTGGTGAAGCCGACGGCATCCTCCCCGTTGGCCTGGCCGCGCGTGATTCCTTGCGGTTTGAGGCTTGCTTCGCCCTGTACGGACACGAGATCGATTCCAACATCACGCCGCTTCAGGCCGGGCTCTCCTGGGCCGTCGCTTTCAAGAAGGGTCCTTTTGTCGGGCGTGACGCCCTCCTCAAGGAGCGCCTGGAAGGCGTCCCTCGCCAGTTGGTCGGGTTCGAGATGATCGATAGAGGTGTCCCTCGCCACGGCATGCCCGTGCTGATCGGGCAGGAACCCGTCGGTTGGGTCACCAGCGGCCTCTATGCGCCGACGCTCGAGCGCTTTCTCGGCCTCGCCTATGTACCGCCAGAGTCAGCCGCGCAGGGTACCGAGATCTCTATCGACTTGCGAGGGCAGTTACGCCGGGCGCGCATTGTCAGGCGGCCCTTTTATACGCCTTCTTACCAGAAATAGTAGAGAGGAGACTGAGGTATGGCTTACCAGATCGCCGACGATTGCCTGTACGCCAAAAATCATGAGTGGATTCGCCTTGAGGATGATGTCGCCACGGTGGGTATCAGCGATTATGCCCAGGATGAACTGACCGACGTCGTCTATGTCGAGCTTCCCGAGGTGGGCAAGACCTTTGAGCAGGGCGCGCCCTTTGCGGTGGTCGAGTCGGTCAAGGCTGCCTCGGACGTGTTTCTGCCCGTGGCTGGCGAGATCATTGCGGTGAACGCGTCGCTGGAGGAGACTCCGGAGGCGGTGAATGATGACCCCTTTGGCGCAGGGTGGTTTGTCAAGATCAAGATCGCGGACCCCGAGCAACTGGCCACCCTGATGGATCCGCGGGCGTATGCGGCCTATCTGGAATCGCTGGGGGCCTAAACATGACCTACGTGCCGCACACAGAACAGGACCGCGAGCGAATGCTGGCCGCAATTGGGGCGCCATCAACCGGGGCGCTCTTTGATGCAGTCCCGGCGGAGTACCGCTTCCCCGAGGTTCAGCTCCCCGCGCCGCTATCCGAGCCAGAGGTTTTGGCCGAGTTACGTATGTTGGCTGCGCGGAATGTGGATGTCACCGGTCGCCCCTGCTTTCTCGGTGCCGGCGCGTACAACCATTTTGTGCCCAGTGTCGTGGGGCATCTGACCAGCCGCTCCGAGTTCTATACGGCCTACACCCCGTACCAGCCCGAGATCAGCCAGGGTACGCTGCAGGCCACCTTTGAGTACCAGACCATGATTTGCCGTCTGACCGGGATGGAGGTCAGCAACGCCTCGCACTATGACGGTGCCACGGCCATGGCGGAGGCGATCATCATGGCGGCGGGCATCCGCCGCGGGCGCCGCAAGGCGCTTGTCTCCCCCGGGGTCCACCCCCAGTACCGCGCCGTGGCTCGCACCTATGTGCAGGGCATGGAGCTGGCGATCGTTGGCGACGATATCCTTGATCCGTCGAACGAGGTGCTGTTGGCGTCGGTCGATGATAGTACCGCCTGCGTGGTCATTCAGACGCCTGATTTCTACGGGCGGATCGTGGACCTCACAGGGGTTGCTGATGCCGTGCATGCCCGCGGCGCTCTGCTGATCGTTGTGGCCGATCCGATCTCCCTCGGGATGCTAATGCCCCCCGGGGCAATGGGCGCTGATATCGTCGTCGGCGAAGGGCAACCTCTGGGCGTAGGGCTGCAGTTCGGCGGACCGTACCTGGGTTTCTATGCCTGCCGGATGGAGCATGTGCGGCGCATGGCCGGTCGCGTCGTGGGTGAGACCGTGGACGCCGAGGGACAGCGCGGCTATGTGCTGACGCTCGCAACGCGGGAGCAGCATATCCGCCGGGAGAAGGCCACGTCCAACATTTGTACCAATCAGGGCCTGAACGTGCTGGCCGCGGCGATCTATCTCAGTGCACTCGGGCGCTGCGGGCTCGCCCAGGTCGCAGCCCTGTGCTATCACCGCGCGCACTATGCCGCGCAGGCTATCGATGCGCTTTCCGGCTATCGTGTGAATACTGCACAGCCCTTCTTTAAGGAGTTTGTCGTGGACTGCCCTGCGCCAGCGAGCGAGATCAATAAGCGCCTGTTGGAGCGCCATGGCATCATCGGCGGCTACGATCTGGGTGAAATCGCTTCGGATGGAGCGCATCAGATGCTGGTGTGCGTCACCGAGATGAACCCGGTCGCTCAGATCGATCAGCTGGTCATGGCTCTGAAGGAGGTGGCACAATGAGCGAGCCGGTCATCTATGAACTCGGAGCCCCCGGGCGCTGCGCCGCACACCTCCCTGCCCTGGACGTGCCACTCAGCCCGCTGCCGCCGGCTCACCTTCTGCGTGATGATCTGGACCTGCCCGAAGTGAGCGAAATCGATGTGGTTCGCCACTTTGTCCGGCTCTCACAGCTCAACTATGGCATTGACAAGGGGATGTATCCGCTGGGGTCATGCACGATGAAATACAACCCCAAGGTGAACGAGGATGCTGCCCGCATCCCTGGTCTGGTGAACGTACATCCTTTGCAGCCGGAGGAGACAGTTCAGGGGAACCTGGCGCTCATGTTTGGTCTGCAGACCGCCTTGCGGGAGCTGGGCGGTTTCGCCGGCGTGAGCCTGCAGCCCGCGGCAGGGGCACAGGGCGAGCTGACGGGCATCCTGATGATCAGGGCGTATCATCGCGATCGAGGCGATGACTCGCGCACGGTCATGCTGATTCCCGACTCGGCCCATGGCACTAACCCGGCCTCGACGAGCATGGCTGGCATGCAGACCGTGCAGATCCAATCGGACGCGCGAGGCAACGTGGACCTGGCCGCCCTCGAGCCTCATTTGAACAACACGCTCGCAGGAATTATGTTCACCAACCCTAACACCCTGGGCCTGTTTGACGAGCATGTGGTCGAGGTGTGCCTGCGCGTGCATGCTGCCGGTGGTCTGGTGTATGGCGACGGCGCGAACTTTAACGCGCTCATGGGGATCGTCAAGCCTGGCGAGCTGGGCTTTGACGTGATGCATTTTAACCTGCACAAGACCTTTTCGACGCCGCATGGCGGTGGCGGACCGGGTTCGGGTCCGGTCGGGGCAGCGGACTCGCTGGTGGAGTATCTCCCTGGTCCCGTGGTGGTTCAGGTGGCAGGCCGTGGGGAGGAGGCAGTAGAGGGCGACGTCAGGTTTGCATTCTCTACGCCGCTCCATTCCATCGGCCGAATCAAGTCCTTCTATGGGCATTTTGGCATTCTCATTCGGGCGTATACCTATATCCGTATGCTTGGCGCCGCGGGCCTGAAGGAGAGCAGCGAGTCAGCCGTGCTGAATGCGAACTATCTACAGCAGCTGCTGAAACAGGTCTATCCATTGCCCTATGATCGTACCTGCATGCACGAGTTTGTGCTTGAGGGGCACGTGGCCGATGCCCCGGACATCCGCGCACTGGACATCGCCAAACGGCTGATCGACTATGGCTATCACCCTCCGACCAACTATTTCCCCCTGATCGTGCACGAAGCACTCATGATCGAGCCCACCGAGACGGAGAGCCGCGAGGAACTGGAACGATTTGCTGCGGCGTTGATCCATATCGCCCACGAAGCGGTCGACCAGCCCGAACTGCTGCATCAAGCCCCAACTAGTGCGCCCTTGCGCCGGCTGGACGAGGTAAGAGCCGCCAGGGATCTGGTGCTGAGCTGGCAGCCAAGGCAGAGCGATGGGCCCTGACGGTGACGAGGCCCGGAGTTGTGACCTGGGGCCGATGCTGTACCTGATCGCCACGCCGATCGGTAATCTGGGGGACATCACGGTCCGTGCGATCGAAACACTCAAGCAGGTGGACCTGGTGGCCGCGGAGGACACGCGGGTTACCGGCCGCCTGCTCAAGCACTATGGGATCAAAAAGCCGCTCATGGCGTTCTTTGAGCACAATCAGGCGCGCGCCACGGAAGAGGTCATCAGCCGCCTGCAAGCGGGAGACTCTGTCGCGCTGGTGACGACGGCAGGGACACCCGGTATCGCCGATCCCGGTTTCACCCTGGTGCGCCGTGCCATTGAAGAGGCGCTGCCTGTGACGATGATTCCCGGCCCGTGCGCGGTGATCATGGCGTTGGTGCTGTCGGGACTGGCCGTGCACAGTTTCACTTTTCGTGGGTTCACGCCGCACAAAGCAGGTGCCCGACGGCGCTTTTATGAGGCAGACGCCGATCTGCCGTACACGCTGGTGTACTATGAGAGCCCGCATCGCCTTCTGGCCTCCCTTCAGGATGCTCGGTCTGTCCTGGGTGATCGCCAGGCGGCTCTCGCCAACGACCTGACCAAGCTGTACGAAGAGGTGGTGCGAGGCACCCTGTCTGAGCTGATCGCGCATGTGGAGGCCCGGGGCGCACGGGGCGAATATGTTCTGGTTGTCTCGGGGGAAAAGCCTGAATGAATGAAGACCCCCGTGTGGCGGAGCTGGTTACGCTCGTGTGCTCTGGCGCCAGATACCGCGCCATCCATCCGGGTTTTGTGGCGCGCCTCGCGGCCCAGGAGCTGGCGAGAGGACGCTCGGTGAAGGAAGCGGTCAAGACCACCCGACGCAG
>CAZYWU010000003.1:46592-92008 GCA_964651255.1 uncultured Anaerolineales bacterium
TGGATGACACTGGCTCCAGGGGCGCACTACTATGCACGGGACATTTTCGGCGACCTGATGGCGTTTCTCCAACAGGCACTGCCTCTGCTGGGTGTGGAGGGAGATGCGGTCACTGCGGACGTGCTCCTGGAGGAGCCGGGCCCTGCGGCACAGCTTGCACTATTGTTAAAGTCCATCCCCTGTCTGGAGCAGATCGACCGTGACGCCGGCGAGCGGTTGCTTGTTCAGGTGCCTGCGACTCTGGTGATCGTCTCCTTCCCCACTGCCAGCCTGGGGGGGAGGCGCGATCGTGGTATGCTGGCTACCTACCGTGCGCGGATGGCCCAGATCTGCGATGCGCATCCATGGCACGTGCGCGAACATCTCTTTGACTCTGAACTGGCCTACGTCGTAGATAAATCAGCGGACCCGGTCCTGGGGAGGACAGAAAATGGCTGATCGACCGGTACGCTTTGGCATTGCTGGAGCGGGTCACATGGGCGCTCGGCATGCGGCCTGCCTGCGGGCATCACCTGAGGCGACGCTGGCTGGCGTGTGGAGCAGGACCGTGGAGCACGCCGCCCTGCTGGCAGCAGACAACCAGGCGCAGGTATATCCGACCCTGCAGGAGATGGTTTGTGATCCGGGCCTGGACGCCGTCATTATCGCCACCCCGCCGGGGCATCATGCCGAGGCGGCGCTCGCGGCCATCCGCGCCGGCAAGCACGCCATCGTAGAGAAACCCCTGGCGCGTACGATGGCAGACGCCGAGCTCATGCTGCGCGAGGCTGAGCGAGCCGGCGTACACCTGCTGACTGGCCATGTTGTGCGCTTTTTCCCGGCGTTCCGGGCGCTGCACGATCAGGTTGTGTCAGGTACGATAGGGCAGCCCGCCGTGATCCACATGTCACGCGAGACGGCTACCCCGCTGAGTGGCTGGCGAGCCGACATGGCTGAGGGAGGCGGTGTCATCCTCGACCTGGGTATTCACGAGTTTGACTGGCTGCTATGGACCCTGGGCCCGGTCTCTCGGGTTTATAGCCGTGCCCTGTCGCGCTCAGGACGCGGTGCCGACGACTATGCGTTGGCCACGCTGCGGTTCGAGAGCGGCGCCATTGCAGAGGTGGAGAGTTCGGCCCTGCGGGCAGGTGGATTTCGCACATACGGCGAGATTGCCGGTGATCAGGGCTTGGTCACGTACGACAGCGAACTGGATCAGGCTCTCACCGTTGATACGGACGCTCCGGGACGCGCTGTCTGGCAGGGCCTTCCGACGTCCTACGCCGGTCGCAGTCCCTATGTGCAGCAGCTGGAGCACTGGGTACGCTGCATCCGCGGGCAGGAGGAGCCGGAGGTGGGTCCAGACCAGGCGTGTGCGGCGCTCCGCGTAGCGCTGGCAGCACTCGAATCCGCAGAGTGCGGTAAGGCGGTGACACTGTGAGGTCCTCTGGCAAGATCAGCATCGGCGTATGGAGCCTGGATCACATGCACAGTCGCAGCTATCTACGGGCGCTCACTGCGCGGGATGACGTGCGTGATGTCTTCCTGCTGGACGAGTCGCGGCCTGCTCTGGCTGATGAGGTTGGGTCTCAACTAGGCATCGAGAGGGCAAGGACGGCGGCGGAGCTGCTGGACCGCGTCGACGCGGTGATCATCACCTCTGCCAATGCCGACCACCGCCGGATGGCGGTCGAGGCCGCCGGGGCCGGCGTGCATGTGCTGGCCGAAAAGCCGCTGGCGACGAGCGTGGCAGATGCAGAGGCGATGATCGCTGCGTGCAACCACGCCGGGGTGGTTCTTGCGACGGCCTTCCCCTGCTCCTTTAGCCCGGCGTTCCGCGCCCTGTGCGAGCGGTACTCTCAGGGTGACCTGGGACGGCTGTTGGCCATCCGGGCCACAAATCGCGGCTCGATGCCGGGAGGCTTCTTCATTGAGCTGGATCGTTCAGGCGGGGGCGCCGTGATCGATCACACCGTTCATGTGGCCGACCTGCTGCGTCGCCTCACCGGGGCTGACCCGGTAAGCGTCTACGCCGAGATCGGCCACGGACTGTACCACCAGGCGTGGGACGATAGCGGCCTCCTCACGATTGCCATGGGCGACGGAAGTGTGGCCACGTTGGACTGTAGTTGGAGCAGACCGGCCAGCTATCCGACGTGGGGCGACGTCAATCTGAAGGTCATCGGAACGAAAGCGACCGCGGAGGCCAGGCTGTTCGAGCAGCACATCGCATACTACCCGGCACAGTCCGCTCCCGCGCGATGGATCAGCTGGGGAAGCGACCTGGACGCACTCATGATCGATGACTTTATCGATGCTGTCACGCTAAGCCAGAGGCCGATGAGTACCGGTGAGGATGGTCTCTGGGCGCTCAAAGTGGCGCTGGCGGCCTACGCATCGGGCAGCTGCGGCACGCCCGTTGGTCTCGATACGCTAGACACACCATGTGAGCGAGGATGAGGAGCCAGATGAAGGACATCCGTGGCGGACCGGATCGCTACTCACCGAACCTTTCAGCGCGCGAGCGGTTCAATCGTACGATGCACTACCAGCAGGTGGACTATGTCTCGCATCTGGAGTTTGGCTACTGGACCGAGTGTAAAGAGGACTGGATGCGCGAAGGGCACCTGCCGCCAGCACTGCGCCAGCCTGATGGCTCCATTCCCGATCGCCTCGTCGAGGAGTATTTCGGCATAGAGCAGTTTGAGCGTTTCGATGCGCGCCTGTCGGCGATGCCGTTGCGCCCAGTGCAGGTCCTGGAGCGCACCGAGACCACGGTGACCTATCGGGATGGCATCGGCGTTCTCAGACAGGACAAGGCTTCAGGAACAGAGACGATCCCGCATTTCCTCGAATTCCCGATCCGCGATCGGCCAACCTGGGAGGCGTTTCGCGACGAGTTTCTCGATCCCGGATCGCCCGAACGCTCGTACAGCGCGCAAGAGTTGGATTCCCTGGAGTCCATGACGCGAGAAAGCACCAACCCGGTCGTCACGGAACTGGGATCGTACATCGGCAAGATCCGAGACTGGGTCGGTTTTGAGCGGCTGGCCTACCTCTCGGCCGATGATCCCGATCTCATCGAGGAGATGGTGGCACATCAGGCGACGCTCGCCTTGACTCTAATGCCGCCGGTGTTGGAACGAGGCTTTATCGATGCTGCCGGTGGCTGGGAGGATATCGCCTTTAACAGCGGCCCCCTTCTCAGCCCGCGTTTCTTTATCGAGCGCATCATGCCCCACATGGAACCGGTCACCCATCTGTTGCGGCAGCACGGCATCGATGTGATCTGGACAGATTGCGATGGCAAGATACTCAAGCTCATCCCCCTGTGGATGGGCGTGGGCGTCAACTGTATGTTCCCTCTCGAGGTGCACCCGGGTAACGACCCGGTTGCCCTCAAGAAAGAGTACGGACGTGACCTGTTGATTCGGGGGGGCTTTGACAAGTTCGCCCTCTGGCAGGGCCGGGAGGCGGTGCTGGCCGAGTTGTGCCGGATCGAGGCCACGGTGGCCGACGGGGGATTCATCCCACACGTCGATCATCGCTGCCCCGCTTTGGTGTCCTTTGATACCTACTGCTACTATATCTGGGAAAAGTGTCACATGCTCGGCTGGCCGGAGGAGCGCATCAAAGCCTTTCCGTTCTACGAGCATTGGCGCAGCATGTAGAGAACCCGGATCTGGAGTACAGAGGAAACGGAGCTTGCATGGAGATCATCTGGTATGGCGGTGGCTGCTTTCGCCTGCGCGGACGTGGGGCTGCAGTGATCACCGATCCCTTTTCTCCCGAGTCAGGATACAGATTGCCCCGCATGGGCGCCAACCTGGTCACGATCAGTCACGACGATCCCGCGAACAACTTTGCGCGCGGCGTGCGTGATAACCCGTATGTGATCACCGGCCCGGGCGAATACGAGGTTGCCGGTGTGTTCGTCATCGGCGTTGCCTGCTATCACGACGACAAGCAGGGGGCTGTCTCTGGTCGCAATACCGCCTATCTCATCGAACTTGAGGACATGACGATTTGCCACCTGGGCGATCTGGGCCATGTTCCCACACAGGAACAGATCGAAGAGTTTGACGGCATCGATATTCTGATGATTCCTGTGGGCGGACGCGATGTACTCACAGGGCCGAGGGCTGCGGAGGTGGTCAATCTACTGGAGCCCAGACTGGTCATTCCCATGCGTTATCGTATCGCCGATATGGATCGCGAGATGGGAACGCTCACACGCTTTCTGACAGAGATGGAAGCGGCGGACGTCGTCCCGGAAGAGTCCCTCAAGATCACCGCGTCGCAGCTGGGTGAGGATACGCGCGTGTGCATCCTGACGCCCCGGAGATGAGCGTGGATCCGCGTGACGCCTCCCCAGCGCAACGTGCCTACACCGTCCATGTCGCCGATGCCGGACGCATGGTATACCTGCCGGCGCTGCTCGTTGCGCTGGGCCTGCCTTCTGGCGGGTTGTCACGGCATTTGCGCTCTCAGGGGCTGACCGTCAGGATCAGAGCCAGAACCCGAGCGGCGAGGCGCACTTTGAGCGACCTTGCCGGGCGAGGGCCGGAGCTGATGCAGCCCCTGGCGCGCGTCGATGGCGGCTATGTGATCTGCACTTCGCGCGGCGAGCTGTTGGACGTCGTGGGGGAGTTGCTGGCCTCCAGCGGTGAACAAGAACGACATCTAGGGTATGAGCTGCAGGCGACGCTGCGCAACGCCTTTGAACCGTTGCGCTTTGGCACGACGATCGGTCGCACCCGCTTTGCCTGGGGCCAGCGTACCTATGTGATGGGCATCATCAACGTCACGCCGGATTCCTTCTCTGGCGACGGTCTGCTTGCGGGCGCGGTAGACCTCGACCGGGCCATCGATGCCGCTGCGGAGCGGGCGCTCGAGTTTGAGCAGTCAGGTGCCGATCTGCTGGATATCGGGGCAGAATCGACACGGCCCGGGGCGCAGAGTATCACAGCGGAAGAGGAGATGGCTAGGCTGATTCCTGCGGTAGAGGCCATCCGTCAGGCGACAACCCTGCCGCTTTCGGTGGATACCTACAAGGCGCAGGTGGCAGAGGCCGCGCTGGCCGCGGGTGCCGATCTGATCAATGATGTGCATGGCCTCAGAGGTGATGCAGCCATGGGCACGGCTATCTCTCGAGCGTCGGCACCGGTCGTCCTGATGCACAATCGCACCGGAGCCCGGACCATGACCGATGCCGCGCTGGGGGGCCGGTATCTGGAGAGCAAGTATGATGATCTCTTGCTGGACGTTTTGGAGGAGACCGGTGCTCTGCTCGATCATGCGCTCGCGCTCGGCATCGATCGCTCCAAGATTCTGCTGGATCCCGGGCTGGGCTTTGGCAAAACCGTTGAGCAAAGCCTGCGCCTTGCCTCACAGTGTGACGCGCTGCGGGGTCTTGGCCAGCCAACCCTGTACGGTCCATCACGCAAGTCGTTTCTCGGCTACACGCTGAGGACCCCACCTGATAGGCGGTTGCAGGGAACGATGGCCGCCATCGCAATCGCCCTCGCCCGCGGTGCAGCGGATATCGTTCGTGTCCATGATGTACAGGCAGCAGTGGAGACGGTCAGGACCGCCGATGCGATAATGGCCGCAATGTCCTTCTCCGGCAGTCTGACCGGCGGCTAGTGGGCGACGAAAGTGTCTATCGTCTATTTAGGTGTGGGGACGAACCTGGGCGACCGGGCACGCGCGGTGGATGAGGCGTATGCGCGCCTGGCTGCCGCGGGGCAGCGACTGCTCGCGGCTTCGCCCCTGTATGAGACCGAGCCGTGGGGCCTGCTGGACCAGCCGCGGTTTCTGAACGCCGCCTGTGCGATCGAGACGCTGCGCCCGCCCCATGCCTTGCTAGCTCTGCTCAAAGATATCGAGAGAGATATGGGGCGTCAGACAACGAGGCGCAACGGCCCCCGGGTCATCGACCTGGACATCCTGCTCTACGACGCCATAGAGATCAACACCGAGAGGCTGAGCATTCCCCATCGAGGGATGCTGGACCGTGCGACGGTCCTGGTTCCCCTGGCCGTCATCGCCCCGCGTATGCGCCATCCCCTCACCGGGCGCACGATCACCGATCATCTGCACGCGCTCGGCCCAGTCACGGGCATAGCCCCTTACCCGCCGGGTCTGGGCTGATCGGCGTGCCCCGGCTCGAGGTTCAGTCCTCTTTTGGCCTCGTGGCAGTGTGGCTCAGCAAGTCGCGCGTCCGGTAAAATGCCAGCTTGGGCTGGCGATATTCGTTCAGCAGTCCTTTGTTGTTGTACCCTCGCGGGCGCGTTAATACCCTCGTGCCGTCGGTACCTTGATCGGTGCGCGTGTCAAAGAACTGCCAGACGTAGAAACCACTGATATCTGGACGATCGATAAAACACCCGATCGCCTCGGTGAGCACCTCAGCCTGGTACTCTTCGCTCCAGAGTACGCCGCTCTCCAGTGAGCGCCAGCCGTAGATGGCCCCCGCCCCGAATTCGCTGACGATCAACGGCTTGTCTCCCACCAGCGATCGCATCCTGGATAGCAGCTCCGGCCACGTGGTGTCGCGGGTATACCACCCCGGGTAGGCATTGACGCATAGGAAGTCGACGAGGTCGGTGCATCTGTCATGCAGGCCGCGGTCTGTGGCATAGGTCACGGGACGTGTTCTGTCGATCTCGCGAACCGTATCCACCAGGCGTTCTACCAGCGTCCGTCCAATCAGGGTATCGGTCGCGCACTCGTTCAACAGGCTCCAGGCCCATATGCTGGGGTGGCTGGTATCGCGCTCCACCATCGCCCATAGCATAGCAGCAGCGCGATCGCTGATGATGTCGCTGGCGAGTTGCTCGCTGCGAAAGCCCCACAGAGGAATCTCTTCGATAAAGAGGACACCCCTTTCATCGCAATAGTCCAGGAATCGCTGATCATTGGGGTAATGCGAGCCACGGATCGCGTTGCCTCCCCAGTCCTTGAGCAGATCCAGATCGCGCAGCATCAGATGATCCGGGAGCGCTGGACCCCAGTCAGGGTGATCCTCGTGCCGATTGATGCCGCGAATCGTCAGCGGCTTGCCATTTAGCAAGATCTGCTGGCCCCTCACCGTGACCTCGCGAAAGCCCGTCCGCTCGATAAGGTCGTCCCTGTCAACCGACAGCCTGATCTCATAGAGCCGCGGGTTGTCGGGCGACCAGATGTCGACATTGGCGATTTCTTGCCCAAACATGAGGACCGCGGCGCTGCCATGTTCGACGGTGATCTTGCCTGAGCGGAGAGCCTGTCCATCGATTGTGAGCGTCCACTCGGCCTCACGGGTGTCTGCTGCCAGCGATCCGATCTCCGCCCGAACGTTGACGGCCGCATGCTGGCCGGACAGGACCGGCGTCACGCGAAAGGAGTCGACATAGACGCAGGATTGTAGTATCTCGACCCACACGGGGCGCGGAATGCCGCCGTACCGGAACCAGTCGAGACGATCTGAGGGTATCGTAGAGTGGCTGTCGTGGGTGTTGTCGACGCGTATGACGAGCTCGTGACGGCCCGGTTCCGGGGCTTGTAAGAGCATCGCGAAGGGCGTGTACCCGCCATAGTGGTCGCCAAGCGGTTCACCATCCAGCCATACATTCGCCTGATGGCTTACGGCGGCAAAGCAGAGCTTGGCTGCCAGGCATGCCGGCAGATCAAAGCGGCAACGATACCAGGCGGCCCCCTGGTAGTTCAGATAGTGTCTGCTGGTGTTCCAGACGCCGGGGACCCACAGCTGCGCTGCAGGCTCCGGAAAAGTAGTGTACCACTCCTCAGCCAGGCCACGGTCATCGGGATCGGTAGAAAAGTCCCACGACCCAGATAGATCGATCTGCACCCTGGTTCGGCTGGTTACAAAGGTACGATGCATGCATCCCTCCCGCCGTTTGCCCATGCTGGAGCTCGACACCACCGCTAGAGTATACGTTTCCGTGCGGCGACGGGCAATCCTGGAATGGCATTACACTGCAGACTGCTCATTCCGAGGTTCGCATGCCAACGCCGCAAGATGTGGTACACTCTGGGGCGCGGGCCTGACAGCACCACGCAGACCAGGGAGAGAGCGGATGCGTATACTGCACGTGTACAAGGACTATTACCCGGTACTCGGGGGCATCGAGAATCACATCAAGTTGCTGGCGGAAAGCCAGGCCAGGGCTGGCGATGATGTGACCGTTCTCGTGACCGGGGCCTCGTGGCGGACAAGGGTTGAGCAGCGTAACGGCGTCACTATCGTCAAAGCAGGTCGATTGATCGAGACCGCCTCCACGCCGTTGAGCCTCCGCCTGTCCTGGCATCTGTACGGTGAACATCCTGACATCACCCACCTGCATTTTCCTTACCCGCCTGGTGAGGTCAGCCAGTGGCCGCTGTTGCGCCGTCGCGCGACCGTGCTTACTTACCACAGCGATGTGGTGCGACAGCAGCGCATGCTGAGATACTACCGGCCCGCCATGTTGCGGATACTGAATCGTATCGACCGTATCATTGCCACCTCGCCAAACTATCTTGCGAGCTCTGAGGTGCTGCGCCTTGTCGCTGATCGCTGCAGGGTCATTCCGCTCGGTATCGACCAGACGCCTTTTCAGCAGGTGTCTCCGGAGGCGGTCATGGCTCTTGAGGAGCACTATGGCAACGGGCCGTGGCTGCTTTTTGTGGGTGTCTTGAGATACTACAAGGGTCTCAACTACCTGATAGACGCCATGCAGCAGATTCCCGCCAGACTGGTGATCGTCGGTCAGGGTCCCGAGGAGCCTGCGCTGCGTGAGCAGGTCGCACAACTCGGGCTGCAGGACAGGATCATCTTTGCGGGGGCGGTATCTGATGCGGAACTGCCGGCCTATTACCGGCTGGCGAGCCTCTTTTGCCTGCCGGCAAGCGAGCGAAGCGAGGCTTTTGGCCTGGTGCAGGTGGAGGCTCTGGCCTCCGGACTGCCCATAGTCTGCACCGAACTCGGTACAGGTACCAGTTATGTCAATAAGGATGGGGAATCCGGCCTGGTCGTTGCTCCGCGCGATGCGTCGGTCCTCACCTCGGCCATCCTGAGACTGCTGAATGACGAGGCGTTGCGCCGGCGCCTGGCCGACGGCGCACGCCAGCGCGCGCAGTTGTTCGCCGCCGAGAAGATGCTGGCCGAGATTCGCGCCGTCTATGAGGATGTCCTGGAACAACGCAGGCAACATGAGGGTCTGCGCCGCACCCGGTGAGTCCGAGTTGGCCTGCAACCGCCGGTCGACTATCATCCGAGGAAGTTTGCTGACCGGGTCGGGAGTCTGAATGCCAAGGCTGACAGCATATCTCGAGAAACTGATCGAATCTGGCTGGCTGCTGAGCCTTGTCGTTGTGCCGCTCTTTTTCAACGTCTACTCCTATCGCGTCTTTGAGCCCGACAAGCTTTCCCTGTTCCGCGCCCTGGCAAGCCTCATGGCTGTGCCTGGCGGCCTGTTGGCTGCCGTGCGTTGGAAGCGAGCTGCAGGCGATGGCCTTTCATGGGACGCGGTGCGATCGTGGTTGGCAGCGCCGCTGGTGCTGCCCGCCCTCTTGACCGGTATTGTGACCCTCCTGGCGACAGCCTGGTCTGTATTTCCCCGCGCGAGCCTGATGGGTTCCTATCAGCGGCTGCAGGGCACCTATACCACGCTCTGCTACCTGATCCTCTTTGGCTGTGTCCTGGCGTATCTCCGCAAAAAGCATCAGGTGGAACGAGCGCTGACCGTCATCGTGCTGACCAGCCTGCCCGTGGCCATGTATGGCGTGCTCCAGCATCATGGTCTGGACCCGCTTCCCTGGCAGGGCGACGTCACGACGCGTGTCGCGTCGACGATGGGGAACGCCATTTTCGTGGGGGCCTATCTGATCATGGTGATTCCCCTCACCGTCAGCCGGTGGCTCTCTGGCGCGAGATCATTGACGGCCGAGCGGCACGGTGGCGCGCCAGCAATAGTCCCGGTGGTAGCAGTCTGCCTGGTGATCGCCCAGGTGCTGGCGTGGGCGGCCCTGCCATTCTCGCAGGCTATCCTGGTGGCAATGCTGCTGCTTTTCGCGGGCCTGCTGCTAGCAGCCGTGACCAGGACCTCGCTCTCCAACGGTGGCGACACCCTGATCAGCGGCCTGGTGCTGGCTGTTCAGCTGGTGGCGCTGCTTTTTAGCGGCAGCCGAGGTCCCCAGGTGGGCTTGCTCGGTGGTCTTGTCTTGATGGCGTTGCTGATGGCGGCAGTGTCACGACGCCGGCGCCTGGCTGCCGGCGTGGTCGCATCGGGTGTCACTCTCCTGCTGCTCCTGTTGGTCATGAATCTCCCCAATTCGCCGCTCGCACCGGTGCGAGACGTCCCCTATGTCGGGCGCCTTGGGCGTTTATTGGAGCTGGATCAAGGCACCGGCAAGGTGCGCACCCTGATCTGGGAGGGCGCAGTCGATTTGCTGCAGGCCGACCCATGGCGAGCCGTGATCGGTTACGGACCCGAGTCCATGTCCGTCGTGTACAACCGCTACTACCCGGCCGAGTTGGCGCACTATGAGGCGCGCACAGCCTCCCCCGACCGGTCCCATAACGAGATCTTTGACGTGCTGATCACTACCGGACTACCCGGGTTGATTGCCCATCTCACGCTCTTCGTCGGCGTGATCGCGTACGGGCTAGACAGGCTCGGGCTGGTGCCTGACCGGCGCTCACGTGCGCAGCTGCTGTCTGCCGCCGGTGTCGGCGGGTTGCTGGGGATTGTCTTTCCTGTCGTGCTGGATGGGTCTCTGCGCCTGTCTGGGGTTGGTCTGCCCATGGGCGTCATTGCAGGAATCATGGTCTATGTGTCGATTGTGGCCATGTTGGGACGCAGCGCTCCCACGGCTCTGCAACCCTGGCAGCAGGCCATGGTAATAGCCCTCCTGGCAACGATTGTTGCGCACTGGATCGAGATCTCTGTGGGGATCGCGATCGCATCGACCCGCGTGTATTTCTGGATGTATGCGGCGCTTTTGGTCAGCGTTGCGCAATGGCGTCCAAGCGCGAGCCTCTCATCGTCGCTCTCCTCCTCTCCCGACCACAACCGGATGCGGCCAACCGGCGGCAGGCGGCAGGCGGCGAGGTCGCGGCGCAGGCAGGCGGTGCGCACAACCCCGGGCGCACCAGGGGAATCGACGCGCAAGCCATGGCTGCGTCTCTCTGGCCTTGCGCCGGTGCTTGCCATGATTCCAGTAACGCTGGCCTGGAACTTTTTAGGGAGCGCGGAGAGCCAGGGTACTCTGCTCGCGATGCTTGTGCCCGGTCTTGATCGATCCGGAGAGCCCTCGTGGGCAGGCTTGCTCTGGCTGATCGTGACAACCTTGATTGTGATTGTTGTGACGCTGTTGTGTGATCGCGCACCGGAGGGCCCGGTGGATGCATCTCCACGGCGCGGGCGCGAAAAGGCCCTGGCAGCGGCGCTTCCTGTCCTGGCAACGATCCTGTATTCGGTTGTTCTCGCCCTTGGCCTGAAGCGCCCAGTCGACCCTCTGGCTTTGTTCACTGGCTATCTGGTGACAATCGCCATAGGCTTCACGGGAGAAGCCTGGGTGCTGACCCGGAATGGGCAGGAGAGTCCGATCAGACTGAGCTCTCGCATGGGGTCTGCTGCGCTGGCACTGCTCGTTGCTGCGGCTGTGTTTGCCTGGTTCGCGAATATTGTCCCCGTCAGGGCGGATATGGTGTACAAGCAGGGGTTGCAGTACGATGGCGTCCAGAACTGGGGCCAGGCGGCCGTCAGGTATGAGCTTGCCAGTGAGATGGCGCCATCGCAGGACTACTATCTGCTCTTTGCGGGACGTGCTCGGCTTGAGCAGGCCCGTGAGGCGGGCGATCCCGAGCGCGACGCCCTGTTCGAGGCGGCGATCGACCACTTACAGACAGCGCGCAGGCTTTCGCCCCTGAACACCGATCACGCTGCCAATCTGGCGAGGGCCTACCGCTCCTGGGCAGAGGAGGAGGCGAACAGCAGTAAGACAGCCGAGCATCTGCAGAGGGCATTGCAGCACTATAAAGATGCTATCGCGCTGAGCCCTCAGAATGCCCAGCTGTACAATGAGGCGGGCATGACACTCGCGGCCCTTGGCGATGTCGAGGGCGCACGGGGATACTATCTCCAGTCGCTGGAGCTGGACGATCGATATGCGCCCACGTATCTCCTCCTGGGCGACCTGCACCTGGACGCAGAAGAGTGGGCTGAGGCGATTGCGCTCTACGAAAAGGCTGTGGCGCTCGCCCCGAGTTCGGTTTCGGCCCTGAGCCGCCTGGCCTATGCGCATGCCCAGGCTGAGAACTGGGACGAAGCCATCGCGGCGAACCTGGCCGTGCTCGAACAGGTGCCGGAGGACTATATCACGTTACGCAATCTGGTGTACATTTACTACGCGCAGCAAGACACAGAAAACGCGTTGGCGTATCTGGATCGTGCGCTGGCTGTCGCTCCTGAGGCCGAAGCCGGAGCTCTGAAGGCGCTGCGCGAGCAACTCGACCGCTAGCGCCGGGTGCAGATAGGATCAAGGAGGCATTCGTTGGCGCAGTATTTGCTGATCGTTTTGTCAGCGTTTCTGCTTGCCGCCGGGACGACCCCGCTGATGCGGCGCGTTGCGCTAAGGCTTGGCGTAGTGGACATGCCAGCGGCGCGCAAGCTCCACAGCAAACCCATGCCCCTGATGGGGGGAGTCGCCATCTTTGCCGCCTTTATCGTCTCCCTGTCGCTGTTCGGCGACCGTGCCTATGTGCGAGAGGTGGTCGGCATACTCCTCGGGGCTACGATCTGCTCCCTTGTGGGACTGGTGGACGATCGTTCATCCCTACGGCCGCGAGCCAAGCTCTTGGTCCAGTTGCTGGCTGCAGGTATACTGGTCCTGTCGGGCGTGTCTATTCAGCTGCCCTGGCTCGGTGTCTTGAACCTGCCCGTCACGCTGGTGTGGGTCGTGGGGATCACCAACGCCATGAACCTGCTCGATAACATGGACGGGCTTTGCGGCGGTGTGGCGATGATCGCATCCACCTTCTTCCTTCTGCTGGCTGCCATGAACGGGCAATACCTGGTGGGTGCGCTGGCGGCTGCGGTGCTCGGCGCCTGTGTGGGTTTCCTGATGTACAATGTCAATCCGGCGAGTATCTTTATGGGCGATAGCGGCGCGCTTTTCCTTGGGTTTGTGCTGTCAGCGCTGGCCATCAAGCTGCGCTTTCCGACGCTCTCCACGAACGTGTCGTGGATCATTCCAATAGTCGTCCTGGGGCTGCCGATCTTCGATACCACGCTGGTCACGGTCTCGCGCTTGCGCCGGGGACTGAATCCCTTGACCACGCCAGGAAAGGACCACCTGTCACACCGTCTGGTGTCCCGGGGTATGTCGCCGCGTGAGGCGGTTCTCGTTCTCTACCTGGTTTGCGGCGCATTTGGTGTGTTGGGGATGTTTCTCATGCAGGCCTCTCCCAGGCTTACCATGGCTATCGGGATCGCTGTGTTGCTGGCTGCATGTTATGCGATCTTTAGACTGGAAAGGTGGTTTATCAGGCAAGCGCAGATCGCTGGAACAGAGGATCAGGGCCAGGCCCGTGGGTAAATGGCACGGGAAGCACCCGTGCTGCGTATCAATACGTCCGTCAATGTGAGTAAAGGAGCAGACATGCCGTATTACAGTCGCGATGAGCGCAGCGGAGGGGGATCTTCCCAGCCGAGAGCGATGCAGTGGCATCAGGCGCCCGCCATGGCGCTGGAGCCTGGTGTCAGCTATGGCGCTATCATTCACACCGACAAGGGAGACATCCAGGTCGAGTTGTTCCAGGATCAAGCGCCTGTCACCGTGAACAACTGGATCTTTTTGGCGCGCAAGGGCTATTACGATGGCGTCACGTTTCATCGCGTGATCCCAGGCTTTATGGCGCAGACCGGCGATCCGACGGGCACGGGTGCAGGCGGCCCTGGGTATACCTTTAAGGATGAGTTTTCGCCGGCGTTGCGGCATCGCAGCGAGGGGATTCTCTCAATGGCCAATCGTGGCCCGGCCACCAACGGCAGCCAGTTTTTTATCACTTATGTACCCACACCGCACCTGGATGGGCGGCACACCGTGTTTGGGCGCGTCGTCAAGGGGATGGATGTCGTCAAGTCCATCGCGCCGCGAGATCCGGGTGCCCGGCCCACGCCGCCTCCGGGCGATCGCATCTTGAGCATAGAGATTCTCGAAACCAAGTGACGACGCTGGACGCCAAGCATGTCGCCTCCTCCGCTCGATCCGGTCGCTGGACGCGCATCCTGGCGCTGGTGGCGTCCCTGGCAATCACGGTCGCGGTGCTGGCATTTCGGGACAAGATCGTTGAGCTCAAGGAGCTTGGCTATCTGGGTGTGTTTCTGGTCAGCGTGCTCAGCAATGCTACTGTGGTCCTGCCCGTGCCGGGCATCGCGGTCGTTTTTGCTGGCGGGAGCGTACTCGACCCCCTGCTGGTCGGACTGGTTGCGGGGGTCGGAGAACCGTTGGGAGAGTTGACCGGCTATCTGGCTGGATACGCAGGAAGCGCTGTGATCGAGGACAGCGAGCGCTTCCGGAAGGTGGCCGATCTCGTGGAGCGTCGGGGTTTCTTGACGCTGTTTGTTCTGTCGATGATTCCGAATCCGCTCTTTGACCTGGCTGGTGTAGCCGCTGGTATGGCCAAGTATCCGGTGGCCCGGTTTCTGCTGCCATGCTGGCTGGGCAAAACTATCAAGTCCATCCTGGTGGCGGTCGCAGGTTCGATATCGCTGGAGTGGGTCCTCAGGTTGTTCGGCTAACCCTGCCCTGATGAACCGGTTCTTCGAGGTCCACAGGCTGAGCGCTTGTGACCAGACTTGGCCGGGGCATCGAATCCGGTTGGAGCAGAACGGGACCGTCGCCCTCCGGCAAACCCTCATTTGGCTGATGCCGGTGCCTATAGTGGATGGATCGACTCGATGGAGACCTTGTTCTCGGCCAGGGCGGTCTCTACCTGGATTCGCTCTTCCCAGGCGAACCTGATCGATATGCCGCAGTTGCTCGAGATCTCGCGCGGCACGGGAATCAGCTTGACCTGCAGCCCCGCACGCTGCAGCACCTTTTCGCCTCGCAGTGCAGCAGACGTGCTGGGCACCAGGATCACCCCGAACTCGTTGGCCGGAGCGCTTTGATCAGCCACGCCATCCTCCGTCATCCGTGCTACGCAGCATCATACGACAGCAGCGAACCTCCGCCAAGCCAGGATCCTTGACACCGCACGTTGCGGTCTGTATGCTACGGGCATCCGGGGCATCGGCGAAAGGAGCCATATGGTGACAGCATCAGCACTGAGGAACCCGTTCCCTCCCGCTGCCCTGCCCGGCTATCGCCAACCGCCTCCTGGCTACCACTGCCGGTGGATTTGGCACCCTGAGGCCACGGCGGGCGACCCCGCCGTGATGGTGTTTCGGCTACCCTTTGACGTGCCGTCTGACTGTACCGTGCCGGTGCATGTTTCTGCGGATCAACGCTATGCGCTGTATCTGGATGGCCAACCGGTTGGCCGCGGACCCACCCGGGGCGATCTCGGTCACTGGTGCTATGAGACGTACTCGTTGGAGCTGCCGGCTGGCGCTCACCTGCTCTCCGCCTGCGTCTGGTGGCTCCCCGCCGATGGCGCGCCGATGGCCCAGATGTATGGCGATCCCGGCTTTCTCCTGCTCGCTGAAGGTCCCTTGACCGATAGCATCTCTACCGGCGCTGCGCCCTGGCAAGTGGCTGAGGTGTCTGCCTATGAGGGGCGTGCAGACACAGTGAGCTGGTACTATGTCGTCGGCTGGTCGTTCACGCTGGATGGACACAAATACCCGTGGGGTTGGGAGAGCGATCCCGCTGCACAGGCAGAGTGGCATGATGCCCTTTCTGTTGCAGTTCCTGTGGGAGATGCGTTGCACTACAACGCGGACTATGAGACACGAGAACGCCGTCCGCAGCATCACCTGACGCCAGCACCCATCCCGAACATGATCGCGTGCCAGCGCAAGGCAGGCACTGTGCGCTTTGCAGGACAGCTTGCGCCAAGCCCGGAGGGCGAACCAGGCTCAGTGGCCAACCATCCCATCCTGGCGGACGAACACCATGCTGCTCTGGCCTCTCAGTGGCAGAGCCTGCTGCTGGATGGTCTGCCCTTCACTGTACCCGCACACCAGGTTCAACGCGTGTTGATTGACCTGGACAACTATTACTGCGCCTACCCTGAGATTCGTACGACGGGCGGAGATGGCGCCTCCATTCGCCTGGGCTGGGCCGAGAGCCTCTATCAGAGTGCAAATCCGCGGGATGAGGCCAAGGGGAATCGTGACGATGTTGAGGGCAAGTATGTGCGCTGCACCTATGATGCCTTTCTGTTGGAGGGCGGTCCGGGTCGCACGTATTCGACACTGTGGTGGCGGGCGGGTCGGTACGTTGACCTGATCGTCGAGACAGACGATGAGCCTGTGACGATTGATAGCCTGGTTTGGCGTGAGACCCGCTACCCGCTTGAGATGGAGGCCACACTGAAGACGAGCGATGCGGCCTTTGATGCCGTCCGGCCGCTGATGTTTCGGACCCTCCAGATGTGCGCTCACGAGACCTACATGGACTGCCCGTACTATGAGCAGCTCCAGTATGCCGGCGACACCCGGCTGGAGATTCTGGCCACCTATGTCTCTACCCACGATGACAGACTGCCGCTGCGGGCCGCGACGCTCTTTGATCAGTCGCGCGGCTATGACGGTCTGACCCGCAGCCGCTATCCCTCGGCGGTGCCGCAGGTAATCCCGCCCTTTTCACTATGGTGGGTTTCGATGGTCTATGATCTCTATATGTGGCGCGGACATGCCGAGCGTGTGCGCCGGATGCTGCCAGGGGTGCACGCAGTGCTGTCCGCCTTTGGCCAGCGCATGGGCGACCGCGATCTGGTCGTGGCCCCGGCGGGCTGGAATTTCGTGGACTGGGTCCCCGAGTGGAATGCCGGCTGGCCGCCGGCCGGCCGCTATGGCTACAGCGCGATTCTCAATTTGCAGTATGTCTACGCGATGGATCGCGCCATTTATCTATTCAAGCACCTGGCGCAGGACGATCTCGCGCGTCACTGGAGCTCCGTGCGGCGGCGCGTTGCTGAGGCGATCGTGCGTCATTACTGGGTGCCCCGGGCTGGCCTGATGGCCGATGACCTGGAGCATTCTCGCTTTTCCGAGCACGCACAGTGTCTCGCCCTGCTCTGCAACCTCTTGCAGGGCGCCGATCGGAATAGGCTGGTTGAGGGGCTCTTGCAGGCGCCGGCGCTTGCCCGGACAACCGTCTACTTCACTCACTATCTCTTTGAGGCACTGTACCATGTGGGCGCGCTGGCGGAATCGGACAGGAGACTGGCATTTTGGCGCTCACTCCCCGAGATGGGCCTCAAGACCGTGCTGGAGCAGCCCGAGCCTTCGCGGTCGGACTGCCACGCCTGGGGCGCTCACCCGCTATTCCATGCCTATGCGTCCTTCCTGGGGGCACGTCCTGCGGAGCCCGGTTTCTCCCGCATCCGCATTGCCCCGCAGCCCGGACCGTTTCGCCTCATGCGCGGACGTTTCCCTGACGCAAAAGAGGACTATGTGTCCTTTGATCTTGCCTTTGAGCAGGGCATCCACGGCAGCATCGCGTTGCCCGACTCTCTTGAGGGCGAACTGCTGTGGCGGGGTACGGCGCTGCCCCTCTATCCGGGCACCAACGCCATCAATCTGGATTAGCGACTGCACTTTTATGTCTACCATTCAAGCGAGAAGGAGTGATAGATGCCCTCTGAACTGACTCTACGGTACGGCGTCAATCCGCACCAGCAGCCGGCGCGCGTGTACATGACGCAGGGCGAGCTGCCGTTCACGGTGCGCAACGGCCGCCCCGGCTACATCAATTTGCTGGATGCGCTCAACTCGTGGCAACTGGTGCGCGAGCTCTCCCAGGCGTTGCAGATGCCGGCTGCAGCTTCCTTCAAACACGTCAGTCCCGCCGGGGCGGCCGTGGCCACGCCCCTGTCCGAGGCGGAGCGCATGGCCTGCGCGGTACAGGACATGGCCCTTTCGCCGCTTGCGACTGCATACGCACGGGCGCGCGGAGCCGACCGCATGTCTTCATTTGGCGATTGGGTAGCGCTGAGCGAGCCATGTGACCTGTCTACCGCCGAGTTCTTGCGTCGCGAGGTCTCTGATGGCATCATCGCTCCGGGCTATGATGAGGGGGCTCTTCAAATCCTGAGCCACAAGCGCGGCGGCAACTACTGCATGCTGGAGATCGATCCCGCCTACGTGCCGGACCAAATGGAGAGCCGCACTGTCTATGGGGTACACCTGGAGCAGCGGCGCAATGACGCGGTGATTGGGCCCGCCACGTTTCAGGATATCGTCACGCTTGAGAGGACCTTGCCGCCTGAGGCGATACGTGATCTGACAGTGGCGACCATCGCGCTCAAGTACACCCAGTCCAACTCGGTATGCCTGGCGTACAACGGTCAGGTCACGGGAAATGGTGCGGGCCAGCAATCGCGCGTGCACTGCACGCGGCTCGCCGCGACCAAGTCCGACCTGTGGTTTCTCAGGCAGCATCCCGTCGTCGAGGAGTTCAAGTTCGCGCGGGGTCTGAGCCGCGCGGATCGCAACAACGCCATCGACCTGTTTTTTGGCGAGGACCTTTCTCCCGCCGAGGAGCGTGCCTGGGAGGCGGCCTTTGAAGTTGTGCCCCCGAGGCTCTCTGCAGAGGCGCGCAGGGCATGGCTCGACAAGGTGACGGGCGTGGCGCTGAGCAGTGACGCCTACTTTCCCTTCCGCGATTCGATTGATCGCGCCAGTCGCAGCGGCGTGCGATACGTCGCACAGCCCGGCGGCTCGATGAGGGATGCGGATGTTGTGGCGGCCTGCGACGAGTACGGTATGGTCATGGCTAGAACGGGGCTGCGTCTCTTCCACCACTGACGTCGCGGCGGATTCTCATCCTGATTTCGTGCCCCAATGAAAACATCCCGCAGCTGACTTTGCCGCGGGATGCTCCGTGTGTTGCTGGACCCGTTATTCGAGGATATCGTCGAGAATTCCGGTCGCCCACCGCGGAAGCCGTCCGACCACGCGGATACCAGCCGGGCCATAGTCGATATCATCGACGATGCCGTGTTCGCGCCAGCTGCTCACCACTTCGCCGGCGCTGTAGGGGATCAGCACATCAAAGGGCAGCATCTCTGCCACCAGGAGCGCTTCGATCTCAGCCAACAGCTCCTCTATACCGACGCCCTGCTCGGCGGACAGATAGACCATATGCTCATACTGCGACGCCAGCTGGCCCAGGGGGCCGTCGCGGCGACCGAATCTGGTCTCGTCAACCTGCTCCAGAGTTTCCGGCTCCACAAGGTCGATCTTGTTCAGCGCCAGGATCACCGGTTTGGTGTCCGCCCCGATGTCCTTGAGAATTTGCTCCACGGCCTGCACTTTGAGCGTCACGAGCGGGTCGCTGATGTCCACCACATGGACCAGGATGTCCGACTCGTTGACTTCCTCAAGGGTGGCCCGGAACGCCGCTACAAGCTGCGTAGGCAGCTTTTGAATGAACCCGACGGTGTCGGTGAACAGCACGTGCTTGCCGCCGGGCAACTCCAGACGTCTGGTTGTCGGATCGAGCGTAGCAAAAAGTTGATCCTCCACAAGAACACCAGCGCTTGTCAGGCGATTCAGCAGGGTGGACTTGCCGGCGTTCGTGTAGCCCACGATCGACACCGTGGGAAGACCCTGTCTGCGACGCTGGCGTCTGCGCTGGCTGCGCAACAGTCGTACCTGTTCGATCTCATGACGCAATTGTGCCATCCGCCGGCCAATCTCCCGGCGATCCGACTCGAGCTGTGTCTCCCCGGGGCCACGCAACCCCACCCCACCCACCGTCTGACGCGATAGGTGTGTCCACTGGCGTGTGAGCCGCGGCAAGCGATACGTGTATTGGGCCAGTTCGACCTGGAGCGCGCCCTCTCTTGTCCGCGCATGCAGGGCAAAGATATCCAAAATCAAGGCCGTGCGGTCCAGCACAGAGAGCTCGAGCTCGCGCTCCAGGGTGCGCAACTGCGCCGGGGAGAGTTCATCGTCAAAGATCACCACCTCCGCACCGAGCTCGCGGCATCGTTCTTTGATTTCGGCGACCTTGCCTGAGCCGATGTAAGTGGCCGGTTGCACGCGGTCGACATTCTGCCTGTCGCGGCCAACGACTGCCAGCCCCGCCGTGGCTGCGAGCTGTGCAAGCTCATCCAGTGACGAGTCGAGGTCGAACAGGGCATGCTGTCCCCGCACATTCACGCCCACTAGAAAAGCTCGCTGAGCGCGACGGGGCCCTGACCTGGTGATGATATTTGTGTCTAGCGCGATACTCGTGACAATCGCTCCCCCGCTTCGATCAGGCGTTCTTCTGGAATGCAGATGGAAAGACGCATATAGCCCTCACCATACTGGCCAAAAGCAGTGCCTGGCGTCATCCAGACACCCGCTTTCTCCAGCATCTCCAGGGCAAACGCCTCGCAATTGGTCCCTTCCGGAACCCGGGCCCAGACATAGAGGCCGCCCACCGGCTTGTCGGCGGACATCCCGATGTTTGGCAACCAGTTGAGAATGATGTCGCGTCGGCGCTGGTAGATGGCATTTCGATCTTGCAGCCAGCTCTGGTCGCCGTTATAGGCCACAGTGGCAGCATCCTGTATTGGCCGGAATATACCCGAGTCGATATTCGTCTTGACGGTAGCCAACGCCTCGATGGCTTTCTCATTGCCCACTGCGACGCCCACACGCCAGCCGGCCATATTGTAGGTCTTGCTATGGGAGTTGAACTCGATGGCGACGTCCTTGGCACCAGGGATTTGCAGGATGCTGGGCGCCTGATAGCCGTCAAAGGTCACGTCGCAGTAAGGGTTATCATAGCAGATCAACAGATCATGCTCTGCGGCGAAATCGACTGCATGGCTCAGAAACTCGAGTGGTGCGCCCACTCCGGTGGGGTTGTTGGGATAGTTGAGCCACATGATCGTGGCCCGTGAGAGGACATCGCCCGGGATGGCCTCCAGGTCCGGCAGCCAGTTGTTCTCCCTGTGCAGCGGCATCGGGTAAGAGGCTCCCCCTGCCAGGAGCGCGCCCATGCGGTAGGTGGGATAGCCCGGATCAGTGGCCAGCGCGACATCGCCGGGGTCGATAAAGGCCAGCGCCACATTGGCAAGCCCCTCTTTGGATCCGATCAGCGGCAGAATTTCAGATCCTGGATCGAGCTCGACGCCAAAGCGTCGCCCGTAATAGTTGGCGGCTGCCTGTCGAAGGGCGGGCGTCCCATAGTAGCCTGCGTACCCGTGGGTGTCGTTACGCAATGCGCTATGGTACATGGCGTCGACGATCTCCCTGGGCGGCGCGAGGTCCGGGCTGCCAATGCCCAGACTGATGACATCTACCCCCCGCGCTCGTTCGGCGGCGATGCGCTTTTCCACGGTGGCAAACACGTACGGCGGCAGGTTTTCGATGCGTTTGGCGATTCTCATCCTGGTCTCCTCGTCAGATCGGCTCGGATGCGGGCGTGACTGCGGATTCTCTGTCAATCCAACTAACGGGCGATTGCGCGCGCCGCAAGGGGCTCGTCTTCGAGCCAGGTCTTGAGCACGTGGCCGACACGCTGAAGGCTTTGGGTATCCAGTTTGTCGGGCGTGTCATCAAGCGTATGCCAGTACGGATAGTCAAAATCTATAATGAGTGTCGCTGGCATCCCAATCTTGAGAAAGGACGTGTGATCGTCAATGATGTGATGCTTGTGGGTGGCCTGAAAGACGTTGCCATAGCCCAACTCTGCCGCGAGACCCCACAGCTCTTCCTTCAGCCAGAGCGACGATGACCACTCATAGTACAACTGCTGATCTGCGTCGCCCACCATATCCACGATGATAGCATACTCGACTCTGTTTTCGGGCTCGTTGGTGAGGCGTTGTGCCAGGTGGTTTGATCCAACAGCCCAATCCCAGCCGCTGATATCGCCGCTATCCTCGCCGTCAAAGAACACCAGCCAGATCTGAGAGCCGGCGAACTCTTCCTCATCCAGTGTGCGTGCCAGCTCGAGTAGCACCGACGTCCCGCTCGCTCCGTCGTTGGCACCCGGTACTGGCTGTGTCCGATCTACCGGATCTCTGTCTGCGACCGGCCGGGTGTCAAAGTGGGTACCGACCAGGACAATCGGCCCCTCGCCCTTCTTGGCGATAATGTTGCAGAGGTTTTCCCCGCCATAGGCGAAGCAATCCTTTTCGACCTCCCAGTCATAGCGTTCTACGTGCGACACGATGTATTCGGCCGCTTTCAGATTACCTTCTGTGCCAACTGCACGGGAACCCATGCGTACCAGCTGCCTCACATGCTGCAGAGCTCTGCTTCCCGAAAAGCCGCCGGCGCTGCTCCCGCAGGCGGCAAGCGAAACCAGCAGTGTTGCGACTGTCAGCCAGGCCAGGCAGCGCCTTAGCATGGGGCTTCTACCACGATGTCATCCAGGACGTGGCTCACGCGGACAAATTCATCCAGATCACTCAGGGCGCGCTCGCTGTACGCCTCTCCGCGCTGACGCTTGCCCCGCTGCGGCTCAACGAGCGGCGGCAGCAGGCCCAGGTTTGGTTTCATCGGCTGGAATTGGGTCTCCTGCGCGGTGGTTATGTACCGCAACAGCGCGCCAAGCATTGTCGTTGCCGGAAGTGTGACTGGCGGTGTGCCTCTCGCTACGCGTGCAGCGTTGATTCCGGCGACCAGTCCACTGGCCGTGGAGCCCATGTATCCCTCAGTCCCCACGATCTGACCGGCAAAGAACAGCCTGGCATTGGTTCGCCATGCCAGGCTGGCGTCCAGCAGGTCGGGCGAGTTGATATACGTGTTGCGATGCATCTGGCCGTATCTCACCCATTCCGCATGTTCAAGCCCCGGAATGAGGCCGAACACACGCCTTTGCTCATCCCACTTCAAATTGGTCTGGAACCCCACCAGATTATACAGCGTTCCCGCCAGATTGTCCTGGCGAAGCTGTACGACCGCATAGGGCCGTCTTCCCGTGCGCGGGTCCGTCAGTCCCACCGGACGCAACGGGCCATACGCCAGTGCATCGGTTCCCCGGCTAGCCAGGACCTCCACGGGAAGGCACGCCTCGAAAAAGTGCGCATCCTCGCGCTCGAAAGAGCGTAACGGCGCCCGCTCCGCTGAAACCAGCGCCGCGACCAAGGTCTCGTACTCATCTTTGCTCATGGGGCAGTTGATGTAGTGCGCCTCGCCCTCTTCATAGCGCGAGGCGCGAAAGGCCACCTGCATGTCAATCGAGTCCGCCGTGACGATGGGCGCCATGGCGTCGTAAAAGTACAACTGGCTCTCTCCTGCCAGTGCAGCGATCGATTCTGCCAGTGCCTCTGATGTCAGCGGGCCGCTGGCGACAACCGTTACTGGTCCCGCAGGCACACTTGTCACCTGCTGCCGCTCGACCCTGATCCGGGGATGCGTGGTGATGGCCTCAGTCACGCTGGCGCTAAACACGTCCCTGTCTACCGCCAGGGCGCGTCCCGCTGGCACGGCTGCCTTCTCAGCACACTGCAGAATCAGGCTGCCGAGTCTGCGGAGCTCTTCCTTGAGCAGCCCCGGGGCGCGGCCCAGCAACGTTGAGCCAAGCGAATTGCTACAGACGAGTTCGGCGAGGCGCCCTGTCTGGTGCGCTGGCGTGAGCACGGCCGGGCGCATCTCGTACAGCGTTACATCGATACCGCGGCGTGCAACCTGCCAGGCCGCCTCACAACCCGCGAGCCCGCCTCCGATGACGCTTACTGCCTCATGCGTATTTTCCATAGATGGCGTCGACTATACCACAGGTGATGTGACGCTCCAATCGCTGTTCGAGATTCTAGCTCTGGCGCAAGAAAACAGGGCACGCCGTGAGTCGGCATGCCCTTTACGATGTGTACCTCGTACTGCGAACGTCAGATCAGGCTACGCGAGACTGCAGCTCCTTGACGGCTTCATCGCTCGCTCTCTGGTAATGCGAGAACTCCATGGTAAAGCTGCCGCGTCCCTGAGTCAGCGACCGCAGCGCAGTGGCATAGCCAAACATGTTGGCCAGAGGCACCTGCGCCTGAATCGCCTGACCTCCTGCGCTGCGCGGATCGATCCCGTTGATGATGGCGGCTCGCCCGCTCAAATCCCCGATGAGATCCCCGGTATAGTCCTGAGGAGCGATCACCTCGACTCTCATCATGGGTTCCAGCAAGATCGGACGCCCGCGCTCTATCGCTTCCTTCAGCGCTATGGATGCTGCCGCCTGGAAGGCGCGATCCGACGAGTCCACTTCGTGGAACTTGCCATCAACCAGCTTGACTCTGATGTCGACGACGGGCTGCTTTGCGTACGGGCCCTCACGCATCGCCTCGCGGATGCCTTTTTCCACTGAGGGGATGTACTCTCGAGGGATCGCCCCGGCCGTGATGGCGTTCTCAAAGACAAAGCCACTCCCCTGTTCCAGGGGTTCCACCTCGATCTCGACGACGGCATACTGGCCGTGGCCGCCCGACTGCTTGACCAGGCGCCCGGTCGCGTTGACTGGCCGTGTGATCGTCTCGCAGTAGGCGACCTTGGGCTTGCCTACGAGCACGTCCACATTGAACTCGCGGCGCAGGCGATCTACGATGACATCGAGATGCAGTTCGCCCATACCGGCGAGTGTAGATTCGCTGGTCTGGTCGTTGTACTTGACCGTCAGCGTGGGATCCTCCTCCAGCAAACGCGCGAGGGCGTTCCCCAGTCGCTCATCGGCCGCCTTGTTGGCAGCCTTTATCGAGAGCTCGATGACGGGGGTCGGGAACGAGATCTCCTCCAGCACCACCGGTCGCTCGGCCGTTGCCAGGGTTTCACCGGTCTTGGCGATCTTGAGCCCCAGCACCGCGCCAATATCCCCTGCCCTGATCTCCTCCACTTCCTCACGGCGGTCCGCATGCATACGCACCAGGCGGCCCACACGCGCGGTTTCGCCCGTATTGGCGTTAGTCACCTCCGCCCCGCGGGTGATGACGCCCGAGTAGACGCGGAAGAAGGAAAGCTTGCCGACATAGGGGTCGGTGGACACTTTAAACACGAGAGCCGCCAGGGGCTCCAGGTCGTCAGCCTCACATACCACCGGCTCCCCATCGATCGCGGACTGCCCGGTGATCGACGGAACATCCAGCGGTGAGGGCAGGTAGGCGAGCACGGCATCCAGCAACGGCACAACACCCACGTGCTTTAGCGAGGAACCGCAGAGCACCGGGATAGCGCGCCCGGCGATCGTGGCCTGCCGTAGCGCGCGGTCAAAAGTCTCGGCATCGACGGGCTCGTTCTCGATATAGAGCAGAGCGATCTCATCATCGACATCGGCGAGGGCTGCGACCATGTGATCGCGCCGTTCGTTGGCCTCAGCTAGCAGCTCGTCAGGGATGGCGCTGGCCTCCACGTTGCCCTCAGTGTCGCTGCTGAGCGCCTGCATGCGAACGAGATCGATGACGCCGCGCAGGTTATCCTCACGTCCAATCGGCATCTGCACGACAACGGGATGGGCCTTTAGGCGCTCACGGATCATCCTGGCCGTGTGATCGATGCTTGCCCCGGGCCTGTCCAGCTTGTTGACAAAGGCGATTCGCGGTACGCCATACCTGTCTGCCTGGCGCCACACCGTTTCAGACTGCGGCTCGACGCCTGCAACGCCGTCGAAGGCGACTATGCCGCCATCGAGTACCCGCAGGGCGCGCTGCACCTCTGAGGTAAAGTCAATATGCCCTGGTGTATCGATCAGGTTGATCTGGTAGCCGCGCCATTGACTCGTAATAGCGGCGCTCTGAATCGTGATGCCCCGCTCACGTTCTTGCGGCATAAAGTCAGTCACGGTGTTCCCGTCGTCCACGTCTCCCGCGCGGTGAATAGTCCCCGTGTGAAAGAGGATGCGCTCTGTCGTGGTCGTCTTGCCCGCATCGATGTGCGCGATGATGCCGATATTCCTGATCTTTTGCAAACGTTCAGTTGTCATGTGTCACCCCGGACGAATCGAGTACCATCCCGGCGATGGTATATAAAAGGGTGGCTGCCTGTCGGCCCATGCCCGCAGTTGGGCAGTCCGTCACGACATTGCCACCCCGCAACCACACTTACCGATGCCTATACGGCCTGCATACACCAGTCTCTTGTATGCACTGCCTCTGCCAATGGCCGTACAAACAAACAATAAGTATAGAGGGAACTGGATGGCTGGTCAAATCGATGGGGCTTTCCTTGATGCGGTCAAGGCGAGGCCGGCTCTCCGCCGGGAGCGAACCAGCCCGGTTTGGGGTGCAGAGGCGACCGGTGCCGAGTGCGCGCGCAACGAGTGTGGCGCCATCATAAATCTGTGGCTGATTGACGGAGGGGCCATCGCAGGATAGAATATAGCATGGGTGACGGTCAGACAGCTGGCATGTCTACCCTTTAGAAGGGATTAACATCATGAGCCTGCATAGCGAGTTTAGGGCACGTCTCGCAGGCGCGGGCGGCTCAGAGCCGCTGTTTTTCGCAGATCTGACAGCCTGGCACCGGCGGAGTCTGCGACTTGGGCTTCCGGCAAAATGGCAGGGCGTCTCGCTTCACGATATCTACCGCTCACTGGGTCTTCCCATCTGGGACGTTGCCCATCTCTGGCGCGAGCAGGTGCCGGGCCTGCGCGTCGAGGATGAGATAAAGGATTCGGTAAGGACGCGGACGGTTCACACTGCCTCGGGTCCGCTGACCTGGCGCTGGGAGCTGGACACGCACGGCGCGTGGCGCCAGGTGCGCTTTCCGATAGCCGGCCCCGCGGATATGCCGTCCGCCGTTCTCTGGGCACGCGCCCTCGTTTACGAGATCGATACCGCTGGTTTGACCGAGCTGGAGGCCTCAATCGGCTCGGATGGGGTTTTGGCCATCGCATTACCACCGCGTCCGGCCATTCAGCTGGGGGGCAGTCTCGTCGGCTGGCAAAAGGTTCACGAGCTGATGGGCGAGCCTGCTGTCGCAATCATCCTCGAGTCCCTGGATCTGCACTTGCAGGAACTGGTGACTGCCCTCGCTCAGCTGTCGGGCACGGTTCAGGTGAGCCCCGATGGTCTGGGGGGTGCAACCATAACACCGGTCTTTTTCCGTGACTGCCTGGCAACCAGTTACCGTACTACTGCGGATGAGCTCGACGAATACCTGAAGGTGCTGCTTGTACAGGCGGAAGGTGACGTATCTGAACTGGCTGAGCCCGTCTATAACGCGGGTGTCAGGGGATTGTACAATGTTCACCCTGTCGGTCCCGACGGTTCGCTTGGCAGCCTGTCCGCTCGTCTCGGCGAGAGGCTAACGCTGTGGGGCGGGATCGATGCGCGGCTATTGTCCCCGTCGGTGGCAAGCGCACACTTTGAGCAGGCTGTAAAGAGAGCCGCAGACGACGCCTCGGGCCACAGCGGAATCGTGCTGGGTATCTCTGGGCCGTGGCCAGCCGATGCGGATCTTGACCGTCTGGGGCTCATTCCCGGGCTCATTCAGTCGGCGTAACGGCACGACCAATCTATGGCAATGTGAGGGTGGATGGAATACGAGCGCCTCTTCGCTGAGCTGGACCAATTACTACGCGAAACTTTTGACCTGTGGGACCCGGGCTGGGTCACCTTCAACTGGCGCGCTTATACCTACGACCATACGCAGCGCGTGACCGGGCTGGCAGGGACGCTCTGCCAGCAAGAGGGCGGTGACTGCCAGGTGACCAGGCTGGCCGCGCTGCTGCATGACATCGCCAAGCCCTATGATGGTGAGTATGTGGCGGGTCCCGATGGCAAGCGCCTGGTAGACGAGCGAGGCTTTTGGTACAACGAGGTGCGCCGGCCAGCCCGCTCCAACCGTGTGACCGAGCTGTATGACCGGCTGGGCCTGGAAGGCAAGCTGCACAACGAGTCCGGCGCGGCACTGGCGCGAGAACTGCTGCTGGAGTATGGCGTAGAGCCTGCAACCTGCGAGCGCGTAGCGGAAACTATCCTGCACCACCTCAGGCCACCTGAAGGTGCTCCGATCGAGAGCGCCTGCCTCTACGATGCCGACACTATCGACGCCAACATCGGCCTGCCCGCCTTTGTGCGCAATATCTATATCCACCACCACTATTACGATCAGCGACGCGCCCCGGAGGCTGCACCTATCGCTACTGTCTTGCAGGAGCGGCCACTGGAATACCTCGTGCCATACATCCGCGAGAGTTTGCCCCAATGGGCGCACGGCAAGCGTAGGGATTTTGTCCCCCGTCTCTTGACCGCCGCGGGGCGCGAGCTGGGTGATCGGCGCATCGACCGCCTGCTGCAGCATTTTTCCTGGCTCAGTGACGAGCTGGATACCTTTGCCGTGCGGCCCGACCATACTGGCATCGATGTCGTGGTGTACTATATGACCCACACCGATGATCCGAGTGTGGCCGAAGAGACGCGCCATCTGGCCGAGGTGTGGGCGCGCGCGGGCGCCAGCGCGCGGACGTGCGCCTTTATCGAGGAGATACAGAAAGAGATCGCTGGCCTGGCCTAGGCGCTCTGCGTCCTGCTCACCAGGAAGGGGCGACATCAGTCGCCCCTTTGCCATTGTCAGGTGCGGTCTCGCTGCTACCCGATTCGCGTCTCCGCAAGGTACGCCTCATCCAGCGTGACGCCCAGTCCCGGGGATTGCGGAGGGGCCAGCATCCCGTCCGCGTCCAGCGTCAGGTTGCCGCGCATCAGCGCGCGTTCATCGCCCTCGGTTACCACATGCTCCACAATCAGCCCGTTGGAGACAGCGGCGACCAGGTGAACGTGCAGCAGCGCCGAGCCGTGCGGCGCGACCGGCAGGTTGTGGGCGCTGGCCAGCGAGGCGACGTGCCGGAACTCGGTGATGCCGCCCAGCACGTTCGCATCGGGCTGGAGGATATCTGCGCCGCCACAGGCGATCAGGTCGCGGAACCCATAGCGCGTGTACTCGTTCTCGCCGGCGGCGATGGGGATGGCCGTGCTGTCGTGCACGCGCCGGAGCCCCTCGTAATCCTCGGCGTGCACCGGCTCCTCGAACCAGTAGATGTCCAGGTCCTCGATACGGCGGGCGATGCGGATCGCCTCCAGCGGCGAGTAGGCGTTGTTGGCATCCACCATGATCTCGACGTCCGGCCCTACAGCCTCTCGCACGGCGCGCACCCGCGCCACGTCTTCTGCCAGCGGCGCGCCGCCGATCTTCATCTTGATATAGCGCGCCCCGGCGGTCACCTTGTCGCGCATCTCCTCCTGCAGCTCGGGCAGCCCCTTGCCCTCCAGGTAATAGCCACCGGCCAGGTAGGTGGGCACCCGCTCGGCATAGCCGCCCAGCAGCTTGGTCACGGGCAGGCCCACCGTCTTGCCCAGCGCGTCCCACATGGCGATATCGATCGCCGCCATAGCGCGGTTGGTGAGCCCCCTCCGGCCATAGAGTTTGGGCTGGAACATGCGCTCCCAGAGCCGCTCCACGTCCGAGACGTCCAGGCCGACGGCGTAGTCACCCAGCGCCAGCGCTGCATGAAAGACCGTCTCATCAGCGCCGGGCTGGCCGCCGGCCCAGCCGACCCCCTCGATGCCATCGTCGGTGCGCACGCGTGTGATCACGGTGCCGCTCTGCGCGTAGGTGTACCGCCCGTTACGGATCGCGCGCTGCCGCGTCACGCGGTGCAGCGTTGAGGTGACCTCGGTGACCTTCATCGGCTCCTCCTGCTCTCGTGATTGGTCTCTACGGCATTATACCGGAGAGTGCCTGTCCGTCCAGTGCCCGCGCCGCTCTTGACAACGCTGTCGTGCGACCGATAATGGGGCCGCATCTACTCAGGAGCAACCATGAATGCCACCGTGCTCACAGATATCGTCTACGAGCCCGACGTACAAGCCCTGTCGCGCCAGCTGCGCGTCAAGAACGACCGCGATCTGTCTGATCTGACGCGCCTGGCGGGTCAGGCTCGAATGATTGCCCGACCCAAGGCCGCCTATCGCGCGGTCTATCTGCAGGAGCTGGGGAAAGACAGCGTCCGCATCGATGGAACCACGCTCACCAGTCGCGTGCTGGCTGTCAACCTCACGGACACGCACCGCGTGTTTCTGTACATGGCCACCTGCGGCACGGAACTGAATGACTGGGCGCATGGGCTGACCGATATGGTGCACCAGTTCTGGGCGGAGGAGATCAAGGTGGGCGCGCTGCGCGCGGCCGTGCAGGCGCTCAATGCGGACATCGATCGTGTCTATGCGCCCGGCAAGACTTCCGTGATGAACCCGGGCTCTCTCGCCGACTGGCCCCTGGCACAGCAGCGGCCCTTTTTCGTGCTGATGGCCGAGGCTGCGAAAGCGCTGGGAGTCACGCTCAGCGACAGTTGTCTGATGACACCCAACAAATCAGTGACGGGCATTCGCTTCCCGCTGGAGGGCCGCTTTGAGTCCTGCCAGCTCTGCCCGATGCCCGAGTGCCCCGGGCGCCGCGCGCCCTATGACGCTGACCTGTACGCGCAGCGCTACAGCCAGGAGATGAACTGATGCTGGGAGCTGCCCGCGGGGGTGAGCCGCAGCTGCGCACGCCCGAGGCCATCGAGAGTTTTGTGCAGCAGAACCTGCGTTGGAACATGGGTGCAGGGATTATCGATGCTGTGTTCTTTGCGCTGGCGATGGCCATCATCTCGAACGAAACCGTCATTCCGCTGCTGCTGACCAGGCTCGGCGCCTCCCCTGTCACTCTGGGAGTCATTACTGCGCTGACCAACCTGGGCATCCTGCTACCACAGCTTTTCGGTGCTGGTATCTGCCAGGAGCGCCCGTACAAAAAGCCCATTACCATGCTTTTTGGCCTGGGTGAGCGGCTGCCTTATCTGCTTATAGGCGTGGCTGTGTGGCTGTGGGGCGACTCCGCCCCCGCCATCGCGCTGGGGGCCTATGTCGCGCTGCGCGTACTCTCCTCCGTTTCGGTCGGGACGATTATCCCCGCCTGGTACACACTGATCGGCAAGACGATTCCTACCCGGCGCCGAGGGCTCTTTTTCGGGCTTGGCAGAGGGACTGGAGCGCTGCTGGGCGTGGGTGGCGCACTGCTTGCGGGCTACCTGTTGGATAGCCACAGCTATCCACGGGGCTATGCCCTGTGCTTTGTGCTGGCATGGGTCTCGATGATGATCTCCTGGCTGGGCCTGGCGATCACGCGCGAGCCACCGGACCTCGCGGTCAAACCGCGCACGCCTATGAAGGCCTATTTTAGGCAACTGCCCGCCATTCTGCGCGGCAACCGCAACTATGCCCGCTTTGTCGTGGCGCGCTGCATTACCGTGCTGGGGACAATGGCCCTGAGCTTTTTCATCGTCTACGGCTCTGGACGATTCGCGCTTACGGGCGCCCAGGTGGGCGGCCTGACGGCGACCATCTCGACATCCCAGGCGGTGCTCTACCTGGTGTGGGGACTCGTTGCCGATCGATTCGGTCACAAGCGCGTGCTGTGTATCGGCGCCCTGTGCATGGCCTGCGCCGGGCTCGTGGTGCGTTGGACGCCGGGCGTAGCCGGGCTCTTTGTCGCTTTTGCGCTGATGGGGGCAGCCGTCTCGGCGGAGATGATCTCGAGTTCGAGCATTGTGCTCGAGTTTGCGCCCGCCGACGAGCAGCCTACCTATGTAGGGCTCTCCAACACACTGGTGGCCCCTTTCCGGACGCTGGCGCCTATCCTGGGTGGCACACTCGCGGGCGCGCTCGGCTACAGTGGTCTATTCCTGATCGCCGCGGCGGTGTCGGCCGCAGGGGCCGTAACCATGGCGATCGCGGTGCACGAGCCGCGGACGTACCGTGTCGAGGCTGCGTGATGGTGCCCGCATACTGGACCTGCAGGTGATCTGTTGAGCTTTAGTAACGACCCTGTCGCCGTCCGGCTCCGTACCCCTGAGGCTGTCCGTGATTATGTGCAGCAGAACCTGCGCTGGAACATGGGCGCGGGCATCATGGATGCCATCTTTGTGATGCTGGCTATGCAAATCGTCTCCGCCGAGACAGTGATCCCCCTGCTCCTTACCCGGCTCGGAGCGTCGACCGTTGTTCTCGGTGCAGTGATGGCCATCAACAGTGTGGTAACCTTTCTGCCCCAGCTCTTTGCGGCAGGTGTCATCGAAGAGCGCACCTTCAAAAAGCCCGTCAGCGTTGTGTGCAGCGGTATCGATCGGCTGGGCTACCTCTCCATCGGCGTTTCCGTTTGGCTGTGGGGCGTCTCAGCACCGCACGTCGCGTTGGCCGCGTTCATTGTGTTTCGCGCCGTCGGCGGTTCGGCCCTGGGTTTCTCGGTGCCGGCCTGGCTCACGCTGATCGGCAAGACTATTCCCACCCGCCGCAGGGGAATCTTTTTAGGCATCGGCCGTGGCATCGGGTCCGTTCTGGGCGCGGGAGGTGCCCTGCTGGCCGGGCACCTTCTTGATACCCAGCCCTTTCCTTACAACTTTGCGCTTTGCTTCTTTCTGGCTTTCGGCGCGTTCGTGCTCTCCTGGGTCGGCCTGACAATCACCCGCGAGCCGCCGGACCTGGATGTCAAGCCACGCTTGCCCTTGCGCGCCTATTTTGCACAGCTGCCGGCACTCATCCGGCGCGACAGCAATTTCCGTGCTTTTCTGATCGCCCGACCGGTGACCGTCATGGGAACAATGGCGATGACCTTCTATATCGTCTACGCCTACTCCCGGTTTGGGCTTTCGGGCGCGGCGGTAGGTGGCCTGACTGCCACCAGCGCGCTCAGCCAGGGCGTCATGTACCTGGTCTGGGGGCTGATCGCGGACCGCTTTGGCCACAAGATCGTGCTGTGCCTCGGCAGCGCGGCGATGGCACTGGCGGCGCTGAGTGCGCTCGTGTCGGGGGCGCTATGGGGCGTCTATGTGGCTTTCGCGCTGATGGGGGCCGGCCTTGCGGCGGAGATGATCTCCGCCACCAGCATTCTGCTCGAGTTCGCGCCGGAGCCTGAGCGGCCCACCTATATCGGGCTGTCGAACACCTTGGTGGCACCCTTTCGCATCCTCGCGCCCATCATCGGCGGTGGGCTGGCCGGCACGCTCGGCTATAGCCCGCTTTTCGCGGTGGCCTCGGCGGTATCGCTGGTGGGCGTGGGCCTCATGAGTCTGGGCGTGCGCGAGCCCCGTGCCATGTCGTCCTCGGTCATAGCGGAGTAAGCGGCGTATGGAACGATTCTGCACGTGGCGAGATGCGCGACTGCTCGAGACGCAGGCCGCCGTAGAGGCATATGTCCGGCAGCACCTGCGCTGGAATATGGGTGCAGGCATCATCGATGCTATGTTCTTTCAACTCGCCCAGCAAATCATGTCCAATGAGACGGTCATCCCCCTGCTGCTCACGCAACTGGGCGCCTCCACGGTGATCATTGGCCTCGCGACGGCGCTGGTCAGCCTGGGCGTGTTGGTGCCGCAATTGCTGATGGCGGGCCTGACCGAGGGCTTGCGCTTTAAAAAGCCGATCAGTCTCATCTCAGGCGCTGTGGAGCGCGCCTCTTTTTTCCTGATCGGTCTCGCCCTGCTCGTGTGGGGCGCCGACGCACCGAGGTTGGTGCTGGTGCTCTATCTGGTCCTGCGGACAATCGGGTCGATCTCGCTGGGTATGATCCTGCCCGCCTGGTCGGCTATGATCGGCAAAGTGATCCCTACCCGCCGCCGCGGGCAGTTCTTTGGCATCGGCCGCAGTCTGGGCGCCGTATTGGGGGTGGGCGGCGCGCTGCTGGCGGGTCACCTGCTGGAAACGCGGGGCTTTCCGGCCGGCTCTGCCTACTGTCTCATGCTGGGGTCGGCGGCGATGTTCGTGTCCTGGGGTGGGCTGGCGCTCACCAAAGAACCGCCCGATCTGGAGATCAAGCCCCGCGTCAGACTGGGGACGTACCTTGGCCAGTTACCCGCGCTGATCCGGCGCGATCCGAACTATGCCCGCTTCCTGATTGCTCGGACGGTGACGGTTCTGGGCACGATGGCCATGAGCTTTGTCATCGTCTACGGCGCCCGGCGCTTTTCGCTGACGGGCACGCAGGTGGGCAGCCTGACGGCAACCATCGCGGTGGTTCAGGTGGTGATGTACCTGATGTGGGGGCTCGTGGCCGATCGCTATGGACACAAGGCGGTGTTGGGCTCCTGCGCCGGGGCGATGGCGCTGGCGGCGATCCTCGCGGGCTGGGCACCGGGTCTGTGGGGGCTGTATCTGGCGCTCGGGCTTGTAGGGGCGGCCCAGGGCGGTGAAATCATCTCCGGCTCCAACATCACGCTCGAGTTCGCTCGCCCCGCCGACAGGCCGACGTACATCGGTCTTACAGCGACGCTGCTGGCGCCCGCGCGGACACTGGCGCCGATTATCGGCGGGACGCTTGCGGCAGTGGCCGGCTTTCGAGGCCTGTTCGGCGTCGCGGCAGCCTGCTCACTGGCCGGTGCGATGATGCTGGTCCTGAACGTGGTTGATCCGCGCGTCGACGGACCGGAGAGCGCGGTGGCTGAGCGGGGCCGTGCGGATGCGTGAGCCATAGAGGCTCAGTTCTGGCATAAAGAGGAAGGCAAACCAACAAACGCAGGTCAGGAAGATCGGGGATACCCTCCTCTGCGGACTCGATGGTCCACAAGCGATGCCATCCTCCGATCTCGTGTCCTCGCCTTAAGGCGGGCGCTTATTTCTGCTCGCATTAGTAGTAGGAGGTGCGATATGACATACTGGTGGGATGACCGGCCCTGGCGCATGATCCAGACCAATCTGCGCGAGATCGATATGGTAGATATCGATGCGAACCGCTTCGTGGCCGACCTTCAGTCGTTCCATGCGACTAACGTGCTCTTTAACTGCGCAGGTATCATCGCGAGCTATCCTACGGCGCACCCGTTCCATTTTCAGAGTTCCTTCCTCAAGGGCGACAGCCTCGAGCGCATCATCGCCGCGTGCCACGCCGCCGACATTCGCCTGCTGGCGCGGACAGACTTTTCCAAGGTGCGCCGCCCGCTCTATGAGGCACATCCCGAGTGGGCCTTTCGCACCGCGGCGGGCGAAATCGTCGACTATAACGGGGATGTGCATGTCTGCCTGCTGGGCGACTATCAGCAGCGCTACGCCCTTGAGATCATCGAGGAGCTGCTGACTCATTACGAGGTCGATGGCATCTTTTTCAATATGGGCGGATTTCAGACGCGCGACTATTCGGGGGTGGACCATGGGCTCTGCCACTGCCAGGCTTGTCAGTGCGGGTTCCGCGACAGCTATGGCCTGGCGTTGCCCGCACGCGCAGACATGTCTGACCCTGTCTATCGGAAATACAGGCTGTTCACGGCGCGGGCCGTGCAGGATCTCACGGCGCGTGTCCACGATTTGATCCACCGCCTGCGGCCCGATATCGCCATCGATCGTGACTATGGCCGGCGTGCTGGATTTATCCGCCAGGAGGCCAACACGGCCCTCGACCGCGCACTGCCGCACTGGCCCTACCAGGCCTCCTCCAACACCAAATGGGCCGTGGGCACCTATCCTGAACTGATCTCGACCAGCACGACGGTGGACTTTATCGACTTTCCCTACCGGCACGTTGCGGTCTCTCCGCAGCAGCAGAAACTGCGTCTGGTGCAGAGCCTGGCCAATGGAGGGCAACTGGATTGGTATCTCATCGGCCGGCTCGACAACCACGCCGATCGCTCGGGCTATGAACCGATTCGCCAGGTGTTCCAGTTCCATGCTGACTACGAGCGCGAATACCAGCACAACCGGCCGCTCGCCGACGTGTTGATGCTCAATGACACGCGCACCGGCGACGCCGAATCTCGGGGCTGGTATCGTGTGCTCAGCGAAGGTCACTGGCTGTTCGATGCGCCCTTGCTGGAGACGGCGCTCGAGCGCAACTGGTCGGGCTACAAAGCTATCGTATTGCCCGACGTGCGCTATATCAGCGATGCCCTGGCGCAGAAATTGGACGACTATGTTGCTGACGGAGGCGCCCTGATCTCAGTACACCGCAGCGCCTTTTTCGACGAGCAGTACGAGGAGCGCCCCGCTCCGGCGCTGGACTGCCTTGGCATCGAGCACGTCCAGCAGTTGCGCGACGACATGCGCTCGTCTTACCTCCAGCTGGACGAGGCCGACCACGGTCTGCTGAGCAGGCTAGCTGACACCGACCTGGTGTATCTGGATGGGCCTTATCTGTACTGTGCCTATGGGCCGGGCGTTGAGACGCGGCTCAAACTTGTCGCGCCGCAGTCCTTTGGCCCGCCGGAACGGTGCTACGGTGGCACGGTCGTGGACCGGCCGGGCTACACGGTGCGGCGCCACGGCCAGGGGCTGGCGATTCACGTGCCCTGGCTTCCGGGCGGTCTTTTTCACCGACAGGGTTATGTCAACACTGCCTGGTTTATGGCCGACCTGTTGGAGCATGTAGCCGGGGTTTCGCCGCTGGGCGGCACCCTGCCCGAGCAGGTGGAGGTCACGCGCATGCGCAATCGGGACGGATTCGAGCTGATCCATCTGGTCAATATCTCCGGACACTTTGGGGTCTCATTCTTCCAACCGATCCCGATGCACGACCTCACCGTGATCATGCCCTGTGAGCGCGTTCCGGAAAGGGCGACCAGCCTGACGACGGGCGCTTCGGTGGGCTGCGAGTTCGCGGATGGGCTCCTTGCACTGGCCGTGCCCAGGCTGGAAATGTTCGAGGCGATCAAGCTCGAGTGGTAAGGCGGCCGCCGGTTGCGCGATCATGCCGCGTTCGGGTAGAATCAAGACAGGTTGGCGACACATCACGAGAGGGAGCAACACATGGGAAACAAGATCGCGTTTATTGGGCTCGGGATCATGGGGACTCCGATGGCGGGGCATCTGATCAAGGCGGGCTACGAGGTTGTCGGGTTTGATCTGGTCAAGGCTGCTGTTGAAGAGTTGGTCGAGCTGGGCGGTACGGCCGCTACGTCCTCCAAAGAGGCGGCGGCGCAGGCGGACGTTGTGATCTCGATGGTGCCGGACTCGCCTCATGTCGAGGCGGTGTATCTGAGCGAGAACGGCGTCCTGGAGGGCGCCAGGCCCGGCACACTGCTGCTGGACATGTCCAGTATCTCGCCGGTGATGGCGATCAAGGTCGCCAAAGCGGCCGCTGAAAAGGGGTGCCCCATGCTGGATGCTCCCGTCTCCGGCGGCGAGGTGGGTGCACAACAGGCTACTCTCTCCATTATGGTGGGCGGTGACGAGGCGGTCTTTGAGAAGGCGCGCCCGATCTTTGAGATCATGGGCAAGCCCACCTATTGCGGTCCGTCCGGCTCCGGGCAGACGGTCAAGGCCTGCAACCAGATTCAGGTGGCGATGAACTTTATCGGTTTGGCGGAGGCCCTGGTGCTGGGTACCAAGGCCGGCGTCGATCCCGAGATCATCATCAAGGTGCTCAGTGCGGGCTATGCGCAGACGCGGGTTATGGACGTGCGCGGTCCGCGCATGATCAAGGACGACTTTGAGCCCGGGTTCCGCGCCAGCTTCCACTACAAGGACCTGAACATCATCCGCGAGGCTGCGCGTGCATACCAGGTTTCTCTGCCTGCCTCGGCACTGGCACACGAGCTCTTTTCCGCGATGATGGCCAACGGCTGGGGCAACCTGGACCACTCGGCGGTGGTCAAGGTGATCGCCATGCTCAGCAACACCGAGTTTCCGCCAAAAGAGGACTGACCGGGTACGCCTGAACGCCCCGGGTGCACGCGCACTCCGGGGCGTTCAGGCTTTTGTGGCTACCGAGTGTTCGCCAGAGCCCGCCTCAGGCGTGTCACCTCTCCCGCCATCTCCTCAGAGGTCAGCTGCCGTCGCGACGCGCTGTCGAGCAGGATACTGTGCCAGTCCCGTGTGCTCAGATCGCCCTCACGGCGCGGGATGATGTGCAGATGCAGGTGTGCGACCGTCTGGCCGGCGGCCTCACCTTCCTGCAGCGAGAGATCGTAGCCTGTGCAGCCGTAGGTAGCCATCACCAGCCCCGCGATCTGCGCCGCAAAGGCGAGCATCTCAGCGCTCTCGGCGGCGCCAAGCTCCGACAGGCAGCAGACGTGCCGTTTCGGCACGATCAGACAGTGACCGGGCAGCATCGGTGCCAGGTTGTACAGCGCGCGCACGTGCTCGGCCTCGGCAATCGTCGCGTTAACGATCTCGCCCGCGCAAAAGGGGCAGCTAACCGTCCCCATGTTAGAGCGCTCCGATCGACCAGCGCATGTCGTTGACCAGTTCGAGCTTGCCGCTAGCCGCCGAGCGGATTCCGGCATCCAGGATGGCCATGGCATCGAGGTTCAGGTCGAGCTGCAGCGTGGGGTGCAGCGGCTCGCCCGTCTCCAGGTGGTGGATGAACTCTTCCGCCTCGGTGCTGCGCCCTGCGGGCAAAGGCTCACCGAAATCGATAGCGTCCGGCGCGGAGGGTGCCTGCCCGCGGGTGGTGTACACCTTGACGGCCGGCCGCATCTGCCCCGATGCGTCGGGCGTTGCGTCGGCCACCAACGTGCCACGCGTGCCATAGACGATCGGCCCGGTAGGGACGCCGGTCGCCCAGGTCGTCCACGTCGCCTCCAGCAGCGCCAGGGCCTTGGGGAAGCGCACCGAGATGATGGCGTTGTCCTCGGCATCACCATAGTGCGAGTCCAGGTTAGCCTTGATGCCATAGGCTGCTGTGGCGGGCTCACCCAGGAACCAGCGCGAGAGGCAGGCGCCGTAGCAGCAATAGTCGAGCAGCACGCCGCCGCCGGTCGCGCTCTGATGCCACCACTCGGACCCTTTTTCGTCGGGCAGGATCGTGTCTGCGCCCGTGTTGTAGGCCAGCGGGCCCATGGAGGCGCCGTTGCGCCACTTGACCTCCAGGATGTCGCCGATAGTGCCCGCATCCAGCAGTTCCTTCATGCGGCGGATGGCCGGGCTCCAGGTGGTGGGCCAGTTTACCATTAGCGCAACGCCATGGGTGCGCACGGCGCGGGCCATGCGCAGCGCGTCGGACAGGGTGGCCGACATTGGCTTTTCGGTGAGGATGTGCGTGCCGGTCGCAGCGACGGCCTCGGCGACCTCGCCGTGGCGCGCATTCTCAGGGCACATGACGATGATGTCGCACTGCTCGCGATCCAGCAGCTCGCGCCAGTCGTCGTAGGCGCGGGGGATGCCGGTGACCTCGCGCGCGCGGCGGAGGTTGGCCCGGCGCGTGCTGGGCTTGGTCGATAGCGGCGGCACGGCCGGCACTGTATCGGCGCAGGCGACCCACTCGATGTTGGGCAGCGCGGCGAAGGTATCCAGCAGATGGTTGACGTGCATGTGGGCGAAACCGATCACGCCCACGCGATAGGTTCTGGCCATGATTCTCCTTCCGTTGTCTAGCTCAACCGTACTTCGTGACCCAGCGTGGCGCTCTCCAGTAGCCCCTCCATCATACGTTGCACGACCAGGCCGTGCCGCAGCGGCGCCTCGCAAGGGATACCGTCCAGGATACAGGCGATAAAGTGGTCGGCGATCGCGTCAAAGGCGTTGCCCGTGGAGGGAACGCTGATGCTGGTGTCCAATGGTGCATCATTCACCGTCTCAAAGAGCGTCAGAGGGCGCAAGACGGCGCCAGCGTCAGTGCCGAACAGCTCGATGTTGAGTTCGGGGGCCTGATGGCTGGCCCAAAAGCTCTCGATCTGCAGGCCGGTGCCATCGGCAAAACGGATCATCCCCCCGCCATAGTCGTCGGCCGCAAAGCGGCTGTAGAACGACTCGGGCGGCCGCCGGTAGTTCCAGTAACCCAGCCCGCGCGGGCCAAAGCGCGCCCCCGCCACGCCCGTCACCGTCACCGGCTCAGGCATACCCAGCAGCCACCAGACCGCGTCCAGCACGTGCACGCCCATGTCGCGAAAGGCACCGCCGCCGGCCTCCACAAAGCCCGTGTTCCAATCCGGGATGCCGCTGCGGCGGATGCTGCGCGCCCGCGCGTAATAGATGTCGCCCAGGCGTCCCTCCCGGCAGAGCGCGCCCAGATAGCGCACATCGGCCGAAAAGCGCGTGGAGAGCGACATCATGTTGACGACGCCCGCAGCCTCGGCCGTCGCCACCAGTTCCTGGGCAGCGGAGACCGAGTCCGCCAACGGTTTGGTGACCATCACGTGCTTGCCGGCACGCACGGCCTGCAGCGCTACCGGTACATGCCAGCGATTGGGGGTCCCGACAAAGATCGCGTCCACTTCCGGGTCGGCGCAGAGCGCCGCGGTATCTGTGTACATGCGTGCCGGGACCTTGAGTTCACTGGCGAATTCCTCCATGCGCGCGGGAACCAGGTCGCAGAGTGCCACCACCTCCCCGCGCGGATTAGCGTGTAGCGCGCGCCCGTTGTCGCGACCGATGCCCATCCCAACGATGCCAATTCTGACCTTATTCATGGTCCCTCCGTAACGCTTGCTGTCTCTGGCCGTATTGTGCCACAGGACGTGTGGGGATCAAGCCCCAGCGGTGCTGGCTTTTCACCCGTACCGGGCCGGAATATGATAGTGACGGACGGATCGAAGCGGATCTTTGATCAGCAGCAAGAGAAGCAGGTGAGTCATGGCGGGCCTGGGTGATGTGGCTGATGTCTGGAAGAATCTGAAAGAAGTGGACCTGCGTCCGATCTTACAGTCGGCGGTGGAGCCGGTGCGAATTGCGCTGGTGGGCCGGGCCGACGCGGGCGTGCAGACGCTGGCCACGGAGTTGCGCACCGATCCCTATCGCGCGGGCCAGGTGACGGCCACACCGCTGGTGGTTGCAGCGCCGGAGGCACAGACGGATCTCAAAGGTGCTGAGCTGATCATCGTCGTGATCCCATCCAATGCTCGGGACACTAGCAAAGAACAGGAGTTTGCTGCCCGCTTTCAGCGGACCGGTGTGCCTGTGCTGATGGTGATCAACGACGATCCCGGCCTCGCTCGTGTCTCGCCGGCTACTTCCTTGTGGCTTAAGGGCCCCTTCCTCGACGGATCCGTGTCGGACGCGGCGTTTCTGGAGCGCGAGTTGGTCCCGGCGATACTGGAGGTGCTCCCTGAGCGCCACGTGGCCTTGGCCCGCCAACTGCCCCTGTTCCGCGCCACCGTCGCACGCCGTCTGATCGAAGAGGTCAGCCTCTCCAACGCCACCTACTCGCTGACCACGGGCCTGGCGGGGATCATTCCGGTCCTGAACATCCCGGTTAACGTGACCGATATGGTCGTGCTGACCAAGGCGCAGGCCTTTATGGTCTACCGCCTGGGGCTGGCGCTGGGACTCTCCACCCGCTGGCAGGACTATATCCGCGAGTTCGGCAGCGTGATCGGCGGCGGCTTTATGTGGCGCCAGCTGGCCCGCACGCTGGTGGGCTTTATCCCATGGCTAGGGATCGTTCCCAAGGTCGTCGTCGCGTACTCGGGCACCTTTGTGGTCGGCAACGTAATCTGGCACTGGTACCTGACAGGGAGGCATCTCTCCGGCGAGCAGCTCAAGGCGGTGTATCGTCAGGCGGTGGAAACGGGCAAGGGCGTGGCGCGCGAACTGACGGCGCGGCTGCCGCGGAAGAGAGCACGAGGCAGCCGTGAGCTTGCGGCTCCTGAGGAAAGGCACGAAGCTACCCAGCCTTTGCTGATGTCGGGCGCTGACCGGGAACCACGTTATTGCCGCTTTTGTGGGCAGCCGCTGCCTCCAGGCGCCGCTGTCTGTCCGTTCTGCCACGCACCGGTGACACGATCGGACACGCCCGCCGCGCCACTTCAGGACACCACTGATCTGCCACCCACCCGCCGGCTGCGGCGCCTGCGCTGGCCATCATGGTGGCCGCGCCGAAAGCCTCCAGCCTAGGCCACTCGACTGTACGTATCGCGCACGGTGTCAACTGCAGACCTTGACGCCCCCATACCGCGCGCTAGAATGAACCGGTACGTGGCGCCAGGGCACTCGTCCGGCGCATCACCACACCTCCGGGAGGAACTCCGATGACCACAGTTCGCAGACCGTTCACCGTAAATGGCAAGCCGTTTTTCACCCTGGGAGGCCAGTCGCGCAACTCGAGCGGCTATAACCGCGCTGAGGCGGAGACGGCGTTTCATGCGCTCAAGTTGCTACATGGCAACACGCTCGAGATCCCCGTCTACTGGGAGCAGGTAGAGCCCGAGGAGGGCGTCTACGACTGGACCAGCGTGGACACGCTGCTGGCCATGGCGCGCGAGAACGGCGTCCGGCTGGTGCTGCTCTGGTTTGCCACCTGGAAGAACGGGAACATGGAGTACGTGCCCGCCTGGGTCAAGTGCGCGCCCGAGCGCTTCCAGAGGGTGATCAATCCTTATGGCAACTCCGTGTGGGTGCTCTCTTCCCACTGTGACGCCAACTACCAGGCCGACCGGCGCGCCTTCACGGGGCTCATGGCCCATCTCAAGACGCAGGATGGCGACCAGGGCACGGTGATCGCGGTGCAGATCGAGAACGAGCCGGGCATCCTGGGCAGCGACCGCGACTATGGTGCCGGCGGCGAGGCCATGTTCGACAGCCCCGTGCCTGCGGGATTGTTGGAGCGCGTGGCCGGACTCAGCGGCGGCCCGGTGTATGAGGCCTGGATGGCTGCCGGGAGCAAGACGGCCGGCACGTGGCCCGAGGTCTTTGGCGTTGCCGCGGGGGAGTTCATGACCGCGGCCAGCATCGCGGACTATATCGACCGGCTGGCGGTGGCTGGTCGCGCGATCTATGACATCCCGATGTATGTCAATGTGTGGCTGCGCGAGGCGGGCTGGCGCCAGCCCGGCGGCACCTACCCCTCGGGCGGCGCTGTGACGCGCACGCTGGACATCTGGAAGTGGGCCGCGCCGCATATCGACCTGATCGCGCCCGACATCTACATCGCTGATGCCGACGGTTACCGCGAGGTGTGCGACGCCTACGCACGGGAGGACAACCCGCTCTTTGTGCCCGAGTCAGCGCCCTGGGGTTCGAACGCCTGGAACATGTTCTATGCCCTGGCGGACTGCTCCGCTGTCGGCTACCACTTTTTCGCGATCGAGCACATCGTGGGGCCAGACGGCGGCGTGAATCCGCTGGCCCAGGATATCGTCGGCAGCTTCCACGCTACCGCCGCGGCCATCCCGCTCTTGCTCCAGTATCAGGGCACTGATCGTATCCACGCCGTAGCGCAGCACGAGGGCATGCGCGACCAGTACCTGGATTTCGACGGCTGGATGGGCGTGGTGCGCTTTGGCTACGTCAACGTCGAGTATTTGGGCATGGACTGGCGCCATACGGGCGGCGAGCGGGCGTTGCTGCAGCAGCCTCAGGCCCCCCGCGGCCGCGGCCTGGTCTTTCAGGCGGGCAAGGATACCTTTTACCTGGTGGGCGGCGCCTACCGGCTGGGTCTGCGGCGCAAAGGCCCGGCCAGCGCCACGCTGGATCTGACCCAGAACAGCGACTGGTTCCGCGAGCGCCAGGCCCCCTTTGTCTCGGTAGACGAAGGCCATTTCGGCGAGGACGGCGAGTTTGTCGTCGACCGGCGTCGCAACGGCGACGAGACCGACAATGGCATCTGGGTGGAGCCCGATGTGCAGGTGGTGCGAGTGGTGATGGCGCCCTGAGCCTGATGGCACTGGGATCAGAAAGCCTCCGTGGCGTTGAAGCCGCGGAGGCTATTCTTGTACTGGAATCAGGCCTAGCTGCGCCCGGTGCGCACCGCGATGCCTTCGGCGGCAGCGGCGGCGCTCAGGTGCGCCATCAGTTCGGGCGTGGGGCGTGCCAGGTGACGTGCCTGGTATTCGCGCCCCAGGCTGTCGTACTTGCCGGCGGCCATGGGGTGAAAGGGCAGGAGATCCAGATACTGGAGTGTGGGCAGTTCGCGGACAAAGTGCGCGATCTCGGCGATCGCCTCGGGCGTGTCGTTTACGCCCGGAACCACCGGGGTGCGCACGATCAGCGGCATACCGGCGTCGGCGATCCGCCGGGCATTGGCCAGGATGCGCGCGTTGCCCGCGCCGGTCACGCGCCGGTGCGCGGCCTCATCCATGACCTTGATGTCCATCATCACGAGGTCCAGCAGTGGCAACAGCGCCGCGATGGTGTCCCAGGGGAACTGGGCCGCCGTCTCAATGGCCGTATGAATCCCCTCTGCACGACAGGCTCGCAGCAATTCGGCCGCGAATTCTACCTGCAACAGTGGCTCACCCCCGGAGAGCGTCACGCCCCCGCCCGAGTTGGCATAGAACGGGCGGTCTGCGAGTACATCGCGCATGACCTCGGGCACACTCACGATTCGGCCCACGAGCACCAGCGCCTCGGCGAAGCACTCGGCCGCGCACTTGCCGCAGGCGATGCAGTTCTCCCGGTGAAATACCTTGCCCTCCGGAGTCAGCTTGTGGCAGCCGCGCTCGCACGCTTCCAGGCAGGCGCCACAGGCAATACAGCGTTCCGGGTGGAGTTGCAGTTCGGGGCCCGGGGCGTGCGTCTCGGGGTTGTGGCACCAGAAACAGCGCAGGTTGCACCCCTTGAAGAATACCGTGGTGCGGATGCCCGGGCCGTCGTGGACGGAGAAACGCTGGATATCGGTGATCGTTCCGCGAATGGGGTCGGATTTGTCATCAGTCATGGTGAGGATGGTAGGCCGCGCCTCGGCGCCTGTCAAAGCGCGTGGTCCGGGCTGGTTGCGTCGCTCACTGCTCCGAAGGCAGACTGTGTTATACTCGGCAGCATACGGCACCACCGGGCACAGGCCTGACGCGGGTGAGGGCGTGTCTCTTAGCAGAAGGGAGCAGACAGCATGAGACTGGGCCTCTCGAGCTTTATCTATCGCTATGCGGCCTCGCGTGATGCGCGCAACGCGCAGCCCATGGACCACGCCATAGTGCTCAAACGGGCCTACGCCTGCGGGCTGGATATGGTGCAGTTCTCGGACAACATGCCGCTGCACCTGCTCTCGCGCGAGGACGTGAGCGCGCTACGGGACCTCGGGGACGAGCTGGGTTTGGGCGTCGAGGTCGGTGCCAAGGGATTGGATCGCGACAAGTTGCACGATTATGTCTCTCTGGCGCTGTTCTTTGGCAGCCGGGCGCTGCGCCTGGTGCTCGACGAGCCCGATCCGGCCCGGGCCGAAGAGGCGCTGCGCTGGCTGGCGCCTCGCCTGGAAGAGGCCAACCTGCCGCTGGCGATCGAGAACCACGGTGAAATGCCTGCGGCTGCTCTGGCGGAGATCGTCGAGCGCATTGGCCACCCGCTGCTGGGCTTTTGCGTCGATACGGCCAACAACCTGATCCTGCTGGAGCGCCCGCTGGAGACGATGGCGCTGCTGGCGCCTCGGGCGCTGCAGTTTCATCTCAAGGATTTTGCCGTGGAGCGCGCTCCGGTCGGTTACCGCATCACCGGGCGGCAGCTGGGCGAGGGAGCGCTGGACATC
>CAZYWU010000003.1:92108-116467 GCA_964651255.1 uncultured Anaerolineales bacterium
TCCGGTCGGTTACCGCATCACCGGGCGGCAGCTGGGCGAGGGAGCGCTGGACATCCCAGAGACGCTGCGTCTGATCCGGCCGGTGGAGCGCGACCTCGATGTCTTTCTGGAGGCCTGGATGGACCCTGCGCCCAGTTGGGGCGAGACCTTGCTACAAGAAGAACAGTGGATTGCGCGCAGTGTCGATCGCGCGCGGCAGATACTGGATATAGGGGGCAACTCATGAACAAGCTTGCCGTCATCAGCAGTTTTCTGGGCGCGTCTCACAACCGGTACATTGCGTACCAGCCGGAGCGGTCGTTGGAGGCGCGCTTTGCCATGGCGCGCAAGATTGAGGGCCTGGACGGGTTGGAGCTGTGCTACCCGGCTGACTTTACCGATCCCGTGTTCCTCCGCCGGCTGCTTGCGGACACCGGGTTCGGCGTGGCCGCCGTCAACTTTCGTTCGCGGCGGACGGGCCAGTGGATGCGGGGCAGTTTTTCTTCGGCGCGGGCTGCCGAGCGTCAGGCGGTGGTGGACGACTGCAAACGCGCGATAGACCTGGCCGCCGAGCTGGGATGCCTGCGCATCACGACCTGCCCGCTCAACGACGGCCACGACTATCCCTTTGAAGCGGACTATCGGGTGCAGTATGCCGGCGCGGAGCAGACCTTTGCTGCCATCTGTGCCCACAGTCCGGCGACGCGTATCAGCATCGAGTACAAATGGAACGATCCCCGTGCCCGGAGCCTCTTTGGTGGCGCCGGCGAAACGCTGGCCTTTTGCCAGAGCGTAGGCGCGCCCAACCTCGGAGTCACTCTCGATTTTGGGCACGCCATCCAGGCTGGCGAGCGCCCCGCCCAATCCGCCGTGATGCTCGCCCGTGCCGAGCGGCTCTTTTATGTGCACGTCAACGATAATGACGCCCACTGGGATTGGGACATGATCCCGGGTGCCTATCACCTGTGGGAGTTTGTCGAGTTCTTTTACTACCTGCACGAACTAGGCTACACCGACGATTGGTATGGCTATGACGTGCTGGCCAAGGAGCATGATCCTGCCGAGACCTTTGCCGCGTCGCTGGCCATCACCCGCAAGCTGGAGGCGTTGGCCGGCCGGCTGGACCGCGAAACTGTCGACAAACTGACCGCCGAGCGCAACCCTGCGCGCTCGCTAGAGTACCTGTTCAGTCTGCTGCCCTGATGCACTCATCCTTGTGGAGATCGAACACCATGCCAACGATCCCGATCTACCAGGTAGACGCTTTCACCGAGCGCCCCTTTGCGGGCAACCCGGCCGCCGTCTGCGTCCTGGATGCGCCGCTGGATGCAGCCACGATGCAGGCCATCGCCGCTGAAATGAACCTCTCTGAGACTGCGTTTGTGCAGCGCGTGGAGACCGGTGCGACGTGTGCACCGGCGCGCTACGGTTTGCGCTGGTTTACGCCGCAGGAAGAGGTGAAGCTCTGTGGACATGCCACCCTCGCCAGTGCGGCGGTGCTCTTCAGGGAGCAAAGTCTGAGAACAGATTATGTCGAATTTGACACCAAGAGTGGCATCCTCGTGGCGCGCCGCCAGAAGGACGGGATCCAACTCGACTTTCCGGCAGACACCTTGCAGTCTCATGACCTGCCTCAAGATGTAATGGCAGCGCTCGGCGTGCACGAGCCTGTGGCAGTGTACCGCTCGCGCAGCCAGGGCATGGTGCTGGTCCATGTCGCCAGCGCCGCAACGGCTACAGCTCTCAAACCTGACATGCGGGTGCTGGCTGCCGCCGGTGACAGTGCGGATGGGATGGGGTTTATCGTCACGGCGCCGGGTGTGGCGCCCACCGACTTTGTTTCACGTTTCTTCGCGCCCGGGCTGGGTGTCGACGAGGACCCGGTGACGGGATCATCGCACACGGTGTTGGGACCCTATTGGGGCGCACGGCTGCACAAGACGGTCATGCGCGCGCGGCAGCTGTCCGCCCGCGGCGGCGATCTGCTGATCGAGCTGCTGCCGCGCGACCGCGTCGGGATCACCGGGCAGGCTGTGGTGCTGCTGGCGGGCGAGCTGCGGCTGCCCTGAGGTGCATAGACGGGCGGGCGCACTGGCCCGCCCGCAATACCCCCCCCGCTGCTCTACGCTTCACGCATCCATACGAGCATCTCGCCCGGGGCACGGTTAGCCCAGGCATAGTAGGGTACTGCAGTCAGTCGTGCGGCGCGCGTCCGCGTGGGGCGCCGGAAGTAAAGCTCGTTCGGGCCGCCTTCGGCAGCCGCGCGCAGGCCATCGGCCTCAACGATCACCACGCCGCCCAGCAAGTCGGGCTCGCGATGCGCCTCAAGTGCGGCGTCACGCGGTAGCATGAGGGCATCCAGATTGGGGCCGTTGTCGCAGCTCTCCAGCGCATACACGAGGGGGCCGCGCTGCAGTGCCACACGTCCGGCATTGGCGCGTACCTCAGGACGCGAATAGATCCTTTCCACCGGCATCGTCAGCTCCAGCGACACCACGTCGCCCGGCGACCAGGTGCGCTCGATCTCCAGGTATCCCTTGTTCAGCAACCGCGGTCCGTTCCAGGCCTGGCCGTTGAGGGTCACGTCGGCATGTCGGCACCATCCGGGGATGCGCAAGGCCAGTCGAGCCAGCATCGGCCCCCTGCACTCCCACGTCAGGCGGACGTGGCCGTCCCACGGGTACTCTGTCTCCTGCAGCAGCGTCACACTGCCAGAGGGAAGATGCGCCTGTGCGCGGCTGGCAGCGTAGAGGTTTACATACAGGGCATCGCCTTCGGTGGCATAGATGTAGGCGCCCAGCGATGCCAGCAGGCGCGCCTCGTTCATCGGGCAGCAGGAACAATCGAACCAGGCCTGCCGGCGAGGGGCCACCACCCCACCGCGGAAAAGGTCGGGCCGGGCTGCATATTGCGCTGGATCGACGCTGAGCGGATTGGCATAAAAGAACGTGTCGCCGGCCAACGATACGCCACTCAGCACGCCGTTGTAGAGGGCTCGCTCCAGGACGTCGATGTAGCGGGCGTCACCGTCCAGTAGGAACATGCGCTGCGCAAAGAGCACTACACCGATCGCGGCGCAGGTTTCGGCGTAGGCGATGTCGTTGGGCAGGTCATAGTCCACGGTAAAGCGTTCACCGCGCGCGCTTGATCCGATTCCCCCCGTTACGTACATGCGCCGGCCGGTCATGTTGTCCCACAGCCGCCTGCAGGCCGCAGCGAGCTCGTCGTCTCCGGTCTCGTACGCCACATCGGCCATGCCGCTGTAGAGGTACATGGCGCGCACCGCATGGCCCTCGGCCGTAGACTGGCGGCGCACCGGCTGGTGCGACTGGTTGTAGCGGTGATCATGGCCATAGTGGGCCTGGCCCGGCTCTTCCCCGCGTCGCCTGGCCTCGATATCGAAATAGTGCGGCTGCCTGCCCCGCTCGTCGATGAAGAACCGAGCCAGATCCAGGTAGCGCTGCTCGCCGGTGGCACGATATAGCTTGACCAGTGCCAGCTCGATCTCCTCGTGCCCCGGATACCCCCGCAGTTGGCCTTCGTTCGGGCCAAAGACGCTGTCGATATAGTCTGCGTACCGGCGCATGGTGTCCAACAACACCGTCTTGCCTGTGGCCCCGGCGTAGGCTACAGCCGCTTCGATCAGATGCCCGGCGCAGTAGAGCTCGTGCATGTCGCGGAGGTTGCTCCAGCGCTGGTCCGGCGCCATGATGGTGTAATATGTATTGAGATACCCGTCCGGCTGCTGCGCTGAAGCGATGCGTTCGATAATCGCGTCGACCTTTGCCTCCAGATCCGGATCCGGATGGCTGGCCAACGCATACGCCGAGGCCTCGATCCACTTGGCGACGTCTGAATCGTAAAAGTGGTGCGGGTGATACCAGTCGCCCGGCTTCCAGTCCAGGTCAAACACGGCAAAGCGGCCGGTCTCCTCGCAACGCTGGTACTCCACCGGCAGGCTGACCGTGCGGTTCACTTCTTGTCGAGCCCCCCAGAATCCACCCTCGATCGTGACATGGCTCAGGGGAACAGCGCTCCTGTTGTTTCTTGTCATGAGACTCCTCTCACGGGTGCGTGTTCAGGGCATCGTATCGTGGTCCTCTGGTTTCACTTCCTGATCGATGACGAGCGTCGGGAACTCGGCGATGCGCAGGTTGGTTGCACCAAAGGGGATCAGCCGCAACTCCTGCAGCGGGCCCTGTGCACTCACCGGGCTGGGCGGCACAGGACCCGCAGTCCCTTGCTGAAGCCCCCACTCGGGCACAGCCGCCCCACGGGCCCTGGCGATCAAAGGCACGCCGTCCGGAGAGAAGGGGATATCTCCCATCGGGCGCCTGTCCACGATGATTGTTCGCTCCGGATTGTTGCGGTCCAGTGCAAGTGCATAGTTCCACGGCGTGGTCGGGTACACCTCCCAATCCCCGTGCGGCGGCGTGCCGCCGACAAGTCGCCAGTTCTCCCCGATCTCCAGCGCCAGTACCAGCGGGCCGTAGAGGATTGACGCAGCGCCCCTGTAGCGCGTCTGCACCCGCAAGTCCATCGGGAGCTCCAGGCTCAGCTCCGTCGTACCTTGCCAGGTGCGGTGCAGGCGGAAATAGGTCGCAGGCGCCGGCTGATAGTGTTCTCGCTCTTCCAGCGTCAGCTGGGCGCCCGCGGCCCAGCGCGGAATGCGCAGCCACAGCGGAAAGGCGACCGGCCGCTCCGCACGCACGCTGATCTGGATGTGGCCATCGAAAGGATACTCCGATGTGACTTGTACAGCGACCGGTACGTCCGAGACCACCGTGTCTACACGGCACGGCACGAAGGAGAGCGCTGCCAGCCCCTCCGGTGCCGTACCCCGGGCGGGTACGCGCATCCAGGCGTGCGCGGCGAACTTGGGCCAGCCCTGGTGCATGTTGGCCGTGCAGCAACCATAGTTGGGCTCCAGCCCATAGATATTGCTCTCTGGCGCGTTGTTCGTATAGATCGGCTCTGGCACGACCTGGCAAACCGGCTGGTTCACCTGCTGGTCGTACTGGTGGGCCCACATGTCGGGCTTGAACGTGGCCGGCAAGGCGTTAAAGGCAATGCGCTCCAGCCGGTCGCCCAGGTCGGGACCGGCGACGATGGACTGCAGCACCTCCAGGGAATACATCAGCTCCACCACAGCGCACAGCTCGGTGCCCTGAGAGGGATTCCTGCCCGCCAGGTGTTCGTCGCCGGTGAACACGCCGGTGACCTGCCCGTGATAGGCCTCCAGCAGATCGATCATGCGCCACGAAGCCGCCAGGTGGGCAGGGTCGCCGCTCTGCCGGTAGCGCAGCGCGCCGCCCTTGATCGCCATAGCGTTGTTGACCACATGGGTGGGCATGGAGATATCGGCGCGAGACGTACGGCCGGTGTAGCGGTATTCCGCAAAGAGCGCCTCCCAGTCGTACCCCTGCTGGCGGGCCGTTTCGGCCAGGTCCAGCAGCCAGACCTCGCCGGTGCGCTTGCAGGTCTCTTGAATCCCCAGCACCAGTTCGGGCCAGCGCATGCGTCCCCAGTCGAAGAGCGGGGTGTGTTGGAGCTGTGTCTCCAGCCGCCGGTAAAAGGCCAGCAGCGCGGGCAGCACGCGCCCATCGCCGGTGGCATCGTGGAACTGCACTGCAGCCTTGACGAACACAGACACCGGCCACGGGTCCAGCGGCTTGTAGCGGCCGGTGGCTGCGTCCTGGCGCGGTCCTAGCCAGCCATCGGGGCTCTGCCGCGCGAGGATCTCGTCCATCCAGTGCCGCGTTTTGGCCAGCAGACGCTCGTCTCGCAGGAGAAAAGCCAGTGGCACGATGCCGTCCAGCCAGTAGGGGCCGCGCTCCCAGCCCTCCGCCGTGCCGCCGATCCAGCCGCTGTCGGCAATGTCGGGCCAGAACTCGTCCAGGTGCCCGCTCAGTCCCGCCGCCTGAATCTCAAGCTGGCGCCGCAACCAGCCCTCCGGGGTCAGCTCACCCAGGCGCAGGGGCTCAAAGGCGTTCCGAACCAGTCTGTGCTGCTCACTTGCCATTATCGACCACCTCCCCTTGCAGATTATACGCACGTGCCGGTGCACGCACCACGTCGCACGCGCCGCGATGTACGTGGCAGGGCTTGTCAAGCCATGGGATACTTTGTACAATCGCTCAGTCGAGTGGTCCGCTATCAGTTGTGACAGGGAGGTCGCAATGGCAACCTACGCCAGCCGAGAGGAACTTTATGCCGTATTGGACAAGGTGGTCGCCGGACTCAACGAGAACGAACAATTCAAGTCGCGCATCAAGACATCCAACGTCTCCATGGGCCTGGTCGTGTCCGACCTCGAGGGCGCCGAGTACGTCATCGCCTTTAAGAATGGCGAGGTGACCGGCACACCTGCGGGGGCTGGTTCGGCGACAATCACCGTCACGCTCAAGCAGGAGGTCCTGGACCAGCTGTTCAGTGGCAAGATCAGCGGCGAGTCGGCCTACTTTTCCGGTGCCTTGCGCTTGCGCGGTGACGAATGGGTCGCGGAGGGGATGGCCAGCTATATCTATTACATAGTGCCCCTGTATAAGGCTGCTACGGGACAATAGTCCTCAGCCGTGTAGATGTGGTTTTCGGCGGGATGGATGGCTCACATCTGTCCCGCTTCATCTGTCATGCGGAGTAAGCGATATGCAAAAGCAGAGTATGGATCTCAGTTGGCAGGTTGTGACCCACGCTGGAATACAGCCAGACAGGGACGCGGCCTGGGAGCCGGTGGCATTGCCGCACGATGTGGCGATTACGAAACCCCGTGATGGCTCACATGCTACCGGGGGCGGCGGAGGATATGCCTGGAGCGGGCTCGTCACGTATCGCCGGACGCTGTTCGTTCCGGAGGATTGGCGCGGGCGCAGCATCCAGCTGGAGTTCGAAGGGGTGTACATGAATGCAACGGTCTCGGTGAACCGGGACATTGTCTGCCTGCACCCTTATGGCTATACGAGTTTTCTGGTGGATATCGCGCCCTGGCTGGCGTACGGCAGCGATAACGTAATCACGGTCTCGGCGAACAACAGCGCCCAACCCAACTCGCGCTGGTACTCGGGCACCGGGATCTACCGCCATGTCTGGCTGTATCTGGGGGGCGAGACGCATATCGCGCCCTGGGGCATATTTGTGCGCACCCAGCACGTGCACGACGGTCAGGCGACGGTGGATGTCACTACCGAGCTGGCAGGACCGCGCGAAGGCCGCGCCATACTCCGTTCAACGGTGCGCGACGCTCAAGGTCGGGCAGTCGCCGTGGCTGAGCTTCCCATGCGGCTGGACGACGACGGGCGCGCGACGTTGCAGGAGTCGTTGGTATTGCCGGCGGCCCGCCTCTGGTCCGTCGACGACCCGTACCTCTACGAACTGCAGAGCGAGGTACTGCTCGACGACCACGTTGTCGATATGGCGACGACCTCTTTTGGCGTGCGCACTTGCTCGGTGGATGCGGAGCATGGCTTCAGGCTCAATGGTGTCCCGCTCAAGCTCAGGGGCGGCTGCGTACATCACGACAATGGCCTGCTGGGCGCAGCCAGCTATGATCGCGCTGAGGAGCGCAAGGTCGAGCTGATGAAGGCTGCCGGATACAACGCGATCCGCTGCGCGCACAATCCGCCGGCGCCCGCGATGCTCAATGCCTGTGATCGCCTGGGGATGCTGGTGATCGATGAGACCTTTGACTGTTGGCGCACGGGCAAGAACCCGAATGACTATCACCTGTTCTTTGAGGATTGGTGGGAACGCGATACGGCCTCGATGGTCCGGCGCGATCGCAATCACCCCTCGGTGATCATGTGGTCTATCGGCAACGAGGTCTCCGAGCGGGCCGGCATCTCTGACGGCGCAGCCTGGGCACGCCGCCAGGCTGAGCTTGTACGCTCGCTGGATGATACGCGACCGGTGACGGCGGCACTGCCGTTCCTCTTTGAGCAGGTGTTCCAGGATCCAGAACTGAACGCGGGCTCGGTGACCGATGCGCAGAGCATGTTCGATCCCCGCCGGCTGGTGCCAGCAAGCGAAGAGACCGACCGCTGGGGCAATCTCACGCGCGAGTTCTGCGAGGCGCTCGACGTCGTGGGATACAACTACCTTTACCCGCGCTACGGCTGGGACGCCCAGCGCTTCCCCGGACGCGTGATGGCCGGTACCGAGACCTTCCCGAGTATGGCCTATGCCAGCTGGAAAGCCACCGAGGCGCTGCCGCAGGTGATCGGCGATTTTGTCTGGACCTCTGTCGACTACCTGGGCGAGTCCGGCATCGGTAAGGTGACCTTTGCGCCGGGCGCTGGCTTTGGAACTCCCTACCCGTATCATCTGGCCAATTGTGGGGACATTGACATCTGCGGATTCAAGCGGGCTCAGTCGTACTATCGCGACGTACTGTGGGGTGTGCGCGATACGCCGTACATCGGCGTGCTGGACCCGCGCCACTTTGCCAGCGGGGTGTACTATAACCCCTGGGGCTGGGAGCCGGTCACCGAGAGCTGGAGTTTCCCTGGCCAGGAGGGGGCGACGACCCGGGTAGATGTATACTCGGGCGACGATGAGGTCGAGCTGCTGGTAAATGGCAGATCCCTGGGCCGCAAACCGGCCGGCGATGCAGCACAGTACCTGGCGTCCTTTGAACTGGCGTACGAGCCGGGCGTGCTGGAGGCTGTGAGGTATCGCGAGGGCGCAGAGGCAAGCCGCTCACGCCTGGAGACCGCCGGCGAGCCGGCGGGTTTGCGCCTCACAACCGACCGGCTGCAGCTGGCTGCCGTGTGGGGCGATCTGGCGTATGTCACCGTCGAGATCATCGATGCCGCCGGTCGGCGCGTGCCATGGGCCGAGGATCCTGTGGAGGTCACGGTCTCTGGCCCGGCGGAGCTTCTGGCTCTGGGCACCGCCAACCCCACCTCCGAAGAGCTGTACACGGCAAAGACGCGCTGCGCTTACGAGGGGCGGTTGATGGCCGTGATCCGTGGGTCAGGGGAACGTGGGCTCGTGACGGTTTCCGCCAGTGGAGCCGGTGCAGTGGCGTCGCTGCGCATCACGACGCTGTAAATAGGATGCAGAATAGGCATTTTGGCGGATAAATGGCCTTGACACATTGACAGGTATGTGCTACTATATGGTTGCAAGACCCTGAGAGGTCGAAAGTATCAGGACACAAACAACTGAATAGCCAACGAGTGAGCGGGTAGTTCCTGGGTGGAAGCCCAGAGGGCCGTTCGCGGTCTAGAGATGGCGGCGTGAGTTGCTGTTGGTAAGCCATCAATCAGTTCCGGTTTCGGAAAAGGTTTGATTCACTCGGGCTAGTGGAGAAGACACTCCGTTAACAACGAAGAAGCTTGTGAAGTGATAAAGACGGTCACTTGGGGTCTTGCCCTGTGTATGAGGGAGCTGCGTGCCGGCTAAAGTCGGGCGCGGCTCCTTTTGTTGTGCGTCGGGCCGTTGACAGCTACAGCAGGCAGTCTATAATGGCCTCAGAGCGTAGCAAGCCCCAGGAGGGAGCCTGACCACCTGCATGCAAGAACAACCGGATGCTTCCCCCCCTCGCCCCATTCGCAACCCGTCCAAGCCGCGCAAGGCGCTAGAGTTTGCCCACCCCAGCGAGGAGGAGTTTGCACGGGTACTGGACTTTTACGGTATACGCTGGGAATACGAGCCTTACACTTTCCCCCTGGCCTGGGATGATCACGGCAATATCGTCGAGGCCTTTTCCCCCGATTTCTACCTCGTGGACCAGGATGTCTATATCGAGCTCACCACGCTCCGGCAGAAATTGATCCGTATCAAGCGCCGCAAGATACGTCAGTTGGTGGCGCTTTATCCTGAGGTCAAGGTCAAGCTCTGGAACCGCAAGGATTTCGAGTGGATGCTGCGCCGGTACGGGATGGAGGAACAATCGCAGGAGCTGGTGGGAAAAGAGGCGCTGAACCATGCCGACCGCTGAGTCGCGGCCCGCGGGGCTGTACGACGCCATAGACCGCGTCGTTGTGCCCAGTCAAGACATTCAAGCAGCGGTGAGTGCCATGGGCGCCAGGATTAGTCAGGACTATGCGGGGCAGTATCCTCTACTGGTGGGGGTGCTGACCGGCGTTGTGATGTTCATGGCAGATCTCTTGCGGGCCATCACGATTCCCGTTGCCGTCGACTTTATGGCCATCTCGCAATATGGCTCTCGCTCGACCTCAGGTACTGTGCGGATTGTCAAGGACCTCGATCTATCCATCACTGGCCGGCATGTGCTCTTTGTGGAGGACGTGATCGACACGGGACTGACGCTGGACTATTTGCTGCGCACCTTGCGCACCCGGCAGCCGGCGTCGCTCAAGGTTGCGGTGCTCTTTGACCGCCCCTATCGCAGGTTGATCGACGTCCCGTTGGACTATCATGGGCTGGAGTTGCCCGACGAATTCGTGGTCGGCTACGGCCTGGATCACGCGTCCTATTTCCGGAACCTGCCCCTCATTGCCACGCTCAAGTCCGACTGACGCCTTGCATCTACCGCTCACCGGTGCCCGGCGTACCTCGAATCGGCACAGCTAGGCTGTTGACTTTGGAAAGGCCAGCGGGCGGAGCGCTGTGGGCGCTCTACCCGTTGTATCCCGGTCGAGCACTAGGGTCTTGCGCGGCCTTTGGTGATCATTACGCCCGCAACGATCAGGGCGACCAGGACAAAGCCCCCGATTGAGAGGATCGGAACCGTGAGTGGGCCCACCTCCACACTTCCGTCGCCTGGCGGAGGCGCATCCAGATCCACGGTGGGGCGCGTGGTCGGCGTTGGACCAGGCGTCGGTTCTGTGTCAGCCGCTGGCTCTTGCTGCCCATCGCCTGTCCACTCTGGGATCGCTGCGCGCGGCGTGACCGATCGCGTAGTGAACAACAGGGTGCGCGTTTCACCGTCGGTTGTGGCTACATCTGCGGTCAGCAAGCTGACCAGATTGCCCATGTCAGGATCGAGGGCCAGCGTGACATCTGTGGCATTCAAGACCGCCTCGGGCAGTGCCCACGCAGGCTCAAGTGTCCATTGCTGAGTGGCACGATCCCAGACGGCAGCTTGCAGAGCGGGACGGTTGTCGTCTTCGTTGTCCAACAATGCCCCGAGGTACACGGTGCCAGTGCCATCCGCCACAGCGGCAGCCGTCCCCGCGACACTGGCAAAGCCCCGCACACGCATGGGCAGGCTCCAGCTGTCGCCACCATCAGCGCTCCAGCTGTGCCAAACGCCCTTCCCGCCTTCGGCGTCCTGCCATAGCAGGTGAGGCTCTCCGGTGGCAGCGATCAGGAACTCTGGCGAAGCAAACGCCCCCTCCGCCACCAACTGCGCATCGCTCCAGGTTCGTCCATGATCGCGTGAACGGGAAAGGTAGAGAGCACGCGGCTGCGGCGTGCCTGCGACGTCCAGACGCAGCCAGGCTGCGTAGAGCGTACCATCATGGTCAACGGCCAGCGTTGGCTCGTCCACCATGGGCCAGCCGGTGGCCGCAGCGTCGAATACCACCGTCGCGGTCGCCCATGTAGCGCCATCGTTATGTGAATACGTATAATAGATGCCCCGATACTGGTTGATGGGGATCGCGTAGATTGCATGTAGTGTTCCCCCGAGGTCTCCTGCGAGATCTGGCGCCGAGCCGATCGCGTTTCGGGGCGATACAGGTCCGGGAAGCGTCTCGGCAGAAGGCCAGCTTGACGCCGCGTAGGCATCGGACGTAAAGGCATTGGCCGTATCGATGCGACCGTTATCTCCGGCCGCCCACGCGGCATAGACGCGCTGGCCCAGTACAACCATGCTGGGATCCAGTACCACGCCCTCTTGTGGCTGCACCACCGGCGCAGGCTCTGTCCAGCTGCCGTCCGCGAGCCGCGTGTACCACAGGGCTGCTCCTCCTGGCTCGCCGGCACTCCACAGCACATGGACCCTGCCTTCGAGATCTATTTGTGCCACGGGTGTGCCTGCCCTCTCCGCCAGTGTGGCGACGCGTTGCGGCCAGGCCCAACCCGTGTCCTGTTCGACGTCCCATCCCTGATCACCGGCCGGGATCTCCAGCACACTTGCCTGGCCCAGATGGCCGCTGGCAGCGACAAGCAGAGATTGCCCGGTGAAAGTCACGCTGATCGACACCGGCTCATAGGGCACCGGCACGCCGGGGCTCCCGGACAGCGGGATGGGTTGCGCGGGCTCCCATCCACCCGTGATGCTGTTCGTCGACCATTGGGCGATGCTCACTTCGCCCGGATTCTCGACGACTGAGAGAAGCAGACGGTCTGTTCGCAGGCCGATGAGGTTCCATGCGTCATCCATCACTGAATCGCCGGATACCCGTCTCAATGGTGCCGGGGGATCCACCACAGCGCCCTGCTCCGTCAACTTGCACTGATAGAGCTGGACACCGTCAGCTGTTGGTGACTCAAAGAGCAGGATGTAGCCATCTTCGCGGAAGGCCACGCGCGGACGCGCCGCATTGGAGATATCGCGCGAGACCAAAGCCGGCTCTGACCAACTGGTGCCCGCGTCCTGTGACACGCTTACCTCGATCCCGGCAACCGGATCCACCCAGGCTGCGGCGATTTCTGTACCGGTGACGACCAGATCGAGAGCACCGCGTGACCCGGATATTCCCTGCAAAGTCGTAGACTCTGCCACCAGCACAGGAGGCGCCCACTCGCCCGCCCCCCCGGCGAGATAGGTGTGATAGATGCCTGCTGGCTGCTCGTCTGTGGCCTCAATCTTGGTGAACAAGAGGTGCCAGCCTCCCTCGGAATCGACCGCCGTCCTCAGGTTACCAGCGTTTTCGGCTATAGTGGCGGGCTCTGACCAGGCGTGCTGTCCCGGGATTTGGCTGGCAAAGAGGACAGGTCCCTGACCCTCCGGCCCCATCTCGATCCAGAATGCTCCCGTTAGTTCGCCGTTGCTCTGTAGCTCGGCGCCGAACGGCGGAATTCCCCTCGCATCGCCTGAGACAGGTGCATACGTTTGTGCCCGCTCTGCTCTGTACCAGATCTCGCCGTTGCCATAGGCAGTGTAGAGTCCCTCGATCGCATCCCACCAGTAGGCCTGTCGCGCTGTACCAGGTCCGCTGATCAGCATAGCTGCACCAAGTGCTCCCGACTCGGCGAGCATGTGTGCTGCACCAGCGGGATCATCAGGTACGTCCGTCCACGTCGCCTGGCCAGAGTCTTCCCACGTGAGCCCTGTCAGATCGCTCTCGATGGACCAGATATCGTTGGACTCGTCTTGACCTGCCAGGACCAGGAGGTTCCCGTTGTAGGCCGCTTGCCAGCTATTCACACCCGAGGCTGTCAGACTCGCTGCGGTCCTGGCTGGGTAGGAGAGCGTCACGATATCCGACCAGCGTGCCTTCGAATCATCAAGCCCCGTTCCAAACACCGCCAGCGCCGGGCCGTCCTCGAGTCCGCCGGATACAAGCAGAATCTGGCCCTCGGGACCTGTTGTTAGCTCCAGGTTCACAGAACTTGTGAGACGACCCAGGGTGCTCTCCGCGGGAGCCCAGTTGTGGCCGCCGTCGGGTGAGAAACTGTAGTAGAGCGCGGGCAAGCTACCAGAGCCGGTTCCCTGCCAGAGCATGACGAGCTGACCGTCGGCGGAGCTGCCGATGTGGGCGTAACTGGCCCCTGCATCGCTAGAGTCCACCAGCTGAGGGCGCGTCCAGGTCTGTCCATTATCGCGGCTCCAGCTCCAGAGGGCACGATTGGTCGCGGGCTCGTTCCAGGTTGCATAGAGGGTGCCACCCTGTCCCACGGTGAGTCGGATGTGGTTTGTATCGGGACTGGCGCGACGTACGTATAATGACTCTGCGATTAGGGACATGTCACCCCAGGTGGCGCCGCCGTCAACGGATTGCATATAGTAGATGCCGGGATTCTGAGTCTCAGAGCGGCCCGCGTAAAAGACGAGCAGGTGGATGGTTCCATCGGTTCCCAGCGCCGCACGCCAACCGGTGACCGATGAAACGATGCTCACCGGCTCGTTCCATGCCAGGTCTGTGAGGTTAGCCCGAACCTGCCGCAGGGCGGGAGCCTCCGAGCCCTCGCTCTGAGCCAGGAAAAAGACATTGACGCCGTTACCACCGTCGCCGAGAACGGTGCCGTTCCCCCGTATGTTAGCCCGCAGGTATGCCCCTGTCTGCGTGTTGACTCTCCGGCTTCCCGTCGCATCGAAGGTATAGTCCGTAACCGGTGCCGGCAACGGCTCTCCCCAGACATCGCCCGAGCGTGCAGACACCGTGAGACCGTCATATCGGTCCCACCAGAACGCATAGATGCGTCCCTCCTCGTCCTGAACAAGTGTAGGGCCCGAGGCCGCACCCGAACGCGACAGGTTGGTTGGCCGCGACCACAAGGGCTCCTGCGCAGACAGGGCCACAGGGCGCCAGAGACCTGCGAATAGCAGCATAACGAGAAGCCAGGCGGCCGTCTTTTCTATGGTGATCCTCAACGATGCGCTCCCCTCTCGATGGTGATCTACGTGCTACGGTAATGCGTCCAGCGGCATCAAGTCGGCCTTTTCGCGCGCGTCATTGATGCGCTCCAAAGCTTGCCCTGATTCCCCCGACAGATGCGCGATGGCTTCATACGCGTAGGCAAGCTCTTCCCATTGCTCGTTCTGCCGGTAACGAGACCAGGCCTGACCTTCGAGCCTCTCAAGCGCAAAAGGCACTCCACGGATGATCTCTGCGGCGATGGCCGGATGTCCGTTGGCTACCAGTGCATCGCCATACAGCAATCGCGTTCCATCGTCGCGATTGCCTGCTTCCCAGGAGGTTTGCATGATGCGGTACGCGTCCGCATAGTTACCTCGCGCGAGGCGGATGGCCGCCAGTCGCCGGGGCGCTGTTCCGTGTTCCGGCGTGTCCAGTGCTTTGAGCAGGCTCGCTTCTGCGGTCCCCAGGTCAGCGCGGCGGCGCACCTCATCCATCTCCAGCTCCGCAAAGTGTTCGGGATCATAAAGGGTTAGCTCCGCGCGAGTCTGCGCGATCGCGCCCTGGTTGGCATACCAGGCGGCCACCGGGTGTCCCTCGGTGAGGGCTAAGAGCAGGCCCACGCCGAGGCCGAGCGCAGCCAACCAGTGAACAGGCGTGACTGCTCCGGAGACAGCGAGATCTGGTAACGACGATCCGCCATCCTCCACAGCGGCTCGCCTGACGAATTCGCGCCGGGCCGTTGCCGCCGCGGCAAGCAGCATCCCGGCTGGCACGAAAAACAGCAAAACGCCCCGGCTACCGTAGAGGATATTGTCCACGAATCCGTGAATGACCAGGGATCCGAGCGCTGCAACGCAGGCCTCCATGACCAGCCCGAGCCCGCGGCTGGCAGTCGGTCGCCAGCGCACGAATTGCGCCACACTGTATCCCCAGAGCATCAGTAGCGCCACCAGGGCCAGCCCGCCCTGCTCTGCAAGCAGATCCACGAAGGTGTTGTGACTGTAGACGATATATCCAACGTGGATCCACAGGGTGTAGATAGAAAAAGGCAGAGTGAACAGGCCCAGCCCGACGCCCGTGTAAGGATAGTCCCTCGCGAGGGCCAACCCCTGCTGGATAAGCTTCAGACGGTTAGCCAGCGACGGCGCGCCTGGCAGCCCAAAAAGCAGGATGCTATACCCTGCGATCAGCGCTGCTACGATCGCCGCCAGGGCGAGCAGCGCAAAGCCGGTGATGCGTCGCGTCCAGGCGTCAGGTCCAGTGCCAGCCAGTCGTCCCAGCCAGCGCCAGACGAACCATCCGGCCAAAGCCCCGCCTGCACCGATCCACGCCCCTCGCGACGCGGTGAGCACCAGCGCGAGAAGCATGACGAGTAGCGCGAGGCACGCCAGAGCTCGCACGACTGTGCCGCGCGCCAGGATGCGCCAACCTGTCCAGGCGCCCGGCCTGATACAGACCAGCGGAATCGCCAGGGGGATCAGCAGGGCCAGCATACCGCCAGCGACGTTGGGAGTGATGCGGTGGCCCTGGACGCTCGGCAGCATTCCGCTGATCTTGACGCCCACCGCTGCGAGAGTCGGGTACTTGAGCTGCTGCACCGACCAGTCGCTGTTCATCATAAAGTACAGGCTCAACCCTGCGCCACCAATGAGGAGTACAGCGAGTGCTATGTAGAGCTGCCGGCGCGTGACCTGATGAGATAGCGCCGTACCCAATCCGGCAGCGCCAAGCAGCAGTCCCAATTTGGCTATGGCGATCGACCTGTCGTAACCGAGCCATGCGCTCACGCATCCGGTCAACACAAACACAAGCAACCAGAGGTCTGCTATGGAAGGCCGGACCCGGCCCCGCCGAGCGAGGACCTGCAGTGGCCACAGGGGGATCAGAAGCAAAGCAGGCCACAGACTGATACTTGTCTCGCGGTACCATACTGCGCCGCCGGTGGCGTACCACAGAGCGGCAGCAAGCAGCGCCAGGCCCAGCTCCGCTGTGGGCAGGAGCTCGCGCCACTCCGCTGCCGGTTTGCTCCCGGTCATCAGCGCCTCGCTCCGCCGGCCCACCCGACGCTCTCGAGACCAATGTTGAGCGCTGCGCGCCAAAGGCTGGGCTCGGTGATGAGCATCTTGAGATAGGTCTTGAGAGGGCCAGCCCGAAACGCCCAAGCACGCAGCGCGCGACGCGACCAGGCCTCCAGTTCCTCTGCGCTCAACCCGGGATAGTCCAGGACCGTCGAGCGGTCCATGTCCACGTCCTCCCAGCGGGTGCCCGGCCTGAACCACCCATTCTCGACAACCTCAAAAAAGAAGGGCGTCCCCGGATGTGGCGCTGCGATGTGAAACAGGGCCAGGTCCAGCGGCAGCGACTTGGAAAAGGCGATGGTCCGGCGGATGGAAGCCTCCGTCTCCCCGGGCAGTCCGATAATAAAGTAGCCCCAGTTCTTGATACCTGCCTGGTCTGACCATCGCAGCGCGCGCTCGACAGCGTCGAGCGTGATCCCCTTGTGCATCCGCCGCAGCATGTCCGGATCACCTGACTCGATGCCCCACGAGATCATCCAGCATCCACTGCGGTGCATGAGTTCCAGCATCTCGGGGTCCACAAAGTCCACCCTGCTGTTGCAGGTCCAACGGATCTTGAGGCCGCGATCGAGCAGCCCCTGACAGATGCCCATGACGTGTTCGCGGTTCACCGTGAACAGATCGGCATACATGTGCACGCTGCGCAAGCCCAGACCCACCAGCATCTCGATCTCAGCCAGCACATGTTCGGGGGAGCGGAAGCGCACAGAATGGCCGTAGGAGACGTGTTTGATGCAAAAGCGGCAGTCGCCCGGGCAACCCCGGCTGGTAACGACAAAGGAATAGGGGCCGTCAACCAGCGGTGCCCGGTATTGGTTCAGCGGCAGCAGGTCGTGGCGCGGGATGGGCAAGGCATCGAGATCTTTGATCAATGGGCGGGGCGAATTCACCACGATCTGGCCAGATCGTCGCCATGCGAGCCCTGTGATCCTGGCGATGCGGTCCTCAATCGGGATGTCCTGATTATGAACAGATCGAAGCACCTCGCTCTCGTCATCATACAGTCCAGCAAGCGCCACAGCCAGGTCCGGATCCGCCGTCTCCAGGCTCCCCGCCGCCTCCGGATCAAGTGTGTCGAGCAATTCCCGGAGGGTTAGCTCTGGCTCCCCGACCAGGACATAGTCCAGCGCCGGGAAGGCCTCCAGCGTGGCCACGGGCATGGGAGTCACGTGGGTCCCCATGGCGATGGTGACCGCTCCCCTCGCCCGTGCCAGAAAGACACCGTACATGTCATTCTGGAGTGTGGGGGCCGTGACCTGTGTCAGGTAGAAACGGGGTCGCAGCCGATCCAGCTCTGCTTCAAAACGCTGCCACGACATGCGCCCTGGGATGGCATCGATGATCCTTACGGCCTTGTCCGGAAAGAGCGCGGCCAGCTGCGCGAGGTCAGCCTGCGGCCAGATCATGCCCTCCCGCGATCTGCGGCCCACCCGATGTTGGCTGCGAATCCAGATCGCGCCATCGGGTGCCGGCGGGTTCACCAGGAGCAGATCGATGCGCTCCCCATCCTGTTGCGGCTCCTGCTCCGGGGCGAATGCATCCGCCCGTGGCGGCGCCTCGGGATGAATCCGCTGCTCCAGACGAGTGCCACGGTTGCGCTCAGATTGATTACTCATGGAAAACACGCTAGATCAGCCTCAATATCGCTGCGCCGGGAGCTCAGCTCCTCAAGTACGCGCATGATCAGCCAAAAGATGAGCAAGTTAAGGCCGAGCATGGACAGGACTGTGGCTCCAAGCAGATAGAGCCACAAACGGTCGATGTCCCATCCGTGGGCGACACCCAGCGCCAGACTGATGACTCCCAGGATAATCCCTGCGAGCCCGGTGAGCAATCCCATCCACCAGAAATGGCGGTCCAATGGCGGGTCGAAGATCGGCCTGCCGAAAAGGCCGCGCCGCACCGGCCGTTCGTGAAACAGCGACACCAGATAGTTAAAGGTCGCCCCCAGCGCAAAGAGATCGAAACCAACAATGGGAAACAATGCGGCGACAAAAGCCACAAAGACACCCCAGGGGCTGAGTTGCGTTACGCCTGCCAGCCGCGCGATGATCAGACCCAAGGCTGCAATGGCACCGATCGCAAAGAGACCTGCCCCGATGCCGCCCAGCGGGCGTGCGGGGTTGTACATGAGCACCGTCCAGACGATGGTTCCCAGGAACCGCATACCATCCTCAACCACGTTGAGTTTGGAGCGCCCCTGACGCTCAGTATAGGGGATGGGCACCTCCACGAGACGTACGCCCTCATGAATGGCTCGCGTGCTCATCACCGGGGTGAGGTTCAGCCCGTTCGGGAGCGGGTACAGGCGCTGCAGCGCCTCCCTGCGAAACACGCGCATGCCGCTGGCAGGATCGATAACCCGTTGCCCGCCGAGAGCGGTGACCAGACTGCTCCATACCCAGTTCCCAACCCGTCGAACAAAGGGCATCTGACTGTCAGCCCCCGATCGCCTTGAGCCCACAACCAGGTCCGCGCCCTGTCCATGGTCGAGGGCGCTACAGAGCGCCGGAAAGTGCTCGGGAGGGTACGTCCCGTCGGCATCCATAAAGCCCAGCCAGTCGCCGCAAGCGGCAGCAAAACCCGTTTTGAGTGCCGCTCCGTAGCCTCGATTCTGGCTGTGCTGGACGAGTCTGACCTCCGGGTAACGCGTCACGATCTCCGCTGTGGCGTCCACGGAGCCATCGTCCACCACCAGCAACTCCAGAGACACGCCCTGCGCAGTGAGCAGTGGACGCACCGCCAGGACACGCTCAAGGATCGCGGCGATGCCCTGTTCTTCGTTCAGTGCAGGGATGATCACCGACAGCGTGTGGTCGTTGATCGGAGCCCCTTCCATTCCGGTGGCGATGTCGACACTCATAGATACCTCTGTCTCCCTGCGGGCCAAAGCTTGTACAGTCTTGCTGAGCCAGGCTAGTGAATCTCCCTGCCCGCGCTATACCTGGTGCCATCGATCTCTCGCAGCACGCGAGCGGGCACCCCTCCAACGACGGTATGCGGCGCTACATCGCGGGTCACGACGGCGCCGGCCGCGATCACAGCTCCCTCGCCGACGTGGATACCGTCAGTGATCACGGCGCCCGCGCCAATCCAGACATCGTTGTCGATCACGATGCCCTCCGCGGTGAGGCCCTGCATCACAAAGGGCTGGTCCGGATCGTCGTACACATGGTTCACCGCCATGATCTGCACCATAGGCGAGGTGTAAACCCGGTCGCCGATGGAGACGCCACCCTGGCCCCGAATGACAGTGTACTCACCGATGAGGCTGTCACGCCCGATCGAGATGCCAGCATGGGGCAGATCGCGAAAGTTGTACACATGCAAAATCGCGCCGTGCATCACGAGCGTACCCGCACCAATGCGCACGCCGCCCGGGCAGGCGTGTATGTACACATTCTCATCGAGATAGGCGCCCGTCCCAAGGCTGACAAGGTGGGCAAAGCGCAGGCGCACGCCGCGCTCGATCGCTGGCCAGCCCTCCATGCGCATCATCAGGCGGTACGCGATGGCTCTCAGGCCGATTCCGGCTATTGTGGGTATCCATCCAAACAGGCACTGCAACGTCTGCTCGATGAGATACCAAACCACCGTGCCAGCCTGGCGCTGTATGTACAGGGCGACCCCGCCCGTGATCCTGCCCTGTGATCTGGCCACTGCCCTAGAGCCTGTAAAGTACGGCACCGTTGGCGGACTCGTCCCGCGGCACAACCCCGCGTGTGTCGTACACCAGCGTTGCCGTGTGCCCCACCCGGTCAAAGTCGTAGCAGCTGTGTGCCGTATGTACCAGAACGCAATCGGCCACGGCCAAATCCTCATCGGTCAACGAGGGGAGACCTTCCAGCACCTCGCCGCCAGGCAGTGTCACTGACGGCACATACGGGTCGTGGTACCGCACTGTGGCCCCTCGCTCCTGGAGCAACTCGATGATCGTGAGCGCCGGGCTCTCGCGCAAGTCCGCCACATCTGGCTTGTAGGTCACGCCCAGGAGCAGCACGAGACTGCCCCGCAGCGGCTTTTCCAGATCGTTCAGCGCATCCTGAATCCCGCGCACCACGTACCGCGGCATATCTGTGTTCACTTCGTCGGCCAGCTCAATAAACCGCGTCTGCACGCTCAGGCCGCGCATCTTCCACGTCAAATACAGCGGATCGATGGGAATGCAGTGGCCGCCCAGCCCGGGCCCGGGATAGAACGGGCTGTAGCCAAAGGGCTTTGTACTGGCAGCCGCGATCACCTCCCAGATGTCCAGGCCAATGCGACGACAGATCTGGGCCATCTCATTCACGAGCCCGATATTGACCGCGCGATAGGTGTTCTCGAGGATCTTGACCATCTCAGCCGCCGCAGGGCTTGAGACCGGCACCGTGCGCTCCACGATGGTGTCGTAGAGCGCCTGTGCCAGGCGCAAGCAGTTCGGTGTGACCCCGCCCACTACCTTGGGTGTGTTGCTGATGGTGTATCGCTTGTTGCCTGGATCGACACGTTCCGGCGAGAACGCCACAAAGACATCCCTGCCAACAATGTAGCCATTCTGCTGGATACTCGGAACCAGGATCTCGTCGGTGGTGCCAGGGTAGGTGGTACTCTCCAGTATCACCAGCATCCCCTGATGCCTGTAGCGCGCGAGATTGTCGACAGCGGCCACGATGTACGATATGTCAGGATCCTTAGACTTGCTGAGGGGTGTGGGGACACAGATGATCGCTACATCGGCGTCGGCCAGCGGATCTGGCAACCAGGATGCGCGAAGCGTGCCTGCCTCTGAGACGGCGCGGATGCGATCCGCAGCGATATCGGCGATATAGCTCTCACCTGCGGCGAGCGCTGCACATTTGCCCTGGTCCGGATCGATGCCTGTGACGCTAAAGCCCGCCTCGGCGAGCAGTACCGCCAGAGGCAGGCCAACGTATCCGAGACCCATGACACAGATTCGTGCCTTACGTTCCTGGATTTTCTGCTCCAGACGAACAGCCAGAGACGCAGGCTCAGCGATCGCCATGTATGCCCCTTTTGGTGTGTTGCGGTAGATAGCAGACACTCGACCAATGATAGCACGGGCGCCCGCTTCGACCAAAGCGCCTGCATTGCCTGGCGCCGTCTGTCCTGAGCGGGCAGCCCGTGAGTGACAGCACCCGTTGCGGCGCCTAAAAGACTTGCGCCTTGCGTTCGCTGATCCGCTTCACGGGGCAGCGAGCGATATAGTCCTCGTTCAAGGTAACACCCAGTCCGGGGCCGGTGGGAATCGGCATGCGACCGTTGCGGATCTGCGGCTCCAGCGGCTCATTGACGACCTCATAGGTGATCATCGGGCGGTTGGGCACGGTCTCCTGGATGATAAAGTTCGTCAGGCAGGCATCCATCTGGACCGCCGCGGCCGTCGCGATGGGCCCATGACAGTTGTGCGGCTGCATGTACAGATTGTAGGTCTCGGCATAGGCCCCGATCTTTTTCAGCTCGGTGATGCCGCCCGCGAGGCCGATGTCGGGCTGCAGGATGTCCAGCACCTGCTTCTCGATATATTCCCTGAACTGGTAGCGCGTGTAGAGGCGCTCACCGGCCGCCAGCGGGATGGGTACCTCTCTGCCCACCCTGGCCATCACCTCGACATTCATGGCGTCCACTGGCTCCTCATAAAAGAACGGCCGCAGTTCAACGATGCGCCTCCCCCAGGCGATAGCATCGCTCACCCCGAGATAGCCGTGCACCTCCACGAGCACCTCAACATCGGGGCCCACGGCCTCACGAACCGCCTTGACGCGCTGGAATGCGAGTTCACCGCGCTCTGGCTCCAACAGACGCTCGCGCGGGCCCCAGCTGCTGCCCAGCGGAGCACTAAAGGGGTCGAACTTGAGCGCGTCATAACCCATGGCGACGACCTGTGCCGCGCGCTCTCCATAGGCCTCGGGGCTTTCGATGTGCTCTGGTGCCGGCGCGTACTCACTCCCGAGCCAGCCATTGCAGTACACATGGATATCGTCGTGGACACGCCCACCCAGCAGGTCGTAGACCGGCAGATTGGCGGCCTTGCCCTTGATGTCCCAGAGGGCCTCATCGATGGTGCTCATGCCGCCATAGACCACCGGTCCCCCACCCTGCGCCCAGAATGTGCGAAAGAAGAGGTCCTTCCAGACCTGCTCGATGCGCAGGGGATCTGCTCCGATGACGTACTGCTCCACCATCTCTTCCAGCATGGTCATCGCCGAACGCCGGCCGATGCCATAGCACAGTGGAAACTCGCCGATGCCATAGATGCCCTCATCGGTGATCAGCCGGAGCACGATGGGCGGCTTGTAGGGATGGAGGTTCACGTCATAGATCTCGCCGGCAATCACGCGCATTTCAGGTTCTCCTTGACGTCTCGGTTTCCATTGCTGGTCTATTCTAGGTCGATGCCTGGACCGGTCAACCGCGTCTCGGCTGCCCGTGAGACGGTGAGCTGAGCCGCCGGGCCGCTGGCAACAGAATCATCGTTGGGTGTGACACCCGGCCCCGCTGCAGGCGGCGACCACGCGCAATCCCCATCCTCCCTGGCAAGATTGTTGGTTTCTCCGGGCGCACTCGAACCGTCGCAGCGATTCTAGCCGCGGCGGGCCCATAGTCAACCACCCTGGGAAAGGGCGCCTGACAACGCGCTTGAGAGCAGATATACTCGCTGCGGCGACAGCAGTTGACAGGCAACCATCAGCAGCAGAGAGGTGGATGGATGACGACGGTGAGCTTTCAGGGAAAGGATGTCTGCATAAACGGCAGTCCCGTATATCCCGGACGCTGGTACGACGGGCACCGGGTCGAAGGGTTGCTCTTCAATGTCAGGGCTGTGCAGGCGATTTTCGATGACGCCAACCCCGAGACGCGTGGCCACTGGGCATATCCTGACACGGATGAATGGGATCCAGAGCGCAACACCGAAGAGTTCTGCGCCGCGCTGCCCGGCTGGTATGCCCACGGCATTCGCGGCTTTGGAGTTAACCTGCAGGGCGGCGGCCCGATGTACGTTCGCGACGTGTACCACAGCTATGACAACAATGGGTTCACGCCGGACGGCAAGTTGAAGCCTGCCTACGCCGCTCGCCTGAGAAAGGTGCTTGATCGTGCGGATGAGCTGGGCATGGTGCCGATCCTTGGCATGTTCTACTGGATGATGCTCCTGCGCATGGATGACGAGGCGGCCATCTGGCGCGCCGCGCGCGAGACCTGCACTTTTCTGATGGAGCACCGCTATCGAAACGTGCTGGTTGAGCTGGCCAACGAGATCGATGTGGTAGTAGATCACACGCCGTACGAGATATTCCGACCGGAAAGGCAGCACGAGATGCTCAGCGCCCTCAAGGCAGAGTTTCCGGAGCTGCTGTTCTCTACCAGCGGCGGTGGTGCTGAGGTAGCGACAGGGCGCGGTATGCCCCCGGCGTCGCTGGTCCGCGCCGCGGACTATGTGCTGCTGCATGGGAACGGGCTGCGCCCGCCAGAGCTGGCCGCCGCCATCGATGTCGTGCAGGGGATGGACGCCTACAAGTTCGCGCCCAAGCCGATCATCATCAATGAAGACTCGCCGGCGATGCCCAACTTTGAGGTCGCCTGGCGCAAGGGCGTGTCATGGGGTTACTACGACCAGGGATGGCATGGCCAGGGAGAGGATCCCTGGCAGGACTATAACCCCCGCCCGCGCTGGCGCGATGATGCCCCCTGGGACGACCTCACAGGGTTCCAGACACCGCCTGTGAACTGGGGCATCAATACGCCTTTCAAGCGGGCGTTCTTTGAGCGCGTGGCCGAGATCACAGGCGCCTCCGAGCACCAGGCCCCGGATCTGCCGATATAGAGCAAATGACGCGAGGCGCCGACGATGGATGGTTGGTCACAGATC
>CAZYWU010000003.1:116567-131605 GCA_964651255.1 uncultured Anaerolineales bacterium
CCGGGCGCAGATGCTTGATCGCCTCGGCCAGTGCCAGTTCTCGGTCGGACCGAAAGACGAGATGTTAGAGGGGCCCCATCAGGAGGACGGCATCGTAGAGCGACTGCTCAAGGCCGTCGAGATTTCTAGCGTCTGCGAGCATGAAACGCACCTGCTGCGCAAGCCCGGCGCCAGCAATACGCACGCGGCACCGCGCAAGAAGCTTTGATGACAGATCTATGGCGACGATCCGGCGACCGCGGCGTGCCAGTGGCACCGTGTAGGCGCCCGCGGCGCAACCGATCTCGAGGATCGTGGCCCCTGCCGGAATGTAGCTCTCGAACAGCCGCCAGGTCAGATCGAACTCGAGCTGGTGTCTGGTTACCCGGTCCTCCGCGGAGGCCGGATCCGCGTTATAGTAGAAGGCGATATCTCTTATGTCATCCATGAACACCTGCCCACTTGTCTGCTCAGCCTGTGCAGTAGGGATTTTTCCACGACTCGTTCACTCCGCAGTGCCTGAATCAGGCCATTCGCGACCGCCTCTGACGTCCAGAAACGCCCGATTGATCCGCATGGCGGCCAGCTTGCACTGCGCGAGATAGTCCTCCAACGCCTGGGCCAGGGCCCGGGCGTGCTCGGCGCTGCGCACGACGGTGTCCCCATCCCCGTCCGGGTTGCTGCCCAGCGACTCGAGCGATGCACGAAAGGCAGCGAGCCGAGCCTCAGCCAAGTCGGCATCCGGTCGCGCCAGTTCGAGGGCAGACTCAGACAGGGTGTGAACCGCCTCAAAAAAGGCCACATACTGCTGGCTGCGCCGCGCCATCCGCCCGATCATGTAGCGGATGTCGTCCAGCAATTTTCCCATCTCGGCCGGGTCCAGGAGGCGCTTCTCCCTAACCTGACCGAGGATCTCATCGACCGTGCTGCAGACATCGTAGAACCGCGTCTGTCCGGCCGTCGGCGTCTCGTCACTGACGGTAAGCTGGAGGCCTCGTCGCGTCTCCTCAAGACGCACCCGTGGCAGTTCAAACATGCCCCCGTCCTCAAAAACGAGCAGCGGTGGCACGTTATGGCCGCGCTCGACGATATGCGCTGCGCCGATGGCGATCTCATGCAGGATCCTTTCGCGGTGCGGCGAGGGCGGCATCCAGCGGTTTTCAGCATCGCTCATGGGTGGCATCCCCCCTGCTTGTTGTCATTTCCGCCAGCATAGCATATCGCCGGAGCAGTGCAACCGGGACTTGTTCATCGAAGGCACCGTGGGCAGGGCGGTACCACGGCCTTGTGAGGTAGCCGGTGGCACCGATGCCCCCTATAATCTGGAGCATGAGGTCGCCACAAGGAGGAGCTCGCCAATGCCCCGCAATGCGCCTGCCACCAGCTACGATGATGTTCCCTACCCGGCTCTGTGCTATTTGCAGACCCATCCCGACCGCCTGGCCACCTGCGCTCATCTGCTGGGCGTCAAGACGGCACCTGTTGAACGTTGCCGTGTGCTAGAGTTGGGCTGCGCCTCCGGCGGCAATCTGCTGCCGATGGCCGCCAGCCTTCCCGACAGCACTTTTGTGGGCATCGATTTGTCGCCACGTCAGATCGAGGAGGCGACAGCATCGGTGGCCGCCCTGGCTCTGAGCAACATCGCCTTTCTCGCCATCGATATCCGCGAGGTCACTCCTGCCCTGGGGACCTTTCACTATATCATCGCGCATGGCGTCTATTCCTGGGTGCCGCCGGAGGTCCGGGAGCATCTGCTCAAGGTCTGCTCTCAGAATCTGGCGCCCGGTGGGGTCGCCTATGTGAGCTATAACACCTACCCGGGCTGGCATATGCTTCAGGGTCTGCGAGAGATGATGCTCTATCACATCCGCAATGAGACCGATGGTCACCAGCGTGCGACCCGTGCGCGTGAACTGGTGGCCTTTCTTGCGCAAGCGGTGAGCAATGAGCGGAACCGGGCCTATGGCACCTTTGTCGACGCCTATCGCGATCTGTTGGAAAAGCAGCTCCAGGATGCCAGACCTCAGATCGACTCTGTCATCCTGCACGACGAGCTCGCAGAGTGGAATGACCCGGTGTATTTCTACGAATTGATGGACCAAGCGGAGGCGCAGGGCCTGCAGTTTCTCGTAGAGGCTGATTTCCCGATGTCCATGCCCGATAATCTCTCCCCAGAGGTCTTTGGTGCGTTGCAGGACATGTGTAACAGCATCGTAGAAACTGAGCAGTACATGGACTTTGTCCGCAACCGTGCCTTTCGCCGCACTCTGCTCTGCCACAAGGAGCTTGATGTGGATCGCACGCTGCGCACGGCGCGCGTCATGGATCTTGCGGTGGCCACCCGCGCGCAGAGGCAGCCTGGCGCAGAGGATGACCATGGCATCGCGCAGTTCACCAGTCCGGACGGCGCCATGTTCCGCACCGACGATGCCGTAACCATTGCAGCGTTCGACTATCTGGCCGCGATCGCACCGCAGGCTGTGCCTTTTTCTTCGCTCTGTGAGGCGGTGCACGAGCGACTGGCGGTGCCGGAGCTGGCCGTCGAGGATAAAAGCAGGTTGGCGGCCAACCTGCTCAAGGCGTTCTCTTACAGCGTCTCTCTGATCGAGTTACACGCCTGGATACCGCCCTTTGTGAGCGCCGTCTCTGAGATGCCGGTGGCGAGTTCATATGCCCGCCATCAGGCGCGCAGCAGTGACCGTGTGGCCAATCTGAGGCACGAGCGTGTTCACCTGGACGCCCTGGCACGCTTTTTGCTGCCGCTGCTCGATGGTACGCGGACCCGTGACGATCTCGCCCGGATTCTGGACGACCTGGTGGCGGCGGGCAGGCTCAAGGTCACTGACGAAACCACAGGTGCGGCCGATCCCGCGGCGACCCTGGATCGCGTCCACAGGGAACTGGATGCCAGTCTCGCCTGGTTAGCGCGTGCGAGCCTGCTCGTCGGTTGAGCCATGCGCCAGGGCGGCTGCCAGCGGCTGCTGGGCTTGCGCCATGGTGGTCGGATCAGTACAATGGCGCCGCAGGCATAGCGAGAGGGGAGGAGTCACTCATGCGGGTGATCAAAGCGGTCATCACAGCGGCGGGACGACGGCAACGCGCGCTGCCGCTGCAGACTCTGATCGATACTGACGGCCAGGAAAAGTCCATTCTCACCATCCTGGTTGAGGAGGCGTTGCGTGCGGGCGTGGAGCAGGTAGGCGTCGTGGTCAGCCCCGGTGATGAGGCCGCCTATGGGCAGGCGGTGGGCGCCTATCGCAGCCGCATCACCTTTATCGCGCAGGCAGAGCCGCGCGGCTATGGCCATGCTATCTATTGCGCGCGCGATTTCGTCGCCGGCGAGTCGTTTCTCCACCTGGTCAGCGACCACCTGCCGATCGCTCGGGGGAGTGTGGGTTGTGCTCAGGATCTGGTGCAGACCGCAGAGCGCAACGACTGCGCTGTGTCCGCCGTGCAGGCCTCGCGCGAGAGCCTCTTGCCGTACTTTGGTTGCATCGGTGCCAAGCGTGTTGCTGGCAGCACGCGTCTTTACCTGGTGGAGCGCGTGATGGAAAAACCCACACCGACCGATGCAGAGCAGTGGCTCGTCGTCCCGGGGCTCCGCGCCGGCCACTATCTGTGCTTTTTCGGCATGCATGTGCTCACACCTGGGGTTTTGGATATCCTGGCTGAACTCTTGCAAGTGCAGCCCGAAGGGGTCACTCTGTCTGATGCGCTCAACGAGCTGCCACAACGTGAGAGGTATCTGGCGCTGGAGAGCAATGGGCGCCGCTACGATGTGGGGGCGCGTTACGGTACCTTGATTGCTCAGATGGCACTGGCGCTGGCGGGAAGGGATCGTGAGTGGGTGCTGAGCCAGTTGCTTGAGCTGCTCGCGACGCGAGAGGCGGACCGTGGTGACGATGTCCAGTAATGCCTTTGTTCAGACCATCATCTCGTCGAACCCCGCCATCCGCGATCGCTCGCTGGACGCACTCTGTTCGGCATGCTCACTGACTGAGCTTGTCCAAGCCTGTGCCGAGCTGGATCGCTTTCGCCGCGCCTGCCCTAACCTCTTTGAGCGGGTGCGCGCGACCACCTTTCTCTATGCGATTCACCGCTTTTACCTGCCGCCCTTGCTGGCGGGTGCCGAGCCGGGACGAATTCCATACGCGGGCTATGCGCACTTGCTCGAACGCCGCTTTGAAGAGGCCATCGACGCCTTCCTGCTGGAATCGCGCGCCCAGGGGCTATCCGAGGGCCTCTGCAGCGCCCTGAGCCTGGCCTATCACCAACTCGCCTTTCAGACGCTGGCGGACCAGGTGCGCCACAGCGTGCGGTCCTTTGCAGGCAATCGCTGGATGTTCCGGATGGGTCATCCGGCCGATCACCCCCTGAGGATCGTTCCACCCCTGCTGAAGCAGGATCCCGCCACCGGGATGTTCCCTCTATTGGTCGAGTCAACGCCGGTACGCATGGACCTGACGCATAGCGGCTGGAGCGACATCTTTTTCCTCGGGATGGACTATCCTGAGGGCGCCCGGGTGATCAATGTGTCCATCGATCTGGCCGTGCGGGGCCGAGACCCCGCGCCGCAGCCTCCGGTCTCCGCCTATGTCCGCGTCATCGATGAGCCCGTACTGCGTCTGGCCAGTATCGATCTAGGGGCGCAGGCGGAGATCGATACGATCAGCGAAGTATTCGACTATGCCCGGGACTATCTCGGGCTGCTCAAGGCGGCGGTGATCGCCTCTGGCATTGTGCCGCCCGGGATTGAGGGTGGCGGGCAGGCGCTAGCGGACCTGTTGGCCAGGGTCGTCGGCCCCGGCCGTGGCCTGGAGGTCGTGAGCTACGTCCGGGGCATACCCAAGGGCTCGCGTTTGGCCGTCAGCACCACGCTGCTTGCAGCGTTGATCGCCGCATTGATGCGTGCCACTGGCCAGATATCCAGTCTATCCGGGGCACTCCGCGAAGATCAGCGCCGGCAGGTGGCGGCACGGGCTATCCTGGGCGAGTGGCTGGCCGGATCGGGTGGCGGATGGCAGGACTCCGGTGGCGTCTGGCCTGGGGTCAAGCTGATCCATGGTGTTGTGGCAGCCCCCGGCGATCCGGAATGGGGCTCCAGTCGGGGCCGCCTGTTGCCAGAGCATGTCCTGCTGGGGCCGGATCAGGTGCGCCCCGAGATGCGTCAGGCTTTGCAGGACAGTCTGGTGCTCGTCCACGGTGGCATGGCCCAGAACGTAGGGCCCATACTCGAGATGGTGACCGAGCGCTATCTCCTGCGCTCCCCGGCTGAGTGGGCCGCGCGCCAGGAGGCGGGCCAGATACTGGATAGCGTCCTGGCAATCCTGCAGACTGGGTCAGTGCCCGACCTTGCGCGTGCCACGACTCGCAACTTCTTTGGGCCGCTGACGATGATCATCCCCTGGGCGACCAACCTGTTCGTCGAGTCCATCATAGAACGAGCGCGCAAGACGCTGGGCGATGCCTACTGGGGCTTTTGGATGCTGGGGGGCATGTCAGGCGGGGGTATGGGCTTTATGGTGGCCCCGGAGGCGCGCGAGCATGCCCAGGACCAGTTGCTGGACATCATGCGCACAGAAAAGCGCCGCCTTGAGAGCGCATTGCCTTTCGCCATGGACCCGGTCGTCTATGACTTTTCCATCAACGAAACAGGAAGCTGCGCGGCGTTCCTGGAGGGTGAGGGCGCCCTGTTGCCTGGCCCCTACTATGCCCTGGCGGTCCCTGCTCTGATCAGGCAGAGCAGACATGCCCTCTCGGATGGAAAGCGGGCGGAGCTCGATCTGTTCTCGCGGGCTGTGCGTACGCGAGCGGATCTTTTGCCAGCAGTTGGCCTGCTGTTGGATGCACTGCTACCGGAAGGTGAGACGGCCAGCGCGGGCGAGGACGACCTGCAGCAGCTGCTGCACGATCATGGCTTTAGCCGGGAAGAACACGAGCAGATCCGGCGCGACCTGCGTGAGGGCCACATCGGGCTGGCACAGAATCGGCTGCCGCTCACCAGCGAAATTCGCGACGTGGACCCTGGCGATGTGACGACAGTGCCTGTGGAAGATACCGGGTTGATTGCAAAAGGTCTGGAGGCACTCTCTGATGGCGCGGTTGCTGTCGTGACTCTGGCTGGTGGCGTGGGCAGCCGCTGGACGCAGGGAGCCGGAGTGGTCAAGGCGATCAACCCCTTCGCACGGCTCGGCGGGCAACACCGCACCTTTCTCCAGGTGCACCTCGCCAAAAGCGCTCAGACTGCTGTCACCTGTGGGAAGCCAGTGCCTCATGTGATCACCACCAGCTATCTGACACACCAGCCTATCGCCGCGACGATGGCAGAGCAGCACAACTATGGCTACTCTGGTCCTCTTTACCTCAGTCAGGGGCGTGCCATCGGTCTGCGCATGGTGCCGATGGCGCGAGACTTGCACTTTGCCTGGGAGGAGCTCTCGCAGCAGCTCCTGGACGAGCAGGCGCAAAAGGTGCGCGAGAGCTTGAACGCCGCGCTCATCGCCTGGGCGCAGGGCATGGGCGAGGGCACGGACTATACCGACAATATACCGGTGCAGTGCATCAACCCCGTCGGGCACTGGTATGAGGTGCCGAATCTCTTTCGCAGTGGCGTCCTGCAGCAACTGCTGCGCGATAATCCCAGGCTGCAGTACCTGATGGTGCACAATATCGATACACTGGGCGTCTCTTTGGATCCCGCGCTTGTCGGGTATCTGCTGATGCAGCGCGCACCTTTTGCCGTTGAGGTCGTGCCGCGGCGAGTCCACGATCGCGGCGGTGGGCTGGCGCGGGTGGATGGGAGGCTGCGACTCGTGGAGGGATTGGCGATCCCACGGGAAGAGCAGGAGTTCGATCTGACCTACTACAACTCGAACACGTTCTGGTTGCAGATAGACGCCTTGTTAAAGTTGTTTGGGCTCGATCGTGACTCTCTGGACGATACGGCCGCGGTGGAGAGAGCAATCCGGGATATGGCTCGTCGCATGCCGACCTATATTACGCTCAAAGACGTCAAGAAACGCTGGGGGCACGGGCAAGAGGACGTCTACCCCGTGGCGCAGTACGAAAAGCTCTGGGGTGACATGACGGCGCTTCCCGAGTGGAACGGCGTGTATCTGGCCGTTTCGAGCATGCGAGGCCAGCAGCTGAAAGAACGTGAGCAGCTGGACGGCTGGTACCGTGACGGTTCGGCAGCATACGTTGAGGCGCTGTGTGGCTGGTCATGAGCGTTGCCACACAACGCCTGCACTTATATCGGGTATTGACTAGGGCAGGATCGACCCGTCGACGACGCTGATCTTGAGCTCCAGTGTATCGGCGCCATCCTTTGCGGTCACCTTCCAGTAGGCGCCCTCTTCCGGCGTGACGTCGATCTCAAACCCCATGGTCTTAACCTGGAAGCCGGGATGACTATCGATGAACTCCTGCAGCCCGTTAGACAGGGCGATTTCCATGGCCTGTGGGCTGTCCACCGTCCAGTCGGCAGGATTGAGGCTCGCCTTGGCCGCCGGGCGTACCTGATCGGAGCGATTGGGCTTGATGGGCTCCGCTGTCGTATCGATGCTGAAAAACGCCTGGTTTCCATCTCCCTCAGGGGCGACGATAAAGCGCCAAGCCGATGAAAGACCGTCCACGCCGAGGTCTTCCTTGCCAGGGCGCGAAGGGACGCGACACTCGATGATCAGTGATTCGGGCTTCCACTCGAGTGCGACGGGCTCGATGATGTCCCAGGCCTCTCTGGCAGATATTCGCTGACCTGCAACCAGGCCAGTGGTATCTTGCGCACCACACCCGACCGCTGCCATACAGACTGCTGCAATCACGAGCACCATTGCCAGCCGACCAGACCACTTCATCCTATGCCTCCTCGCAAGATTGGATAAGCCTCGCCGGTCTCGTTCCCGTTGAGGACAGCAGAGCGCTCTGCTATGCAATATATGTAGCACATTCTCAGGAAATACGCAACGTCCGCACAGATATCCATTTGCAACCCGATCGACTTTTGGGCTACCTGCGAGCCTCCTCTCGAATACGGCATGCGCACAGGTGCTGTGCCGTCTTGTGATCGCTGCTCTTTGTCATGAGAAGGCTGGACGCCAGCGTCGGTGTTGACTAGACTGAGCCTTGTAGCGATGGACTGTGATGGCAGCTGGCAGGACCTTTGGGGGGATTGTCTATGGATAGGGTACTCGAAATGCAGTTGAGTGGGCGCCTGGTGTTTGGGCGTGGCGCCGTCGCGCAGTTGCCAGCTGCGCTCGCACAGCTGGGCTTGAAGCGGCCGCTGATCGTGACGGATCGCGGGCTGGTGAGCACGGGCATCCCTGCACAGATTGGGCGCCTGCTCGACGACGCCCAGATCGCGCACGGGCTGTTTGACGGCGTGGAGCCCGACCCGCGTGTGGAGATCGTTCAGGCGTGCGTGGCGGCGGCACGGGCTGGTCAATGCGACGGTCTGATCGGCCTTGGTGGCGGCAGTGCACTGGACATCGCCAAGGCGGCAGCCGTGATGCTCACAAACGAGGGCTCCATCGTCGATTACGTCGGTATAGACATGATTCCGCAGCCCGGATTGCCAAAAGTGTTGATACCGACAACCGCGGGCACGGGCAGCGAGGTCTCCCCCATCGCGATTCTGTCCGACACAGAGGCCCACCTCAAGAAAGGCATCGTCAGCCGGCGGTTGTATGCCGACGTCGCGCTCGTCGATCCAGATCTCACCGTGAGCTTGCCACCACACATCACCGCCTACACCGGCGTGGATGCACTCACTCATGCTATCGAGGCCTACACGAACCGGTTTGCGCATCCCCTTATCGATACACTGGCCATCAAGGCCATCGAGCTCATTGGCCAGTACTTGCCCAGGGCCGTGGCCCGTGGCGATGATGCTGAAGCGCGATACTTTATGTCAATGGCCAGCACACTTGGGGGCATGTGTCTTGGACCCGTCAACACCGGCGCCGTCCATGCATTGGCCTACCCTCTGGGAGGGCTGTACAATGTGCCGCACGGCGTGGCCAATTCGCTGCTCTTGCCCTATGTGATGCGCTACAACCTGCTGAGCAGCCGGGTGAAATACGCGCAGATTGCACACGCCCTGGGCGTCAGGACGGAGAATCTGTCTGTCCGGGAGGGAGCGGAGCACGCCATTGCGGCCGTAGAGCACCTGTGTCGCGACATCGGTATTGTCTCTCGCATGCGTGATTTGGGCGTCCCTGAGAGCGCCATCGAACTCATGGCGGAGGCGGCCATGCAGGTCACGCGGCTGCTCAACAACAACCCGCGCGTCATGACCCTTGAGGCGGCGCGGGAGATCTATCGCCAGGCCTACTGACGTATGCTTTGGAGGGTATGAGCCATGCGCGTTGCAGAACTGATCGTTCGCATCCTGGAGGACGAGGGGATCCGGGCTGCCTTTGGAATCCCCGGCGCTTCCATAAATCCGGTATACGAGTATCTAGGCACATCCAGGCTCATCAAGCACTATACGGCGCGGCATGAAGAGGGTGCTTTGCATGCTGCCGATGGCTACTCCCGCGCTACCGGTTGCACGCAGATGGGCATGGCGATCTGTACGTCCGGTCCGGCCGCAACCAACTTTGTCACCGGACTCTACACAGCGCAGATCGACTCCATTCCACTGATTGCGATCACTGGCCAGAATGCGCGCAACCAGCTGGGCAAGGAGGCCTTTCAGGCCGTGGACATCGTCAGTATCGCCAATCCGGTATGCAAGGGCGCCTGGTGTATCACCGAGCCGTCGCAGGCAGCCAGTATCATGCGCAAGGCGTTCTGGACGGCGCGTGAAGGGCGGCCGGGACCGGTGCTGATCGATCTTCCGCTGGATGTGCAGATGGCCGAGGTTGCGTATGATCCTGAGAAGGATGGCCCGATACCGGTGCTCAAGCAGCCCCCCGATCCGGCGCTGATCGAGCGTGCCCTGGACATGCTGCTCGAGGCGGAGAACCCGATCATGATCATGGGCGGTGGCGTGCTGATCGCCCATGCCACCGAAGCCTGCGTGGCCCTGGCGGAGCACCTGTCGCTCCCTGTGGTCACAACCTACATGGCCACCGGTGGGATCCCCGCGCAGCACCCGCTGCACGTGGGCCACATCGGCATTCAGGTGGGACAGCCCTTTGGCAATCGGTTCTTCCTGGGGTCCGACGTGGTGCTGGCTGTTGGTAATCGCTTTAACGACCGTCACACGGGGGCGCTCGATTCCTATGTCGCCGGTCGCCGGTTTATACACATCAATGTCGAACCTGAACATATTGGACGTATCGTCCCCACGGAGCTGGGCATCGTGGCCGACGCGCGCCTGGCTCTCGAGGCGTTGCTGGATGCTGCTCGCCGCCGCACAGCGCCCTTGCCGCCCTCTGCGCGCGTCCAGCGCATTCCGGAGGACCGACGGCGCCTCGAGCGACGCACTGACTATGACTCTGTGCCGATCAAACCCCAACGGGTGTACCACGAACTCAACGCCTTTTTCGGGCCAGACACCATATTCACCACGGGATGTGGCCTTACGCAGATCTGGTCGGGCCAATTTCAACAGATCGACCGGCCGGCCCAGTACCTGCCCTCTGGCGGCGCTGGCACGCTGGGTTATGACCTGCCTGCGGCAATTGGCGCCCGGGTGGCGCGCCCCGATTGCACCGCTGTCGCCGTGGTGGGCGATGGCGGCTTTGGCTTTACGATCGAGGAACTCGGAATGGCCTGCCAATACAACATCCCCGTGGTTGTCGTCATTGTAAACAACGGCTACCTGAGCCTCATCCGGCAGAACCAGCGGTACGCCTATGAATACGAATACGGCGTCGACCTGTCCTACGGGGAGCGCGGTATCGATTTCTGCAAGGTGGCGGAAGGCTTTGGCGCCTGGTCTGAACGCGTGACTGAGCCGGGAGAGATTCGGGGCGCATTGGAGCGCGCCGTCGCCGCCAACCGGCCTGCGGTGATCGACATCGTTGTCGAGCGGGAGACCGATGCGGCCATGGGAAGCGCCATCGATGCTATACGCGAGTTTGACTGAATCGGGCATGTCGCAGGATACCGTTGAACGTGAGATGACCCGGGAGCCGCAGGAGCCCATGCCGGCGGGGCTTACGATCGTGTACACGGGCAATGGCAAGGGCAAGACTACCGCGGCCCTGGGGCTGGTGCTGCGCGCCTGGGGCCACGGGCTTCGCTCCTGTGTGATCCAGTTCATCAAGGCAGAGGGCGGGCGCTGGGGAGAGACCATCGCCGCCGAGCGGCTGGGGATACGCTGGCACGCCATGGGGGCGGGCTTTACCTTCAGGTCTATGGATCTGGAGATCGATCGGGCCCGCGCGCTGGCCGGCTGGCGCCTCGCTCAGGAGATGATCTCCAGCGGAGACTATGATCTCGTCGTCCTGGATGAGTTCACATACCCCGTCAGCTATGGCTGGCTGCCAGTAACTGAGGTCATCGGCTGGCTGAGGGAGCATCGCCCGCGCGGCCTGGATCTCGTGATCACTGGGCGAGACGCTGCGCCCGAGTTGATCGCCTTTGCTGACCTGGTCACAGAGATGCGGGAGATCAAGCATCCCTTCAACAGGGGTGTTCGAGCGCGCCGCGGCATCGAGTTCTAGCGCCACGGCGTGCTCACGGTTCAGGGACGCCGCCACGGCTGTCGAATCCACCATCCGTGCGATCCTCACGCCACCTGTAGGCTTTTTGGCTTGCCTACGTATAATGGAGCGCATCATGATTCGAAAGGATGGCGACATTGCCACGTCTTTTTGTCGTACGACACGGGATTACCGACTGGAACTCCCTCGGCCGGATTCAGGGGCACGCGCAATCGCATCTGACTGATGTGGGCCTAAAGCAAGCCGAGGCCATTGCCGAGCGCCTCTCCTCCGAGCGCATCGATGCTATCTATTCCTCTGATCTCGACCGCGCCATGGATACTGCCCGTGCGATTGCGCGATACCACAATCTGCCAGTCCAGCCCGATGCCCGACTACGTGAGGCAGACTATGGCGCGTGGGAAGGCCGCACGATGGACGAACTCAAGGTGCTCTACCCCGACACGGTGGCACAATGGATGACAGAGCCGGTGGAAGTAGCTCCCACCGGTGGCGAGTCTGTGCATCAGGTTGCGGCGCGGGTTGGCGCGCTGCTGGAGGATCTGCGGCTGTGCCCGTCGGAACAGATCGTCGTCGTTGGACACGGCGGCTCGGTCCGAGCCCTGCTGTGCCTGGCGCTGCATGTGCCGCAGGGTTATTCCCGGCGGGTGCGCGTTGATACCGCATCGCTCTCCATCGTTGACCTTCAGCCCACCCGCAGTGTCGTGATGGCCGTCAATGACCGCCACCATCTCGTGGAGGTGGACGCGGTAGACACTTTTATCGCCTTTTAGCCTGCTCCGGAGTTGGGTTATTATGCCTGTTCGTCGCGATGCTCTCTTTTCAGAATTGCCTGCCGAGTGGCGGGTTCCCATGCTGCCGCTGATACAGCGTTATGTCCAGAAGGGCGCCAAAGTCGTCGTGTTGGACGATGACCCCACGGGGACACAGACAGTCCACGATGTGGCGGTGCTCACCCATTGGCGGGTGGGCGCGCTGGTGGACGAGCTGCGGCAACCGGATTCGGTGGTCTATATCCTGACCAATTCCAGGGCGTACTCCGCTGAGCGCGCGCGCCAGATCAATCTGGAGATTGCGGCGGCGCTGCGGTCCGCGTCCGAGGTCGCCGGACGGCAAGTGGCGATCGTCAGCCGGAGCGACTCGACGCTGCGCGGGCACTTTAGCGAAACCGAGGCCTTGATTGAGGGCCTGCAGTCACCGGTGGATGGCCTCCTGGTCGTACCTTTTTTCCTCGAGGGCGGACGCTACACTATCGATGACGTGCATTATGTCGATGAGGGCGGCTGGTTAGTGCCTGCGGCAGAGACCGAGTTTGCTCGTGACCCGGTATTCGGCTACCAGGAGAGCAATCTCAGGGCGTGGGTATCGGCCAGATCCGGCGGCGCGTGGTCTCCGGAAGAGGTAGCTTCGATCTCTCTGTCCGATCTGCGGATAGAAGGACCGCGGAAAGTTGAGATTCTTCTCAGCAAGCTGGCTGATGCGCAGCCCTGTGTGGTGAACGCGGTTTCCTACAGGGATCTGGAGGTCCTGGTGGCGGGCATCCTGGCCAGCGAAATGCAGGGGCACCGCTATCTCTATCGAACAGCGGCCTCCTTTGTGCGGGTTCGTGCGGGTCTCGAGGCTGCGCCGTTGTTGTCAGCATCCGATTTTTGGCAGCAGCGCGGGGGCCTCGTTGTAGTCGGGTCGTTCGTGGGACGGACCACCGCCCAGCTTGAGGAGGCCGCTCGCTTGCCAGATGTGGTGCCTATCGAGCTGGATGCGGCCGCACTGCTTGGCACCAGCGCCAGTGAGGTTGTGGCTCGGGCACGGAAACAGGCAGCCAGTGCCATGGCGGGCGGTCACGACGCGCTGGTCTACACCAGCCGCGAGCATGTTGGCGTTGCGGGAACGGCGGCCTCGCTGGACGCGGGTCAAAAGATATCTGCCGGGCTCGTGGCGCTCGTGGCAGAATTGCCTGCACGGCCGGCCTGGGTGATTGCCAAGGGTGGTATCACTTCCTCTGATATCGCGACTGGCGCTCTCAATATCCAGCGGGCGCTGGTGCGCGGGCAGGCGATTCCGGGCATCCCCGTCTGGCGCACCGGTCCCGAGTCTCGGTGGCCAGATCTGGATTATGTCGTGTTCCCGGGCAATGTGGGCGGCCCCGGCGCGCTGGCGGAGATGATCTCGATATTGCGGGGATCCAGCTAGCGTCCGCAGCTCGAGTACTGAACGATGCATTCCTGGCGCCGCGTAAGCGGCGCCTTTGCTCTCTCTATGGGATTTGCCTTTTTCGTAACCGTAACATGCGGTTAACACGGTGTTGACAGTCATCGTCTATTCTAATCTTGGTAAGAACAGGCTGACGCGGCCCGAGGGCTTGAGTGTCCAGGCCCGCCAGGCAGGGGGGAGTAGCAGCAATGAGTAGGCGTAGCGAAAACAGCTCAGAGAGAAATGTCCTGCGGCGAATGGATGCTTTGCTGGCGCGTGCGCTCGATGCTGTCGGCTCATTTGCGCTAGAGCGTCTGCGTTACTGCACCTGTCCCTGGGACGACAACTGTCTGATCCTGTGGTAGACTGGTGCCCGACTCCGGCCCAACGTGCCGGAGCCAATGTTGTCGTTTTTCTACCTTGTCGCTTGAATGGAAGGGACGAATCATCTTGCCTACACTGTACCTTGTACGTCATGGACAGACGGATTGGAACGCTGACGGCAGGCTTCAGGGGCATTCGGATCGGCCCCTGGACACGGTGGGGCGCATTCAAGCGTCAGCGGTTGCATCCCGCCTGTCAACGGTCTCGCTCGACGCGATTTACGCCAGTGAACTGAGCCGCGCACAAACCACGGCACGAGCGATCGCGCTCTATCATAATCTGCCAGTTACTACCGACATCCGGTTACGTGAGGTCGGCTATGGTCGCTGGGAGGGCCGCAGGATGTCGGATCTTGCCCAGCAGTATCCGGAGGCCGTCGCCGGGTGGCGCGCCGATCCGCCCACGTATTTCCCTCCGGGTGCGGAGCACCCAGAGGATGTTCAGGCGCGCGTAGCTGGCTTCGTGGAGGACATGCGCGCACTACCTGACGATCAACAGGTACTCGTCGTGGCCCACGGAGGTTCGCTGCGCATGCTGCTATCTATAGTGTCGCCCTGGCCGGATGGCAGGGGACCACGCGCCGTCATGCATACGGCATCGCTATCTAAGGTGCGGTTGTCCAAAGACCGTAGCATGGTCCTTATGTTGGATGATTGCTCGCACCTGGTCGAAGTCGATCAGCTCGTTCACACTCTGGCTCCTGCTCTCTAGTGCATGATACGCATTGCAGGGCGAACTGGCCTGGTATTTCGGATCGAGCCTGCAGCGAGAAGTGCACGCTTCTCGGAGTAACCAACGGTGCGCGACGACAAACTCGCAAAACTGTACTTGAATGATCCTCATTTCGCATTACAGCGGGGTTTGGAGCTG
>CAZYWU010000004.1:0-11426 GCA_964651255.1 uncultured Anaerolineales bacterium
AGACCGCACATGTTGGAAGGAGATCAGGCAATGGCATTGGCAACGCTGAATTTCGAGAGTCAGTTCCTCAACGGCAACACCACGGTGAGCATCATCTTGCCCGACAAGACGCGCGATGTATCTCCAGACGCGTTCTATGGCTCAGGGGCCAGGTACCCGGTCCTCTGGCTCTTGCATGGGACCTTTGGCGACCACAGCGACTGGGTCCGCAAGTCGATGGTCGAGATCTATGCCCGTGAGCAGAACCTCGTCGTGGTCATGCCCAGCGCGCTGAACAGCGACTACTCCAACTGGGACAACTGCATGATGGGCTATGGCATGTTCGATTTTCTCACGCAGGAGCTCATGCCCGTCATCTACAACTGGTTCCCTGTGTCGGATCGCCGCGAGGACAACTTTATCGCCGGCCTGTCCATGGGCGGCGGTGGCACACTCAAGTACGCTCTGGCCCATCCGGACAAGTTCGCCGCCGCGGCCGTGCTGTCGTCGTCGGCGCGCAACTATGAGCACATGCTCGCGAGCCCGGAGGCAGCCGGGGACCGGCGCCTGGCAAACAGGCTGCGAAACTATGGGGGCGCGGAGAATTTCCTCAACTCGAACGAGAACACCTGGCGCATGCTCGGTGAGATGGTCGGCAAGGTGGACCTCCCGCGAATCTATTGCGCCTGCGGCACCAGGGATTTCGGGTACGAACGGTTCCGCGAGTTCCGGGCCTATGCAGGAGAGCTCGGCGCTGACATCACCTTTGAAGAGATCGAGGGCTATGCCCACGAATGGCGATTCTGGGACCTCACCATTCAAAAGGCGCTCAAGTTCTTTGGCTTTGACAGACGACCCTCTGACAGTCTGTTCTAGAGCCGCGCGTCCGCGATCGCAGCAACAGGCGACAGAGGCCATCCACCACGCTAACGAACTGATAAAGTGGCCTCTGTCGCCGCAACCGCCAAGGACACGGGATGCCGCGCGCTGGCGTTGCTGCGGTACAGCGATAGCACGAAACAAGTACTGGCCGCTCACGACGTGAGCCACGTGTGGTCATAGACCCCAGGGCACGCGTCAAGGCAGGGAGCTGGCCTTCCCGGACCCGCCGGGCATCGCGCCGAGACCGTCCCTGCCACCAGCCTCAGACCTGGCTCGTTTTCCGCCAGGTAAAGGAAAGGCTACGCCTTACGCCATTCCCACCATTACGCTGTCAGGGACCCCTGACGGAGCCGATGGCCGGCGTAGCGTCTACCCTGTGCAAAGCCGGCACAGCGAACCCAAAGGCCGGTTGTGTCTCTTTTCCGCGCCAGAAACTCGAGCTTACCTTGCGAACCCATACAATAGATCCTTTACCATTCTGCTGCTGCTAATTCCAGTTATTAGCCATGAGTTTGGCGCTCCCTGGCTTTACCACTCGAGCGCATGTGATACAATCGATGCGATCTTCAGGTTGATGCACCGTCCACACAGAGCTGACCACCGTACACTGGCTCGGACGATCAGCCTTGTCAGGGCTCTCCGGCGGGCTTGGCTTTTGAGCGACCACGTAACCTTGAACAGGAGGATGTGGTGGGTTCCTTTGTCCACCTGCACGTACATAGCGAGTTTTCTCTGTTGGACGGGCTGGCCCGGCTGCCGGACTTGTGCAAACGCGCCAGGGACTTGGGCATGGACTCGCTTGCCCTGACCGACCACGGGCAGATGTACGGCACGATTCGATTCCATCACGCTGCACAGGCCGCAGGCATAAAGCCCATCTTTGGCTGTGAGGTCTATCAGGCGCCCAGACGGCTGTTCCAGAAAGAGGCGCGGCTCGATAGCCGCTCGCACCATCTGATTCTGCTGGCCGCCAATATGACGGGCTACCGGAACCTGCTCAAGCTCGTGACCACGGCCAATATCGATGGGTTCTACTATCGCCCGCGCATCGACCTGGAACTTCTTGCCGAACACAGCGAAGGCTTGATCTGTCTTTCTGGCTGTATCTCAGGACTGGTCGCATCGCAGGTGCGAGAGGGTCTGTTGGACAAGGCCCGCGACACGATGCACTGGTTCAAGGATGTCTTTGGGCCCGACCGCTACTTTATCGAGCTGCAGCGCCACGCTGGCGTCCCTGAACTGGATACGATCAACGTCCAACTCGTCGAGCTGGCGCGCCAGGTGGGCCTCAAGTGCGTCGCGACAAACGACGTGCACTATACCCTGAGAGAGGATGCCCCGGCACAGGATCTGCTGCTCGCGCTGCAGACCAATACGACCCTGGCCGATCCCAACCGCATGCGCATGGGCAGCGATGACTACTACCTAAAGTCAGCCGAGGAGATGTCGGCACTGATGGCCGCCTATCCTGAGGCGGTGGAGAACACCCTTCTGGTGGCCGAACAGTGCGATGTAGACCTGGGCCGAGATGGCTATCACCTGCCGAAATTCCAGGTACCGGAGCAGTGCACACCGGAGGCCTACCTTCGCAGATTGTGTCAGGAAGGGTTGCAGCGCCGCTACAGCGAGATCACGCCCGAAATCCAGTCCAGGCTGGATTACGAGCTGGGCGTGATCCACGATATGGGCTTTGACGAGTACTTTCTCATCAACGAGGATCTGGTGCGCTGGGCCAAGCAGGATGCCAGGATGCTGGTCGGTCCGGGCAGGGGCTCTGGCGCCAGCAGCCTGGTCGCCTACTCGTTGGGTATCACCGATATCGAGCCGCTGAGCCTGGGCCTCATCTTTGAGCGCTTTCTTAACCCTGGTCGCATCACCATGCCGGATATCGACCTGGACTATCCCGAGGATCGCCGCCAGGAAGTCATCGACTATCTTACCGCACGGTATGGTGAGGACCACACCTCCCAGATCGCGACCTTTGGCACGATGCTCGCTCGCGGCGCCATCCGCGACGTTGGCCGGGCGCTGGGCATCCCCTTGAGCGAAGTGGATCACGTGGCCAAGTTGATCCCTGCCGGCCCCAAAAAGACGATCCAGGATGGCCTGGACACGGTCCCCGAGTTGCGCGACCTCTATGAAACCAAGCCCTATATCCGCGACCTGATCGACTATTCGCAGAAACTGCAGGGGATCTCTCGGCATCTGTCCACTCACGCGGCAGGAGTCATTATCGCCGACCGGCCACTGGTCGAATACTCGCCGCTCCAGCGGGCGCCCCGAGGCGAAGGGCTCATCTCTCAATACTGCATGTCCGACATAGAGGACATCGGCCTGCTCAAACTTGACGTCCTGGGGCTGTCCACGCTTACAGTACTCGACAAGGCTTTTGCGTGGATCAAAAAGACCCGCAACATTGAATTGACGCAGGAGAATATTCCGCTTGACGACCCGGATGCCTTTGCGCTGCTGGCATCTGGAGATGTCACGGGCATCTTTCAGGTCGAGAGCGAAGGGATGCGCCGCGTGCTGCGGGACATGCAGCCCACCGAGTTCACGGACATTATCGCCATCCTCGGGCTGTATCGGCCCGGTCCGATGGCCTCCATCCCGGAATACATCGACCGCAAGTGCGGCCGCAAGCCAGTCATCTATGCCCATCCTCTCCTGGAGCCGATTCTTGCCGAGACCTATGGCATCATCGTCTATCAGGAGCAGGTGATTCAGATCGTCTCCACACTGGCGGGGTTTTCCGCCGCTGAAGCGGACCTGCTGCGCCGCGCTATGGGCAAGAAAAAAGCCAAAGTCATGGAGCAGCAGCGCTCCAAGTTCATCGAGGGCTGTGTGGCCAATGGCGTCCCCGAGAACGTTGCTCAGGGCATCTTTGGGGACATCGAGACCTTTGCGGACTATGGCTTTAACAAGTCGCACGGGGCGGCGTACGCGGTCATTACCCTGCAGACCGCGTATCTCAAGGCGCACTATCCTGTCGAGTTCATGACCGCCCTGCTCACGGTAGAACGCGGCAAGCTGGACAAAGTCTCGCAGTTTGTCAGCGAGTGCCGCCGCCTGGGCATCACAGTACTGCCCCCTGACATCAACGCCTCGGGCATTCACTTTGAGGTCGAGCCCGCCGAGTGGTCGACCCTGGACGAGCGCAGCCAGCTAGAGGGCAAGCCGGATCTGGCGATTCGCTTCGGCCTGGGCGCCATCAAGAATGTCGGCGATGGGCCGGCCGAGATCATCATCCAGGCACGGGGCAACGAGCCCTTTGCCAGTCTTGACGATCTCGCCAACCGTGTGGATCTGCGGCAAGTCAACAAGCGCGTCCTCGAGTGTCTCGTCCGGGCTGGCGTGCTCGACTGCCTTGGCGAGAGAAATGCTCTGCTCGCCTCGCTGGACCGGGCACTGGCGCTGAGCCAGGAAGTCCACGGCGCGCGTGATGTCGGGCAACGCAGTCTCTTTGAGCTGAGCCCTCAGCTGATGAAACAGAGCTCTCCGCCGGTGAAGGTAGCCGAGTCTGTCCCGCCGATGAGCCAAAAGCAGCGTCTGGCGGATGAGAAGGAACTCCTGGGATGCTTTGTGTCGTCGCACCCCCTGGACGCAATGAGCGACTATATCGATCCCCGCTTGACCAGCCTATCAGAACTGACGGCTGAACAGGACGGTCAGCCGGTCACCGTGGCCGGAGTGATCGATGCGATCAGAGTGATCAGCACGCGCAAGGGTGACCCGATGGCCTTTGCGCAGATGGAGGATCTCTCTGGCACCGCAGACCTGGTGCTCTTTCCGCGCACCTATGAGCAGTTCAAGGACACCCTCGTAGGGGGCCAGCTTGCACTTGTCGAGGGTAAGGTTAACGTACGTGCCGATAGAGTATCGCTGGTGGTAGACAGCATCGCATCCTATACCGTTCCCAAAGACGCAGTCAGAAGGAGTCCGGGGAAGCGGCGTCCTGCGCACATCGTTGTCGAGATTCCCTTGAATGGGGACAGCAGCGGCGATGCCGTCACAGCACGCCAGGTGCTGGACATCCTGGCGGAGAATCAGGGTGACGTGCCCTATACCTGTGCGCTCAAGGCGCCCCAGGGGAAGGTGACCCTGGACTTTGGCGCCAGGACGAACTATACGCCGCAACTGGAGGCCAGGCTGGCGGAGCTCATCGGCCGTGGCTGCCTGAAGGTAGACTGGGCGTGAGCCCCCGGTGCGGGCACCTGGCTCCGGGCCCGCAATCACCTGATACGGACGTACGCAGCTACACGATCTAGAGGACAACATCATCCATGCATAGGTCCAGGTGGACGGTGCGCGTGCTGTTACGCGCCGCTGCGATGCTTGCGCTGGCAGCGCTGCTGCTCAGGCTTTTGCCATCAGGAAATCTCCTGCTGCAAGCACATCCTCTGGGCAACCCCGATGGCGCGATCATTACAGCCCTTGCCGCGCACCCCGGAGACCCGGACACCCGGCTCGTATCCACGACTCTGGGCATCTACCTGACCCGCGACCGCGGCGAGACATGGGAGAGGGCCGACGTACCCACCTCCTGGAGCACGCCCGCAGAGCAGCTGCTGTACGATGCGGGCGATCCGGACACCGCCTATGCGCTGGGGGGCTTTGGCCTTGGCATCTCGCGCGACGGCGGCGCGACATGGAACGTTGCCCCGCCTCCGCCGGGGGCCAGTCGCTACCTGGGTATCGTAGCGAGCCCCGCCTCCGGGTCGCTCTACATTCTGGCGCCCAATGGTCTCTTGAGAAGCGACGATCGCGGGGTCAGCTGGACAGCGCTGCCGATACCCGCAGATACAGGTCCGATCCGCACCATGGCAGCGCATCCCAATACCGCCGGCATCCTGATCGCCGGAACTGACCGGGGATTCGCGCGCTCCAGCGATGGCGGCGAGAGCTGGCAGATCCCCTCAGGGGGGCCCGCCGAGGCGGTGGATTGGCTCGCCCTTACGACGACCTCAGCAGACCAGCTGATCGCGCTCACGCCCTCGGGGATCTATGCATCGGAGGATCAGGGTGACACGTGGGTGTATGCGGGAGAGCTTGCAACGCTGACTCAGCCTCATCCAGAGGCGAGCCTGAACCCCGTCGACAGAGGCACCCTCGCCCTGTGGTCATCCAATGCCGTGGAGCAGGGTTCGCTGCCGGGCGTGCCAGAAGAGGTTGACCTCCTGGGCACATATGCAGAGCCGACGACCGGCATCGGCCTGCTGGGCACCAGCACGGGCATCTACGAGCTACTTGATGGTGGCCTAACATGGCAGTTGTGGGAGACAGAGCTCCCCGCTGCGCCGATCGAAACTCTGGCCGTCGCGCCGGGATCACCCGGGCGCATCTATGCGATCACCCCATTCGGCCTCGCCACCAGCGAAGATGGCGGCCAGACGTGGCAGAACCGCACGCTGCCGGAAATTGATCCATCAAAGATTCGGGCAATTGCCATTGACCCTCTGGATGCTCTGACCGTCCACTTGCTGGCCAGCGACGGCTCCCTGTACGAAACGAGAGATGGAGGCCAGCGCTGGGACGCCCATGCCATGCCTGCGCAGCCCTCAGCGGGCACTGGCAGGCTGACAGCGATCAGAGATGCACAGGCCGCTTCCATTCCATGCCTGCTTTCTGACCAGCTCTACTGTCTTGTGGACCGAGACGGTGCCGGGTGGCAAGTGTCTGGACCGCCCGAGGCAGCCGCACGCCCGATCGCTCTCCTTGCCTATCCGGGCGACTTCTACAGCTTGATCCTGGAGGATGGTGCCGTCTATCGCGCCACTGACCCGGTCTCCGGTGTGTGGCAGGCAGCCGGCGGGGCGGACGTCCTGCAGGATACGCTGGCCACAGCCTGCATCTCCGCTGATGGTGCCGCAGTGAGCGCCGTCTCGATGAGCGGGGACGTGTACACCCTGGAAGAAGGAGTCTGGCGCCTGGTGGCCGGTGCGCCCGAGGATATCCAGGACCTACTCCAGCCAGTCATCGTGGCGGCAACCACGTCTGACCAGCCGGTGACCCTGGCATACACCGCCAAGGGCCTCGTGGCCTGGGACTCGTCCGGGCGTGTCGCGGGCCTGGAGACAGTTGAGGGCCCAGCGGCAGCCGCCGGCACGCTGATAGCAGGCAGCGCGTTGGACGCAACCGTATACCTCCTCTCCGCAGAGGGCGCGCTCGCCCGCGTCGCCATCGTCGCCAACGATAACACGCATCTCGCAGCCTGGCTGGGCATCTGTAGCGGAATCCTGCTATTGGCGGCGCTCGTGCTCTGGGCCACCGGAAGCCCGGAAGTACGGCTGACACAATCGCGCCCGCTCCGCATGCGCCGCAAGCGCGCTATCCCGATCCAAGCCCATTCCAGCCGCACAGATACAGAGATGGCGGCCGCATGGGACGATACACCCGGCTCGGCAGACGCCGTCCTGATCGATGTCCAGGAAACACCTGGCACTGAAACCCGGCAGGATATCGAGCCGACCCGGAGCGCCGAAACGCCTCCCGCCTCAGCGGCAGTGGACATGCCTGCCAGCACTGCCGAGCAGGAGCCTGTCCCTGCAACCGTTATTGCGGCGGGCAAGTTGATCGAGACGCTTTGTGAGCGGCTTGGTACCGACATCCGATCGCAGGAAACCCGCCGCGCGTTGGCGGGCTACATGGTGGACACCTCGCAACTGCGCATGACCCTGCCAGCGACGCTTCCTCTGGTCATCACCGGAGCAGAGCGCATCGACGCCGGCCTCGCCGCCGAGATCCAATCTCTGGCGGCCGATATGGGCGCAGTCTCCCCGTTCACGGTGGTGGTGCACCCGAGCGCTTCGCCTGTCACCGAGGGAGCAACGCCACAGCACACCGGCCACAGCGGCAGTGTCGCCAGCGGCCTCATCGTGATCGACACAGATGACCTGAGCCAACTCCTGGAGTCTGAGAATACCGCGTCCGCCCTGGGACGACTCATTCAGCGCGATATGCCGCTGGGACAGATCTCGCCCTTTGTCGCTTCAGGCCCGGTACCCTTGACCATGTTCTATGGCCGCGAATACGAGATCAAGGCGCTGATGCGCGGACTGTACGACAAGAGCCTTGCCGTCATAGGCGGCCGCAGAATCGGCAAGACATCTTTCCTGAGCCGGGTCCACCAGGAGCTCTTGCAGAGCCAGGACTTTGTGCCGGTCTATGTGGATTGTCATCACGTCAGCGACGATACGGGCTTTCTCCATACCCTCTCGCTGATGGGGGGTGTGCCGGTCGAAAGCGCCTCTGTCGAGGTCCTGCGCCGCGTCGTGATGCGCCTGAGAGCACAGCAGGAGTCAACTGATCAGATCATCGTCCTGGAGCTGGATGAAGTCGACAATCTGCTGCGCTATGACATGGCCGTCGACATGCGTCTCTTCCGCGTGCTATCCGCTCTTTCCGACGAGGGCCTCTGCCGGTTCGTGCTGTGCGGCGAGCGCGTGTTGGCGGGCGCGTTACAGGATCCCAGCCTGCCGCTGCAGACCTCTTTCCGCAGTCTCAAGCTGGGCTATCTCACGCAGGATGACGCCACAAGGCTTGTGCGCGAGCCTCTGGCCGGCCTCGGCATAGCCGTGCAGGATCCTGAACAGACCGTGGCCGAGATCGTGGCCCTGTCCGGGCGCCACCCCAATATCCTGCAGACCATCTGCCAGATGCTGGTGGAGCGCGTTGCCGAACGAGAGGAACGGGTCATCCTGGCACAGGACCTGGCAGCCGTGAGCCAGTCGGCTGCTTTTCGCGACATGTTCTTTGAAGTGAGCTGGGGCAACGCGACGACGCTGGAGCGCCTTATCTCGGTGTTGATGGCCCCAAAACAGGTGTTCGGCCCTGGCCAGGTGCGCCTGGCTTTGGAGAAACTTGGCATCCGGGTTCCGGATCAGGAACTGGCTCTGGCACTGCAGGGGCTCGTGCTCACGTCTTTGATCGTGCCTCGCGGCACGGAATATGCTTTCACCTCAGATGCATTTTCACGCATACTGGGGGAAGCCGGCTTTGCTCAGGGATTCCGCGATAGCCTCGCTGAGATGCTACTGGAAGAACAAAGCGAGTCCTAGTGCTGGCCCCAAACCATCATCGCAGCGAGCGCTGCCATCAGAGAGAGGAGCAGATTATGCGTCACATCACGATCACAGCTGGCTCGGTTACGGCCAGCGCGGTACTCAACGACTCAGCCACCGCCGATGCTATCTGGGAGGCCCTGCCGATCACGGCGCGCGCGAGCACCTGGGGAGACGAGATATATTTCGGCATTCCCGTGCATCTGGACGAGGCCCGGGATGCCAAAGAGGTAGTCAACCTGGGAGACCTGGGATACTGGGCCCCGGGACACGCTTTCTGCATCTTTTTCGGGCGCACGCCGATGAGCAGAGGCAACGAGATCCGTCCCGCGAGCGCAGTGAATGTCTTTGGCAAGATCGAAGGCGACCCACGGGTCTTTGCCGAGGTCACGAGCGGAGCGCCAGTCACCATTGAGCGTGCCGCTGAGTAGCGGCCGGGCCTAGCCCGACAGTCCGGCCAGGAGGCTTTTCTCCCTGGCCGCAATGGCCTCCAGGGTGGTGTTCGCCAGGACGCTGGTGAGTTGCTCCTGCGCTTCGCAGATGAAGGGATATAGCCCGCAGGTATCTATCCGATCGCAGCCCTCTGATTCACAGAGACAGGGACAGAGTGCCAGGGGGCCATCAATAGCCTGAATAATCTGGTAAAGGGTGATCTCGGCGGGCGGCCGAGCGAGGGAGAACCCGCCTCTGGCCCCCCGATGCGATTGCACGATCCCCTCGCGGGAGAGGTTCTGAAATATCTTGGCCAGGTAACTCTCGGGGACCCTCTCCTGCCGGGCGATCTCGCTGATCAGCGCGATCGTGCCCGGCGGCTGCATCGCCAGGTAGATGGCCCCTCTGGCACCATAGTCAACACCTCTGGTCAGTCGCACCATCTCATCTCCCGTTCGCCGAAATACTAGTGGCATTCTATCATAGGGCGGCACATCACTCAAGATAAACCGGGGTTGATTTGTCCGGCTTGTGTCGAAAGGATGGCTACCCGTGCCCCAGGAGCTTGCCACAGCGTGCAGGCAGACCGGTGTTTTGATTATCGGCGGCGGAGGAGCAGCGCTCCGTGCCGCCCTGGCCGCCTGTGAAGCCGACCCTGCCCTGGAGATCACCCTTGTAACGAAAGGTGCCCTGGGCGCCAGCGGCGTCACCGCCACCGCCTGCTCCGATCGCATGGCCTTCCATGCCACTCTGTCACACACGCCGCCTGGAGGGCCGGATGCCTGGCGCTATCATGCCGATGACATCTACACCATCGGAGGCCAGGTCTCGGATGCAGATCTCGCTCGTATCCTGGCGCATGACGCCGCCGAGGCCTTTGCGTACCTGGATGCGCTGGGAGTGCCCTGGGCCAGGCGCCCTGACGGCACCGTCGACCAGTTCTTGACCGATGGTTCCCTCTACCCTCGCGCCTGCTACACCGGTCCGTATACGGCCAACGATATCGAGGCAGCCCTGCTGAAGCGTCTCCAGTCCACGCCCGTGCGCGTCCTCGACCACCAGATGGCCGCCGACCTGGTGCTGGACGCGGCGGGCGCCGTCAGGGGCGCCGTCCTCGTCTCAGAGAAGGATGATGCCGTCACCGTGATCGGCGCGGGAGCCGTGGTGCTCGCCACCGGTGGCGCCGGCCACGTGTTCGCCACCAACGTGTTCCCCCCGGACTGCACCGGTGACGGCTACGCTATGGCCTACCGCGCAGGGGCGGAGCTCGTCAACCTGGAGTTTATCCAGATCGGCCTCTGTTCGACCACCACCAGTCTGGCGTGCTCCGGCAGCATGATGCGCTCGCTGCCGCGTTTGATCAATGACTGTGGCCAGGAGTTTCTGCCCCAGTACATGCCCGACATGACGCCCGCTCAACGGCATGCCTTGCTGTTCCTGAAAGGCGCGAGCTGGCCCGTCTCACAGCGCGACCCATCGCACCAGATCGACGTGGCGGTGGCGCGAGAGCTGGCCGCCGGGCGACGGGTCTACCTCGATTACGGCAGCAATCCCGAGTCTCTCGACCTGGATGCGCTGCCCGCCGAGATCCGCGCCAGGTATGCTCGGGAAAAGGGTGCGCCCATCACCCAGTCCGATGCGATCTCGCCGCTGGAGCGGCTGCTGGCCATCAACCGGCCCTCGGTGGAGTGGCTGGCCGAGCGCGGCGTGGATCTGGAGGCCGGCGAACTTTTAGAGATCGCCCCTGCCGTGCAGCACTTTCAGGGCGGGGTGAAAATACGCACCGAGGCGGATACCACCGTCCCGGGCCTGTACGCCGCGGGAGAGACGGCGGGTGGGCAGCATGGAGCCAACCGCCCCGGCGGCAATGCCCTGCTCGACAGCCAGGTCTTTGGGCGCATCGCGGGCGAATCCGCGGCCCGCTACGCGCGCGCTCACCCGGCCGGCGCCATCGACCCGGCGGAGGGGCGGGTCAGACTGGAACGGCTCTTTACCCCCGGGGGCAGTGCGCCAGACAGCATCATTGCAGAGGTCCAGCGCTGCATGTCGGCGGCCTGCGGCGTGTGCCGCACG
>CAZYWU010000004.1:11526-69223 GCA_964651255.1 uncultured Anaerolineales bacterium
GTCATTATGGTAACATCTGCGGCAAAGGAGTGTAAAGGATAGATGACAACAGCCCCTGTCGGAAGAAACGATCCCTGCCCGTGCGGCAGCGGGAAAAAATACAAGAACTGCTGCATGCGCAAGGACCGGCTCGAGGCCGCACGCAATGCCAGCGTCCGCGGCGAGGAGACGGCGCTCTATGCCAGCCTGGCGCAGTTTGTCATCCAGCCGCGCTATGCCGCGGCCCTGGGCGAGGGCATCTCGATCTTCTGGCGGGGACAATACGCCCCGGAGGCCGGCTCGGCCATCGACTCCGAGGGCACCCGCCGCATGATCGAGTGGTTTGTCATCGATTACCGGTATGGCCCAAAGCGGGAACGCTTGATCGATACCTTTATCGAGACCGAGGGACCCCGCTTCATCGCACCGGTACAGGATCTGATGCGCGCCTGGGCCGATTCGCGCATGGATCTGTTCCGCTACATCGCTCGCAAAGATGAAGAGCGGCTCACGGTCTTTGAGCCTCTCCTCGAGACGGAGACCGTTGTTCGCAGCCGGCTGCTGGCGCAGAATGCCCGCCCGGGCGACCTCCTGGTGGGCCGGGTTTACACGCTGGAGGGAGAGCCGCGGCTGACGTCGGCGACGCTGGTGTTGCCCCGTGAGTTTGAACAGCCCATGGTCGACTATGCACGCAACGCCCAGCGACGGTACCTCGACGAGCACCCGGGCACGACGATGGAGCAGTTCCTCAGGGCCAACGGACTTATTTTTAACGCGTTCCTTCTTTCAGACCGTGCCGAGAGTCTGCGCGGCCTGATCGGCCCCGGCACGCGCTTTGTGGACCCGGCCGTCGTCCGCGACCGGATGCGTGAGATCACGCGCGAACAGCAGCGCCAGCAGGCTGCGCGCGAGCTGGCCACGCCTGACGAGTTGCAGCCGCAGGCCCTCACGCGGCGCTCCGCCGGTGGAATCATCCTGCCTGGCGCCGAGGAACCGCACACGGAAGGCGACACCTCAGCGCCTCAGCGGCCGACCATCCTCATCCCAGGCCGGGATGTCTGAACGGTGGGCCGAACACCGGCACAACCAATTCGGGACAAAAGGACAGCAGCGTCTCTGTACACAGTAACACCGCACTGGAGGCGTCTTGGAACACGCAAAGATAAAGGCCGCACTGCTCGATCTCGACGATACATTGTTGATCAACGATATGGAGACTTTCTCGCCGCCCTATTTCCGTGCCCTGCTGGCCAAGGTACAGGGTGTATGCCAGCCGGGTAGCTTTGTGGAGGCTCTTAACACCGGAATCAGAGCGATGTTGCAGAATGACGGCCGCGGTCCCACCAGTGCCGAGGTCTTTGCACGCGAGTTCTATCCCAGGCTCGGCGTGCCGCGCGAAGAGATGGAGCCGCTCCTTGACGAGTTTTACCGGACGGACTTTGAGACGCTCGCTCCCCTGACAGACCGCGATCCGGACGCGCGCGAACTGGTGCAGCTCCTGCAGCGCCAGGGAGTCAAGATCGCTATCGCTACCCAGCCGATCTTTCCGGCCACCGCGATCCTGGCACGGCTGCGCTGGGCCGGTGTCGGTGCTGAAGAGTTCTGCTATGATTACATCACCTCTTACGAAGTGATGCGTGCCTGCAAGCCACGGCGCGCCTTTTTCGAGCAGGTGCTCGACCATCTCGACTGCAGGGCCTCTGAGGCTATCATGGTCGGAGACAGCGCAGAGATGGACATGCCCGCTCGTCGCATGGGACTACGCACCTTCTGGGTCGATCGCGGGCGCACTCTACAGAATGGGACACCCGAGTGCGACGCTCACGGTTCGCTGCGGGACCTGATCATACTTATCGAGACGGGAGCGATCTATGAGCTCTAGTGACACCGCCGATAGAATGTCGACCTTGAGGGAACGGGTAACCAGGAGCTTTAGTGAGGCCTTTGGTGCACCCCCGGAGATGTTTGTCGCCGCGCCAGGCCGCGTCAACCTGATCGGCGAACACACCGACTATAACGATGGGTTTGTGTTGCCCGCGGCCATCGACCGGCGTGTCCTGATGGCGGTCAGCCCCAGGAATGACCAGCACGTGCGCCTCGTCGCCGCGGATTTTGGCTCGCGGACGGCTTTTACGTTGGATCGCATCGTGCCGGATGACACGCACCGCTGGAGCAATTACCAGCGCGGTGTGGCCTGGGCCCTGCGCGAGGCGGGCTATCCCCTCAAGGGCATGAACGTGGCCCTGACCAGCGACGTCCCCGTCGGTTCTGGGCTCTCGTCCTCGGCCGCTGTCGAGGTCGCCATGGCGTACGCTTTCCAGGTGATCGGGGGGTTTGATCTGGACGGTGTGACCCGCGCGCTTCTCTGCCAAAAGGCCGAGAACGATTTCGTTGGCATGAACTGCGGCATCATGGACCAGTTCATCGTCTCGCTCGGCCAGCGGGGACACGCCCTGCTGATCGACTGTCGGAGTCTGGAATACACACCGGTGCCCATTCCGAGCGGCTGCGATGTGGTCATCTGTGACACGAAAAAACGCCGCGGGCTCGTCGACAGCGAGTACAACCGGCGCCGCGAGGAATGCGAGCGCGGCGCGGCGATCCTGGGCGTCAAGGCCCTGCGTGACGTCTCGCTGAACGAACTCGTCTCTCGCCGCGCCGACATGGACGAGACCACTTTCCGGCGCTGCCACCACGTGGTGTCGGAGAACGAGCGCACCGTAGAGGCCGTCAGCACCCTGCGGACCGGGGACCTCAAGCGCTTTGGCGAGCTAATGAACGCTTCGCACGTCAGTCTGCGCGACGACTATGAAGTGAGTTGCGCCGAGCTCGACGCCATGGTCTCCGCGGCCTTGGCGCAGGAGGGCACATTGGGCGCCCGCATGACGGGCGCCGGGTTTGGCGGCTGCACGGTGAGCCTGGTCGATGCGGCGCACACCGAGGCCTTTGTGCAGAACGTCAGGCAGTCGTACATACGCGCCGTCGGTGTGATCCCCGACATCTACGTCTGCCAGGCAGAGGACGGCGTTCGAACACTGAAGTGACTCCTGACAGGCATCGGGTCCGAGCTGTAAACGCGCCGAGCCTTCCGTTGCGCGCGGTCCCTCTGATGCACGGTAGCAGTACCCTGGGGATCGGCCTCACGGTTATGCGTCATCTCTGAGGTAATTGCGTGCCTGTACCAGTTCTGGTGATCTTTTGGCTCTCGGTCGCGGTGATCGCCTATACCTACCTGGGCTACCCGCTGCTCCTCGCCTGCCTGACGCGCCGGCGCCCCGAGCCCCCGGAGATCGATGATCTACCCGCTGTCGAGGTGCTGATCGCGGCCTACAACGAGGAGAGGTGGATCGAGGGGAAACTGCAGAACACTCTGGCGCTGGATTATCCCCCGGACAGGCTCACGATCACCGTGGTCACTGACGGGTCCACCGATGCCACGCCAGAGCTGGTACAGCGCATGGCGGGAGAGCGCATTAGCCTGCTGCATCAGCCGGTGAGGCAGGGCAAAGGGGCCGCACTGGCACGGGCGCTGCCTGGCCTGAACGGCGAGGTCATCCTCTTTACCGACGCCAACTGCTCGCTCGCGCCCGGCACAGCGCGCTGGATCGTCCGGCACTTTGCCGATCCCCAAGTCGGTGCCGTGAGCGGCGCCAAACGCCTGCGCGAGCCAGGACGCCACGGGGGCGGAGAGGGCCTCTACTGGCGCTACGAGAGCTGGCTCAAGGCGCTGGACAGCCGCTTTGGGTCGGTGATGGGTGCCCCTGGCGAGATGTGGGCCGCGAGACGCACAGCGTACCAGTCACCGCCAGTGGACATCATCCTGGAAGATTTCTACGCCTCCGTCGACCTCGTGGCCCGCGGCTGGCGTGTTGTCTACGAGCCGCAGGCGCTCTCCACTGAAGAGCCCTCGCCAACGTTGAGCGCCGAGTGGGAGCGCCACGTGCGCAACGCGGCCGGAGGGTTCCAGGCAGTGCGGCGGTTGCGGCAGGTGTGGCGTGCCAGTGCCCGCACGGTGTTCCAGTACGTCTCGCACCGGGTCTTGCGCTGGATCGTCGTCCCCCCGCTCATCACCCTGTTGCCGCTCTGGACGGTGCTCCTCCTGCCGAGTCCCCTTTACTCCGCGATCCTGGCCCTGGAGTTCCTGTGGGCCCTGGCGGCGCTGGCAGGGTGGCACCTGACCACACGTCGCGGATCGGCGGGGTGGCTGGCGCTGCCTCTCCAGTTCGTCATGCTGAACGCCTCCGCGCTGGCCGGAGGCGTTCGATACCTGCTGGGGCGCACTACAGTGCTGTGGCCCAGGGTGCGCGATTAGCCGCCATCAGGCAGCAGGAGGCGTCACCTCGCGCCCCCGATAGTGCTGCTGGTAATAATTCTGGTAGTGCTCGCCTGACCTGATCTTACGCCACCACCACTCGTTATCCACGTACCAGCGCACCGTGCGCTCCAATGCGCTGTCGAAATCATGTCGCGGCCGCCAGCCCAGCCCCTTGATCTTGTCCACGTTCAGAGCATACCGCCTGTCATGCCCGGGACGGTCGGTGATATACTGCAGCAGTGTCTCGGGTTTACCCAGGATCGCCAGCAGTTTCCTGGCCATCTCGATGTTGCGGGTCTCGATGCCTGTTCCGAGGTTGTAGATCTCGCCCAGAACGCCCCTGTGGAGGACGACGTCGATCCCTTCGCAGTGGTCGCCTACATACTGATAGTCGCGCATCTGGAGGCCGTCGCCATAGATCGGCAGAGGTTTGTCATCCAGGGCGTTGGTGATGAACAGCGGAACAACCTTTTCGGGATATTGATAGGGGCCGATGCTGTTCGAGCCGCGGGTAATGGTCACCGGCAGGCCAAAGCTGGTGTAATAGGCCAGCACCATCAGGTCACCGCCGGCTTTGCTGGCCGAATAGGGACTACGTGTCTCGATGCGGTCCGTCTCCACCGAGGCCCCCTCGAGCACCTGGCCATAGACCTCATCGGTGCTGACCTGATGGTAGCGTTCGAGTTTCAGGTCCTTGGCCGCCTCGAGCAGCACAAAGGTGCCATAGACGTCTGTCATGACAAAGCTCCCCGCATCGGAGAGCGAGCGGTCTACGTGGGTCTCGGCCGCAAAGTTGACAATCGTATCGATCTGATGGGCCGCGATGGCCTCGCGGACGCGCGCGGCATCGCAGATATCGCCCTGAACAAAGGCGTACCGTGGGTCGTCCGCGACATCCTTCAAGTTGTCCAGGTTACCGGCGTAGGTAAGCTTGTCGTACACGACGATGGTATAGTCTGGATGCTCGCGCAGCATATGGTGCACAAAGTTGGAGCCAATGAATCCCGCGCCACCGGTTACCAGTATGTTCTTCATCGCTCTCCTTCCCTGTCGCCAGGGGCCAGTTCCTACAGATGATCGGGCGCCCTGCCCGCGCCGTGATTCTAGACGCGCCCTCTGCCTTTGCCAAGCGGTCCACGCACGCCGCGTGCCACAGTGGTTTGCCGTAGAGGTGGGATTGTGATCGCCGGCGCCCTCGCCCGATTGCAGAGCGCTCCTGAGTATGCGGGGCAGATCGTCCACATCGAGATGCTGCCCGCCCGTGAGGCCCGCTACGAGCCGCTCGCGCGTCCCCTGCCGTCACCCATGGAAGAGATCCTGCAGCATCGGGGCATCAGCGGCCTCTACACCCACCAGGCCCGGGCTATCGATGCCGCACGCGATGGCGAGAATGTCCTCGTGGCTACGGGGACGGCCAGCGGCAAGACCCTCTGCTACAACCTCCCTGTGCTGGAGAAGATTCTCACCGACCCCATGGCCCGCGCGCTATACCTGTTCCCCACCAAAGCGCTGGCTCAGGACCAGACGCGCGCCCTGTCTGAGCTGGTGGCAGGCAGCGCACTAACGGGCCTGCGCCAGGGCGTCTACGACGGGGACACCCAGCCGGGCGCGCGCACCCGCCTGCGCCGACATGCCTCCGTCATCCTCTCCAATCCGGACATGCTCCACGTTGGGATCCTGCCCAACCACACCGGCTGGGCCACCTTTTTCCGGCACCTGGCCTATGTCGTGCTCGACGAGGCGCATGTGTACCGGGGCATCTTTGGCTCCCATGTCGCGCTGCTGATGCGCCGCCTGCGGAGGGTGACTGCTCAGTATGGTGCGGCGCCGCAGTTTATCCTGTGTTCGGCGACCATCGCCAACGGCGTTACGCACGCCGAACGGCTGATCGGACAGCCCGTGACGGTGGTCGATCGTGACGGCTCGCCCGCGGGTCCGCGCCAGTTTATGTTCTGGAATCCGCCGCTGACAGACCCTCAGCATGGCACGCGCCACAGCATCAACGCCGAGGCGGCCGGCATTCTCGCGACGCTGGTGCGCGAGGGAGTGCGCAACATCACCTTTGTGCGGGCCCGCAAGCTAGCCGAGTTGATCTATCTGTACGCGCGGGAGGCTCTGGCCCGGGACGAGAGCGGTCTCGCCGACCGGATCGCGCCCTATCGCGCCGGCTACCTGGCCGCCGAGCGGCGCCAGATCGAACGCCGCCTGTTCTCTGGCGAGTTGCTGGCAGTGATCTCTACCAACGCCCTGGAGCTGGGGATCGACGTAGGACATCTCGAGGCCACCGTGCTGGTTGGCTATCCGGGGACCATCGCCAGCACCTGGCAGCAAGCAGGCCGCGCCGGACGCGGAAGAGAAGAGTCGTTGACTGTCCTGCTGGGCTGCAGCAACCCGCTGGACCAGTATTTCATGCGCCATCCGCAAGAGCTTTTCAGCCGCTCACCCGAGCATGCCCTCACCGATCCCGAGAACCCGCATCTCCTGCGCGGGCACCTGCAGTGTGCGGCCTATGAAGTGCCTCTAGACGAGCAGGACCTCGCACTGTTCGGCCCTGCAGCCCGCACGCTGCTGGAAAATCTGGTGAGCAAAGGTCTGCTGGAACACCGTGGCGAGCGCTGGTTCTATCCCTGGGAAGACGCTCCGGCGCAACGTGTCAGCCTGCGCGGGACCGAGGGAGAGCCTTTTCTTTTGCTGGACACCTCCGACGACAACGCCTTACTGGAGGAGCTGGATGCAGCGGGGGCCTTTTTCCGTGTGTTCCCGGGGGCGATCCATCTGCATCAGGGGCGCTCCTACCTGATCACCGAACTGGACCTGGTGCACCACGTTGCACTCGCCGAACCCACCGAGGCGGCCTACTACACCGAGCCCGTGGAGGACAACCAGGTCGAGGTCATCCGCTCGACGCAAGCCCGGACGGACCTCGCCACTGAGGTCTACCTGGGGCGGGTGCGCGTGACGGTGCAGGTATTGGGATACCGCCAGCACGAGCAGTTCACGGGGGCCACCCGGGGCGAGTTCGACCTGGCGCTTCCGCCCCAATCCTTTGAGACCGAGGCGCTCTGGTTCGGCCTGCCCGAGAGCGCGCGCCGCGAGGTGCTTGCGCGAAACCTCGACCTCGCCGGCGGGCTGCACGCCGTGGAGCACGCCGTGATCGGGATGCTGCCCCTGTTCGCCATGTGCGACCGTAACGACATCGGGGGCGTCTCGACGCTGGTACACCCGGACACCGGCGCAGCGCAGGTGTTTGTGTATGACGCCTACCCGGGTGGGGTGGGCATCGCCGCCAAAGGCTTTGAGATGATCCAGGAGCTCTGGGAGCGCACCCTGGAGTTGGTGAGCGAGTGCCCCTGCGCGGAGGGGTGCCCCTCGTGCATCCAGAGTCCCAAGTGCGGCAACAACAACGAGCCGCTTGATAAGGGCGCCGCGGTGCTCATCCTGCGCGCGCTACTGGGGAATTACGAGTCGTAGACCGTCTCCGTCTCGGAGGTGTCCGGCGGCAGGTCCGGATCGGGCACGCGCGCCTCGATATAGATCTCGCCAAAGGGCCTCTCCTGGATGGCGCGCACGCGCTGCTGTTTCATCAGCTCCAATAGAGCAAGAAAGGTGACGATCACTTCCAGCCGGCTGCGTGCCGAGCGCAGCAGCGTGCTGAACCGTACCCGCGGGTAGCGCCGCACGCGGTCGAGGATCAGGGAGATGCAATCGCCGATGTGCACACTGAGTGGCGAGACGACATCATCCACGGGCTGAAGAGGCGGGTGCGCCTCCAGCACCTGACGGAACGCGGTGATCAGATCGGCAAGCGTGGCATCCCCTGGCTTCAGGTGGGGCTCCATGTGCGGCGGTGGTGCCGCACGCGGGTACGTCCGCCGGCCGCTCTCTTCGATCTCGCGCAACCGGGCCGCCGTCTCTTTGAACCGCTTGTACTCGCGCAGCTGAGCGACAAGGTCGTCCTCATCCGCTGCAAGATCCTCGCCCTCGGCAGGCGCCTCAGGTCGCGGCAGCAACACCCGTGACTTGATCACGATCAGGCGTCCCGCCACCTGCAGGAAATCGGCAAGCTGAGCGGCAGAGCGCTCCTGCACCTCCGCCAGATGCGCCAGGTACTGGTCGGTCACCAACGCCAGCGAGACGGTCGTGATATCCAGTTCCTCTCGCTCGATCAAACGGAGCAAGAGGTCCAGCGGCCCCTGATAGACTTCGAGCTCGACCCGATACGCAGGCAATCTGTCCTCCTCAAAGAGCCTCTCCATCATAGTCTTGGAAGGGCCTGTTGTCGATTCGGCTTCCCACGACGATACGGCTGAGAGTTGGCCAGGAAGGGCACTTTGGGCTAAGCTTGGCGCCACAATTCATGGCCGGCAGGAGTGGTCATGCTCAGTCTCAAACCAGACTATGAGGACAGCGCGCAGCGTATCGCTGCCTTCTGGGAGCGCGAAATCGTCGACCGCCCGGTGGTTCAGTTCTCGCTCCTGCGCCCTGTTGAGGAACGCGTGGCCCTGCCCGAGTCCAATCATGCCACTCTGCGGGAACGTTGGTTGGATGCGGACTATCAGGCGCAGTACATGCATGCCCAGCTCAGCAACCACGAGTTCCTCGGCGACACGCTGCCCGTCGCCATGCCCAATCTGGGGCCAGAGATCTTTGCCGCCTTTTACGGGTGCCCGCTGCACTTTGGCGAGTCCACGTCATGGACCGATCCGATCCTGCACGATTGGTCGCAGGCAGACGAAGTCCGGTTTGACCCGCAGAGCCCCTATTTGGCCAGCCTGCACCAGCTCACAGACGCCTTTCTAGAGGTCGGACGCGGCACATTCATCACAGGCATGACCGATTGGCACCCGGGCGGGGACTGGCTGGCGGCGTTGCGCGACCCGGCCAACCTGGCGATGGACCTGATCACCAATCCTGACGATGTGCTGCGGATACTGGAGCGGGCGGAGCAGGACTATATGCGGATCTATGACGTCTTTTACCAAAAGCTCCGTGCTGCAGGGCAGCCCATCACCACCTGGCTGCCGCTCGTTTCCGAGGGCCGCTATTATGTGCCCTCCAACGACTTTTCTTACATGATCTCCAATGCCATGTTCGAACGGTTCTTCCTGCCCGGGCTGGCGCGGGAATGCCAGTTCCTGGATCATTCCATCTACCACCTGGACGGCCCCGGGGCGCTCAGACACCTGGACGCGATCCTCAGCATCGCTGAGCTCGACGCCGTGCAGTGGGTCTACGGTGCCGGCAACGAGGGGTACGCACGCTGGGTCGACGTGTACCGCCGGATCCAGGCGGCTGGGAAAGGTATCGAGGTGATCTGCACCTTGAGCGAGGTCGACCAGGTCATGGAGACCCTCTCGCCACGGGGGCTGTATCTCAGCGTAGGGGCTGTGCCCTCACACGAAGCGGGGCTGGATCTGCTGGTCCGACTCTCACGCTGGTGCACCGGCAGGCAGTGGCCAGGGGCAGACCTGGCTGCCACCGAGGTCTAGACATCGCTGACAGCCATCTCTATACTGTGGGCGCGTGACAAGATTGAGGGATTGTGCGGAAGGAGCCTGGCGAGATGATCAAGATCGCGATGATCGGTGCGGGAAGTATCGGCTTTACGCGGCGGCTGATGATGGACATCCTGGCCGTCGAGGAGCTGCGCGATACCGAGTTCCGCTTTATGGACATCAGCGCCGAGAACCTGGAGATGGTCACCAATCTGAGCCGCAAGCTCATCGCGGACAACGGGCTGTCGGCGACCATCATCCCCACCACCAACCAGCGCGAGGCGATCGCCGGCGCGGACTATGTGTTCTGCATGGCCCGCGTGGGCGGGTTGGAAGCCTTTGGCTATGACGTGGAGATCCCGCTCAAATACGGTGTGGACCAGTGCGTGGGGGATACCCTGGGCCCCGGAGGTATCTTTTACGCCTTGCGCACGATCCCGGTGCTGCTGGGCATCGCCCGCGATATGCGCGAGTTGGCTCCCAACGCGCTCCTGTTGAATTACTCTAACCCGATGGCGATGAACTCGTGGGCCGTGAGGCGCGCCGGCGGCGTCTTTTACGTGGGCCTGTGCCATGGCGTCCAGGGCGGCCACGAACTGATCGCGCGGGCCCTGGGCCTCCCGCCTGAAGAGGTTGACTATATCTGCGCCGGCATCAACCACCAGACCTGGTACATCCAGGTGACCCATCGCGGCAAGGACATGCTGCCCTATCTGTATGAGGCGATCTCTCAGAACCCCGAGATCGCGCCGCACGAGCCGGTGCGCCTGGATATCCTCAAGCGCTTTGGCTACTTTTCCACCGAGTCCAACGGGCACCTGTCCGAGTACGTGCCCTGGTACCGCAAGCGCCTCGAGGAACTGGACCGCTGGATCTATCCCCACGTCTGGATCGACGGCCCCACCGCGGGTTACCTGAACCACTGCCGGGCGCGAGCCGACGAGTACCGCGAGATGTATCCGAAATGGATGAGCGGCGAGGCGGAGTACATCCACCTGGGCGATCGCTCCAGCGAGCATGGCTCTTACATCATCGAGGCGCTGGAGACGGGCCGCATCTACCGCGGGCATTTCAATGTCGAGAACCAGGGGTTGATCACCAACCTGCCGGATGGATGCACCATCGAGATTCCCGCCTATGTGGACCGCAACGGCATCAGCCCGATCTTTGTGGGACCGCTGCCAGAGCCCTGCGCCGCCACCTGCCGGGTGAGCATCAGCGTTCAGCAGATGACGGTGCAGGCGGCGCTCACCGGTGACCGTGACCTGGTCAAGCTCGCGCTGTTGCATGACCCGCTGACGGGTGCGGTCTGTAACCCGGACGAGATCTGGGCCATGGCCGATGAGATGTTCGAGGCGCTGGCGCCCTGGATGCCACAGTTCAACGGCGAGGGCCAGACCTGGCCCGACATCCCGGCCCCGAACAACCGCACCTTGCGGATCGTCCATCCCGCGGGCGAGGACGTGCCGCCCGCCCTCGCCCGTCGCTAGCAGCGAACGCGGGCCCTCGCCATTCAGTGCGGGGGCCCGTCTATTTGGCGACAGTGCAACCCCACGGCTCGAGCGTTGACCGCGGCCACCATGCGGCGCGCGAGGTTCTCGACGGTCTTCAGGCCCAGCGTATCCTCCACCGCGCTCCCCACGATCGCTGCACCTGAATGGCTATAGCCCGGCCCATCGGCGATGGCGTACATGTCCTGCTGCAGAAAGAACGTCTGCATGTTCTGTAGCGTCAGCTCCTGGCCGCCATTGCGGAAACCGCCACAGGCGATGCCGGCACCTACCTTGCCGCTCAGCTCGAATCGCCCACCGGTGCGGAACAGCACTGTGCGGTCGAAAAAGACCTTCATCTGCCCTGTGACCATGCCCATATAGACGGGCGAAGCCAGGATCAGGCCGTCGCAGGCCCGCAGCGCGTCATAGACCTGGGCCATGTCGTCGTCGTACACGCAGCAGCCGGAGCGGCAGGCAAAGCATCCATCGCAGAATTCAATGTCGAGATCTCGCAGCGAGATATACCGGGTGGTCACGCCCAACTCTTCGACAATACGCAACGCGTAGCGGAGCGCATAGGCGGTGTTGCCCTCCCGGTGCGGGCTGCCGCAGATGCCCAGAATCGTCCTGGCAGGTTGCATCCGTCTCTTCTCTCCCACGGGCTGCATCAGGCGCCCAGCCACCCGCCGTCGACGGGCAGGATGTGGCCATTGACGAAATTCGACGCGTCGGACGCCAGAAAGACCACCGGGCCAAACAGATCCTCGAGCTCGCCGGGGCGCTTCATAGGGATGCGGCTCAGAATCCACGCTCGCGTGGTGGGATCGTCCAGCATTGGGGCCGCCATGGCGGTGCGCGTAAAGACCGGCGCGATGGCATTGACGTTGATCCCTTGCGGCCCCCACTCGATGGCCATCGAGTGCGTGAGCTGGTTGACGGCGCCCTTGCTGGGGGCATAGGCGGCATCCTGCGCGCGCCCCTGAAAGCCCCGCACGGAGGAGATGTTGATAATCTTGCCCTTGCCCTGCGCGAGCATCACCCGCGCGGCATGCTTGCAGCATAGCAGGACCGATTTGAGGTTGACATCCATCACTCGTTGCCAGGCATCCATATCGAATTCGGCTATCGGCTCGAGATGCACAATACCCTGACTGTTGACCAGGATGTCGATGCGGCCATAAGTATCGATCATGTGGGCCATCAGACGCGCCACCTGCCCCTCGTCGGTGGCATCCAAGGCGAACGAGGTGCCGCGGCGCCCCAGGTTGCTGATGGCCTCGGCGGTCTCATCAAGCCCGGCGGGACCCCGGCTGGCGACGCACACATCGGCGCCCGCCGCGGCCAGCGCCAGCGCCATGGCCCGTCCCAGCCCCTTGGTGCCGCCCACCACCAGCGCCGCGCGACCTTGTAGATTGAACATTGCCGGGACAGTCTCGGCGGCATGCATCAGCCGTGCCAGTTCATTATCCTGAGTCATAATCGCCTCCTGATTCACGTAGGAGGATTCTAGGCCAGAACCAGCGAGGGCGCCAACGCGTCTGCTTGCAGCTGCGTCCCATCTTCCCGCAAACAGGATCATGCTTCAGTCTGTCGGCCAGCACCGGCTTTCGCGTCCGACGTGGTCGATGCTAGAATAGCGCCATGAACAACTTGGATCTTCTGACCGCATGTGCCTCCCTGGAGGGTGATGGCGAAACCTACAGGCGCCTGAGAGATCTGGCAGAGTATCCTGTGTCTTGGGCGAGCTTTCCGGCCGAGGCCGAACGGCACGGAATGGGCCCGCTCGCCTATCATCATCTCCACGGTGCAGGGATAGATCTGCCAGCGGAGGTTTCGACGGCACTGATCGGTAGCTACCTGCGACATCGTCACGATAATCAAGTGCGAAGTCGCGTACTCGGGCAGATATGCGCTGCTCTGGAGGTCGCTGATATCCCGGTGCTGGTGGTCAAAGGGGGCGCGCTGGCTCACATGCTCTATCCCAAGCCCGCCTTGCGCCCAATGAACGATCTCGACCTGCTCGTGGACCCAGCTGATCTGGAAAGAGCGTCCTTTATCTTGAACGAGCTAGGCATGGCCGCTCCAAGACCCGCCATCGGCCAGCACGGCAAAGGTCTCACCACCGTGGGAATCACCGTCGAGGACACTTGGGTCGGCGTAGAGCTTCACAACGACCTCTTTGAGGAAGGGTTCCCCGCCTCTTTGACACTGCGCGACCTCAAGAGTCCGCCCCTGGCGTTCTCTCTGGGAGACCAGGGGCCCACGGCGCATACTCTAGGGCTCGAGGACCTACTCTGGCATCTCTGTATGCATTTGAGGTTTCACACAACGGTCTTCCTCCCGTGGCGTCTGATCTGGATCACGGACATCATCGGCATTGCCGAAGAACGTGCCGGAAGGCTTGACTGGGACAGGGTGCGTTCAAGCTATCCCGAGGTGTCACATATGCTGTCGCTCATCGATTGCCTTTGCCCCCTGAGACCGGTCGTCCGTGAGCGATCAGGACTCATCAGAAAGTACCTGCCCGAAGGTATCGGTCAGGATTTCGACGGATGGCCCAGGCATGCGATTGCAGAGCAACAAGGGAAAGGTCTCATACGGATCGTGACAGACACGCTCGTGCCGTCTGAGTGGTGGCTGAGGATGCACTATGGGCTGTCCTCGGACGCTCCTGCGTGGCGACAGCGCTGGGTTATGCACCCTGCCGACATCTTGCGCCGAGCCGCAGCCATGATCATGGAACAGCACCAATGATGCGTGAGAATGCCACTGTCGCACAACAGAGAACGCTAGATACATGCGGACTCGAGTCGTGATCCACTACGTTGCGACCTGGAAAATGGTAATATATCGCGCGATCAGAAACAGGAGAGCCATATGTCGCTGACAGCAGAGAGCGTGCCCCGTCAGACCCCTGGATTTCGCATGGAGATCCTCAACAATGAGGTCATCCTGCTTCGCCCGAGCGATGGGAAGATCGTCCAATGTAACCAGACTGCGGGTGTGGTTTGGCAACTGTGCGATGGGAACCGGTCAGTGCGCGACATCGTGCACCTGCTACGCGAAGCCTATCCCGAGCCTGGAGAGCGCGTCGTCACCGACGTACACGACACGCTTGCCACTCTAGCCGCCGCCAATGCCATCACTATCCTCTAGCACATTCGTGTACGAACTCGACTATGCCGGAACCAGCGTCACTGTCGCCTGTCCGGATCGCGTGGGAGCAGAGATCGTAGAGTTTCTGTTCCCGTCCGCCACTGGCACTGTCCTGGATAGAGGGGCCAGACCCACCTACCGAATCCGTGAGCTTGGCCCTGGCCGGTTGGCGCTATACCGTGGCGATCAACTGATCTGCCTGAGCGACTCTCGGGGGCATCTAGCTGAACTGCTGATGGGAGAGGTATGCCGCGATCTCGTTACCCACAGCAAAGGCGGTGCCGTCTATCATGCCGGGCTGGTCGAACGCGGCGGCATCGCACTCTTGCTCCCTGGTACCAGTGGCGTAGGCAAGAGCACGCTGACGGCCTGGCTTTGCGCGCAAGGTTGGGTCTATCATACGGACGAACTGGTGTGGGTAGCCGAAGGGACGTGCGGGCTGATCCCCCTGCCACGCGCCCTCAGTCTAAAGGGCGACTCGCGAGAATTCCTACCTGATCTGTTCTGGGCACGGCTCGAGAGGCACATCTGGCCCAGTCGCAGCGGCATACTGATCAGCCCGCGCGGGTTGATCAGCCAGTCCGATCTGTGCCCGCTAGCTGCGCGATGTATACTCTTTGGACAGTACTCGCCAACCACATCCGCACGCATTGAGCGCCTTTCAGCCGCCGAGACGTGCTTTCTACTACTTGGCTCGCTGGTGAATGCCCAGAATCAGGCCGACAGCGGGCTGCACCTGTCCACGGCCATCGCAAGCAAAGTGATCAGTTACAAAGCAGTCTACAGCCAGCTGTCACAGCTGGAGAAACTGGTTGCCTCGCTGGAGCATGGGCCTGACTGAAGTTCCCTGATCAGAAGGCGCAGTTTCATTGGTCACCGCACTTCTTGACGTAGAACCTTATTCACCACACTTCTTGCTGTAGAACCAGTTTCAAAGTACTCTTGACACGGCGTGAGGAAACAGGTACGATTTTGCTGGCAGTACGACAAATACGGCGCTACATGGCAGGAGGAAGTCAAGTGACACAAGACAAGAAGCTTCGAGCGGATGTCGATGAAGGCAGAAGGCGATTGCTGAAGGCGATGGGGCTGGCCGCAGGAGGCCTCGCGGCGTCAACTGTGGTCCCAGACAGGTGGTCCAAGCCGGACGTGCGCCTGGGTACACTTCCGGCCCTCGCACAGACCTCTCCGGTATTGGGCACGGGCGATCTTCAGGTGACGGTTACCTGGGATACAGACTGCACGGACATTGACACGTTCGTGCAGGAGCCGGACGGCAGCTGGGTCTGGTACGGTGAGCAGGCGGGAACCACTGCAACCCTGGACGTAGATGACACCGACGGCCTCGGACCTGAGAATATCTTCGTAGGCCCGGGCATGGCTGCCGAAGGAGTCTACAAGGTATACGTCGCATACTATGATTGGGACTGCGCCTCAGAGGTGGAACCGCCGACAAGGGTAACTATCCGCATTACTGTGTATGACGGCACTCCTGCCATGCAGCAGATCAGCTTCACAAGGGACCTCAGTGTGGCGGACTATGACGAAACGTTGTACGAGGTGGCGTGGATCGAATTCCCAGACGGGCACATAACGGAAAAGACAGGCACGCTTGCGATACCGTTCTCAGCATCTCGCGTAAGCAAGTAGCCAGAGACACTGGCGAGTATCACAGGCCGGTCCGAGGGAACTCGGACCGGCCTGTAACGTCCGAGTGAGCGGCTGCTACTGGATCGCGTACACCACCTGCAGCTGCAGCGAGTAATCCAGGCTGCCAACACTGATCGGACCCGCGCCACCGCCGCCGCCCATGCCCATGGCCGCCTCACGCAGCACCGGGTACACAGACGAACCGACGACTTCGCTTACACTCACCACGGGTCCTACTTCAAGACCCAGGAGGTCTGCCAGCTCCTCCGCGCGTACCCGGGCATCGGCCGTAGCCTTGGCCCGGGCCTCACTTGCGAGACCCTCTTTATCCTCGATGGTAAAGTTGATCCCCTGGATCGCGTTGGCCCCTGCCTCGATCGCCCCATCCAGGATCGCGCTCAGGCTGTCCAGATCGCGCACCGTCACCGACACGATGTTGTTGACACGATAGATCGGCGTGTTGTTATTACCGATCATGTCCGCGCGCGAGCCATAGTCCGTCCAGACGCTGTACCCGCTGGTGCGGATATCGGCCGCCTCGACACCTTCGCCCTCAAAGACCTCGAGCAGGGCCTCCATGATCTCGCCGGATTCGCCCGTCGCGTCCTGTACCGAGTCGCCGACCGTCTCAACCCCGATCATAACCACTGCCTGATCCGGCTCGGCGGATACGGAGCCCTCACCGACAACGGTGATCGTACGGGAGGTGTCCACGACGAGAGGGGTCGACGGGGTAGCCGTCCTGGTCTGGGCCGCGACACCGCCCAGCAAGCCGGGCAAGGCGTAGAGCCCGCCCACGACGAGCAAACCGATAATCACACCCGCTGCCAAGAAACGATATCTGCGCATGCTTATTCCTCCACGAGATGCTGAATAGATCGAACAAAGCATAGACGCGTGTGCCCCTGCAAAGGTTCCACGTGCCTTGACGCCAACATGCCACACCTCTAGAATGCGCTCATGCTCTAACCTGCTTTGGAGGTCTTGTATCGATGGCTAGAATCGCGCGCTTGAACTATCAGGATACCGTCCACTATGGGCTGCTGGAAGGCGAGGACATCGTGCGGCTCATTCAGGGCGATATCTTTGGCCAGTGGGCGCCTACCGAGATCACCGTCCCGCTCGGCCAGGTGCGCTTGCTGGCGCCTGTGGCACCCCCTAATGTCATCGCCATTGGCCTGAACTATCGCAAACATGCCATCGAGAGCCAGATGGCCATCCCCGAGCGCCCCGTCATCTTTTTCAAGACCACTACCGCCGTCTGCGGCCCCGGCGATCCCATCATGCTCCCGACAATGGCGCCGGACGAGGTCGATTACGAGTGCGAGTTGGTTATGGTGATCGGCAAGCGCGCCAAGCATGTGTCCGCGGAGGAGGCCCTGGACTATGTGCTGGGCTATACTTGCGGCAACGACGTCAGCGCCCGAGATTGCCAGACGCGGCTGGATGCGCAGTGGGCCCGCGGCAAATCCTTTGACACCTTCGCACCCCTGGGTCCGTGGATCGAGACCGACCTCGATCCAGACAATGTACGTGTGATGACGCGACTCAACGGTCAGGTGATGCAGGATTCGAACACGGCAGACCTGATCTTTTCCTGCCGCGAGTTGATCTCGTATCTGTCCGATGCCATGACCCTGCTGCCCGGCACGGTGATCATGACGGGCACGCCTTCGGGCGTCGGCTTTGCGCGCAGACCGCCCGTGTTTCTGAAACCTGGTGACACGGTCGAGATCGAGATTGAAGGGATTGGCACCTTAAGCAACCCGGTGATCGCCGAACCGTGAGCAGCGGCGAGAAAAGAGAGACTATGATGGACAAGCTACGGCAAGAGTTCACCAACCCGGGACGGGACCTGCGAGGCGCTCCGTTCTGGTCGTGGAACGATCGCCTCGACCCGCAGGAACTGGCCCGGCAGGCCAGAGACATGAAGGCCCATGGCATGGGCGGCTTTTTCATGCACTCGCGGGACGGCCTCGAGACCGTCTACATGGGCCCCGAGTGGCTCGAGTGCATCCGCGAGACGGTGCGCGTGGCCGAAGAGGAAGGGATGGGCGCCTGGCTGTATGACGAGGATCGCTGGCCCTCGGGGGCTGCGGGGGGGCTCGTGCCTGCGGCGGGCGGAGACGCCTTCCGGGCCAAGATGGTGACCCTGGAGATCAGCGAGGCACCGACCACGGGTGATGACCTGCTAGCGCTGTTTCGCGCCAGGCTGGACGGGCGCACCATCGTCGCAGCCGAACGGGTCGATCCTGGCGAGCCCGGAACGCTCGGTGAGGGCCAGGTCTATCTGATCTTTAGGCGGGAGATCTCCGGCCCGAGCGAGTGGTTCAACCAGGACACCTACGCAGACAACCTGAACCCGGATGCCGTACGCTGTTTCATCGACACCACCTATGAGGTTTACTATCGCGAGGTCGGTCACGCCTTTGGCAAAGCGGTGCCGGGCATCTTTACCGACGAGCCCAACGTGTTCGCCGTCCAGGTCCGTTCAGGGCGCCCCGCCCTGCCCTGGACCGATGGCCTGCCGGCGTTCTACGCCGAGCGCCGCGGGCGCGACCTGCTGGACACGCTGCCCTGGCTTTTCCTGGACGGTGAGTCATCGGCCAAAGCACGGCATGATTACTGGTACACGATCAGCCAGCGGTTCACCGAGGCCTACAGCAAGCAACTGGGCGAGTGGTGTGAAAAGCACGGCCTCGCCTTTACCGGGCACTATTTGAACGAGAACGACCTGGGCACCGCCACCATCCGTGGCGGCGCCATCATGCCTCACTACCGTTACCAGCATGTACCCGGCATCGACATGCTCACCGAGCAGAACCATGAGGTGCTCACGATCAAGCAGTGCTCCAGCGTCGCGAGCCAACTCGGGCGCAAGCGCGTGCTGTCGGAACTCTATGGGTGCACCAGCTGGGAGTTTACCTTTGAGGGGCAAAAGTGGGTCGGCGACTGGCAGTATGCGCTGGGGGTAAACCTGCGCTGCCAGCATCTGGCGCTCTACACCTTGCGGGGCTGCCGCAAGCGCGACTATCCCCCGGCCTTTAGCTACAACACCACCTGGTGGCCCTACAACGGCGTCGTCGAAGACTATTTCGCGCGAGTAGGCCGCGTCCTGACAGAGGGCGAGGCCGTACGCGACGTCCTCATGATTCACCCCATCGCCACCGTATGGGCGATGATGGGCGAGGGTGAAGAACAGACCATGCGGGCCAACCTGTACGGAGAGCGTCTCAACGCCTTCCTGGAGGCGCTGCTGGCCACGCACTATGATTGCGATCTCGGCGACGAGCAAATCATGGCCGAGGAATCGCGCATCCAGGGACATGAGCTCTGGGTGGGACGGCGGGCTTATCGTGTCGTGGTCATTCCGGAGGAAACCCGGACGCTACTGAGCTCCACGATGACGCTGCTGGAGAGCCTGCTGGACAATGGCGGGCGTGTGATCGTCGTGGGCGAGCCGCCGGCGATGGTCGAGGCCGAACCCAGCGAGCGCATCCGTGCGCTGTGGCAGCATCGCAATGTGGTGCGCATCCCGGATCGCAAGGAGCTGCAATCGGCACTGGAGGCGAGCGTGCCCCGGCGAGTGAGCCTGCGTACGACCAGGGGACAGGAGGCGGCCTCGGTGCTCTATATGCAACGGGCCTCTGGCGGACGGAATGCTTACTTTTTGTTCAATGGCGACCGCTGCAACGGCTACGACCTCGAGGTCACGCTGCAGGGCAAGGGCCGGCTGGAGGAGTGGGATCCGCTCACCGGCCAGATCACCGAACTCGGTGCCGACGGATCTCAAGAGGGCAGTGTGCGCTTTGCCACGCACCTGGGTCCGGCGGGCTCGCGCATCTTTGTCATCGATCCGGCGGGCGCGCTCACGCCCGGTCCCCGGCGGGCGGAGCCGGTGCACTATCGCACCCTGCGCACGGCGCTCAACACACAGTTCATCGGCCCCAGTTGCCCGTTCACCCGCACCGATCCCAACATCCTCACGCTGGACATGTGCCAGTACAGCCTCAAGGGCAGCCCCTGGTCGGAAACCATGGAGGTCTGGCGCGCTCAGGATGCGATCCGCAGCGCCCTTGGCATGCGCCCCAACTACTACAACGGGCTGCCGCAGCGTTACAAGTGGGCCATCCAGCCCCACCCGAACGACGGTGCCGAGGCAGCGCTGCGCTTTGCCTTTGACGTGCAGGTCGTGCCCAGCGGGCCGGTGAGCCTGCTGGTCGAGGGCGCCGACCAGTTCGACATCCTGCTGAACGGCGAGACTGTGAACAATACCGTCACCGGCTGGTACCTCGACCAGAACATGCACACGGTATTGCTGCCCAGCCTCCGCAAAGGCAAGAACGCGCTGGAGCTCCGTTGCCGTTATACCAATCACATGGAGCTGGAGGATATCTTCCTTCTGGGCGACCTGGGCGTGAGCATCGATCGCGCGATCATCGCCGAACCAGCCGAATTGCATTTTGGCGACTGGACAACACAGGGTTACCCGCACTATGCAGGCGCGATGGTCTACCACGGCAGCTACGACTATCAGCCTCTCGAGGGCAAGCGGGTGCGCCTGTACCTCGGCGAGTACGAAGCGGTCCATGTGACCGTTAGCGTCAACGGAGAGTTGGCCGGGCACATCCCCTGGGTCTCGGCCAATGGCCTGGACATCACTGAGGCGCTGCACGAGGGTGAAAACGCCGTTGACATCCAGGTGGTCACCAGCCCGCGCAACATGCTCGGACCGCTGCACCTGGCGCCAGGGCGCGAGGCCTGGACGGACTGGCGCTCCTTCAGGCGCACCGACAAGACCTATACACCCGACTATGTGCTCAAGCCCTGGGGACTTGTCGGCCAGGTGCATATCCGCCAGGAATAGAACCGCGGCATCACGAAGAAAAAAAGAAAAAAAGCGATAGAAGGAGAGGAGAGCGATGGACAGAGTCAAGATTGGTATCATTGGTTGCGGCAACATCAGCGCAGCCTATCTGCGCACGGTCAAGGCATTTCCGGTGCTCGACTGCGTGGCGCTGGCGGACATGTTCCCCGAGCGTGCCGCGGCGCGCGCGGAAGAATTCGGTGTGGGCCGCGGCTGTACGATGGAGGAGCTATTGGCCGACCCCGAGATCCAGATCGTCGTCAACCTGACAACGCCCCAGTCCCATACGCCGGTCAACCTTGCTGCACTGGAGGCGGGCAAGAACGTCTACACAGAGAAACCGCTGGCGGTTGCCCGCGAGGACGGAGCCAGAGTGCTGGCGTTCGCGGCGGAAAAAGGGCTGCGCGTCGGTAGCGCCCCGGGCACGTTCCTGGGGGGCGGCTTGCAGACCTGCCGCAAGCTGATCGATGACGGTGCCATCGGCCGACCTGTGGCCGCCTCGGCCTTTATGATGGGGCACGGCCACGAAAGCTGGCACCCCGATCCAGCCTATTACTACAAGGTCGGAGCGGGCCCGATGTTTGACATGGGCCCCTACTACCTCACCGCCCTGACCACCCTCCTCGGCCCGGTCAAGCGCATCTCGGGACTGGCGGGGATCCAGATCGGCGAGCGGACCATCACCAGCCAGCCCAAGTACGGCGAAAAGATCATCGTCGAGACGCCGGACCATGTCACCGGCCTGCTGGAGTTCGCCAACGGCGCCATCGGCACCATCATCACCACCTTTGCGACCTGGCATTCGCAGCTGCCCCGGATCGAGATCTATGGCACCGAGGCCACGCTGAGCGTGCCCGACCCCAACACGCTGGGCGGACCCGTCGCGATCGCCCACGCCGGCAAGCGTGAGTTTGAGGATGTCCCGCTGACCCACGGCCACTCTGACCGGGTAAACATGTGGGGCATCGGCGTGGTGGATATGGCCTACGCCATCCTGAACAACCGGCCGCACCGCGCCACCGGACGCCAGGCCTATCACGTGCTTGACCTTATGAATGGCTTTCTCGAGTCGAGCGAGTCCTCGTCGTACTATATGACCATCACGACGATGGAACGGCCTGCCCCGCTGCCAGTGGGCCTGCCAGAAGATGCGCTGGACTAGTGCGCTAGACTGACTGCGTGATATGCCAGAAACGGGAGGGTCACTTACCCCTCCCGTTTGTGCTATCACTGGCCGGCCGCATTAGCTCTCGCGGATGATCCGGTCCACTACCAGCTGCCGGAACTGCGGCGAGAGGCTCGCAAAGTAGGCGCTGAACCCCGTCACGCGCACAACCAGATCCGGATAAAGGCTCGGATCCTTGTGCGCTTCGAGCACCTTTTCTGCATCGAGGACGTTGAGATTGATCTGCGTGCCACCCAGATCGATATGCGTCCTGATCAGGTCACAGACGTTGTCCACTCCGCCCTCATCGCGACCCAGGCCCGGGTCCAGCTCGATCTGCATGGGAGAAGAGTTGCCCCAGCCGCACTGCACGCTGGCGATGGCGGTCGCCATAGCGCTGGGGGCGCCGTCGCGTCGGAAACCGGGATCCGGATTGGCACCGTGCGAGATGGGATCGCCGGCATGTCGGCCGTTGGGCGTGGCGCCCAGCACCTTGCCCATGGGAATGGTGTTCGCCCAGGAAAAGTGTCCCGGGATCATGTTGTACCCTGCGGGCGTCGGCCGAGCCTTGACGGCATCCACAAAGGCCTGCGTCACCCGCACGGCCCAGTCATCGGCCCGCGACCCGCCGCTGCCGAACCTCGCAATGCTGTGCATCATCAAACGCGCCTGCTCGCCGTCGGGCCCGGCCCAATCCGAAGCGATCAGTTCGCCCAGCTGCTGCCAGGTCAGGCGCCTCTCCTGCTCTACACGCTGCTCGATGGCCGCGAACGAGTCCGCCACCGTGGCCAGGGCCGCGGCGTCCAGGCCAAAGTTCACATACTCCACGCCGCCGTGCGAGGCGTCGAGCCCCTTCTCGATGGGTCCATGGCAGCAAAGGTCCAGCGCCAACTCGGGAAACACCAGGTGCTTGTGCTCAACGTGAAAGTCGTACACGTCGGCCATGACGGCCACGGCCTGCTCGACATGCCAGACAAAGCGGTCCCATAGGGCCGTCAGGCCCGGCTCTCCCGCCGCGCCGTCCATGACGTCCTCAAAGGCCAGCTCGAACACGCGCCCCAGGTTAATCTTGGCACAGTCGTTGAGGCAGTACTCGCGGCCGGGGATCGCGAACCAGTGGCAACCGGCATAGGCGCGCTGGCGCGCTGTCTCTTCAGATATCCCGTTACGGCAAAACCCCTGGACGATGTTCCCAGTGCCGAGAAACTTGGGCGTGCCGGCCCTGTCCTCGAACTGGATCTCCACGCCGCGCCGCAGGAGCCCCGGATCCGCCTCGGGCCCCACCGAGACGCCCACGTTAGTGGGGATGCGCAGCTTGTGCGCCGCCTCGAGAATGATGTACGAGACACGGTTGGTGACATCGCGGCCCGTCGCGTCTGGCCCGCCCAGCTGCAGGTAGGTGGTGTCCCGCAACAGCACATTGGCGATGTGAAACTCGGCCTCTTCGTCGGTCAAAATACCTGCCGCCACGTCCCGCTCATAGTAGGGCGTCAGCAGCACATCCAGCCGCCCGCCCGAGCCGCTGCCGTTGTACATGCGCGCCATGATCAGATACCAGAGGATCCACTGACAGGCCTCGCGGTAGGTGCGCGGCGGGCCCTCCACCAGCCAGGCGTTCATGTCTGCCATCTCAAGCAGGTTCTGCCGGAGCTCCGCGCGCTCCTCTCGGGCCGCCATGTCGTACGCCGCCTGAGCTGTGCGACCGATCCAGTCTTGCAGGCCCAGCAGCACCGCCTCAAGCCCCTCATAGAAATCGGCATGCTCCGGAGCGTTCTGATCCCGATAGTGCCGCACTTTCTCGAGTAAGCCGCCATTACCGAGATCCAGGCCGATCTGCATATCCTGGCAAAAGTGCTGCTGGCCAAAGAGCGGCGCCGTCAGCTGGTAGTGGTTGATGCGCTCCGGCAGCCCCTGCAAGTCCATCTCTGGCGGGTGGCTGACCCGGTGGTACGAAGAAAAGTTGACCATGTATCCGCCGGCCAGGGAACCGACAGGATCGATGTAGACCGGATGCGCGCGCATCAGCGCGCAGAAATTCCGGCCCACGGCCGCCGGCCCGAAGAATCCTCCCGAAGGATGGTTGGGCTCTGGCTCAAAGCTCTTGAGCAGGACATCCTTGATTGGCATGCCCGAGCCGCTGATCGCCTCCACCAGGACGCGTTCCTCCTCGGGAGGCAGGATCATGCCCCAGTCGTCGTGGTCCATGGAGCCCACAACCTGCTGCTTTTCTCGCGTTTGTGCCAGTTTGGTGGCGCGCAGCGCTTCATAGCGCTCAGAATACGTGAAACCGGATGTCTTGGTCGGGTCGGTCATACCACCTCCGCGTACACGGTCGTCATGCCCCGCTGTGTACCCTTGAGGGTACCCCGCGCTGGTGCGTTGTCAAACTGGTGCCAGGCCGACCGTGAATATGGCGTCCGGTTGACATTGGCGCTCATACAGGGTATAGTCTGCCTAATAGAGCAGCCTAAAGGCTGCGAAGGAGAGGTTAGGTGGAGCGGCTCCTCCCAGGGAGAGAGGATCGCTGACTGCAAGTCCTCTTGCGGGGTTGCCCACCGAGTTCGCTCCGGAGCTGACGGCTGAAGCCCGCTGGTGGCGGGTGTGTAGGCCGGTCCGGAAGCCCACCGTTAGCGGGGCGGCCGATCGCCACAGGCAATGAACCCTGTGACCGTCGGAGTGAGTGGGCCCTCATGCGAGGGCCAAACAGGGTGGCACCGCGGAGAATGCAGCCATGACTTCGTCCCTGGAGTCATGGCTGTTTTTGTTTTCCACTTGTAGATCAACGCGTGAGGGATGAGACGATGCTGGATATGATACAGATGCAGGAGATCGCGCTGGCGGAGCTGGCGCAGGCCCACTCGCCCGAGAGCCTGGAGGCCTGGCGTCAGGCCTATCTCGGCCGGGCTGGCCAACTGACGATGGCGCTGCGCGGGATCGGCCAGTTGCCGGCTGAGGAGCGACCCGCCGCGGGACAGCGCGCCAACCAGGTGCGCGCCGCGTTGACCGCGGCCTACGAGGAGCGCGAGGCGGCGATCAAAGCCGAAGCGATGGCCGCTGCCCTGCAGGCTTCGGCGCTCGATGTGCGCCTGCCCGGCCGGCCACAATCGCTGGGGCATATCCACGTGATCACCCAGGTGCTGCGCGATATCTATGCCATTTTCAATCAGATGGGCTTTTCCGTGTTCCAGACCCGTGAGGTCGAGGATGACACGACCAACTTCCAGATGCTGAACATGCCTCCGGACCATCCAGCGCGCGATATGTGGAGCACCTTTTATACCACCAGACCCGGCGTGGTCCTGCGGACCCACACCTCACCGGGTCAGATCCATGCCATGCGGCAGTTCCACCCGGAGCCGTTCCGCGTGATCCTGCCGGGCAAGTGCTACCGCTACGAGCAGGTGACGACTCGGAGCGAGCACATGTTCTATCAAGTGGAGGGCCTGGCCATCGGCCGGCACATCACTATGGCAGACCTGAAGGGCGTGCTGGAGTATTTCGCCCGGCGGATGTTTGGCCCGGAGCGCAAGCTGCGCTTTCGTGCCAGCTACTTTCCTTTCACCGAGCCCAGCGCCGAATGCGACGTGGACTGCGCCATCTGCGGCGGCAAGGGCTGCCAGTTGTGCAAGGGCACGGGCTGGCTCGAGATCCTGGGCGGCGGCATGGTGCATCCCACCGTGCTCAGGAACGGCGGCTACGACCCCGAGGTCTATACCGGCTTTGCCTTTGGCATGGGCCCTGAGCGGCTTGCTTTGCTCAAGTACGGGATCAACGATATCCGGCTCCTATACGCCGACGACGTGCGCTTCCTGGAGCAGTTCGGCTGAGCCGAGCGCCTGACGAAACGCGATTGCATTCCAATTACCCAGCCAAGGTTGCGCTGGTGAACATGATCGTGAGGGCAGAATACAATGCTTGTACCACTGAGCTGGCTGAGAGAATTTGTAAGCTGGGACTGCAGCCTGGAGGCGCTCCTGGAGCGCATCACGCTGGCGGGCCTGGAGATCGCCGGGGTTGAGGAAATCGGCAAGACCTGGGATCGCGACAAGGTCGTGGTGGGCCGGGTGGTGTCGGTGCGGCAGCACCCCAACGCCGACCGCCTGCTGCTCGTCACCGTCGACTATGGCGGCGAGGCCCCGCTGGAAGTCGTGACGGGTGCGCCCAACCTGCATGTGGGTGACTCGGGCCAGAAGGTCGTTTTCGCCATGGAGGGGGTCACGCTCCGCGACGGGCACGCCGAGGGCGTCAAGTACAGCAAGCTAAAGCGCTCGAAAATCCGCGGGGTCGAGTCCTGCGGCATGGTCTGCTCCGAGCTGGAGCTCGAGATCTCGGACGAGCACACGGGCATCATGCTGCTTCCCGACGACGCCCCCGTGGGCATGCCCTTTGTCGACTATTATGGCGACACGGTGCTGGAGATCGATCTGACGCCCAATCTGGCCCGCTGTTTCTCGATCCTCGGCGTGGCCCGCGAAGTGGCCGCGCTGACAGGCGGGACGTTTCACCCGCCTGCCATCGCGATGCAGGCCACAGGACCATCTATCGCCGGACAGATCGAGATCGAGGTCGCCGACCCGGACCTGTGCCCGCGCTATAGCGCCGCGCTGATCCGCGACGTCACCATTGGACCCTCGCCGCTCTGGATGCAGCGCCGTCTGCGCCTGGCCGGCCAGCGCCCTATCAGCAACGTGGTCGACATCACCAACTATGTGATGCTCGAGCTGGGCCAGCCGCTGCACGCCTTTGACTATGACAGGCTGCGGCCTCGGCGGGCCGGTGAGCCACCGGCCATCATCGTCCGGCGCGCGGTTGACGACGAACGCATGACCACGCTGGATGGCGTAGACCACGCTCTCGGCCCGGATATGCTCATGATCACCGACGGCGGCGGGCCGATCGGCGTCGCAGGGGTGATGGGCGGCCTGGAGAGCGAGGTCACCGATGCCACACGCCATGTGCTGCTCGAGGCAGCCAATTTCAACAACATCAGCATCCGCCGCACCTCGGCGGCGCTCAAGATCGCCAGCGAGGCGGCGCAGCGTTTCGGGCGCGGCGTGGATCCAGAGCTCACCACCATGGCATTGCGGCGAGCAGCGGAGCTCATGCGCCAGTTGGCGGGCGGCACCATTGCCGAGGGATTCGCCGATGTCTATCCCGCCCCGAGGGATGAGGTCCACCTCAGCATCAGCGAGGAGCGCATCGCGCGGGCCCTGGGCATCACGCCGACGGCCACGGAGATCGCCGACCTGCTGCGCCCGCTGGGTTTCGCCTGCGAGATCGACCGACAGGATCCTCAGGTCGTGCAGGTGACTGTGCCCAGCTTCCGGCTGGACGTGTCCATCCCCGCTGATCTGGTCGAAGAGGTCGCGCGCATGTACGGATACGACCGGCTCCCCTCCACGACCATCGCAGAGGAGATGCCGACGCTGGCCCACACCAGCGATGTCAGCCTGCAGGACCGGGTGCGCGACATCCTGGCGGGCTGCGGCCTGAATGAGATCATCACCTACTCCATGACGAGTCTGTCCAGCATTGCGGCCCTCGCGCCCGGTGGCGCTCAGCCTGACCCGGAGACGTACATCCAGATCGCGAACCCGCTGAACCGCGAGAACGCCTTTTTACGGCAGACGCTGATGAACACCAGCCTCGAGACGCTGGCCAACAACCTGCGCAATGTGGATCGGGCGGCCCTCTTTGAGATGGCACGGGTCTACCTGCCGCAGGCTGGCGAGGCGCTCCCGACGGAACCCCGGCGATTGAGCATCGTGATGTCGGGCCCGCGCACCGAGCGCTCCTGGCTGGACAACGAACCTGCCAACTATGACTATTTTGACCTCAAGGGCGTGGTGGAGACGCTGTTTGCCCGCCTGGGGATCGAGAGGGCACGCTATGAGCCCGTCGAGCACGGCACTTTCCAGCCTGGACGGGTCGCGGCCATCCGGCTGGACGAGCGCGACCTCGGGGTAATAGGCGAGGTGCACCCGGTGGTCCGCGAGCAGTTCGAACTGCCCGAGGAAGCAGTCTGCCTGGCTGAACTGGACCTGGACGCCATTCTGGAGGCGACCGATACCAACTGGCGCTTTGTGCCCGTCTCGCGCATGCCTGCGCTCAACGTGGACCTTGCACTCGTGGTGGATCAATCAGTGCCCTCGGATGCACTCGAAGAGGCCATCCGCAAGGCTGGCGGTTTCCTGCTGGAGAACGTGCGGCTGTTCGATGTCTACTGCGGGGCGCAGATCGGCGAGGGCCGCAAGAGCCTGGCCTATAGCCTGACGTTCCGCTCGCCGGACAAGACGCTCACCAGCGAGCAGGCCAATCGTCAGCGCGACCGGATCGTTCAGGCCCTGCGACAGGCCTACAACGCCGAAATCCGCAGCTGACAGAGAGAACCGGGAGCGGAGGGGGTTCCCCTTCTGCTCCCGGTCCCAGTTGCATATCTCGCGGTGCTCTAGCCCAGCGGCTCCACGCGCACCCGGATCGCCGCCTCTCCGACCACAGGGCAGCGGTTCTCGCACAGCCCGCAGCCGATGCACAGCTCGTGGTTCACCACCGGCGCCTGCAGCATCTGCCCCGCCCACGCAGACCCCTGCGCCTTCACATCGACGAGTGTGATCGCCTTTTCCGGCAGCGGACACATCTCCTCGCAGACGATACAGGGAACCCGTCCCGACCACGCCAGGCACAGGCTTTCGTCCACATACGCCTTGCCGATGACCGTCAGTCGCTTATCCTCCAACTGCAGTCTCGGTATCGCGCCCGTGGGACAGACCGTGCCACAGGCAGTGCAGGTATAGTCGCAGTGGCCCAGTCGCGGCACCAGGATGGGCGATCCGATGGCGACCAGTCCGCCTTCTCCCAGGCTCATTTGCAGGCCATGTGTCGGGCAGGCGCGCAAGCAGGTTCCGCAGCGCACGCAGGCCGTCAGGAGATCCTCCTCGGTGGCGCCGGGCGGGCGCAATTGCCCATTTGCCAGGTGATGGACATCGCTGGTGACGTTCGCCAGCGCCACGCCCGCCAGGCTTGCGCCCAGCATACTCACCACCGTACGGCGGCCTGGGTCGTACGCCCAGCCCCGATCGATTGACCGGGTCCCCTGAAAGCCGATCGCACCGGCAGGGCAATCGCCCAGACAGTCCAGGCACTGGATACACTCGCCGGCATCGCTGGCATAATCCCGTGATGGATCGATCGCGTCCATCTGGCACCCGCGCTGGCAGGCACCACAGGACACACAGGAGTCATTGACCCGGCGCTTGAGCCAGGATGCCTTGGATGCCAGACCCAGCAGCGCGCCCAGCGGACACAGGTAGCGGCACCAGAAGCGCGGGGCGAGGCGGCTGAGGCCAAGCACACTCGCAAACAGCAATGCCGCAGGCCACACTCCCTGCCAGTAGGGCTGCTTGTAGCTGAGCACGGCGGGGCGCAGCAGGCTATCCAGCGCATCGGCGACCCCGGCAAACACCTCGGTGCGATAGAGCCCTTCCTGCAGGCGCGTGACAAGCCACTGCAACGCCGGCTGCACGGCAACCGTGACCGTCCGCACAAAGATCGTGATGGGATCCAGCAAGAGGAGCGAGAGCGATCCAAGCAGCGCGGCAAAGAGGGTCAACAGAAGCAAGCCGTACTTGACACCGTGCCACCGGCGGGGGACCGCGTTACCACCCTTGCGCGGCGAGGTCCACTCGATCAGGCTCCCCAGCGGGCACAGCCAACCGCACCAGAACCGGCCGGCGACCAGAGCCAGTGCCAACAGCACCAGTCCGGGGACAAAGGCAACGACAAAGCGCCGGGAGGCCAGCATAGCCGCGATCCCGGACAGGGGGTCCAGCCGGACCAGCCCCGTTGCCGTCCACGCAGTAGCAGGGCGGGTCGCCGTCCACAGCACCATTAGCGTGAACAGGCTGAACGACAGGATCTGAACCGCTCGCCGCGCCCGGCGCCAGCCCTTTGCTGTCATTGGCTAGATCGTCTGCTCAACGACGTTGAGCGTGCTCAGATCCATCGTCCCCAGCCCCATCTCGTGTGCTGCCACAATGTACCCGATGTCCTCTGGCTTGCGGCCAAAGAGCGAGGTTGCCCAGGCATCGGCAGCCACAATATCCTGCGATGCAATGATCGTGTTGGCGACCAGCACATCGTCCAGGCTGCCGCCTGTGGGCCCGTTGGCCAACAAAATGCGCGTCGCGTCGATCACGGTGAGCTGCGGGCTCACCCGCGAGACAAGATCGGCGATGCGCTGCCCGAGGTTGCGGTGGATGCCGCCACGATCCTCGATGCATCCCATCATGTTCTTTCCGCCCAGCGTGAGCCGGGCCAGCCCGTGATGCTTGGCGATGGGGACGTTGATCACCAGATCGGCGTCCAGAATGGGCTTGTAGAACCGCCAGGAGGTGATGTCGCGCCCCCCGGGGATATCCGCATCGACAAACCGGTGCGGGGCCATGATCTCCATCTCGCCACCGGCCGCCTCGACTGCAGCCCCAATCTGAGAGGTCACATACGCCTGTTGGGCACTCCCGGCGAACGGGTTGTCCATCACGCGCACCCTGCTGGCTCCCGCTTCAAGACACAGACGCACCAGCGCGGCTACCACAACCGGGTTGGTCGTCGAGGCATACTCGGGGCCATGATTGGCGTTGCAGATGTTGGGCTTGATAATCACGTCATACCCGGGCTGCACAAAACGCTGGATGCCGCCCAGCGCCTCCATCGCACGCCGCACGGCCGCCTCAGCATTCTCGCTGTGTATCACGGCGAGATCGGCAGCACCCGGCGGGGCCGGGGTGGGCGTCGGCGGATGTGCAACCACGGAAGCGGGCTCGGAGACGGCCGCTGGAAACGTTGCCGTCGCCCTGACAGAGCCCGTGGTTGGCACCCGGGTCACGGGCCTGGTGGAAGAAGGCAGAGATGGAGCAGCGGCCTGCGTAGCCGCAGCGGTGACCGACACGTCATCCGGCACAGGGGCAGCGCAGGCATTGGCAGCCAGCCCGATACCCAGCCCTGCCGTCATTCGAACAAGCGCCCGACGGGTGTACATCTTCATCTCTGTCCCCCAAACAATAAAAAGCGGACAATTGCAGTCCTATTCTACCGGCGTCATGCACGAACGTCAAGTCTATCAGCACTCTGTGCGCTGCCCGTGCCAAGTTGACGCCCGCCACTCGCTATGCTATTATCTTTGCAGCGATACAGGAGTTGGAGTCATGTTTCGAGTCGCAGTCGTCCCGGCGCGAGAGCTCTATCATCACCATCATAAACGATAGGTGAGTTGTTTGCTGCACCGAGGCAGCGCCAGAACAGCTCGCCGCAACGGAGACTAGTTCCCAGGAACTGGTCTTTTTTGTTTGTTGTGTCAGGTACGCTGGCGGGATAAGGATCACAGGCAGGATAATGAGCGACCAACTGAGGCGTCTGCGCCCGCACGGGTTGAACGAGCTGTACGATGAACAGGCCGCGATCAAGACCGCGCTCGAAGCCCGGTTGCACGACACTTTTGAGCGCTGGGGCTACCGGCGCATTATCCTGCCGACCTTTGGCTACTATGAGAGCCTGTCGGCCGGGGCTTCGACGGAGCTGCAGCGCCAGATGTTCCGCTTTTTCGATCGGGAAGGCAACATCATCGCCCTGCGCGCTGACATGACGCCCCTCACCGCGCGGCTGGTGGGCACCCGGCTGTATGACAGCCCGCTGCCGCTGCGCTTTTCCTACTCGGGGAGTGTGTTCCGTTACGAAAAGCCCCAGGCGGGCCAGCGCCACGAGTTCACCCAGGCAGGTGTCGAGCTGATCGGCGCGTCCACCCCCGAGGCCGACGCCGAGGTCATCTCGCTGGCCATTGCCGCCCTGCAGGCCCTGGGCATTGCCGATTTCCAGATCAATCTGGGTCAGGTCGCCTACCTGCGAGCCGCCCTGAGCGACCGCGCAGCGCGGGGAGAGGGTCAGGATGCCCTCGAGCAGGCCATCGGGCGCAAGAATGACCTCGAGGTCGAGCGCATCCTCAAGGACCTGGGCGTCACTGGCGCTGCAGCCCGGCTGATTACAGCTCTGCCGCACCTCTACGGTGGCGCTGAGGTGTTGGATACGGCAAGGGACCTCGCCATCAACGCCGAGGCTCGCCAGGCCATCGGATATCTCGAACGAGTGTATGCCTGTCTGGTGGCGCAGGGCGTGGCCGAACACGTTCTACTGGATCTGGGCGAGGTCCGATCCATGGCCTACTACACCGGCATCGCTTTTCGTGGCTATGCCCACGGACTGGGTCTGCATCTGTGCAGCGGCGGCCGCTACGACGATCTGATCGCGCGCTTTGGGCCGACCACGCCCGCCGTAGGCTTTGCGCTCGGCATCGAGCGGGCCATGCTGGTCTCGTCGGCTTCCGCGGACCTGCACCTGGACGCGCTGTTCTCGAGCGGGCTCCCTGCTGGCGTGTATCGCGCGATCGCCAAGGCGCGCACACGGGGCCTGAGGCTCGAGGTGGACGTGCTGGACCGGCACGGGCCAGCGCTGCTTGAATATGCGCGCCGGCGGCAGGCAGCCCGCATCATAGATACCCTCGCGAACGGCCGCGTAACGATTCAGCAGGACGACACGGAGCGCGAGATGGACCTGTCGCAGCTGGAGCAGGAGGTAGACCAGTGGAGCCGCTGACGGTCGCGTTGCCCAAAGGCCGCATGCAGGATAAGGTGCTGGATATCTTTCGCGAGGCAGGCTACCCGGCCGAGTCTGACGGCGGGCGCAGCCTGATCTTTCCCGATCTCACGGGCAGGCTGCGTTTTCTGCTGGCCAAACCATCGGACGTGCCGACCTATGTCGAGTACGGTGCTGCCGCGCTGGGGATAGCCGGCACGGACACGGTGCGCGAGGGCGACCACGACGTGTACGAGCCGCTGAGCCTGGGCATCGGACGCTGCCACCTGGCCCTGGCGGGACCGGTCAGCTGGCGCGGGCGCGACCTCCGGCTGGAGCCCTACCTGCGCGTGGCGAGCAAGTACCCACGCCTGGCGCAGCAGTACTTTGCCCAGCGCGACCTCTCGGCTGAGATCATATACCTCAGCGGGTCGATCGAGCTGGCCCCAATCGTGGGCCTGGCGGATCTGATTGTCGACCTGGTTGAGAGCGGCCGGACGCTGCGCGAAAACGGGCTGGTCGAACTGGACACAATTTTGGAATCCGAAGCCACCCTTATCGTCAACCGCGCAGCGCACAAGTTACGTTCTGGGGAGATCCGCGAGATCATTGGCAGGCTCTCGGCCGCAGTGCCGAGTCGAAAGGAACGCCAGTGAACGCTGAGGAGATCGTCCGTATCGTGTATGGCGCCGGAGCGGCCCGCCAGACGCTGCTGGCGCGGCAGCCTCTGGACGAGTATGCGCCCTCGCCCGAGCTCGCCCGGTCGATCGAGCACCTGTTCGGCGAACCGCTCACGCCCGACCAGGTGGTGGCGCGCATTCTCGGCGACGTTGCGCGCGAGGGAGACGCTGCGGTGCTGCGCTACTCCGCCTTGCTCGACGGAGCAACAGACACGGCGCTCCGCGTACCGGCTGAACGCATTGAACAGGCCTGGGATTCCACGCCCGCCAGCATCCGCGAGGCCCTGGAGCTCTCCGCGGCACGCATCCGCGCCTTTTACGAGCGGCAACCGCACCAGTCCTGGATGGCCTGGGACGAGTCGGGAGGCGGCCTGGGCCAGATCATCCGCCCGCTGGACCGGGTAGGGATCTATGCGCCTAACGGGCGCGCCGCCTATCCATCCTCCCTGTTGATGGCCGCCATCCCCGCCGGCGTTGCGGGTGTGCGAGAGATCGTCATCGCCACGCCGCCGCGCGCGGGCCGCCTGAACGACACGATTCTCGCGGCCGCCCGCGTCGCCGGCGCCAGCGAGGTCTATGCCATGGGCGGCGCGCAGGCGATCGGCGCCCTGGCCTATGGCACCACATCTGTGCCCCGCGTGGACAAGATCATGGGGCCGGGAAATATCTTTGTCGTGCTGGCCAAACGCCGGGTCTATGGGCGTGTAGGCATCGATGCGCTTCCCGGCCCAACTGAGACGCTGCTGATCGCCGATAGCACTGCCAACCCGGCCTGGGTCGCGGCGGACCTGCTGGCCCAGTCTGAGCACGACCCGCTGGCCTCTGCCATCCTGCTGACACCCAGCGCCGATATGGCTGAACGCGTTCGAGAGCAGGTAGCCGTGCAGCTCGCCACACTGGACCGTGTGGAGGTCATCCTGACGTCGCTGCGTGCGCGTGGGGGTATCGCCGTGGTCGAGAGCGTGGACGAGGCCCTGGACCTGGCAAACGAATACGCGCCAGAGCACCTGTGTCTGTTGACCGCCGATCCCTGGTCACTTGTGGGCCGCGTGCGGCACGCTGGCGGCGTCTTTGTGGGCGAATACTCGTCCGAGGCGCTGGGCGACTATGTCGTCGGACCCAGCCACATCATGCCCACCGGCCAGACCGCGCGTTTTTCCTCGCCGGTCAACCTGTGGGATTTCTGCAAGATCACCAGTGTCTTTGGCGTCAGCGCCAGTGAGTCCGGCAGGATCAGCCAGGCGGCCATCGCTCTCGCAGAGACTGAGGAACTGACAGCGCACGCCGCAGCCGTGCGCGCGCGCCTGGCTCCAGATACCGGAGGAATGGCATAACATGGCACAACAGCAGAACGACATACTACTCCCTGCGGAACTCATCGGGGACCGCGTCAAAGGACTCCAGGAATACGCACCGGAGCCTCTGGCCGAGACAGCGCTGCGGCTCGGGATGCCCGTCGGGTCTCTCATCAAGGCCGATGCCAACGAGAATCCCTACGGGCCGACGCCCCACGCCCTGGAGGTGCTGCACGATTTCGATCAGTACCATCGCTACCCCGATCCGATCAGCCGGCGACTGGCGGAGCGCATCGCTGACTATGTGGGCGTGCCGGCCGGGCATATCCTGGTGGGGAACGGCTCCGACGAGTTGATCGACCTGATCCTGAGGCTCTTCCGGCCCGATGCCGAAGGTAAGGGGATCGGCGAGGTCATCGACTGCCCGCCCACTTTTGGCATGTATGCCTTTTACGGCACCACCAATGACATGCGCGTAGTGGAGATGCCCCGTGATGCCGGCTATGCCGTCGATATCGACGCGATCACAGCGCTGTGCGCCCGCGATCCGCGCCCGCGGGTGCTGTTCGCGGCTTCGCCCAACAACCCGGATGGGCGGCTTTTGCCCGCTGACACCCTGGAGCGGCTGCTGGCCCTGCCATTGCTGGTAGTGCTGGATGAAGCGTATGTCGAGTTCGCCGGCGCCTCCCGCGCCTCCTGGGTGCCGCAGCATCCCAACCTGATCGTGCTGCGCACCTTTAGCAAGTGGGCCGGGCTGGCAGGGCTGCGTGTGGGATACGGCGTCATTCCCGCCGCCCTGATGCCCGCCCTGCTCAAGCTCAAATCGCCATACAATGTCAACGGCCCTGCACAGGCCGCCGCGCTGGCCACGCTGGAAGATGTGGACGCGACGCTGGAGCGCGTCCGGGCCATCGTCCAGGATTGCGACGCGCTGTACGAGAAACTGGCGCACATGCCGGGTGTGCGGGCCTACCCCAGCCAGGCGAACTATATCCTGTGCCGGCTCGAACGAGGCACTCTCGCTGAGCTTCGCGACTATATGGAACAGCGCGGCATCCTGCTGCGGTACTATGGGAGCGGCGGCCTCGAGCAGTGCGTGCGCATCTCGATCGGTACGCCCGAGCAGAACCAGGTGATCGCCTCTGCACTGGAGACCTTTCTTGCAGACAGGGGCTCGAACACGCCCCTATAGGAGGGTAATAATGCCAGCAGCTCGCGCGGTGAGCCAGAGCCGCAAGACGCGTGAAACCGATGTCGCGATAGCCCTCAACCTTGACGGCCAGGGGCAGTGGCACTGTGACAGCGGGGTGCCCTTTCTGGACCACATGTTGAGCCATGTTGCCGCGCATGGAATGATCGACCTCGACCTGACGGCACATGGCGATACCGAGATCGACGATCATCACACTGTTGAGGATGCAGGCATCCTGCTGGGTCAGGCGCTGGCCGCGGCACTGGGTGACAAACGTGGGATCGCACGCTATGGATCGCAGCTCATGCCAATGGACGAGGCGCTGGTGCTCGTAGCGCTGGACTTTTCCGGGCGGGGGCTACTGGTCTATGACGTCGCCCTGCCCTCGAGCCGCGTGGGCACCTTTGACACCGAGCTGGTGCCCGAGTTCCTGCGCGCACTGGCCGGCAACGCCGGAATGACGCTGCATATCAAGCTGCTGCACGGCATGAACACCCACCACATCATCGAGGCTATCTTCAAGGGTTTGGGGCGCGCGCTGCGCCAGGCCGTCAGCATGGACCCCCGCCAGACGGGCATACCCTCGACCAAGGGGAGCCTGTAACATGCTGGCTATCATCGATTACGGCATGGGCAACCTGCGCAATGTCGAGATGGCGTTCCGGCGTCTGGGCGTTGCCCCCCTTGTGACGAGCGATCCAGCACTCGTAGCCCGGGCAGAGGCTCTGGTACTGCCCGGTGTCGGAGCCTTTGGCGATGCCATGGACCGGCTGCGCACGCTGGGGTTGGTCGATCCGCTGCGGTGGGCGATCGACGGCGGCCGCCCCTTTTTGGGGATCTGCCTCGGCCTGCAGCTCCTTTTCGAGACGAGTGAAGAGATGGGCGCCCATCGCGGCCTCGCGGTTCTGGAGGGCACCGTGCGCCGCTTTGCTGAGGACCTGACGGTACCTCACATGGGCTGGAACCAGATCAACCAGACGCGGCCGATCGACCTCTTTGCGGACGTGCCCGATCACAGCTATGCCTATTTCGTGCATTCCTATTACGTCGCGCCGAGCGACGCCAGCGTGGTAGCCGCGACCACAGACTATGGTCTGCCGTTTGCCTCGATTGTCTCGCGAGATCGTCTCTATGGCATCCAGTTTCACCCCGAAAAGAGTCAGGACGTAGGGGCGCGCATCCTGCGGAACTGGCTGTCGTTGGCCGGCGAGGGCAGCAGTCAGCCCGAGGAGCAAGCATGATCATCTACCCTGCCATCGACCTGCGTCATGGTCGATGCGTCCGGCTGCAACAGGGGCTCCCCGATGCGGAGATCGTCTTTGCCGACGATCCCGTCGACGCCGCCCGGCGCTGGGTCGCCGAGGGGGCCGAGTGGCTGCACGTTGTCAACCTCGACGGTGCCCTGGGCGACCGGGCTTTGGAGAATGTGCTGGCGCTGGAGCGAATACTGTCTGCGGTCGACGTGCCGGTGCAGTTCGGCGGGGGGGTGCGCTCCACCAAGGATGTCCTCGCCCTGCTGGCAGCCGGCGTAAGCAGGGTTGTGCTGGGAACGGTAGCGGTCTCCCAGCCCGAAGTCGTCGTGGAGACGCTGATGCGGGTCTCTCCCGATCAGGTGGCCGTGGGGATTGATGCCCGTAACGGCCGCGTGGCCATCCGTGGCTGGCGAGACGTCACGCAAATCGATGCCCTGACGCTGGGGCGCCGCATGGCGAGACTGGGCGTGGCACGGCTGGTGTACACAGATGTCGCACGGGATGGGATGCTGACGGGCGTCAATCTCGATGCCACACGCGAGCTGGCGCGAGAGACCGGATTGAGCATTACCGCCTCGGGAGGAGTCGCCTCCATTGCCGACATCGAGGCGCTCGTCGCGCACCGCAGTGAAGGCATCGATGGCGTCATCATCGGGATGGCCCTGTACCGCGGCACGATCGAACTGGCTCAGGCGTTGAGTATCGCAAGAGGAGATGAGCATGTTAGCTAAGCGCATTATTCCCTGCCTGGACGTGATGAACGGCCGCGTGGTCAAAGGGATCAACTTTGTGTCTCTGCGAGACGCAGGCGATCCAGTGGAGCAGGCACTGATCTATAGCGAGGAGCGCGCTGACGAACTGGCGTTTCTGGACATTACGGCATCGCACGAGGCCCGTGACATCGTGATCGATATGGTGCGCAAGGTCGCCGATGCGGTCACGATCCCCTTTACCGTGGGCGGTGGTCTACGCACGGTGGAAGATCTGCGCAGCGTGTTGCTGGCGGGCGCCGACAAGACGTTGATCAACAGCGCCGCGGTGCGGACGCCCGACCTGATCGGCGAGGGCGCCAAACGCTTTGGCTCGCAGTGCATCGTGGTGGCGATCGACGTCAAGACCGAAGCCGATGGCTCACACCAGGTGTACATCAACGGCGGCCGGGTGCCCACCGGCCTGGAAGCCGTGGCCTGGGCCCGTGAAGCACAGGAACGCGGCGCCGGCGAGATCCTGCTCACCAGCATGGACCGCGATGGCACCAAGAACGGCTATGATCTGGCGGTTACCCGCGCTGTCGCCGATGCCGTGTCCATCCCGGTGATCGCATCAGGCGGGGCCGGCACAAAGGAGCACTTTTACGAGGCGCTTACCGAGGGCGGCGCCAGCGCGGCACTGGCGGCATCTCTGTTCCATTTTCGCGAGCTGTCCGTATCAGAGATCAAAGCCTATCTCATTGAGCGCGGGCTGCCGATCCGGAGTTAGGAGGACCCATGCCAGAGCACACCCTCAACGCGCTACCGGAGGCACTGGTCTGGGATGACCGAGGACTCGTGCCCGCCATCGTCCAGGACGCCACTACGGGTCAGGTGCTGATGCTGGCGTACATGAACCGCGAATCTCTGGCCAGGAGCATCGCATCAGGCGAGACCTGGTTCTGGAGCCGCAGCAGGCAGACTCTGTGGCACAAGGGCGAGACATCCGGCAACACCCAGCGCATCATCGAGATCATCGCGGATTGCGATGCGGACACGCTGCTGATACGGGTCGATCCCGCGGGTCCCGCCTGCCACACCGGACGCATCACCTGTTTCCATCGCCCACTGGTCGCGTCCGAAAAAGACGGCGCCCCATGCCCACCGGCGCCTGAAGGAGCATAGCGATGAGCGATACGTTAACCGCGCTCCAGGCAACCATCGTCGACCGCAAGGAGCACCCACGTGATGGGTCATACACCTGCAAACTTTTCGCTGCGGGCGACGTAGAGATCCTGAAAAAGGTCGGCGAAGAGGCCGTCGAGGTGGTCGTGGCCGGCGCGCTGCAGGATGATGAGCGGGTGGTCAATGAGAGCGCCGATCTGATCTACCATCTCCTGGTTGCGCTGGTGGCCAGGGGCCTGAGCTGGCAGGATGTCGAAGAGGAATTGGTGCGACGGATCAAGTAAGGAGCAGACGCCCATGATGGAGCCCAGGCCGCTTCCCATGGAGAAAATCCAGGCGGTCCTGTTCGACCTGGACGGCACCCTCATCGAGAGCGACGATCACTGGGTAGACAAGATCGCAGCGCGTCTGGCGTTCCTGCACCGCGTCTGGCGGCGTGCCGACCCGGTCGCCGTCGCCCGATGGATCGTGATGACAGCAGAGACGCCAAGCAACTATCTGCTCTCCGCCGTGGAGCACCTGGGGCTAAGAACGTCCTTCTTTGGTCTTGCCGACAGGCTGAGACGGGCGCGGGGACTGGCTACGCAGGAGCATTCGGCTATGGTGGAGGGCAGCCGAGAGCTCCTCGATGCGCTCCACGGTCGTTACCGTCTGGCCGTGGTCACCACGCGGGCGCGAGCAGAGGCGCTGGCCTTTTTGGCGCACAGCGGCCTGGACACGTACTTTGAGGCGGTAATCACAAGGCAGGACGTGTTGCGAATGAAGCCGCATCCGGAGCCGGTACGCAAGGCGGCGAAACTGCTCAAGGTCACCCCGGATGTGTGTCTGATGGTTGGCGACACCACCAACGATGTCCTGGCCGCGCGTCGCGCCGGCGCCTATGCCATCGGGGTGCTCTCCGGGTTTGGCGAGCGGTGTGAAATGGAGCGGGCGGGCGCTGACCTGATCCTGGAGCGCGCCAGCGAGTTGCTGGCTGAGCCCTTTTTTGCTCCAACCCCTCAAATAGAACGAGCCCGGGGATAATGGTCCTCGGGCTCGTACCAACTGCGTAATGACTCAGCCGGCTGCTTGCTCCTCGTCCAGGCCCGCATCCTGCTCTTCATCGGGGATTCGCCAGAATTTCTCCTGGCTCTCGATGCGATCGAAATAGAGCACACCGTCCAAATGGTCCAATTCATGCTGGAAGGCCTGCGCGAGAAGCCCCTCGCCGCTGTACCGCACCGGGTGCCCATACTCATCCTGGCCTTTGATCACGACATTGGTGGCCCGCTTGACCAGTCCCTGATAGCCAGGAACGGAGAGGCACCCTTCGATCATTTCCTCTTCGCCTTGCAGGCGGATGATCTCCGGATTGATAAGCACATAGTCTTCCTGCGGCGAGATCTCGTTCTCCTCATCATCGATCTCAGCCGGGATGCCGACGACAAAGACCCTTTGTAGAACACCGATCTGGGGCGCCGCGAGACCGACACCTCCGGCATAGACCATAGTGTCGAACATATCCTCCACCAGCTGTCGCACAGCCGGCGTAAAGCGCGTCACCTTCTTGGATTTTTCCCTCAGAAGCGGATTCTCGGACGTAACAATATCTCTGACTGCCATACTCTGCCCCGTACCTCGTGATTCTTAAGTCAACTTTTATATACTAGCCTCAGGGTAGAGGATGTCAAGTTGCGCGGCATCGGAGCGCTTTGTTGACATGGCCCGTCCTGCAGTCTACATTTTCTCCAGAAACTAGGAGGGATGTAGCCTTGAAGCGACAACACAATTCCCGGAATTGCTTTCTTTGTGGCATGGACAATCCGATCGGCCTGAAGCTGGCCTTTTATGAGCTGGACGACGGTCGCGTGGCGACCCGCTTTACACCCGGTGAAGAGCATCAGGGCTATCCGGGCGTGATGCACGGCGGCATTGCCTGCGCTCTCCTGGACGAGACCATTGGCCGGACGCTCGAGAATCTCGACATATGGGCGATGACCGTCGACTTGAACACCCGGTTTCTCAAGCCTGTGCCATTGCACGAGCCGATCACGGTTATCGGAGAGATTGTGCGGTTGCGCAGCCGTACCATGGAAGGAAAGGGAGAGATCCGTCTGGAGGACGGCAGCGTAGCCGTCGTCGCGGAAGCGCGCTACATCCGCCTCACACAGGAAAAGATGGACGAGTTTCGAAGCGAGCTCGACTTTTGGCAGATCATCGAGGAAGACCAGCAACAAGAGGCCGAAACGCAGGAGGCCTTGAGACGTATAATGACAGGGTAGCTGTACCAGGGGAGGTGTGGTATGGAAAAGAACAATGCGATCGTACTCATTGTGGTCGTGGGCGTGCTTGCGCTGTTGGTCGGATGCGTCGGCGGCGCACTTGCCGGGGGTGTTGCTTCCTACTTTATCGCAGAGCGGGCAGAAACCTCGCAGATCGAGCAGCCGACACCGGGGATCAGGCGCGAATTCCGGGTTCCGATAGTGCCCCGTACACCCGCGGTTCCCGAACTGCGCATGGACTCGGTGTACGCGCTGGTGACTGCCGTGACAACGGACAGCCCCGCTGACCGCGCGGGCATCGAGGTCGGCGATATGATCACGCAGTTCGATGGTCAGGAGCTTCCCGAGGGCGGTCCCGCAGCGCTCATCAAAGACTATGCGCCTGGCGACAGAATCACCCTTACCGTGGTGAGAGGCACCGACGAGCTGGATATCGCTGTCACCCTTGGGGAGAACCCTAATTCGCCTGGCAAGGCCTGGCTGGGCATCACCTATCAGGCCATACCAGGGAACATGCAGCGTTTTGGCTGGCCCGATCAGGAATAGACCAACCCGGGGCCGATCGCAGAAAAATGTCTACTTGACACGTGACGGCCCTGATACTAGAATTCGAGTGTAAAGACTTGGAGCAGGAAGAGTACCTGTCAGGGTGCGGCACAGAGAGCTGGGGCGAGGTGTGAACCCGGCGCCGACATGGGCAGCGAATGGGCCTGGGAGTTGCCCCGTCGAATAGAGTAGATGGGGACGGAGACGCCACCGTTATCAGGGCTGAGGATATCGAATCCTGTCGATGGGTGACACGGATTCTGTATCTGCAAAGTGGGGCTGGCTCACAATCATCCGCCATCACGGCGGATGTCGTTGTTTACAGGCCGGTCCAAAAAGGGTGGTACCGCGGGAGTGCTGGCTCTCGTCCCTACTGGGGACGGGGGCCTTTTTGTTTGGCCAGACCGTCGCCATAGCGCCCAGTGTCATCATGTTCGTCAACACGCAGCAAAAGAAGGAGGAGCTTGACATGCAGACCCAATTCTTGCTCACGCAGAACGATGTTCCCACCCGTTGGTACAACGTGGCGCCGGATTTGCCGGCACCCATGCCGCCAACTTTGCACCCCGTGACCCTGCAACCAGTAGGCCCCGACGATCTTGCACCGATCTTTCCCATGGAACTGATCATGCAGGAGGTCAGTCAGGAGAGGTACATCGACATTCCGGCCGAGGTGCGGGAGATCCTGCAGTTGTGGCGGCCGACGCCGCTGGTGCGCGCCGCCAGGCTGGAGAAGGCCCTCGGCACCCCCGCCAAGATCTTTTTCAAGTACGAGGGGGTGAGCCCGACAGGCAGTCACAAGCCGAACACGGCTGTTGCGCAGGCTTACTACAACATGGCCGCGGGCGTAAAACACATCACCACGGAAACGGGCGCAGGCCAGTGGGGTGCGGCTTTGGCCATGGCCACCAGCTTTTTTGATATCTCGTGTAAAGTGTTCATGGTGCGCGTGAGCTATGATCAAAAGCCCGGCCGGCGCTCCCTCATGCGCATGTTCGGCGCGGAAGTCTATCCGAGCCCCAGCCCGGAGACAGAGTCCGGGCGGGCCCTCCTGGCACAGGATCCCAACTGTGCGGGCAGCCTGGGAATGGCCATCAGCGAGGCGGTCGAGATCGCCGTCAAGAACGATGACACCAAGTACTCGCTGGGCAGCGTCCTGAACCATGTGCTCCTGCATCAGACTGTGATCGGCCAGGAGACCATGATGCAGCTCGAGATGGCAGGGGTGGAAGCCGATGTCGTGATCGGATGCGTCGGTGGCGGATCGAATTTCGGCGGCATCGCTTTGCCCTTTTATCACCGGAACGTGACCGATGGCACCAAGACACGGCTGGTCGGTGTAGAGCCCATGGCCTGCCCTACCCTGACCAAGGGGCCCTATGCCTATGACTATGGCGACACGGCCAAGATGGCGCCCGTGCTCAAAATGAACACGCTGGGCCATGACTTTGTGCCTGCGAGCATCCATGCCGGGGGCCTGCGCTACCACGGCGTCGCACCCATCCTGGCGCTGCTACACGAGCACAGGGCCATCGAGTCAGTCGCCTACTTTCAGATCCCAGTGTTCGAGGCTGCCGCGCTGTTCACCAGAACAGAGGGCATCATTCCGGCACCCGAGTCGGCGCACGCCATCCGTGCGGCGATCGATGAGGCGCTGGACGCCAAGGAAAAGCAGGAGGAGCGCGTCATCGTCTTTGAGTTGTCCGGACATGGCTTCCTGGACACGTCGGCCTATGACAGTTATCTGGGCGGCAAGCTCGAGGACTATGCCTATCCTGAGGAGAACATCCACAAGTCATTGGAGAAACTCCCCAAAGTGGACTTTTAGAGCCACACGCTCTCGAAAAAGGGCCGGCAGCGCGCTGCCGGCCCTTTCCATACCTCTAGTAAGCGCCCGGCGGGTCCGACGGGTACGGCGGCAGGCCCTGCAGCGTTGCCCAGGCCGACATAACCTCGGCCACCAGAAAGAGCGAGCCAGTAGCAAGGATGAGGTCTCCGGGCCGCGCAGTGTCTACGGCCTCGCGGAGGGCCTCCGCTGCGCTGGAGACCATCTGAACCTCACGCTCCAACTCCAGTGCCATATCACGCAGCAGTTCTACACTGGCCGCTTTGGGGTGATTCGCCTCTGTCACATAGGCCTCTGAGACCGATGGCAGGAGCACTTCGAGCAGTTCTCCGGGGCGATGTGTGCGTCCGGCGCCAAAGATGAGCACAATGCGCTCATAGTCGAGATAGGCCGGCAACGACTTGATCAGCTGCTTGATCGAATAGGGATTATGGGCACCATCGACAACGACAAGCGGCGCACGTGACAGCACCTGCATACGGCCAGGCCACTGCACCTGAGCCAGTCCCTGCTGAACCGCCTCCACAGGGCTCTCTATGCCTTGCTCGCGCAGCGCCTCGATTCCGGCGATCGCGGTACAGGCGTTCTCCAGCTGGAACTCGCCCAGGAGGGGTAGAAAGAGGTCAGGATAGTCCGGCTTGCGCCCGTTGCCGCGCCGGTAGACAGCCAGATGCTGTCCCCCCGGGCCTCTGCTGAGCACGCGCCAGCGCCAGTCTGATCGCACCAGTGTGAGAGGGGACCCCTGCCGGGTAGCTGTCTCACGGATAACTCGAAGAGCCGGAGCCCGCTGCGGCGCACTGATAACGGGGACCCCTGGCTTGATGATGCCGGCCTTTTCACCCGCAATCTCCGCCAGGGTCGAGCCCAGAATCCCCACATGATCGATACTGATGGAGGTGATCAGCGAGACCAGCGGGTGGATCACATTGGTCGCATCGAGCCGCCCCCCCATGCCCACCTCAAACACGCCGACATCGACCGCTGACCGGGAAAAGTGCCACATGGCCAGCGCGGTAATCGTCTCAAACACCGAGATCAGCGGCCGGCTGGCCAGCAGGGGGAGAATCCCCTCCACCAGCTCAACCAGTTGCGCTTCGCTGATAGGCTCGCCCTGCAGGCGGATACGCTCGCGAAAGGTGTGCAGGTGAGGAGAGGTATACATGCCCGTGCGATACCCCGCAGCCCGCAGGATCGAGTCCACCATCGCCGTGGTGGAGCCCTTGCCCTTGGTGCCCGCAATGTGGACCGTGGCATACGACAGGTGCGGCGAGCCCAGCTGTTCCAGCAGTTCCTCCACCCGTGCCAGGCGCCAGTCTCGCTGAGCGTAGGGTGTCCCGCGATCGCGCTCAAAATCAGCACGGTCCAGAATGGCCCGCAGTGCTTCCAGGTAGCTGAGCATCGTCTCTCCTTGCTAACACCGTGACGCGCGACCGCTATTCTAGTGCAGCCCACCCACAGCGACAATACGACACCGGCAGCCCGGGTGTCGCTGAGACGGGGGTGGTGGCGCGTTGCCCGGGACTGCGCACATGTCTCTCTTGACCCCCATAGAGCGATTCACTACACTGGCATGGTGCACACAGATAACTACACCGATCACAGGAAACGTGTAATGTCTCTCCGGCATCTCTTTTTCGTCATGATCGCCCTACTCACAGCCCTCGCGCTGGCCAGCTGCGGCCCGTCGGCGCTGATCGGCGACGTGGAGATACGCCCGGAGGTGATCTCGCCCAACGCAGATGGCGACTCGGATGTCGCCGAGATGCATTATTCGGTCTCGCGCACGGCCTTCGTCTCGATCTATCTTGTCGATGCCCAGGGCGGCAGGCACGATCTGCGCGTGAACGAGCGCCGCTCCAAGGGGGAGCGCACCATCTATTTTGGCGGCGTCGTCGACGGAACCCTGTTGCCCGACGGCCATTATCAGGTCGTGTTCGAGGCTGTGGATACACGCGGTCACACAGAGAGCGTTGCGTCGTCCATTGTGCTCCAGGATGGTGATCCGTTACCCCTCGCGATCGAGAATCTGCGCGTCTATCCCGATAGCTTTACGCCGAACCGCGACGGCATCGGCGACCGCGTCAACATCGGGTACAGTCTGAGCAAAGAGGTCGTCAGGGTGGAAGTGTATCTCCTGGGTGCGGATGGCACCAAGTATCCGGTGCCCGAAGATGAAATCCGGGAGGACGGCGCTGCCGGTACACACGAGCATGACTATGACGGAGGCATCGACCTGGGGGCTTCTCCCCCGCCCGATGGCGACTATACCGTCGTCGTGCGGGCGGTGGATGCCGTGGGAAACGTCGCAGAGGAGCGGGCAAGCCTGACCATCGAGGAAGGCGGCGTGCCCCTCGTTGAAATCATCAACCGCGCGGCCATCTTTGAGCCCTCTATCGTGCCGCTCCACAGCACGCTCTACTTTACCTGTACCGTAAAAAACACAGGGAGGGTGCCGGTGCGCACCAAAGGCCCGGAACCGGGTACGGTCTACTCTACCCGCGAGAACTTTAACTCGCTGAAGGAGTACGAAGAGCCGGGTGTGTTCCGCGTTGGCCTGGACTATGAAGGCAACAGCGCGGGCAGAGTGTTCCCCTTCCGCTGGCAGCTTGGCATGGACGATGAGCTTACGCTGGTGGATACGATCGCCGGGCCACAGCTCTATCTCATGCCCGGGCAGACGGTTGTTGTCACCGGCGGGCTCACCGTCGACGATATACCGGTCAAGGATGCTCCCTATTACTGGCTCGGGCTGATCCACGAACAGGTGTGGATCGTCCAGGACAGGATCTCCCCCACGCAGATCGCCATCGGCTATTAGCGAGGCGCACGTTGGACCTGGGAATCGTCATTGTTAGCTACAACACCCGGCAATTGACCAGGGATTGCCTGCACTCTGTTTTTCAGGCACTGGAAGCCGAGCGTTTGGCCGCCCAGGTATGGGTGATCGACAACGCCTCCAGCGACGGCAGCGCGGAGATGATCGGCGAGATATTTCCGCAGGCCCATTTGATCGTCAGCCCCGAGAATCTGGGTTTTGCGCGCGGCACGAACCTGGGCATCGATGCCATGCTGCGATCACCGGACCCTCCGCGCCACGTGTTCCTGCTGAATCCCGATACGCTGGTCAGGCCCGAGGCCCTCACGCAGTTGGTGTCATTCCTGGATACCCATCCAGAAGTTGGCGCTGCAGGTGCCCGGCTGACATACGGGGATGGCTCCTTTCAGCATGCAGCCTTTCACTTTCCCACACTTCTGATGTCCTTTTTCGATTTTTGGACCATCAATCACCGCCTGATCAACTCCCGCCTGAACGGCCGGTACCCGCGCCGCCGCTACGAAGCAGGTGAGCCTTTCCCTATCGACCATCCTCTGGGCGCAGCGCTCGTGATCAGACGAGAGACGCTCGCGCAGGTCGGACCGCTCGATGAGGGCTTTTTCATGTACTGTGAGGAAATCGACTGGTGCATCCGCGCCAAAAAGGCGGGGTGGGCGGTGTATTGTGTCCCACGGGCACACATCGTGCATCTGGGGGGCCAGAGCACCGGACAGTTTCGGGATCGAATGTTCATCGCCCTGTGGCGCAGCCGGTTTCGGCTTTTTGAGAAGCACTATTCCCGTGCCTACACCGCCGCAGTGCGGCTGATCCTCAAGGCAGGCCTTATGCGGCGCACCCGGCAGGTGAGACATGCGCTGGCAGAAGGAGCCATCGACCAGGAGGCTGCCGACAGACAGCTGTCTGCCTACCGAACCGTTCTGGAGCTCTAGCGTGACCGAGATCACCGCTGCTATTCTGGCCAGCAACAACGAGTCCATCATCGCGCGCTGCCTGAAGAGCGTTTCCTGGGCAGACAGGCTGCTCGTGATCCTGGATGACAGGAGCTCCGATCGAACGGCAGAGATCAGTCGCAGCCTGGGTGCCCGTGTCGTTACAAACCGCTTTGAGAACTTTGCGCAGCAACGCAACTATGGCTTTGAGCAGTGTGAAACAGAGTGGCTTTTCTACATCGACTCGGATGAGGAGGCCACGGAAGCCCTGGCTCGCGAGATTCGCCAGGCCGTGCAGGATCCCGAGCGGGTCGGCTGGTGGGTGCCCAGGCGGAACTTTATCTGGGGCCGGGAGACGCGCCATGGGGGCTGGTACCCGGACTATCAACTGCGGGTCTACCGTGTGGATTGTGCACGCTATGACCCGGAACACCCGGTGCATGAGGTTGTGCAGCTGCAGGGCAAAGCAGGGTACCTGAAGGAGCCCCTCATCCATCACAACTATGCCACGATGGAGCAGTTCGTCGCCAAGCAAACGCAGTACGTGGAGCTCGAGGCCGACAACAGGCTGCGCGCGGGCGTGCGACCAAAGCTCTGGACGCTGTACGCTCAGCCCCTACGCGAGTTCTGGCGTTATTATGTGCGGCTTCAAGGCTACCGCGATGGATGGCATGGCCTCAAGCTCTGCGCTCTGGTGGCCTACTACTATGGCTATCGCGTGACCGCCCGTCTCACTGAAATGCTACGCGAGCGAGAGGCCCCTGCCAGCTGAGAAACAGAAACGGGGTGGGGACAGATCCCACCCCGCGCAGTGACGTAACCGTTTCTAGATCAGCTCGGGCAGCAACAGGCCATAGCCCCCATCGCGCCGCCGGTACACCACGCTATAGTTATTGGTGGCCACATTGTAGAACACGAAAAAGTCGTGCCCAAGCAGCTCCATCTGCTCGATCGCCTCTTCCACTTCCATGGGTCGCGTCTGGAACGTCTTGACCCGAACCAGGCTGTCGAGCTCCTGCTCCTCATCCGGTGCCAGCGCCTCAACGATCTGGCCCTCAGCGCGCTCCGCACCGCGGCGGACGCGCGACTGCCAATGCTTACCCTTGTAGTTCCTGATCTGCCGTTCCATCTTGTCCATCGCTGCGTCGATCGAGGAGCGCATGTCTCCAGATCGCTCCTCTGCCCGCAGCACCACACCGCGGTTCGACCGCAGCGTAATCTGCGCAACCTGGCTATCTTCGGCACTGCGCGTGTTCTGCACCACCAGATCGACCTCGGCCGATGACACATCGGGGAAATAGCGCTCCAGCCTGTTCACCTTGCGCTCTACGTATTCGCGGAGCGAGTCTACTGAGGCGAGCCCTTTGCTCTTGACAGAGACCTGCATGTTGGAGCCTCCTTGCAATATCGGGCATTGAGCCGAGGACACCGTAAATGCTCAAGCCCCCTGTGATGGCAGCCAGACCCATTCAGCCGGCCTGTCTGTGACAGAATGGTACCATCTCGCCCGGCAGCTGTCAATGAACAGCGCCCGCGAACCAACCCCGGAATCCAGAGACCCGCGATCCAGCAGCGCATTCGCCAGACGGTACCACTAGCGCTGGAATCGGCAGCGAGCGTGACTGCTACCTGTGGTATTCCCGGGCACAAGCCTGCGTCATCCAGCGTGAGCACTTGGCTTTTGCCACTTGCGCAAGCGGAAAATCGGGTCTATACTGTGATTGCAGTCAGAATTGGAGTTCGCAGTAAACAGTGCCGTGCAGCGAGGCCGGGGCCTCGTCTTGCTGCGGCACTCTTTTTTGTCGGTATTCGCGCTAAAGGGGAAAAGCTCAACATGAAAGCACTGGCCAATAGTGTCAAAGGTATAGACAGGTCGCCCATCCGGTTCATCCTGGATCGCGCTGCTGCCTATCCGGACGCTGTCCACCTGGAGATTGGCCAGCCAGACTTTGATCCGCCGGCCCACGTGATAGAGGCCGCCGTCAATGCTGTGAGATACGACTATACGGGCTATACCGCCAACTCCGGCATGCCTGCACTGCGCGAGGCGATCGTCGTCAAGCTCGCCCGTGAGAACAACATCCACGTCACGCCTCAGAACGTCATGGTCACGGTGGGTGCGATGCAGGCGGTATACTCTACGATGACCGTACTGCTCAATCCCGGAGACGAAATTCTGCTGCCCGATCCCGGATACGGCAATTTCGCCATGGCAGCGCGCCTGAACCACGCAATCCCGCGATTTTACCCGACGCTTGCCTCACGCGACTTTGAACCCGATCTGGGTGCGCTTGAGGAGCTGGTGAACGAGCGCACCCGTGTCCTGTTCATCAATAGCCCCTCCAACCCGACCGGAGCCGTCTATTCTGAGACGACGATGCGCGCCTGTCTCGATTTCTGCCGGCGCCACGACCTCTATCTGGTGTCGGATGAGACTTATGACCGGCTGGTATTCGAGGGGGAGCACATCTCACCGGCACAGTGGGACGACGAAGGCCGTGTGGTGAGCATCTATACCACCAGCAAGTCCTATGCCATGACCGGCTGGCGCGTAGGCTATGCGGTTGCGAACGAAGAGATCATCGCGGCCCTTAGCAAGATTCAGGAGCCGACCACATCGTGCGTGAACACGGTCGCGCAGCATGGTGCAATCGCAGCGCTGCTTGGTCCGCAAGACTGCGTGGACACCATGCGTGCCGAGTACCGCCGGAGGCGAGACCTCGCCGTCGAGCTGGCCCTGGATAATGAGCTCTCCGTCTCCTACCCTCGCGGCGCTTTTTATATGCTCGCCGACATCTCCGCGCAGCCGAAAGACTCGATCAGCTTCTGTTGCGATCTCCTGGAAGCCGAGCACGTGGCGGTCGCGCCAGGGCGCAGCTTTGGCGAGAGATGCGACGGGTATGTGCGCATCTCGCTCTGCGCGAACGAGGCTTCGCTGCAGGCCGGCATCCCTCGCCTGGCAGCCTATCTGCATCGCGTTTCGGACGCAGCCCGAGAGGGATTTCGTGCCTGCGCCGCAGCGGGAAGCTAGCTCCCCCTGACGGCCGGGCCCCCCACTAGAGACACGCTGTCCTTCGTGGGGACGTCAACAGGACTCGCTGTCAGGTCATCGGTGCCCTGCCTGACGAATGAGAACAGACGCCATCCTAGACCGTCTGGTCTTGCTGCGTGGTCGGCAGGCTGCGGCCCTCATCAATCGCGTGTCGATGGCTATCGCTGACTGCGTAAAGTACAAGTGCAAGAAGCCCGACACCGCCCCTGGCGCGCCGATTGACAGGCGGCGTTGTCACCCATATAGTGCCTGTCGCGAGGAATGGGAGGCGATCGTGGATACTGTCATTGTCACAAACGGGCTGTCACGGCGGTTTGGCGAGAATTGGGCTGTGCGCGATCTCAGCCTCTCGGTAGCACGGGGCCAGGTATTTGGATTCCTTGGGCCCAACGGTGCGGGCAAGACCACAACAGTCCGTCTCCTCAATGGCCTTCTTCAGCCCTCAGCAGGTGCCGCTTCAGTGCTCGGGATGGACCCTGCCACAGACGGCGCCGCCATTCGGGCTCGCACGGGCGTGTTGACGGAGAACCCAGGCCTGTATGAAGCGCTGACGGCTCGTGAAAACCTGCGTTTCGTGGGTCACGTCTACGGTGTGCCCGAGGAAACGCTGCCGGTCCGCATCGATGCCTTGCTGACACGTTTCGGCCTCCAGGATCGCGCTGATGACAAGACGGGAACCTACAGCAGAGGCATGAAGCAGCGCCTCGCAATCGCGAGAGCCTTGCTGCACGAGCCCGAGGTTGTGTTCCTGGATGAGCCCACCGCTGGGCTGGACCCCGCGGCATCGAGGGATGTGCAGGACCTGGTGCAGGAGCTGGCCCAGCGCCATGGCCATACGATCTTTATGTGCACCCATAACCTGGTCGAGGCTGAAAAGCTGTGCGATCTGGTAGGGGTGATCCATCGTGGCAGTCTGCGCGCCATGGGCTCACCGGCGCAATTGGCGCGACAACTCTGGCATAACACGCTCATTGAGATCGATCTGAATGGCCCCGCTGACGATTCAGTGAAACAGGCCATACAGAACCAGCGGGGGGTGGTGCACCTGGAGATGGATGGGGATTTGCTGGTCGTCGAGGTCTCCGATGCCGATGTCACACCATCACTTGTTCAGGCTGTCGTGGCCGCTGGCGGCCAGATCTATGGCGTGCGCAAGCGGGATCACGGGCTGGAGGATGTGTACTTTGCCCTCGACAACCTCGAACGGGCGGGGACACATCCCGGGAGTAAGGCCAATGCGTGACTGGAACTGGCGCGGCATGTGGGCGATCGTAGCCAAGGATCTGACTCAGGTAAGGCAGAACACCATGGTATGGCTGCCGATGGTGATTTTGCCGGTCATCCTGCAGATCGTTCTGCCTCTCGTCATGATCCTGCTGCCGCAGATCGTGGGCGAAGCAGCGATGGACATGCAGGAACTCGAACCCCTGCTGGCCATGATTCCAGCCGCATTACTGCCAGTGGCGGAGGATGCGTCTCCAGAGGCGCTGTGGATCATCCTGACATCGTGCTATATGTTCGCCCCCTTTTTCCTGATCGTGCCCCTGATGGTATCCTCGATTCTGGCTGCTGACAGTATCGTCGGGGAAAAGGAGCGCAACACGCTGGAGGGGCTCCTGTACACTCCGCTCACCGATCAGGAGCTTTACGTCGCCAAGACACTGGTATCCATCCTGCCCGCCTTGACGATCACACTGGTCTCTTTTGTGCTGTACACGATCGTTGTCAATGCGGCCGGCTATCGGGTGGTGGGCCGGATCTTTTTCCCTACACTGATCTGGTGGCCCCTTGTCTTTTGGCTGGCGCCCGCCCTGTCGGTGGCCGGACTGGGCGTGACAGTCCTCATCTCCTCCAGAGCCAAAACGTACATGCAGGCACAGCAGGCGGGCGGCCTGCTCGTGCTGCCCATCGTGGCATGGATGGGCGCTCAAGCAGCGGGGGCCTTCTTTATGGGACCCGGATTGCTCATGTTGGTAGGGCTCTTCGTCTGGGCCCTCGCGCTGTGGCTCATCTGGATCGGCTCCAAGACGCTATCAAGAAGCAACCTGATTTCACGAGTCTAGCGACGCTTACGCCATACAGAAGGGTGGGGTGCCCCATGCTCGATAACCATGAACCCCTGATCCGCGAACTGACAGAGTCCTACACCCGTGAGTTCAGCAACTCTGGCAAGAGCCATCTGCGCAGCCTGGATGTCCTGGTGGACGGGATCAGCCACGGCGCGCGGACCTACCAGCCCTATCCGCTGCGGGTGAAATCTGCCCAGGGCGCCTGGATCACCGATATCGATGGCCACCGTCTGGTAGATTACTGGCAGGGCCATTACGCTAACATCCTGGGCCACAACCCGCCAGAGATCACCACACACCTGGTTGAATCCCTTCAAGCCGATTATGGCCTGCAAACTGGCTTACCCGAGGAGCAGGAGATCGCGTACGCGAGCCTCCTCGCGGAGACGACAGGTGCCGAGCAGGTGCGGCTAACGACATCGGGCACGTTGGCGACCATGTACGCGCTGATGATCGCGCGCGCCCACACCGGGCGCAAGATCATCGTCAAAGTGGGCGGCGGCTGGCATGGCGCTAACCCCCTGGCGCTCAAGGGCGTTGGACACCGCGATTCGGGTTTCGATGGGGTCGACTCTGCCGGTGTCTCGTCAGCAACCGACGACGAGATTATTGTCACGCGCTTTAACGACCCGGAAGCGCTCGAGCGCACTTTCGCTCAGTATGGTGACCGCATCGCCGCATTCATATTCGAGCTGTGTCCCAGCATCGCCGGCTTTATCCCCGCCACAGGAGAGTATGTGCAGACGGCCCGGCGGCTCACGGAGCGATACGGCGCTGTGCTCATTCTGGATGAGGTCATCACCGGATTTCGCTACTGCGCCTCGGGTGCGCAGAGCCTGTATGGCGTGCAGGCCGACCTCTCCACCTACGGCAAAATCATCGGCGGGGGCATGCCCGTGGCCGCCGTCACCGGACGTGCCGATCTGATGTCTTTGACCAGCGACTATGCGTCTCCGCGCGTATGGTTCAATGGCGGCACCTACTCGGCCCATCCGCTGTCTCTGACTGCCGGTCTGGCCATGCTCCGCTATCTCATTGCTCACCAGAACACACTGTACGAGGAACTGGGAAGCAAAGGTGCAGACTTGAGGCGACGCGTTGAGCAGATATTCGCCTCGCGTGGCATACTGGCGAAATGCTCGGGCGGTGGGAACGACGTTATCAGCTCCAGCTCGCTTAGCAGCGTCTATTTCCCCCGGCAGGCCGACCTGGACCCGCAGGGCCCCGACGACCTCAACGATGCGACGCTATGCGACCAGATACTCCGCGAGAAGGCCCTCAAACTCGGGATGCTGCTTTACGGGGTGAATGTCGTTCACGGGCTGGGAGCCCTGTCCACTGCGCATGGGGAGCCAGAGCTTGCGCTTACCTGCGAGGCCTACGACCGCATGGCCCAACACTTCAAGACCGGGCGCGCCGATCAATAGGCGTTGCGATCGCCTCGCAGGATATTCATGAACGTGCGCACGATAATCTTGAGGTCGAAAAGCAACGACCAGTTCTCGACATAGTACAGGTCGTACTTGGTGCGCTCCACGATACTGGTGTCGCCGCGCAACCCGTTGACCTGGGCCCAGCCAGTCATACCGGCCTTTTCCGCGTGGCGCTCCATGTAACGGGGCACCACCTGGCGGAATTGCTCCACAAACACGGGGCGCTCCGGACGCGGACCCACCAGGCTCATGTCCCCCAGAAGCACATTGATCAGCTGCGGCAGCTCGTCCAGAGACGTACGCCGCAGGATGCTGCCAACACGCGTCTTGCGCGGGTCATCTGCCGTCGCCCAGACGGGCCCCGACTGCTGCTCCGCGTCGACACGCATCGACCGAAACTTGAGCATCGGGAAGGGTTTGCCATCGAGCCCCACCCGCTCCTGCACGTAGAACACAGGCCCTCTGGACTCGAGCCGGATGAGCGCGGCAATCAACATCAGAAAGGGCGACAGAAGCACCAGACCTGTGGCGCTAACCACGATATCCATCGCCCGCTTGACCGAGCGCTTCCATCCGCGAAGCGCCACGTCGTGCACCGAGAGCATCGGCAGGCCGTCCAGATCAGAGATCACCACTTCTGCTGCCATAATCTGGAACAGGTCCGGAAAGATGCGGACCATGGCACGCTCCACCTCGCAGACAGAGACCATCTCCATCAGGTCTTCGTGCGAAGCATTCGCGAGTGCGATGATGACCTCATCAACACTATGCTCGCGAATCAGCCGACCCAGCTCGCTCTGGGGCCCCAATACCGGCAGCCCTGCCACTTCCTGGGGGCCATCGGCGGGACCGATAAACCCCACCAGGCGATATCCGAGACGGGAGTTCGTCGTCTTTTGCAGGATCATCCGAGCGATCTCTCCCGTGCCAACCAGCAGCAACCGCTGAGGGTTTCTCCGCCTTACCAGATCGCCGATGCGCCCGGTGATGAGACGCCCTGTGGTGATCAGGATCACTGAGAGGGCCCAGTCGTAGATGATCAGGCCGCGTGTGAGTCCCTGATCCGTATGCAACGTCAGGAAACTCAACGCGGTCGCCAGCAGGGTAGCAATTGAGACAGCACTGAGGATGCGATAGAACAGGTCGATCCGCGACCCGCCCGCTCTCCCGTGATACAGGCGATAGAAAAAGAACGTAACCCCCACACTGAGCACATAAATCACGAGTTGCCGTGTGTATACAGCAAAGGGGGGCAGGTGCAACGGCGTAGGGATCGGTACTCTGGCGCGGAGTTCATAGGCCAGATAGTAAGCCAGCGCCGCCATAATCAAGTCTACGGTGACGACGAGAATCGTGAGCAGGAGTCTAGATCGCTTTGCCATCGCTATCCTAAGCTGAGGCCACCCGGCGCCGGTCGGCAGGCCGCAGCCAATTGGTGACCGTTGCCCGGACTCGCAGCAGAGCAACCCCCAGATCTACGGCCCAGTTTACGGGCGCCGGGTAGTGGTTTCGATAGTGCTTGTCATGAAAAATCTTCATCGCATCATAAAAGGCTGCGGTTGCCTGGGCGGCATTCTTGCGGCTCGCGGCACCCTTGACATGCAGGACTGTCACCGCGGGATAGTAGTGGACGCGCCAGCCGTTCGCCTTGATGCGGTAACAGAGATCAAGATCCTCACCATACATAAAGAACCGCTCATCCAGCAACCCCGCCTGCTGCAGGGCCGTGCCGCGCATCAGCATGAACGCCCCCACAACGGCATCCACATCCGTCTCGACCATCTCGTCCAGATAGGTCATGTTGTAGCGCCCAAAGCGCTCACTATCGGGAAAAAGCCTCGGCAGGCCCAGGAGGTGGTACAGCGAGACCTCTGGCGTCGGGAAACTTCTGCGGCACGCGCGGTCCAGGGAGCCGTCGCGCCGCACGAGTCTTGGGCCGATTACGCCGATATCCAGGTGCTGGTCCATGTAATCGACCAGCGTGTCCAGGGCATCGGGGGGTAGAATCGTGTCTGGGTTCAGCAGCAGGGCGTAGGCTGGGCGCGCTTTCGACGCGTCAGGGCCCTCAAAACCCAGGGCGCGCAGACCAATGTTGTTGGCGTATGCGTATCCCCCATTATAGGCGCTCGGAATCAGCTCAATCGATGGATAGGTCTCGCGCACCATCTCCACGCTGCCGTCGGACGAGCCATTGTCGACCACAATGACACGACAGGGATGATGCGCTGTGGAGGCTGCGAGAGAGTCCAGACAGCGACCGAGGTCGTCGCGCGTGTTATAGTTGACGATGACGATTCCCACAGCGCTCAACACTGAATCTCCATTATCAGGACGGAATCCCAGGCCAAAGTCGAAGGGCCGCGCTGCAGGCTACCATTGGCGCTTGGCCCAATCTCCCGGCGGGGCGTTTCTGCGTCTCCAGTGAACACCCACTGGGTAACCCACCATTTTGGCCATGTCACCCGCTACCCGCAAGAAAACTCCCAGCGCCAACGCCAACGGGCGCCTCACCGGTTCCATCTCGTTCAGCACGGGCCAAACGCGCTTGAGCGGCGACCATGCGACGGCGCCCAGCACACCTGCCAAAGCGATCCAACCCACAGGGTGCAGTGTCGCCAGCACGATAGCCACCGGCAGCGCCACGAGATAGGTTGCATACCGCATCCAATGCCGGTACCGCCAAAAGTCAGCCTTGCCATCCCCTCTGGCGTACCGGTAATATTGCTTCAGATAGGCCTTGAGCGTGCTTCGCGGGCGGAAATGTACTCTCGCTTCAGGCACAAAGGCAAACCTATAGCCGGCATCCTTTAGGCTAAAGTCAAAGAGCAGATCCTCACAATAGTCCAGCCACTCAGGATAGCCACCCACCTGCTCCCAGGCCTCACGACGGAAGGCCACCGAACGGGACGAGGGGTAAAAGTGCTCCGGATCGATCTCCTGAAGGGACGGGAGCGTGACCGCGCCCAGGACATGCTCAAAGAAACTGTGATGCTCGGGCACAAAGAATCCGCTCACGACGTCGGGACCCGATTCGCTCGAAAACGGCGCCAGGAGTTGCTCCAACCAGTCGGGCTCCAGCCGAACCCCGGCATCGGTCACCGCAATGATAGGACCGGCAGCCTCGGAGATGGCGAGGTTACGCCCCTGAGAGATATTCGCCCCAGGTTTCGCCAGAACCCGCATGGCGAACGGTGCGCTCTGGGCAAAGGACTCGAGTATGGCCAGCGTGCCATCCCGTGAGCCGCCATCGACGATGACAAGTTCGTCGGGGCGTCTACTCTGCTCCGCCATCGAGTCCAGCAACCGCCCGATCGAGGCCGATTCGTTCAGCACAGTCGCCACAACTGAGACGTGCTCCGACATTGAGCCATCCTCCCGCGCAGCACATTATAGATGGCACCACGGGAGGCGCCAATCCTAGAGTGACGCGCTGCGCTCTAGCACCTGCCGTTGCAGGCTGAGAGCCCGAACCGGCGCAGATCGCGTGATCCTGTGCGAGCCGCAGCTCGCTGAGCGGAGAGCGAAGGGGACAGCGCAGGCTGACGATAGCCCCGCGCGATCGTCAGCCCGATACCACGTCAGCGGCAGCGATTACCTGCGCCAGCAGTCTGATGCCCATGCAGCCTCAGTTCGGGTGCTGGTTGTGCTGAGGATCGGGTCGCGGGGATACGTACCACCCAAAGAAGGC
>CAZYWU010000004.1:69323-112204 GCA_964651255.1 uncultured Anaerolineales bacterium
GGTGCTGGTTGTGCTGAGGATCGGGTCGCGGGGATACGTACCACCCAAAGAAGGCAGCCAGCATCGTGGTGAGCACCTGGGCGTGTGCTGCGTGTCTCCTGGCGTTACGGCGTCGCCATGTCCCCCTAATCGCTAGGCGCCCATAGCTGCGGCTGGTATGCGGGCGCCCTGCCATCCAGCAATACGTATGGCGCGACCCTGTTGGCCAGCGCGCCCTCAAGCCCGGCATGGTCCAATGCTCCAAGGCGCCCTTGCCGGCGGCGGGCCACAATGCGCTCCGCAGATTTTCGGCCGATCCCGGGCACCCGCATCAGGTCACGCACGCTGGCGGTGTTGAGCTCGACCGGGAAGCGCTCAGGGTGCTGGCGCGCCCAGAGAGTTTTGGGATCCGCGTGCAGAGGAAGGTTGCCTGCGCCGTCGAAACAGAGCTCATCCACCTGAAAGCCATAGTCATGCAGCAGAAAGTCTGCCTGATACAGCCGGTGCTCCCTGACCAGCGGTGTGGGCGGGTGGTCCTCCAGCGGCGTGTCCGAGATGGGCTGGAAGGCGCTATAGTAGGCACGGGCCAGGCCGAGGTCGCGATAGAGGGAGGCGCTCGTCTGCAGGAGCTCAGCATCCGATTCCCCTGCGGCGCCCACCACAAACTGTGTGGTCAGGCTGACCCGGTGCGGGGATTCCCGTCTCACACGATCGGCCACCGTGAGATACGCCAGCAGATCCTCATAGCGCTTGTCGGGGCTGAGCAGACCCACACGCGATTGGTTGGGCGCCTCGAGATTGGTGGAGACTCGCGAAGCCAGCTTCACAGACTCCTCAATGCTGGCCAGATCGGCCCCCGGCAGGATTTTGAGGTGGAGATAGCCGCCAAACTGGTAACGGCGCCTCACCAGATCCGCCGTCGCCAGCATGCGCTCAGTGGCCGCGACGGCATTGCCACACACACCCGAGCTCAGAAACAGGCCTTCGACGCGACCCGAGCGTGCGAGATCGGCAAACAGGCGAGCAAGCTCGTCAGGCTGGAACGCGGCGCGACGGACATCGCGATCCCGCCGGAAAGCGCAGTAGATGCAGTTGTTCTCACAGACGTTGGACTGGAGTACTTTGAGCATGCGAATACGTTTGCCGTCAGGCCTCACCGCTGGATAGATCCATCGGTCGATACCGCCCGGCATCCGCCCACCGCCAGGGCTGCAGCCGCGCTCCGTATCCCACGTCGCCGCCTGGCCCAGCAAGTCCACCTTCTGCCACAGATCCATGCTGTACTCTCCGTCCCGTCGCCTTTGCCTTGTCCTGGACACAATATAGCACAAACGTTCTAATTCCTCAAGGGGCATGGCAGGCGCGGATACGCACTCCGAGGGGAAAGGTGCAGGAGCCGAGAGCACCGTACGGGGTTGCGTCGCTATCTGGGTGCGGCGCAGCAGCTGGCACTTGACCAGAGTCCATCTTTGCTCACGTGCGCCCGCCGCTGAAAGTCTCGATGGCCTGCAACCGCTCCCGGTAAATACGATGCCGGCCAGCGTCGGGCTCGAATACCCGGCCGACTCGTACCAGCGCCGTGACGCCCTCTTCCAGAGTGTCAAAGGCGCCAATGCCCAGGCCCGCGATGATCGCCGCGCCCAGAGCTGCAGATTCGACATTCGCAGGTCGTTCTACGGGCCGCCCCAGCACATCTGCGCACAGCGATGCCCACCGATCGGTTCGCGCACCCCCGCCTGTCACACGATAGCGGCTGATCGGGAGCCCCCTGGATTCCAGCCTGCGCTGAAGCTGCGCATTCTGCAACGCGACGCCTTCGAGCATCCCCTTGATCAGCTCGCCTCGGGTAGTTTCCAGGGTCAGTCCCTGGACGGTGCCCGACCGGGCTGTGTCGGATCCGTGCGGCGGCCGAACCAACAGCGGGGACGGCGCGTCCGGCATCTCCTCCAACAGCGTCCTGTACAGGCTCACCCCTCGCCGGGCGGACTCTCGTTGCTCCAGGGGGGTGATCTCGTTGCTGAACCAGCGCAGCCAGGCACCGCCCGCACGCACATAGCCATCCGCCAACAACAGCTCTGGAGCAACGTGACGCTCGATGTTCACCCCTTCACGCAGAAAGAGCGACAGCAGCGGAACGGGATGGAACACAGCGGTGAGGTGCACAGCCGCGCCCAGGCTGAGAACAGCCATTCCGTCATTCAGAGCCCCGACACCCAGGGCCTGGCACGCCAGGTCATGCCCGCCGAGCACAATGGTGAGCCGCGGCGATAGCTGGAGTTCCTGAGCCACCCCGCTGGAAATCGTCCCGAGGGGCGTACCCGACTCTGCCAGAACAGGCAATTTGGCAGGAGAGAGACCACAGCTCGCAAGGATCTCTCTCGACCAGGTTTTTTGATGCATATCGAAGCACAGCGTGCCGCCGGCCAGAGAGTAATCGCAGGTCGTGGCGCCGCCAAGGAGATGGGCGACGATCCCCCCAATCAGCGCAAAACGCCAGGTCGAGCTGTATAACTCTGGCTGCATCCGGCGTAGCACACACAGCCTGGAGAAGGTGGTTGAACGATCCGGCACCTGTCCGGTGATGTCGTAAATACGCTCCTGACCGTATTTGGCCAGCAGCTGCGCCAGAACCTGGTCATCGGTCTCATTCCCCACCAGGAGACATCCGGCAAGGACGCTGCCATCTCGGGAAAGGGGCACAAAAGCATTTCCGACAGACGATACCGCCAGAGCATCTACGGGGTCTGCGTGCGTGCGTTGCGCCGCTTCTCTAAGCACAGCCGCAACACTCGCCCAGATGCCGCGCACATCGAGTTCGCACCCGCTAACCTGCGCAGCAGGACCATAGCCACGGCCGACGTCGGCAAGCAACATCCCGTCCGTTGATGCAACCAGCGCTCTGCACCCCGATAGCCCGATATCCAGCCCGAGCAAGCTCACCATGTCCCCCTGTAGCAGGCCTCAGCCTTTCGCCGACCCTTTATGACAAGCGTAGCAGCTTTTGATATGTCAATCAAGAGCCCCTCACTCGCCGCGCCCCCCGGCGTATGCTATAATCGCTGCCATCGAAATTGCCATTCGTATCGTGGTGAGGAGTGGGAGTTGCCGTCCGCAGAGCGCCTCTTTTGGCAAGATCCCTATCGTGTAGAATTTGACGCCAACGTGACGCGTCGTCTCGAGGAGTCGAATCAACCGGCCGTGGTACTGGACCGTACCTGTTTCTATCCGACTTCCGGGGGTCAGCCTCACGATACAGGCAGCCTCAATGAGGCACGCGTGGTCGATGTCGTGGAGAATGACGGCGAGATCATCCATGTTCTCGATCGACCGCTGCATGACGACGCGGTCGTCGGGCGTATCGACTGGGCCAGGCGGCAGGATCACATGCAGCAGCATGCGGGCCAGCATCTCCTTTCGGCGGCCTTTCAGCGCCTCATGGGAGCCGTTACCCTTTCCTTTCACCTCGGCGTGGAGGAGTGCACGATCGATATCGACTGTGATTCTCTGAGCACGGAGCAAGTCGATCGAGTCGAGGAGTACGCCAACCAGGTTGTGCTGGCCAACACACCGATTACAGCGAGACAGTACACACAGGCAGAGCTGGCGGGTATCCCGCTGCGCAAGCCGCCCGCTGTGGAGGGGCTGGTTCGTGTCGTATCGATAGGCGATATCGACTATTCTGCCTGTGGGGGCACGCACCCCGCGCACGCCGGCGAGATTGGTGCGGTCCATGTCGACCGCTGGGAGAGCAGGCACGGCTCGATTCGGGTCACATTTCTGTGTGGGATGAGAGCACTGCACGACTATCGTGCCAAGAGCCGCATCTGCCGCCAGCTTGCGACCAACGCCAGTGTCAGTGTCAACGAGTTGCCTGAGGCGATCGACCGGCTCAACGCCGCCAACGACGGACTGCGACGGCAGGTGAGCGTATTGCGGGCACAGTGGCTGGAGACGCAAACAGCGTCGCTGCTCGCGGAGGCTGAGAACAGGGGATGCTACCGCATCGTCTCAAAGATTCTGGAAGGCGTTGAACCCGCGGAGATGCGCACTCTGGCACAACGCATCTGCGACTCCCCGGGCACCATCGCACTGCTCGCTGTCCTGGAGCCCAATCCGCAGTTCTGTCTGGCGCGCTCAGAGGACATCCCTGTGAACATGAACAGCGTGCTAAAGGCCTCTGCTGGCCGCTACGGCGCGCGGGGAGGCGGCCAGCCACGCCTTGTCCAGGGGGGTGGGCTGGAGCCCGCAAGTGTCAGCAGTATGCTTCAAGATGCCCAGGAGTATATACTGGATAGATAGCATAACGTGATAGAAGGGGACACAACGTCATGATTCAGCTCGCGGAGGGCGTGTATGTCGAGACCGAGTTTGCGGGTGGCAACTGCGGCCTGATCGTCAGTGACCGTGGCCCAGTTCTTGTGGATACGCCCATGTTCCCTTCCGACGGACTGCAGTGGCGGTCCCAGATCGACTCCCTGGGCCTGGGCAGGGCCTATGCGATCGTCAATACCGACTATCACCCGGAACATCTTCTGGGTAACCACCTGTTCATGCCCGCACGCGTATTCGGCCACGAAGAGTCCGAAAAGCCGCTGGCCCGTTATGACGAATCGACGCTCGCCGATCTGGCGGGAGACCTGGCGTCCAACAATCCCTCTCTCGCCAACTCGCTGGCTTCCATACGCCCGGTACACCCGGATATATCGGTCTCTGACCGTGTCACGTTGTACCTGGGCGCCACAGAGGTGCAGATCATCCATCTGGAGGGACACACTCCAGCCTCTCTGGGAGTCTATCTGCCAAAGCAACGTGTGCTCTTTGCGGGCGACAATGTCACGAACAACGAGCATCCGGTCGCCCAGCACGCCAACTCGCTGGCGTGGCTCGAGACACTGCAGCGCATCAAGGAAATGGACGTGGAAGTGATCGTGCCAGGTACCGGAGCCCCGGGTGGCAAAGAACTGATCGATCCGTTGTACCAGTATCTGGCCGAGATGCGTCGCCGCGTGCTGGAGCTCTTTATGGAGGGCGCCAGCCGTCGCGAATGTGTGGAAAAGGTCGGCATGCTGGATTACTTCCCCATCGCCAAAGGGCAAGAAGGTGAGGTCAAGCTGCGGCGCCGGCACAGTGTCGAACGCATTTACACAGAGATTCGTGTGGCCCTGCGCAAGCGGCGGTAGAGGATTTAGTCGATGGACAGCCTGATCCCCAGGCGAGAGCCCCCGCTCAAGCGTTACTTTGTGGCGGCTTCGGTGGAGGAGGCCCTGGCATACCTGTCAGCCCACCGTGGTGAGGCACAGGTGGTGGGAGGGGGGACCTCGCTGATGCCCGTTGTTCTCAGAGGCGAGTCCGTCGCACGTCACCTGGTGGATGTATCCCGCATCGCCAGTCTCCGTCGCATTCGCGTCGAACGCGCCTATCTCATCCTCGGGGGGAGCGTCACCCTGGCGCAGCTACTGCGCTCCGAAACTGCCCTTGGTGCCCTGCCCGTACTGGGCGAGATGCTTTCCAGCACCGGCACGCCACGTCTGCGGGAGCTATCCACTCTTGCAGGCAACATCGTTAGCGCCAGGGGTAACAACAGCGTCTCAACGACCTTGATCGCCCTGAACTCAGAGGCAGAGATCGCCAACCTGACCGGATCGCAGTGGCTGCCGGTCCGCTCGCTGCTTGTGCGTCCGGGTTCATGCCGGGTGGACAGCATGTCTGAGGTGCTCGTCTCACTGCGCATTCCCATACTTGAGCCCGGTTCTGGCGCCGCGCTGACCGTCGCAAACGGCGGGGCCGCCGGCTCTGAGACCCCTGCGGTCGCAGCCGCCGCGCTGGGCTTTGATGGGGCACGCAATCTTGTCTCGTCGCTTTGTCTTGTTACTGGCGTCCCGGGCAGCCTGCCGCAGATAGGCCGGCTGTCCGACATCACCGATGAGCCTTCCCCCGCGGTCGAGACCGTGCGCCGCGCGGTATTCCAGTGGGCTGTATCTCTGGCCCCCGGCTCGCCCGCAGGGGAGACGGCGACACGATCCGAGACGCTCGCAAGGGCGGCACAGCGGGCCTTTGACACGGCCCTCGAGCGCGCACGAGCGAGCCTCTCGAACAGCATGCCATGAGTGCAGCTGCCGCCGAGCGAGAGTACGCCGGCATCTATGTACACATCCCCTTTTGCCGGACCAAGTGCCGGTACTGCGATTTCGCGTCGCTGCCGGGCAGGCAGGATCTTTACGCGCCGTACGTGGCTGCGCTGCTGCAGAGCATCGGTCAGGCGCGAGCGCGTTGGCCTGGACCGGCCTTTGACACGCTGTACATCGGCGGAGGGACGCCCACCGCGCTGGCGCCCGACCGCCTGACCGCGATCGTCGAGGCCTGCCATACACATTTGGGGTTGCCCACCGGGGCAGAGATCACCTGCGAGGCCAATCCCGGCACCGTCTCACGACAGACTCTCCAGGCACTGCGCGGTGGCGGTGTGAACAGGCTGAGCCTCGGGGCGCAGAGCTTCAATGATGACGAGCTGGCGCTGCTCGGGAGGATCCACGACCGCCAGGCTATCATTGAGGCGTTTCAGGAGGCGCGCAGGGCCAGATTCGAGAATATCAGTCTGGACCTGATCTATGGCGTGCCACGGCAGTCGCTCGATAGTTGGGAGCACACCCTGAGACAGGCGCTGGCCCTCGAGCCCGAACACCTGTCGCTCTACGCCCTCACCCTCGAGCCTGGGACGCCGATGGCCAGTGATGTCCAGTGCGGTGCGCTGCCCGCGCCTGATGACGCCCTGGCGGCAGACATGTATCTGATGGCCCAGGAGATGCTGAGCGCAAGAGGCTACTGGCAGTATGAGATCTCCAACTGGGCACGTTCTCATCCTGAGGATACGCCGGAGCGCGAGCCCCGTCTTGCCAGCCGGCACAATCTGCATTACTGGCACAACGAGCGCTATCTGGGGCTGGGATCGGCCGCGTATTCATTCGACGGGCGCTCGCGTTTCGGGCGATGCCCCGATCCGGCGGAGTTTGTCCGACGCATTGGCGCTGGCGAGGATACTATGGACACTGAGGAACTGGCCTGCCCCGATACCCAGATGGACGAGACGATGATGCTGGGCTTGCGCCTCGTGAGTGGCATTGCCTGGTCCGCCTTCAAAAAGCGCTTTGGGTGCGACCTGCGAGACGTCTATGCCGAGCCGATCGCGCGCCTGCAGGAGAGCGGCCTGCTGATCCTCGATCATACCGGAATCCGGCTTGCCCCGACGGCCTACCTGATCGGCAACCGGGTATTTGCCGAGTTCCTTCGCTCATCCGACTGACGCAAAAAGAGGGCCGGAAACGCACTGGTTCTGGCCCTGGATCGCTTCAACGACCTACTTCTGGTCGACCCCAATCCGGTCCGCGATCTGCCCCCGAATACCGGCCAGCCGTTCCTTGGCCTCGTCGCTGATATTCTCGCCCACCTGCGCTACATAATGATCAAACGCCTTGAGCAGCTTGGCCGTCACCAGAGCGCCGTGCTTCTCCAGGAGAGTCTCGGATTCCTCCGGGTAGCCCGCCCGCAGGAGCTGGCTGATGAGACGCAGATCAGGAGGAAGCTTTTCCTCACGTACATCACGCGCCTTGTCCAGGATCGCGCCGAGGCGTGCGGCACGCTGCTCGTTGTCTCGGCTCAGCGCTGTTTGACGCAATCTCCCCAACACGAGGAAAAAGGCTTCATCAAGCTGTTCTTCACGCTCTCGCACGGCTGCGTCGAGGTCCTCTGCCTCCAAAAGCTCCATGATGAGCAGGCTGGCAGCGTCTTCCGCCTCACGCAGCGCCTTGCTCTGGCGGTCGATGGCGTCCAGCAGCGCTTTACGCAACTGCTCCAGAGGGCCAGCGACATCCCGATCTTCGGCAACCTGCGCCGCCTCCAGCCGCTCCGTCAGCGCCTGAAAGAAAGCATAATCCATGCGCGGCAAGTAGTCCTCAACCACATCGTCCCACTGAGGACCGCCCTGGGCCTCCAGCAAAATGTCGATCAGCTCCGAGGCAGATGCGGGCTCCGGAGGCGGACTCGGCATGGCTGGCGACGACCGGGTCAACAGCCGGTCCCGCAGATCGCGCAGCGATTGTGAGGATCCCTCCTCAGAGTGCTCCTCCTGAGCATCGATGAGATCCGCCAGGAGCAGATAGAACTCATAGTCCATCTTGTCTAGGTTCTCGTCGGCGAGCCGGTCGAAGACCTCCTCGTCATCCATCACAGCGACCAGATTGTTGATCAGTTCCAGCCACGAGCGCTGGCGCTCGAGGAGACCCTTGTCAAAGCCCTCTGCCTCGAGCACCGTCTCGAAAAGGCTGTCGTAGGTCAGCACGGTCCGAGGCGAGAAAAAATACGCCTTACGCTGCTCTGCCGGCGTCTCGTTCATCACCGCGTTGACGAGGCTGCCGATAGTGCGCTCCTGGTCCTGAGCTGAAAGCTGCAGTTCCGACGGGACATAGACCACCAGGAGTTCCTTCTCCGGATCGTGATAGATGAGCATCGTGTTCAGCAGCCCGCTGGTGCCACACTGTGGGCAGCGGGCACGATTGAGCTCGCCTCGCAAAAACTGATCTTTCAGCTCCGGCTCCAGACCGACATCGACGATCGTCCGTATGTCAACAAGAAACTGCGTATTGCAGTTTGGGCAACGAATCTGCGTGGGCATGGGAGGAAAAGGCATCGTCAACGGACTCCTTGTGCTCGTTTCAGACGCGTTCGCGTCTGCTATGTTGTGTCAGAATGCGCGCGAGGAGCGCTTCGGGCGTGGTCACCGTGGCGGCATGTACGTGCGCTTGATCGAGTCCAGCCGCGCGCGCCACCGCCTGCGAAAAGGCGAAATCGATCAGGTCTCCCGGCGCGTGTGTGTCAGTATCGACGACCATGAGCGCGCCCTCTTGTTCGCAGACCCGGGCCACATGCCCGTTGGTAAGGCTGTGCCCCTTGCGGCTGGTGATCTCGATGATACAGCCTCGATCGCGGGCCTCGCGTGCCTCCTCACGGGTGAGAAAACCGGGATGTGCCAGCAAATCGACGTCGGGTGAGGCAATGGCCGCGGCATTGGTTCCTGGAGCGACCGGCTCCACAATCGTCTCACCATGCACCACCACAAGATCGGCGCCGAGCAGGCGGGCGCGCCGGGCAAGCCTGGAGATATCTGACGGGGCCACGTGTGTGAGCTCCACACCAACGAGCAGCTGCAGTCCAAGACTCTGGCCCTGGTCCTGCCGCAGGCGCAGCAGCCCGCTGATCAGCTCATCCAGATTGCTCGCATCGGCATGATCAGTGATGGCCAGCGCGCGGTGACCTGTGACCACGGCACGCCGGATGAGCTCAGAAGGGAGCAACTCCCCATCGCTGAACACCGTGTGGCTGTGAAACTCGATACGCTGATAGTTTTCCATAGCAGCCCGATTATACCGATCACGGGGCCTCTGTCAATGCTCGGAAGAGCCTCCGACAAGGCCATCCCAGACCATGCCCGGCGTCTCCCGCCGGAATCCCAGTGATGCCAGGGCCTCACCGATCGGACTATTCAGCGGCGAGCGCCCGTTCCAGGCATTCACAAGCACGCGCCTTGGCCGGTTGGCGATCCCGCCAGGCCGCGTGATATGTGATAGCAGGAGGGACACCGACCGTGCAACGCAGTCCCCATCGATTCCCTCTACCGACTGCCAGCGCCCTGACCCATGCTCGTAAACGAGCACGGGCACGCCGTTTTCGAGCACCACATAGTTGGAGGGAATCCTCGAAAAACTCGGCCCAGTGGCGGTGGCGTCTGGCCTGCCATCTTCAGTAGAACCCGTGTCCAAAGTGCGACTCTCGCGCCCATAAATCAGGGCAGGATCTGCGGCGTTGATGAGCACCAGGGCATCGCGCCCCGGAGCATCGGCGCGCGACCACGCTCTGAGTTCGTCGACCGCCTCAGGCAGAGCATACTGCAAACCAGACAGGCCCTGAACAAAATAGCCGCGCCGCACCTCGCCCGTAAGCTCCATGCGGTACAGATGCGGGTAGAGTGCCGCCCACGGCAGCATGCCCCGCTGACCCTCGATGATATCGCGAGTGATGATACCGTAGCAGTGCAGAGCCTGTCGCGCCTGGGCCTGGGCCTGCACCACGGGATCCAGCGGCTCACCGAGGACGCCATACCGGTGAACGATGGACCACCGGCCTTCTGCAGGCGGGCGCGGCGTCAGCCTGCGGGCCACACGGCGCCTGCTTGCCAGCATTTCAGAACGGCCGGGCCGCTGCAATAGAGTTGGCCTGTTACGATCGCGCCATTCCGCCATCTGGTCATCCAGAGAGCTGCGAATCCCCTCGCCCTCCTCGATACCGAACCGTCCGCCGATGATCGCACGCAGGACCTCCGGCCGGTCGTGGGTCACCAGGCCCGCCATGACCAGCTCCAGGAGAGCCCTGTCGCAGAGTTGCGGCGCCAAGCCCAGCGCACTCTGCAGCACGCGTGAGCCTACAGAGCCTTCCTTTCGCATGAATTCGTAGATACGGCGGGCGTCGTCAAGAAGTCCGTCAATCAGGGAAGGCTCTGGCTGCGCATCGACGTAGAGATTGCCCTCGCCGGTCCAGAAGAACCGCACACGCAGATGTTGCCAGTCGGAGCCTTGCGCCTGCCAGACGAGAGCGCCTTCCGCGCAAAGCCGATCCATTGTCGCGGGCGCATAGTCCGGAACACGCAGCGGGAGCACGTCGCGCTCCCAGATCTCGGCGGGCAGTAACTGCCCGGCCAGTTGCCCGATTGCCGCCAGAACAGGGTCCTCTGTTGGGTGATGGGCGGGATAAAGACCCTGCCAGCGTGGAAGAAAGCAGGCATAGTCCGGGAGAGGCACGGCTCGCACCTCGCGGCGCAGCTGCGAGAGCGTCTCACGATGGAGCCGCTCCAGCACGTTTCTGTCACACCACTGCTCGGCGAAGGAGCCCGGCGCCAGCCTGCCCCGGAGTACGACGCCCTCGCGAGCCAGACTTTCCAGCGCGTCCTCCAGCCAGTCCGGCGGCAAGTCGTATCGGGTGACGATCGCGTCCAGAGTCAGCGGGCCATGCGTACGGAGCATGTGACGCAAAACCGCCATGCGCGCCGCATCTGCGTCCATGTCAACGGGATCAACCATCGCCTCGAGCGTAGCTGTATTCCCTTCCGCTAGAGCGAACGCGATCCGATAGCGCAAGAGGTGTTCGGCAGAGACCCAACGCTCGCCGCGGCGTGGGAGCAGGATGCGCTCGACACGGCCGTCATGAGCGAGTTGTTCCAGCCACGCCCGACTATCGCCGAGAGAGCGCGCCATCACCTCATCGTCCGTGAGGTCGCCCAGCTCGCGCAGCATCACGGCCAACTCGTCCAGGGTGCGCGCGCGGTAGCCGTCGGCGAGATGCTGCAACTCCCGTTCAACCTGTTCAATCGCGTCGGGACGCAAAAGCTCCGCCAGAGTGCCGTCGTCCAGCAGATCGGCGAGCAGCTCACGGTTGATGCTCAACGCTTGCATCTGTCGTTCGAGCCGGGGCGTATCGCCGTCGTATAGATGGATCCCGGCGAACTCCAGGACCAGTCCGGCGGCGACGGGAGACGGCACAAGCGTCCTGGTCTCGACGATACGAATCTCCCCCGCCGCCAGCCGGTCAAGCATCTCGCCCAGGTGCTCGATATCCAGCACATCGCGCAGGCAGTCGCGATACGTCTCCGCAACCAGCGGAAAGTCGTCCCATTCTCTCGAGATGGCCAGCAGATCGCGCGCCCGCAGACGTTGGAGCCAGAACGGCGTCCGCCGGCCGGCGCCGCGCACCCGAGGCAGGACGAGCGCCCGGGCAGCGTTCATACGAAACTGGGCGCCAAAGAGCGCCGAGTTGGGCAGTTCCCGCAGCACGCGTTCGCGCGCCTCCTCCGCGCCCATGTGACGGATCACGTCCAGCGGCGGCTCACGATCTCCCTCGAGCAGCCGGAACAGGATCGCATCGTCGTTCACCTGAACATCGACCGTGGTCCCGAGCCGCTCACGAAAGGCATGTATCAGCGCCATCGCCCAGACGCTATTAATCCGTGCGCCAAAGCAACTGTGGATCACCAGCCTCTCGTCGCCCAGGGCATCGGTGAACCGCTCCAGCACGATCGTATTGTCACTGGAGATCGCCCCGCTATGGCTCAGCTGCTGCCCGACGTAGCAGACAGCATTGCGGGCGGAAGCATCATCCATGGCGTACTCCCGAGAGAGCCAGTCAAGCACCGGGAGGGCATCGCTGGGCCAGGGCCCGCGCGGGTCCTCTGGCACCCAGCCGAGGTCGGCGACCCGTTCGGCCAATTGCCGCCGAAAAGCGCCCAGGGCAAGCCCCATGTGGTATTCACGCTTGGGGAGCTCGCCGCGCCAGAACGGCATCCGCGGCATGGCTCCGGCCGCATCGGCAACCACCATGCGATCCTCGTCGATGCTCATCACACGCCAGGTATTGGTGCCCAGCGCAAACACGTCGCCCACATGCGTCTCGAAAACAAACTCCTCATCCAGCGTGCCCAGACTGGTATGTCCATCGGCAAGCACAACACGGAACTCTCCCCTGTCCGGGATGGTGCCGCCGTTGCGGATGGCCAGCAGGCGCGTGCCTGGCAATGGCAGGAGCACGTTGTTGACGCGGTCCCATTCGACGGACGGGCGCAGGCCGCGGTAGGCCTCGCTGCTGTACCCTCCGCTGATCATCTTGAGGACAGATTGCAGCGCCTGGCGCGACAGTCTTTCGTAGCCATAGGCCTGACGCACCAGACGGAACACGTCATCGACTTTCTGGGGCTCGACAGAGACCATGGCCACAATCTGCTGCGCCAGGACATCGAGGCAATTCTGTGGCGTACGGGTGGGCTCTATGTCGCCCTGGAGCATGCCATGAGCCACGGCACCGGCGTCCAGCAGGTCCTCACGATGCGTGACATAGATGCGGCCATAGCTGGTCTGTCCCACGAGATGTCCGGCGCGGCCAATCCGTTGCAACCCTCGGGAGATACCTCTCGGCGACTGCAGTTGCAGCACGGCGTCCACCGAGCCGATGTCTATGCCCAGTTCGAGCGAGCTGGTGGCGATGAGAGCTGCCAGTTCGCCCGACTTGAGCGCCTGCTCCAGCTCAAGCCGCACGGCGCGAGATACACTGCCATGATGGGCGCGGAACGGCCCTCCGACGCGACCTGTTCCCGCCCACCCCTGGCCCCTGGGTACACCGTCCACGAGCAACCCCTCCGGGGACCCAGGCGGCACCTCTTCCTCAGCCTCCCGGGCGTACTGCTCATTGAGCCTGTCCGCGGCACGCTCTGCCGCACGCCGGCTGTTGGCAAACACCAGCGTGGTATCGTGCCGACGGATCTCATCCAGCACGCGGGGAACGAGCGCCGGCCAGATCGAGCCTCCCGGAAGCCGGCGCAGGTCTGCAACGGGGGTGACGACCTGGAGATCCATTGGCTTGGTTACGCCGGCATTTACAACGGTCACAGGGCGAGGTGCCAGTACCGGCTCTTCTCCCGCCGCCTCAATCCAAACCTGTCCCCCCACGAAACGCGCCACCTCATCGAGCGGCCGTTGGGTCGCCGAAAGGCCGATGCGCTGCACCGGATGGCCGGCGAGACTCTCCAGTCGCTCGAGGCTCAGGGCAAGATGCACACCGCGCTTGTTGCCGACGAGCGTGTGGATCTCGTCGACGATGACGCTCTCTACCGGCGCCAATAACCGTCGGGCCTGCGGGCTTGTAAGCAGCAGATAGAGCGATTCGGGAGTGGTAATCAGGATATGCGGCGGGTTGCGCACCATCCTTTGCCGCTCGGACGCAGGAGTATCCCCCGTGCGAACGGCCGTAGAGATGGCGGGCAGGGTCTCGCCGCCCATGGTCGCAGTGTGGTGTATCCCGCGCAGAGGCTCTTGCAGGTTGAGGGCGATGTCGTTATTGAGCGCCTTGAGCGGTGAGACATACAGGAGCAGCACGCCGCTCTCCTGAGGGTTCCGCGCCAGCGCTACATAGATGCGGTCGATGCCCCACAGGAACGCTGCCAGCGTCTTGCCCGAGCCGGTAGGCGACAGGATGAGCGTGTTCTCGCCGCGCTGAATGGCTGGCCACCCCAGCGACTGAGCGCGCGTGGGTTGCCCATAGCGTTGCTGGAACCATTGGCGAGTCGCCGGCAGAAACGCCTCCAGCTGTCCTTCCATGGCATCACCTCAGCCCGTAGCATAGCGCCGCTAGTAGCGGGCCGCAAACCCCGGGAGCGCCGTGACTGGACTCGGCGCGCCTGTCGGGGTAACATAAAGACAGAGAGGCTGGAAGGAGAGTCTACACATGGCCATAACGAAAGATGGGGAATTCTATCTGGGGAAGGTGTTCGATCTTGCACAGAATAAGCTCACCGATGCTCCCCTTACCTATGACCCCGCCGATCTGACCACACATGCCATCGTGACGGGCATGACCGGTTCCGGCAAGACAGGCATGTGCGTGGGCTTGCTTGAGGAAGCGGCGGTGGAGGGCATACCCGCCATCATCATCGATCCCAAGGGCGACCTGACAAACCTGCTCCTCCATTTCCCCGAGTTTCGCCCTGAGGACTTCCAGCCGTGGATCGACCCCGAGATTGCGCGGCGTGAAGGCAAGGATCTCGCGGTAGTGGCAGCGGAGACGGCCGAGAGCTGGCGCAAGGGCCTGGCAGACTGGAACCTCGGATCGGACGACATTCGCACGCTCAAGGACTCGGTGCGCTTTGGTCTCTTCACGCCGGGCTCTACAGCCGGTACGCCCGTCAACATTCTCTCGTCCTTTGCCGCCCCAGAAGTAGCCTGGGATGAACACCGAGAGATGCTCCGCGAGAAGATATCAACCATCGTCACCGCCCTCCTCGGGCTGATCGGTATCAACGACATCGACCCGCTGCGCTCACGGGAGCACATCCTGCTGTCGAACATTCTCGAAGATGCATGGAGCAAATCCGAGTCCCTTACGCTCGTGGAGCTGATCCTCCGCACACAGAACCCGCCCTTTGAGAACCTGGGGGCCTTTCCCGTAGACAGCTTTTTCCCGGAGAAGGACCGCTCGGATCTCGCGATGCGGCTCAACAGCTTTTTGGCTTCGCCTTCCTTTGAGGTGTGGCGCGAAGGCCAGTCGCTCGATATCGGGAACATGCTCTATGGACCCGCGGGCAAGCCACGTCACAACATCTTTTATCTGGCGCACTTGAATGACAACGAACGCATGTTCTTTGTCACACTCCTGTTCGCCTCCATCGAGTCATGGATGAGGACGCAGCGGGGCACCAGCAGCCTGCGCGCGCTGGTGTATTTCGACGAGATCGTGGGCTACCTGCCTCCCGTGGCCAACCCGCCCTCGCGGCCGATCATGCTCCGCATGCTCAAGCAGGCCCGTGCCTTTGGTGTGGGGTTGCTGCTGGCCACGCAGAACCCCATCGATGTCGATTATCGCGGCCTGTCCAACGCGGGCACCTGGGTCATCGGCCGGTTGCAGACAGACCAGGACAAGCAGCGTCTATTGGACGGCCTGGACTCGGCGGGTGGCGGCCTCGATCGCCAAGAGGTAGACCGGATCATCTCGGTGCTCCCGAAGCGGACCTTTTTCATCCACAACGTCCATGAACAGCCACCGCACATCTTTGGGACGCGCTTTGTGCTCAACTACCTGGCTGGCCCGCTGATGCGCACCCAGATCCCCGAGCTGATGAAGCTGGACGGCATTGAGCATCTGGCACCGGAAAGTCCGACGGCAGCGGCGGTTTCCGGAGCGTCTGTCACAGTGGAGACGGAGCCAGCCCAGGCAGCTGCCGCTACGACAGCCTCGGCGACATCCTCGACAACGGCGAATGGCGAGTTGCTGACTGTGACGCGTCCGGCGATCCCGGCCCGCACAGAGGAGTACATCGTGCCCGCCGACCTTGCGCTGAGCCAGGCTCTGGCCACCGCCGGCCTCGGCTCTGTGCCCGGTATCTCCCATGGAGGTCTCATCTACCGGCCAGCCTTGTATGCTCAAGCCCACGTCGCCTACTCGTCCAGCAAGTACGGGATCAACTACGAGCGCAAGATCGCTGCTCTGCCGATGGAAGCGCGAGGGCGCACAGTTGTCTGGGATGATTTCGTGTGGAAGAACTACGACATCGCAGCGCTCCATCAGGGAGCGCTCCCCGGCGCCAGATACGCGCAGATCACAGGCTGGTTGGCCGATGAACGGCTGCTAGCTGCCCTGAAAAAGGACTTTGAGGACTGGGTGTACCGCACTTCAACCATTCAGGTGCGCACGCTCCCCAGCCTGAACATCTCGGCCGGCCCAGAGGTCAGCGATGCCGAGTTTGAGAAGATGGTGCAAGAGGCTTCAGACAAGGCAACGCAAGAACAGCTGGAAAAGCTGAACGATGCACACAAGAAGAAGGTCGCAGACCTGGAGCGCAAAATACGCCGGAAGGAGCAGCAGGTCGAGAGCGAGGAAACGGAGCTCAAGCAACGCCGCATCGAAGAGGTCGGCAGTGCTGGGGAAACTGTCCTGGGGTTCCTGGGCATCGGCCGAAAGCGCAGCGTATCCTCCAGCTTGACCAAGCGTCGCATGACATCTCAGGCTCGACAGGATGTTGAGGAAGCGCAAGCTGAGCTCCAAGATTTGGTGAAGCAGTTGGAGGAGCTTGAGGCAGAGCACACTCGAGAAGTCACCGCCCTTCAGCAGAAGGCAGCAGAGCGGCTCGAAGAGATCACAGAGGTGCCCCTCAGCCCCTACAAGAAGGACATCTTCATCGAGCTGTTTGGCATCGCCTGGTGCCCCTATTACACCGTGATTATCAATGGCCAGACCAGGGAGCTGCCTGCCTTTGGCGGCGAGAGCTGACTTTCCTGTGAGCGGAACAGTCCCCGCCCACCTGCCCTTCCCTGAGGCGGCAGCGGGCGGGGCTCGCGTTTCTCCCTCAAGCGAGGCCGCTTCCTCTCGCCGTCCGTCACCAGACGGCGCGTCCGTTCGGCCCGGGGTGGAGAGGCGCACCGCCCCGGAACCCTGCATCCGTAGAACGCTTGACCAATCGCATCGTTCAGGGCACAATGCAGACAGATTGATTTGGACCATTCGCCTGGGGCATCCTGCGCCAGCTGTGCATTCACTCCCAGGCACAGATAAGGATATCAGCATGGAAGAACTGGTGAGACTTTGGGAAATCCCGGAAACGACCGAGAACTATATGATCGCCGGATTTGAACAATGGGCTGATGCCGGCGAGATTTCCTCTGGACTGCCCGCGTACCTGATCGAGCTGACCGCCGCCGAACGCATCGGCAAGATCAGGCCGGATGGCTTTTACATCTTTCAAGTCCCGGGAACGCACCATTTGCTCCGACCCCAGGTCAAGATAGTGGATGGTCATCGCGAGCGCATGTCCACACATGAGAACAATCTGTTCTATGCCAACGTCAACGGCAAAGGACTGCTGATCTTTATGGGGGAGGAGCCGCACCAGAACGAGGAGCGCTACTCGGAGGCATTTCTGGACATGGTCGAAGCAACCAATGTCAAGCGTGTCATCGTGACCGGTGGCGTGTACGGTGCGGTGCCCTACGATCGTGATCGCGATATCTCCTGCGTCTACAGCCTCCCGCGCATGAAAAAGGAGCTGGACCAGTACGCGGTGCGCTATTCCAACTATGAGGGTGGCACCACGATAGGGCACTATCTCGCGCATCAGGCCGAGTTTCGGGGTATTGAGCTGATTGAATTCGATGGGTTTGCCCCGGCCTATGAATTCGGGCAGATGGGTCTCACCGTGCAGGCGATGCGTGTCGAGGAGGATTGGAAGGCCTGGCTGGACGTGCTCAAGCGCGTTGATTACATGCTCGGCCTGGGCCTCGACCTCTCAGAGCTCGAGAAGCGCAGTGCGAACTTGATCACTGCCTGGCAGCGCAAAGTGATCGAACTGGAAGAAAAGCACCCTGAGCTGGGCATCAAAGCTTATCTCGATGCTATCGAAAAGGACTTTGAGGAGCACCCCTTTATCCCGTTGGACTCTGCCTGGGATGTGCTGGGCGACATCCTGGAAGATGAGGATGCTGACTGAGGGGACGAGCCTAGCGCTGCCGGGGCAAGACGCCTAACCGGCGCAGCGCCAACAGCAGCAGCAGAAGCACCACAACGAGCGCCCCAAGGCCCGCGAACAACGGGAAGAGTGAGGCGTTCTGCGTTTCCCCGGAGCGGACCTCAAGCGCGTCGATAACAACCCTGTTTCCAGCGCTGGCCGGGTCCGCCTCCGCGGCGACCGTAAGCCGCAGAGTGTGCGACCCGGGTTGGTCGGCGATCACCAGGGGGATCAGCGCGCCAGATCTCTCCTGGGCGCTGTACAGACTGATGTAGGATTGGTCGTTGCCGTCGCGTTCTAGGCCAGGAACAGGCCGGCCATCCAGCGTCACCAGCACCCTCCCACCATCTGGCCCGGTCCGCGTCAGCAGACTGACCGCCTGCCCGCGATAGGACAGCGTGACGCTGTCCCCGGGGGTGCTGGAGCGCAAATCTGCCTGGCCGCTGGCATCTGAATCCGTCACCTGAACCCAGCTGCCGTAGCGCGTGATGGCCGGATTCAGTTCCTGATAGAGGCCCTGCCCGACCTCCCTTTGTTGCTTGGTCGCATCCTGGACGGCCAGATAGACCTGTCTCGGGGTAAAGTCAGTGTCCACCATGCGGAAATAGTACTCGGCTTCATCGGGCGAGATGTTTCCCACCTGGCGGAAATACCAGATCATAAAGACGCCTGCCCAGGGCCATTCCTCGCGCGCCAACGCAATTCCGCGCAGGGTATATTCTGCCTGCTGTTGTTCGGTCACGCGATGCCAGATCAGCTTTTCAGGAGCCATGTCCTCCGGTGCAGCGTTCCACCCATACTCGTTGAACCACACGGCCTTGCCAGAGTCTCCGTACCGCTCCATGATCCGCCGGTGCAGCACAACCCTCTGAAAGTTCAGCACGTCAGGGTCCGGAGGATCCTCCGGCGGGTACTGCAAGCCAAAGGCGTTAGCGCTGTAGATATCGAAATAGGCCGCCGCTCCCGCTTCGTACATGGCCTCAAGAAAAGCCAGGTCATTCATAGCGCGCCACTTGCCCGGCTCGGGATGCGGTTCGCCCAGCGTGATAGCCAGAGGAGCGCACAGCACCCGAATGTTGGGGTCCGCCTCCTTGGCCCGCAGGTATCCGACTTGCAGCAGGGCCACGTACCCCGCGGGATCGACAGGCTGGTTGCCCCATTCGGGAAAGATATTGGGCTCGTTCCACAGTTGGACATAGTGAATGCGTCCCTTGTAGCGGGACACAAAGGCGTACACAAAGTCCCCATAGTCGTTGAAATCGTCGGGAGGCGCCTGAGGGTAGGTATTGTCCTTCCGGCTCCATGCTGGCGGCCGGTCCAGACGCGCCACGATCTCGAGGCCATACTGCTCGCAGTAGGCCAGGATGCGATCGTATTTGTCCCAGGTGCTGTCACGGGTCTGCGGGTTCAGATATTCCCCTTTGCGCTCCGGCTCAATCTGCTCCCAGGGAACCTGTAGCTTGACCCAGCCGAGTCCTGCGTCGGCCGCCATCTGCAGCGTCTTTTCGATCTTCCAGGGCTCGACCTCGCGACCGAGAAAAAAGTTGGCACCATAGGGATTGACATCGGTATCAGGGATGGTACGTTGCGCAACTGGTGCCTCACCCTCGTTTCGGGCCTTAACGGCCAGATAGATCGTACGGCCGATCCATAGCGACAGGGCGATCGTCAAAACCGACAGCAGCACCACTGCTGCCCACCAGACTGACCTTGACCGTCGCCATGCCGTCACACCAGGCACCTCTCGCGAGCCGATTGTCACCCATGTCGAGTATAGGTTGCCGCCGAGATGCTTGTCAATAACGCGGTCCGACCCTATAATACGTTCTAGCATGTCCCTATCCCCAATCCACCCGAGCAGGCCATGAATATCATCACAAGCCACGAGCGCGCGGACATGGATGCCCTGGCATCGATGTATGCCGCGAGCCTGCTCTACCCAGAGCACCGCGTCGTTCTCCCGCAGAACCTGAACCGCAACCTCCGTGATTTTATCGCGTTGTATCGCGATCAGTTGCCCTTTGTCGATCGGCGGGACCTTCCCAAAGAGCACATTGGGGAGGTGATCCTTGTCGACACGCAGGCCATCGCACCCATGCGCGGCATGGATCGACGAACGCACATCCACGTCATCGATCATCACGCAAAAACCGACCCGCTGCCCGAGCACACGACCTATGAGGGCGAAACACTGGGGGCCGCCACCACCTTGCTGGTGGAGCGGCTCGCACGGGAAGGCGTATCACCCAGTATCGTCGGCGCATCGCTGATGCTCATCGGCATCTATGAGGATACCGGATCGCTGTCGTACCTGACCACGACGGCGCGCGATGCACAGGCGGTCTCCTGGTTACTTGGCCATGGCGCCGACCTGGAGATCGCGGGCGAGTTCCTGCGGCGACCTCTCACAGACCTGCAGCGCAAGACCCTTTCGCAACTCGTGCAAGCCGCAGAGATCCATACCATCCTGGATCGCTCGATCTGCATCGCTGGTATCCATCTCGAGCAATACGTCGATGAGCTTTCATCACTGATCCACGAACTCCTGGACCTGTACGATCCGGATGCCTGTGTGCTGCTGGCAGAGTACGAGGGAAACATCCAGATGATCGCGCGCAGCGCGACCGACGCGATTGATGTGGCAGAAGTGCTGCGTCCACTGGGCGGAGGCGGGCACAGCAAAGCCGCCGCGGGACGTGCTGAGGATCAGCCGATGCCCCAGTTAATCCAGAGGCTTCTTCAGGCATTTGCCGCCAATATTCGCCCGCCGGTACGCGTGCGCGAGATCATGTCCACCAACGTACACACCCTGGACGCAGACATGTCCGTCCAGGATGCCGCGAACTTGATGCGACGTTACGGCCACGAAGGGTTCCCGGTGGTACAGGGAGATCAGCTGATCGGCATTCTCACGCGCAGTGACGTAGATCGTGCCCTGCATCACCAGCGCGGCGCCAGCTCCATTCGCAGCATCCTCTACACTGGCGCCGTGTCCGTCTCCCCGGAGGCCCCTGTGGATCGCGTACAAGAGATCATGCTGGAACATGGCCTCGGACAGGTGCCGGTGGTGGATGAAAGTGGCTTTGTTGGCATCGTCACCCGCACAGACCTGATCAAGCTCTACAGCCCGTCAGCGCACAACAGCGCACGCACGGAAGGCATCCGCAGGCAGATGCAAGAGACGCTGCCGGCGGGTTTGACAGAGCTCCTGCTCAAGGCCCGCGACGCCGCCAATGACCTGGGCTATTCACTGTATGTTGTGGGTGGGTTTGTGCGAGATCTGCTGCTGGGCCACCCAACACTGGACCTCGATCTGGTCGTGGAGGGCGACGCCATACGCATGGCCCGGAGGCTCGCTGACATGGTGCATGGTCACGTGCGCAGCCATGCGCGCTTTGGCACCGCCAAAGTCGTCCTCGATGGCGAGCTGCCCCCCGGCGTGCCACCGTCGCTAGATTTCGTCACGGCGCGGACCGAGTTCTACGAGAGCCCCACGATGCTGCCGGAGGTCGAGCGCAGCTCGATCAAGCAGGATCTCTATCGCCGCGATTTCACGATCAACACCATGGCCATTTGCCTGGACCGCGAACGGTTTGGCGAGCTGCTCGACTATTACGGCGGGCTGCGAGATCTAGAAGACGGACGCATACGCGTCCTGCACAACCTGAGCTTTGTCGAGGACCCAACCCGCATCCTGCGAGCCGTGCGCTTTGAGCAGCGGCTGGGGTTTACGATAGAATCGCGGACTTACAGCCTGATGGAGGATGCGCTGGATCTCCTGGAACACGTCACCGGCGAGCGGCTTCGCAACGAGCTTTTCCTCATTCTCAAAGAGGACATGCCGGAGAACAGCCTGCAGCGGCTCGACCAGATGGGCGCGCTGGCGCGCATCCACGGCGCCTTGAGGCTCGGCGCCGACACTGCGGAACGTTTTGTGCGATTGCGGCAGCACCTGCAGGAGATGGCCATCAACGGTTGGCACGACGAGACCGGGGCAGAACGCCGCTTGCCCGAACTGCGCCAATGCTATCTGGCGCTCCTGACAGGTCACCTATCCGAGGAAGAGTTGGAGGCGTTCGTTCGTCGCATGCGTTTCACAAACGAAGACGCACGTTTTCTTGGAGAGGTGGTGCAGCTCAAGGATGTCATGGCATCGCTGCAGGCCGAGCGTATGCTTCCAAGCATGGTATATGAGAAACTACATCGCTTTTCACCAGAGGCGCGCTTTGTCCTCTCTGTAATGGCGGACTCGCCGCGGGTGCAACGGCGCGTTGTGCTGTATGAGAAAGAACTGGCAATGGTCTCCCCCACCCTGTCGGGAGATGATCTAAAGAGGATGGGCGTTCCGCCAGGGCCCGTCTACCGGGTGATTCTTGATCGGGTTCGAGACGCCCTGCTCGACAGGCAGATCGCCACCCCTGAGGAAGAACTGGCACTGGCCCGCTCACTGGTCGACGTGACTGCACGCTCCGCCGGGGACTAGAAGAGACGAGCGATCTCGTCCGAGTCGTAACGCGGCAACAAATGCCGGCCCTGCCCATCGATGACGGTGCAGCCCTCCTCCGCCGGCACCAGATCGGCCACGTGCGCACAGGGAATCCCCAGGGCTTGATACCGGCCCATGAGAGAGGCGGAGTGCTGAGGCGTAACAGTGACGAGGAGTGCCCCGGAGGCAATGACCCCGAGAGGGTCCAACCCAAAGGCACGACACAGCGCTTCTCCCTCGGGCAACACCGGCACGCGATCCCGGTAGAGCGTGACGCCCGCGCTCGCCGCAAAGGCCAGTTCATGCAGGCCGGTCGCAAGACCTCCCTCGGTGGGATCGTGCATCGCGTGCACGCCGGGATGATCGACGGCCATGTGGGCCGCCGAGACCACGCTGATCCCCGGCTCGTAAAGATAATTCCTCGCCTTGTCGAGCATGTCCTGTGAAAAGCCACGGCGCCGCAGTTCCTCATACTTTTCGCGGGCAATGATCGCAGTGCCCTCTATCGGAATACCTTTCACCAGCAACACGTGATCCCCTACGCGCGCATCCGAGGTCATATGCAGTCGTTCTCGTTCGACCTCGCCGATGAGCACGCCCACCACGATCGGCCGCTCGAGCCCCCACGCGACCTCCGTATGGCCTCCCACCAGGGTAATCCCCAGACTCTCGCAGGCACGGTGAAGCTGGTCAAAGATGTCATCTACCAGAGCGGGTGTGGTCCGCCTTTCCGGCAAGAGGACCGTGTTCAGCATCCAGAGGGGCCGTGCTCCGCTGGTGGCGACGTCGTTGGCGTTCACGTGGACGGCGTACCAGCCGATCTGATCGGTAGCAAAAGTGATGGGGTCGGTCTTGACGACCATATAGCGGTCGCCCATGTCGATGACCGCAACGTCCTCGCCGACGCGCGGGCCCGCGACCAGCCGCTCATCCACCTGCACGTAGCGGGCCAGCAAGGTGTGCAGGTACTCTAGCGGCAATTTGCCCGTAGGAAACACAGCGCTATCGTTCATCACAGCGAGATGCACCTTCCAGACATGCTATCGGGGAACAGGCGGCGGACAAGTCAAGGTAGAGGCGGACTCTCGATCACCAATGCAATGTGCGTTCCGCTTCCGCAAACAGACTCTTCCAGGGTCCGTGCGACAGGGCCGCTGCGCGCAATCCAGGCTCAAACCTGGCATCGTTCCAGCAGGCGCACGCCGTCCGGGCCAGCAACGACCACGGAATGAACCATACCTAGAAAGAGCCCGTGCTCTACGACGCCAGGAATGGCCTTGATCTTGCACGCCAGACCCGCAGGATCGGCTATGGGCTCATAGTAGCAATCCAGGATCCAGTTGCCCTCATCGGTGACGAACGGGAGATCTCCGCGCATCCGCAGCACGGGGCGCGCCCCGGTCTGCTCCAAACCCCTGGCCGTGTTTTTCCAGCCGAACTGGAGCACTTCTACCGGCACGGGACTTTTCTGGCCCAGCTGGGAGACCAGCTTGGATTCATCCACGACCATCACTTCGAGGCGCGTGGCATAGGCGACCACCTTTTCGCGCAGCAAACAACCGCCCAGCCCCTTGATGACATTCCATTGGGGATCCACCTCATCGGCGCCGTCGATGGTGATATCGATCGTACCATGCTGCTCAAGCGTTGTAAGCGGGATCCCGCGTTCGCGGGCCAGAGCCGCAGTATCCTCAGAGGTGGGGATGCCGACGACGTCCCGTAACTCACCGGAGCGCAGCCTCTCTGCGATGCTCAAGGTAGCGTAGCGTGCCGTGCTGCCGCTCCCCAGGCCAACAACCGATCCGCTGCGGACCATGGCCGCTGCACGCTCACCCGCCTGGCGCTTGAACTCGTCAATGGTCATCCCGTCCTCCTTACGCTCAAGGACTCGACTGCCCCATACCGCCCATTATAAGCTCGCGGACTCTGAATACAAGCCGCGTTCGGAACGCTCAACGTTTCGAGTCGGGGCTTGACGCTCCTCACGTCGCACCCCTATAATCCGAGCGTGCCAGCCCGCCAGCCTGCCCCATGGAATGGTAATGGATTATCTCAGCTTTGACCTGCGGATCGGGGAGTGGAACACTCAGACACACAAGGGTGTCGTAGAGGTCCTGTTATCGCCCTCGGGCGAGGGCCGGCGCTTTCCGTTCCTGCTCGAGCTCGACGTGACCTCCGTTCTGCGCAGCCTGTCCAGCGACCCTGCGCAGGCTCGCCGGTTGGGACGTCTGCTCGCCAACGCCATCTTTCGCCACGAGATTGCCCTCGCCTGGTACGAAAGCTATCAGATTGCCCGCGAACGCCATTGCGGGCTGCGCCTGAGACTGCACATCGAGTCCTGGGAACTGTCCAGGCTTCCCTGGGAGTTACTCTTTGACACGCGGGCAGACGATTTCATGGCGTTCGACGAGCGTCTCTCGATCACACGCTACATCCGGCTCAGCAGCGCGCCGCCGGCGCTCAAGCAATCGGCCACGCTACGCATCCTCGTGGTGGCCGCAAGCCCGGTCGACGAGCCCCCGCTGGACTGGCAGAATGAGATCGCTCTGCTCAAGGAGGCGGTGGACCCGCTGGTACGTCTAGGCCGCGTTCGCTTCAGCACGTGCGAGCACGCCACTCGCGAGAGCCTGCACGTTGCCCTCGTGGAAAACCATCCGGACGTGGTGCACTTTGTGGGGCACGGCGAATACGATCTTACAGCGCAGCAGGGATTCCTGGTGTTGGAGGACGAGAGACGGCAGTCGGTCTACGTCGATGCCACAGAACTCGCCAGACTGTTGCGGCGTTATGGCACCAATGCCGTGATTCTCAACGCCTGTGAGAGTGCCCGTGGTATCTGGGCCGGCCTTGCACCGACCCTCGTGCGAGCGGATATCCCCGCGGTGGTCGCCATGCAATGGCCCATCGAGGACCGCGCGGCAATCACCTTTGCCAAGTCGTTCTACAGAACCCTGGCTGCGGGTCGCACCATCGACGAATGCGTATCCGAAGGGCGCGTGGCCATGGATACGGCAGCTCCCCACTCGATCATGTGGGCCGCCCCGGTCCTGTTCATCCGCTCTCTGGATGGGCAACTCTGGGCACCGCAGTCGCCGCGGCGACAGAGCCGAGCAGAGACGACGCCACGTCGAGCTGCGGACGGAGCCAGGGACGCTGAGGCGTCCGCTGAGGCGTCCGCCGAGGCGCCCGCAGATGCGGCCGCTGCCCCGCTTTTTCGCACCCGGGGGCCCTTGCGCCTGCCGGACGACCGGGAGATCCTGATGGAACGCCCGGAGCTGGAAAAGGCCCTGCAGTTGGCCCGCCAGCCGGTGGTCACGCAGTATCTGGCCATCCTGAGCGCTCGCCAGACAGGCAAGACGACCCTGCTGCTGGGCATGATGGATGCCCTGCGAGAAGAGACCGCCTGCGTCTTTGTTGACCTCTCGGTGCTGCGTGGCCAGGATGCACCTGATTGTTTTCGGCTGGTGTCATCTCAACTGACGGCTGCGCTTGCGGCTTACCGCGGGCAGGAAAACAGCACGATCCCCAGCGCAACAGCAGACAGGCCTGTGGCCTTTCTCGACTATCTCCAGCGCCTGGCCAGCGCCGTCCCTGTGCCCCGCATCGTCCTGCTGATGGACGAGGTCGGTGCCCTTGCGCCAGAGGTCTCTGACGCGTTCTTTAACACTGTTCGGACGGTCTTTACCCAGGGGCGGGGCTTGAGAAACTCTCTGGCGAAATACCTCTTTGTGTTCAGCGGCGCAGTGGACCTGTATGGCCTCACCTTTGGAACAAACTCACCGCTCAATATCTGCGAAAAGATCTATCTTGAGGATTTTGATCTAGAACGCGTCTCACAGCTGATGGCGCGTTTCGCACGACTGGGCACCCCGGTATCCTCGGATGCCGCGTCGGCAGTTCATGCAGTCACCGGTGGTCATCCCTATCTGACGATGCGTCTCTGTGCCCTGATGGAGGCCTCACACGCCAGGCAGATCACAGCGCAAACCGTGCAGCGGGCGGCATCGCAGATGCTGGTAGAAGACGACAACATCCGTCATCTAATACGTGAACTGGAAAACCAGCCCGGCGCCAGACGCCACCTGCAGCGCATCCTGATCGAGGGTCAATCGGTGCCCTTTAGCCGGAACAATCCCATCCTCGCATCCCTGGAGATGCTCGGGGCGATCAAGCCGGTTCAGCCCTGCGCCGTCAGGAACCAGCTCTACGAGCGCGCCCTGCGCGAGTACTATGCCAGCCAATCCGGGCCTGCCGGTGGCGACGTGAGGTCTGCCAGGCCGTAGCTGGAGCCCCTCAGAAACCTTTGACAGGCTGGCTCACGTCCCTATAATGCTTTCTAGCCTTGAGGCACGGAGAATCTGCCGATGACCAGAAGAGCGTTGCCCAGGAGCCTGTGGGTCGTCGCCATACTGCAGTTCGTTGCGCCCTTGATCTTTCCTCCTGACTATTATGGCGGCATCGGGTTGCCTCTGGCGATCGCTGTGGCGGCGGTGTTTGCCATTCTGGCTGTCAACCTTATCCGCCTGAAGGAATGGGCGCGCGTGGCGACGATCTTTGTTCAGGGCCTTTCCATCATCGTCCGGCTTCTTGCGGTCTTGAGCAACGCCATGCCCGCGAGCGGCGCCCCGGCGGACATGGTGTTCCTGGCCACCTCGCTTATCTCCATGTTTCTGTCTGCCGTTATCCTCTATTGGGTGGATTCGCCCGACATCCAGCTCCTGATGCAGCAGTAGCCTCACAGCCCCCGCCCTCTTCGCCTACGGCTTTAGCAGGCGATCGCGCCTGCAGATGGCTGGTGCCGCCGTGCCGGCGCATCGGCGTCCGTTGGCTCTCACGGGCTTACGTGCTAGAATCGCCCCATGGTATGCAATCATCGCATGCACAGAACAGCAGAATATCCCAAAAAGGTCAGATAGAGTGAACCTGTGGCCCCTGCTGCCCATCATTGTCCCGCTGGCGAGCATCCCCGTATGCGCTGCGACCAAAGAGCAGGCGGCTGGCCGCTTGACGCGCCGCATGGTGTATACAGGGGCTCTAGGGATGACGGCACTGTCCATCGCTCTCACCGCATTAACCGGGACGACGCCGCAGACCTTCGGCAGCGCTGAAGGCTACCTCGCTGCCCCGACCGCACCGCTTTGGTCTCCTCTGAGTTACTGGGCGGCGTCAGTACTCATGCTGGTCCTCTTGCTCGGCCAGCTGACACAACTCCAGCGCCCTCTCACAGCGGCACGCTCTATGCATTACCTCGTCACATTGTCAGCCACAATGGCCACTGTATCGGCATCAAACGCGATCAGCCTTGCCCTGGCGTGGTCGATCCCGCACCTGCTGGTGACGTACTTGCGCTCCGCGCAGGGCGAGGCGACGGTGCGCTCGTCGCGCTGGGATGCCTGGTCCAGCTTCATGTCTTTGGCGCTGGTGATCATCGGGGCTGTAGCTCTGTCCGCTGAACAGAGCGGTACGCTCTATCTGGTGGCGATCGGCCCCGGGCTTGCTTTCACAACGCTTGCCACAGGCGCCGGCTTGCGATTGGTGTCCTGGCTATTGGCGGGTGGACCGGGCCGCTGGTGGCAATTGCACGCCATGTCCATGATCAGCGGGTTCTACCTCTGGTTACGCCTGGGCATCAGTCTCCAGGCCGAACAACCGCTGTTGGGCAATCCAGGACTGGCGGTATCCATCGCCCTGGCGCTGGGGCTGATCATCGGGCCCAGAGAGGGCCAGTCTCGCGTCGTGCCCGTCGGGTTTGGGTACTGGTTGGCACTGGCGCTCCTGGCGCCCGCTCTGGACCCTGGCACTGGCTTTGCGGTTAGTTTGCTGGTCGCGACGCAGCTGATGCTATGTCTCCTGCTACTTCGGGGTTCGTCGGATATGCCCAGCGAGAGCCGTATGCGCACTGTCCCGGGCATGATCGCCTGGGGGGCGCTGTGCGGCGTTATCCTCACCAGCGGGTTTGTCGCGCATTGGGCCTTTGGGCAAATCTGCTTGCGTGCCGGAGGCCCCGGTCTGCTGGCGATAGCCTCGATTGGCTATCTTCTGGCAGCCATTCCGCTGGGGCGGCGACTGGTGTGGCCGCCAGGCGCCGCGCTGCAGGGCCGTCCAGCAGCCACATTGGACTCTGCCATCGCCGGATTGGTAGTCGCTGGCTTGCTGGTGCTATTGGGGATATGGCCCGGGATCATCGAGACAGTATGGCCGGATATCCGTCTCGGCCTCGACGCCCTGGATTATTCGCAGCTTTGGGGAGATAGCGCCGCCGACAGGCTGGCGCTGTTTGTCGCTGTGCTGGTCGTGCCAATGGGCGCCGGGCTGGCAGCCAGACGTGTGCCCCGCATCCAGGACATACTCTACGGCTGGATTGTTCGTGCCGAGCAGGGTCTGAGGGGTGAGTGGCTCTATCTGCTGGCACAGCGTGCTCTCGCCTGGGCAACTCGCGGTCTGCGCCATGTCCTGGAAGCCCTAGAAGAGTCCTTGGCCTTAGGGTGGTGTCTACTCTGGGGTCTCGCCTTGGTCTACTATCTTCTTCAGAGGTAAGGATGCATATCCGACAGCCCAGGCATCGAGCCAAACATGAATGAACTGCTTGCTCTGGGTGGGCAGGTGCTGCAAGCAGCGATGACGCTGACCGTTGCGACGGTCCTTTTCGCGCTGAGCGATCGTCGCCTGCTGATGGTACCCGTCGCGATTCAGTATGTCCTGGTGGCATCCCTTATGGGTCCCTCTGTAGGCCTGCCGCTTTTCGGCATCCGTCTCACCATGGGCCTGGCAATCTCCGCCATCCTGTACATCACGGCGTCCCGCATGGAAAAGGTGCTCGGGCAGCCGTTACGCCAGCGACCCGGGGAAGCCTCAACCCGCATCACGCTACCGCAGATAGGGCCTGTATTCCGCCTGCTTGCATATGCGCTGGCAGCACTACTGGCGGTAGGATTGTGGAACAGCTATCCCGTGCCAGGCGTTCCCGCGCCCCTTCAGCTGAGTGCCGTCTGGTTGTTGGCGCTTGGGGGGAGCATTGTGCTGACGAGCGCGGATCCGTTACACATTGGCGTTGGCATACTGGTAGCAATCGACGGTTTTCAGGCGGCCTATCTGACGCTGGAATCCAGTCTGCTGATCATTGCACTGACAGGCCTGGTCGACCTCTTGATCACCCTTGCGATCGCCTACGCCAGTGACAGGTGGATAGAGTCGATAACGGCCGAGGTCATGGGATCATGATCACTATTGTGCTGCTGATCCCGTTTGCCGCTGCGGGGATCGCCTACGCTTTGCGCAACCTGCGCTTTGCCGCCGCCACTTTTTCGGCCGCCACTGCCCTGGGCCTTGCCGCCCTGCTCATCCTCGGAGCGGCAACATCCGAGCTGGTAATCCTGGGACGCACGTTGATTCTTCTACCGCCTGTGCGCGCGCACCTCGCTTTTGGCCTCGTGCTGCTGGCTCTGGTGTTTCTAACCACGTGGCAGCTGCCTGAGAACGGGCTCTCCTGGATGATGGCGTTCCTGTCTTTGGGGTTTCTGTTCCTGGCCGCCGCCATGCAGACGATGTCTCTTTCGGTGCTCTTTGTGATCGCCAGTGCGGCCGCGATGGTGATGACGGTATCGTCTGCGCCGTCACGACCAAATCTGTGGGCCGTCCGCATGCTGGCAATCATCGTTGCCGCCGGGTTCCTGCTGATGGCCGCAACCTGGATCATTGAGCAGCCCGTCGGTGATACCGCCACCACCCCGGCACATATGGCACCGATTCTGCTCTTTGTCGGTTACTGGGTGCTCTTTGCTGCTTTCCCATTCAGTGTATGGCAGTTACCTGGTCTAAAGACGGATAGCTCCATAGCGCGCGTTCTTCTGGGGGTCCTGTTGTCACAGACGCTGCTCGTACTGACCCTGCTGCAGCTGGAAACCAGCCTGGCGCCGATCAACGCGCTCGTCCCGGCGCTCTTGTTCTATGCTGGTATGGCGACGCTGATCATGGGGGGCATTGGCGTGGTTGTTCAGCACAGGCTGAGCGGCATGCTCGCCTATCTGACCATGGGAGAGTTTGGCGCTGCCTTGATAGCTATAGGTTCCGGAGCGACCTTTGCTTCCAGCCTGGGTACGCTGTCCCTGCTATACCGTGGAGTCGGCCTCGTGACCATGAGCATCGGAATACGGGTACTGAGCCGCTGCCTGGGTGACGATGACATCGAGCGCATGCGAGGGGTATTTCGCAGGGCCCCCCTGGCGGTCGCGGGCACACTGATGGCGGGGCTGTCACTGGCGGGGTTCCCGCCGATGGCAGGATTCACCACACGCTTTGCGATCTACCGCATGATCGCCGCTGAGAGCCCGATCTGGGCGATAGTACTGGTCATTGCTGGAATGCTCCCAGCTGTAGCACTGACGCGCTTTTCAGTGCGCGCGTTTCAGACCGTGCCCGTACCCGGTAGCCGGCGCGAAACGCTGTGGCCGGCGGCTTTGGTGCTTTCCCTGGGCATACTGCTGCTGGTCTTGGGGCTCTGGCCACAGGGTATGGGCACCCTGTCAGCGCAGTGGGGTGATTTACTGGTTGGCATGAGTACGGCGCCGTAGGCGTCGATTCCGGGAGAATCAGGATCCCCCAAAGTATCTCAGCGCGGCCAGGATGCGTTCATCGAGCGCGTCTACCCCATCCGGGACGGCAGCCAGGGCATCCCTGGCCTCGGAAACACTGTACCCCAGGGCAGTCAGCGCGTTGATCACATCCATATCACCCTGCTGCATGGGTGGCATGCCCCAGGACGCACCGTCCGTGCTGCCGACTCTATCCCGTAAGTCCAACACCATGCGTTCCGCAGTCTTGCGTCCGATCCCCGGAATATGGGTCAACGCCGCGACATCGCCTCTGGACACTGCGCCCCTGAGCGTCTCTGGCGAAAATGTCGAAAGCACAGCCAGAGCAGTCCTCGGCCCAACGCCATTCACGCCCAGAAGCAGTAGAAAGGTGTCCAACTCGGCCTGCGAGCCAAATCCGTAGAGGGCGATGTCGCTCTCGCGCACGTAAAGATGCGTGTACAGATCGATGCTCCGCCCGACATGCGCCTGCTCAAGCACGCTCCTGGGCACCTGCAGCCGAAGACCCAGACCGCCTAGAGCGACTACCAGGGCCCCCTCTTGCACGACCTGGACGGTTCCATGGAGCGTCGCGATCATCACTGCACCTCAAAATAGATGACATCAATGCGCGGGCGGCTATCTCTCGAGCAGCGAGGCCAGGCCAGCAGAGTGATGGTGGCATATGGACACGGCGAGGGCGTCGGCGGCATCGTCGGGCTGTGGGAGAGCATCGAGCGTGAGCAAAAGCCTTACCATCTGCTGGATCTGGTTCTTGTCCGCGCCACCGTATCCCGTGATAGCCTGCTTGACCTGCATGGGCGTGTACTCGTAAATAGGTAGCCCGGACTGCGCCAGGGTGAGGAGCAACACGCCGCGGGCCTCTCCTACGAGCATGGCGGTCCGGGCATTGGTGCTAAAGAACAGCTCCTCCACGGCAGCCACATCGGGAGCATATTGTGCGATCACACTCTGCAGGGCGTCGTGTAACACAACGAGCCTGTCGGACAGGCTGAGACCTGGATCGGTCCGAATGACGCCATAATCTGCGCTCTGAAGGTGTTGGCCATCGCCTCGCACCAGACCAAAGCCGGTAATGGCCAGGCCCGGATCAAGTCCGAGTACGAGCATGGTCAGGCAGCTTCGCCTTCCAGACGGGCAAGTAACTCATCGTTCAGGTCCAGGTTAGAGAACACCTCCTGGACGTCATCCAGCTCTTCCAGAGCATCCATCAACTTGAGGGTCGTCATCGCCTCATGCTCTTCAAGCGTGATCTGACTCTGAGGTATCCAGGAAAGCTGAGCATTGCTGATCGTGTAGCCCATCCTCGACAGCGCCTCTTGCACCGTCTTAAAGTCAGCCATCTCGGTGTACACCGTGACGCCTTCATCGGTGGTCTCAACATCCGCAGCTCCCGCGTCGATAGCCACCAGGGCGACCTCATCGGGATCCTCGTTGCCCACGTCAACCGTGATGACCCCCTTGCGAGAGAACATCCAGGCGACGCTCCCGTCAGAGCCCAGATTGCCACCATACCGGGTAAAGGTGTGCCTCACCTCAGAAACCGTCCGGTTCCGATTATCGGTCATGACTTGGAGGATAATCGCCGTGCCATGGGGGCCATAGCCCTCATAGATATACTCCTCCATCTGCATGCCATCAGCGCCCTCGCCGGAGCCGCGCTTGATGGCGCGATCGATATTCTCTTTGGGCATGTTGGCCTGTTTGGCCTTGTCAAGCACGAGACGAAGGCGAAAGTTCATCTCGGGGTCAGGGCCGCCCTCGCGCGCTGCCACTGCGATCTCGCGCCCCAGCTTGGTAAAAAGCTGGCCGCGTTTCGCATCATTGACCCCTTTTTGCCGCTTGATCGAAGCCCATTTGCTATGTCCAGACATTCTACACCTCCCGGTGAAAGAACGGGGGATTCCTCACCACGCCCATTATAGCATCACGCTGACCGCTCACCAACCTGAACCGGCCCTCTGCCGCACCTCAGATGATGGCGTTCCACACCCGCCGCGAAGCGTCGAAGTTCAGAGTACACGCCCATCCCGGGCGACCGCCGGCTAGCCTTGTCGGCCTCACTGATCGTCATTCTGGCCAGAACCGTCGGAGGCGTCACCAGCGAGCACCGCCCTTGACCGGCCCCCTTCGCGCATCGGGCCAACCACCCCACGCTCCTCCAGCTCATCCATGAGCCGGGCGGCCCGCGGATAGCCGATACGCATCTGTCGCTGCAGAAATGAGGCCGACGCATTGTCGCGATCGCGCACCAGCTCGGTCGCCCGCTCGAGCAGGTCGTCGTCCGGATCCGGCTCGACAGACATCCCCTCCCAGGGGGGAGGCTCCTCCGCTTGCTCCTGCTGCGATGCCGGGGCAACCTCCTGCTGGCTCTCATACCAGGACATCAGACTGTCGATCTCTCTATCAGATACAAAGCTGCCCTGAATACGCTGCAACTTGGCAGAATCTGGCGCCATAAAGAGCATATCCCCCTGGCCCAGCAGCTTTTCTGCACCAGGGGTATCCAGGATCACGCGGGAATCGATCTGGGAGGAGACAGCAAAACTGATGCGGGCAGGAAAGTTGGCCTTGATCAGGCCTGTAACCACATCCACCGAAGGGCGCTGTGTCGCAATCACCAGATGGATACCCGTCGCGCGCGCCATCTGAGCCAGGCGGCAGATAGTTCTCTCCACATCATCGGGAGCCGCCAGCATGAGATCGGCCAGCTCATCAATGACCATCACGATCATCGGCATCGGCTCCTGGTGCCGTTTCTGCGCACCCCGGTTATAGTCGCTGAGGTTGCGAGCACCGACCTGGGCGAACTGCTTGTAGCGAGATTCCATCTCGCCGGTCAACCAGCGCAGAGCGGCTACTGTCTTTTTGACATCGACCACCACCGGTGCGATGAGATGCGGCAGGCCGTTGTACTTGGTCAGCTCGACGCGCTTGGGGTCGATGAGCAGCAGCTTGAGCGTCGCCTCTGTGTGCTGGTACAGCAATGACACGATGATCGCGTTCAGGCAGACGCTCTTGCCAGAGCCCGTCGCTCCTGCGAGCAGCAGGTGAGGCATCTTGGCCAGATCGGCAACCACTGCCTCACCGGACACATCACGTCCCAGCGCGACTTTGAGCGAAGAACGCATCCTGGCGTAACGCTCGGACTCGAGCACATTCCTCAATCCCACGACAGTCTTTTCCGGGTTGGGTACCTCGATGCCCACCACAGATCGCCCGGGCACAGGAGCCTCCACACGAATAGGCGCAGCCGCCAGCGCCAGCGCCAGGTCGTTCTGGAGGGCCAGGATCTTGCTTACACGCACTTTGTAGCGTTTGTCGTTTCGCTCAACGTAACCGGGCTCGACGCCGAACTGGGTCACAGAGGGCCCCTTGCTCCATTCCACTACCTGGGCAGGGATCCCAAAGGCCGAGAGCGTCTCCTCAATCACCTGCGCCTGATGGCGCGCCCCCGCATCGTCGCCTCCCGCGGCCACATCGGGAATCAGTAACTCCAGTGGCGGCAGAGCGCCATCGCTCACCGGGGTGCGATCACCTCCCGACGTGCGCCCGCCTCTCCGACGAGCCTCTCCCGTCGCCGAGACGGCCGTAGAGCTGGTGACCGCAAGATCGGGCGCTACATCACCCGCGGACGCCGCGATTCGGCGCAACCTGCGAGCGGTGATCATGCGGCGCACGCGCGTCCCAACCTGCGCCCAGATCCACTGGATACGCCAAAAGACCATTCGCCAGGTGACACCCGCCGCAATGCAAGCCGCGACCAGGATCAATAGCGCAGTGAGAGTGGCACTGATAGCGGGCCCAAGCCAGGGAACCGTGATCTGCCACTGCGCCCAGCCAATATAGCCGCCCGCTTTACCGGCGCGCGCCAGCTGCAGAGGATCCCCTGCCGCCAGCACGTGGACCAGACCCAGGAAGAGCACAAAGGCGGCCTCTGATCCAACGACCGTCTGCCATCGTAGCTGGAACCGCACCTCGAGCGCGTCACGGAACACCAGAAACAGCCCGCCGGCGAACACCATCAGCGCCACCGGGTAGACGCCGACGCCGAATACCTGCCTGAGGAGCATCGTCCACGCGCTGCTGATTGCCCCCTCATCTGAAGAGAGCAAGCTGACCAGTGTCACCGCACCCACGGTCGCCACGATAATGCCGATGACCTGCGGGCGCATCAGCCACGCGCCAACACTCCCCCAGTCGATTTGGGAAGAAGGACTCTTTGTTCTTGAAGTGCTCGCCGCTCGTCTGGTCATAGACTCCCGTTCTTTGTGAACAAACCAGGACTGCCTGAACGTGTTACCGCATGAATCGGCGACGGCCAAAGACCACTGACAGTCAGGCGCCGCACCAGCCCTGGCATCTAGTAGACGGAGACGGCGCTGCCGACATCCGAGAGGTCGCCATTCCTTTCGTCATCTGCGACCGCCTGCCGCAAGCTCAGGCTGAGACGGTGCTGCTCCTTTTCGATGCGCAGCACGCGCACCTGGACGCGCTCCCCAACTCGCAGAACCTCTGATGGGTGCTCTACACGCTCATCTGCAAGCTCTGAGATATGCACCAGACCCTCAAGCCCCTCCTCAAGTTGGACAAATGCCCCAAAGTCTACCAGGTTAGTAACCTCTGCTTCCACCAGATCACCGATGCTATAACGGACGTCCACCATCATCCAGGGATTCTCCCGCAGTCGTTTGATGGACAGTCCGATATGATGATGCTCGCGATCGATGCTCAACACCAGGACACGTACGCTATCGCCAATCTTGAGAAAGGCGGAGGGGTGCGTCACGCGACCCCAGGATATCTCAGAGATGTGGATGAGACCATCTATACCGCCGAGATCAACAAAGGCGCCAAAGTCACAAACATTGCTGATCGTGCCCTCGCACACATCGCCGACGGTCATCCGGCTGAGCAACTCCTCGCCCTGCCCCGGCCCCCAGCTCGCTGCCCGCTCTGAAAACACCAGGCGATTGCGGGCCGGGTCCAGCTCGATCACCTTGAGCAGCAACTCCTCACCCACCCAGCGAGACAGGAGCGCATCTCGGCTGGCCTCATCGGTAAAGACCGGAACATCTGCCAGCTGCGACGCAGGAACAAAACCCTGCAGCTCTTTCCAGCACACGAGCAGTCCGCCACGATTCCATCCGGTCACGACACCAGTCACAGTCTGCTCGCAATCCATGATTGCGGCGAGCTGCTCCCAGAGCTGTCTGTGGGCGTCCACACCTGTGGGAGCGGCAGGAGCAGCGGTCACAGACTTGACCCGGGCGATGGGCACCCGAAATCGTTCCTGAGGCATATAACGGTCATGAGCCCGTTCCAGAAACAGCGCTAGAGAGTCGAGGCTATAGGTATCCATACTATGCTCAATCCCATCGGTTGACAGTCTTTGCCAGGCTGGCTGCGCACACCGCACAGCCCGGACCTTGCAGCCGAGAATCGTTTTCGATAGAGTACTCTATACGGGGCAAGGATGATCGTCAAGTAAGTCTGCGGCGGGCCGTAGAGGGGATAGATCGCATATTATGTCACGACCAGGTAGCCTCCCCCATGAGCGCGGGGGTCCAGGCATTGCAGAATGGCTCGGTGCCACCTTGTTACTGACGCTGGCCTTCCTGGCACTGCTGCAGATCGTCGGGCCACGTCTGCAGATGCTGTTCGATGCCATCCTGGAGTTCGTCCGTTCACTGCTCACATAATCTCTGCGCCATGGACGCTTTGACGCTCTACCCGTTTGCGCTATACTTGCTGGCACGGGGTGTGGCGCAGTCTGGTAGCGCGCAGCGTTTGGGACGCTGAAGTCAGAGGTTCAAGTCCTCTCACCCCGACCAGTCCGGTTTTCATGCGGGCGTAGCTCAGTGGTAGAGCTCCTGCCTTCCAAGCAGGTTGTCGCGCGTTCAAATCGCGTCGCCCGCTCTGGCGGCACCAGTAGTGGTACATGGGCGCTTGGCGTCTGCATCTTGTGGTCTTTTTCGGATAATCAGTCAAGCAGCGTAGGCCCGTCCGCCCCCTTGTGGTGGTCTACCTGACACCTCGGGATAGCCGATCGGCTAGGGGGACTCACGGCCCACATCCTCCCACACCGCCGGACGTACTTTGCGTATCCGGCGGTTTCCTTTAGGGTCTTAACGTCGCGTGTCTGGCGCACAGACTGATTAGTCCTTGTGCCTCGAACCATGCCAGTCATTGCTTCCTGGGCCTGCGGACTCCCCGCTTTCCGCCACCAACCTTTCCCACTCAGCGCCAGAAGCCGTGCCCGCCATGCGGGGACTCTCAGGCTATGTAAAGTCGGCAACCGGTTTCGCCCGTTTCCGTTGCTTGAGCCGCAGATAGGGTACTTTGCGCCGTATCCACTCGGCCAGCCTCTCAAGCACGCTCTTGCCTTCCGCGTGCCGATAGTAGGTCACCTACCCGGTCAGAAACGCATTCAGCTCCTGGATGACCCGCTCCAGGCTCACTCCCCGGTTGCGCCGCGTGATCTGTCGCGTCCGCTCCTGAAGCTGGTCCACGCTCTGGGGGCAATCCCCAGACGCCCGCCTGACAGCGGTATCTCTTTCGCCCATACCGGCTGTGACTGGCAGCCCCCTCCCAGCAGCGATGCGATCAGTTCTTGCTTGTGCTCCCCGATCCACGCCCCCCGTTCTCCTGCGGTCATCCCGTCGATCCCTGGCGCCACTTTGTTCGCCTTCACGCGCTGGTACGCCCGGTTCAGGTTCCCTCACCCACATACTCTCTCCATCAGTTCGCTCGCCAGGGCTCGCTCCCGTCTCGACGCTGTGGACCCTTGCCACTCCTCGCGCGCCGCAGCTCCGGTTCCGCCTGCACCGCCTGCGCCGTGGCGCACGTCTCCTCCCTCTCCCCAGAGGCTCTTATGGTACCACGTGCCTTGCTGTCGCTGTACGCCCATCGAGTCTCCCCGTCTGCTCCCTGCTCTAGAAGATTCGGCCCTTCATCAACGTCCCCGCTGACGACCATGGCCTCGGCTGACTGCTCCTCACCCTTCGAACGCTGTTACCAGCGCCCTGGTCCGGTTCCCCCGGACAGATGCCGAGCCCTCCCAGGTCAAGTCCTGTAACCTTCTCCCGGCCCCCGCCAGATTTACCCGCGCGCCCTATATCGTGTGTCCTGGATACAACCCGGTCAGTTGATGATCAGCCTGGCCTTCTGCAGGTCGCGGTCCCGCGACGACGGCCCCACCAGGATATCGAACTCGCCCGGCTCCACCACATATTCGCCCTGCGCGTTCACGATTCGGAACGCTTCCCAGGGGAGATCCACCTGCACCGTCTTTTTCTCGCCCGGCGCCAGCGCCACCCGCGCAAAGCCCTTGAGCGCCTTGTTCACCCAGGTGACCGAGGTGACCACGTCGCTCACATACACCTGGACGATCTCCGTCCCTGCACGCTCCCCAACGTTCTCCACATCCACCATGACTGTTGCCTGCTGCCCGACGCTCAGGCTGGATGAGGCCAGCCGCAGATTGGAGTAGGCATAGTGCGTATAGCTCAGCCCGTGGCCAAAGGGGAACAGGGGCTCCTGCGTCAGATCGGCGTAGCGGTTGCCGTGCTGGCCGCGCACCTGGCTGTAGAACACGGGCTGCTGGCCCACGTGCACGGGGAAGGAGATCGTGAGCTTGCCGGACGGGTTGAGCAGCCCGAACAGCGCCTCGGCCAGCGCCCGGCCGCCCTCCATCCCGGGATTGAACAACTCGATGATCGCGGCGGCTCGTCTCGCCGCGGGCGGGAGCACCAGCGGCTTGCTGTTCACCAGCACCACCACCAGCGGCTTGCCGGTCGCTTCGAGAGCCTCCAACAGCGCGATCTGCCCGCCCTGCAGCTCGAGGGTGGCCGTGCTGCGGGTCTCACCGACGAACTTGAGATGATCGCCCACCACGGCCACGACCACATCTGCCGCCTCCGCCGCGGCCACAGCCGCGGGCAGGCCAGAGAGGTCGTCGTCCACGATCGAGCAACCGCGCTCGTAGCGTACCACCAGCCCGTCCGGCGCCAGGGCGCGGATGCCGTCCAGCACCGTGGTCGTCGCCTCACGCGGGTGCTTGCCCGCCTCAGGCGGATGCTGCGAGGCGCCCAGCGACCAGTCGCCCAGTTGCTGCAGGTCGTCATCTGCGTTGGGGCCAATCACGGCAATGGTCTTGAGCGTTTCCGCATCCAGCGGCAGCAGCCCATCGTTCTGCAGCAGGACCAGACTCTGGCGCGCGACCTCCAGGTTGACCGCCCGATGCTCGGGGCTCCTCACCACCTCTGCTGCCTTTTCCAGGTCCGGCTCGCGCGGGTTCTCGAACAGCCCCATGCGGAATTTGAGCGCCAGCAGGCGCGCGCATGGGGCGTCGATCTCGGATTCTGCCAGGCGGCCGCTGCGCACGGCCTCGATGGCCCCTTCGTAAAAGGTCGGCGTGGTCATCATGATGTCGTTGCCGGCGCGCAGTGCCACGATAGCGGCATCGGCGATGGTCTCGCACACGCGCTGCTCGCGCACCAGCCGCCCGACGTTATCCCAGTCGGTCACGACCACACCCTTAAAGCCCCACTCGTCCTTGAGCACCTCGGTCAGCAGCCAGTGATTGCAGGTGGAGGGCACGCCCTCCATCGACTGGTAGCCCGTCATGAACGTCATGGCCCCGGCCCTGGCGGCGCGCTCAAAGGGCGGCAAAAAGTAGCTGCGCAGCTTGCGCCGCGAGAGATCCGCCTCGGAGGCATCGCGGCCGCCTTGCGTCTCCGAGTACCCGGCATAGTGCTTGGCGGTGGCCAGGATGCCCTGGGGATCATCGAGCCCCTTGCCCTGGTACCCGCGGATCATCGCCGCGGCGAACTCGCCGATCAGGTAGGGATCCTCGCCAAAGGTCTCATCCACCCGCCCCCAGCGCAGGTCGCGGGTCAGGCACAGCACCGGCGAAAAGGTCCAGTGGATGCCGGTGTTGACCACCTCCTCCGCCGTCACCCGCGCCACCCGCTCCAGCAGTTCGGCATTCCAGGTGCAGGCCATTGCCAGCTGGGTGGGGAAAATGGTCGCACCCTTCCAGAATGAATGCCCGTGGATGGCGTCCTCACCGATCAGCAGGGGAATCCCCAGCCGGTTCTGCGCCGCCAGCTCCATCGCCCGGCGAGTCTTTTCGCCCAGGATATGCAGGATCGACCCCGGTTGCCGCGTGTTGATGAACGACAGGTCCTCCGGCTGCGCGTTGAGCATGAGCAGCTGGCCGACCTTTTCCTCCAGTGTCATGCGGCCCATGAGGTCCGCGACGCGCTCCTCGACGCTGAGCGACGGGTCCTGGTAAGGCAGAGCGGTCTTGGATGCGTTTGGATCGGCCATGGTAAGCTCCCTTCAGTAGTGTGCTATAAGCACGGGTAGCACCGGCGCATCAATGGTTGCGATGCCCGCAGCCGGCGGCCGCGCCACAGGGGTACATGTGCCGCAATGGTATAGGCAACCGTGCTCGAACTCAAGCGATAGCGCCCGCTGGGTGCCGCTGCCAGAGCTCATCAGGCCGCCGAGATGACCAGCGTCGCCACTGTTTTAGCGGGGACATCGAGCGCGGCCTGCCAGCCGGGCCAGGAGATGACACAACTCTGCACACGCCTGGTCTGGTTCACAGCCACGAGAACGACCTCTCCCCCGGGATTCTCGAACGCTGCGTAGGTCAGTCTCCTGGCCGACCCCGCGTCGCAGCCGATCCGCACCGCCCCACGCCGGACAAATCGCGTGATTTGCCCCAGCAGCCAGTACTCGGGAATGTAGCTCACCTCATCCGGATTGCCGCGACTGACGGTGACAAAGGTCGGGCTGCAGGGGTGCGGGCCGGGGTTGGGCTGCTGGGTGTCATCCAGGCAGGTGACCCAGGCGTTGTAGCTCCGCGCCCCATTCCGCAGGTACTGGAGGATGCGCTCGATGCCGCGGGTCCCCCAGGTCGAGTGCTCGGTCAGGTACACGGGCCTGTCTGGATAGCGCTGCAGCAGCGCGCCCATCTGGGCCGGATCCCCCTCATAGTCATGAAAGGCCACCCCATCGGCCGCAGCATGGCCGGCCGGGTCCGCCAAAATCTGCCCGGGGAAGGCCTCGGCGTCGGCAAAGTTGTGGTCAAAGACCCAGATCTCGGTCTCGAGCCCCGCCCGGTCGAGTTCGCTGCGCACCGCCAGAAGCAGCCTCAACTGCTGCTCCCACTCCATCCGTGTGGTGGGGTAGCGCCGGTCGGCGTGCAGGGGCTCATTCTGCAGCGTGATGGCGTGGATCGGGATGCCCTGCTCGCCATAGGCCTCCACGGCAAGCCGGTAATAGCGTGCGGCCACGGCCTCATACTGTGGCAGGAGCGATCCGCCGCCCATGGAGCCGCTGGTCTTCATCCAGCCGGGCGGGCTCCAGGGCGAGGCGAAAATCCTCAGCTCCGGGTTGAGCGCCATGGCCTGGCGGATGATCTCTGGAATGTGCAGGTCGATATCGCGCTGGATGGAGAAACGCGCCAGCTCCGGGTCAGTCTCACCCGGCGGCGCGTCGTCGTACGAGTACCAGGGGGACGAGGTAAAGTCCGAAGTGCCGAAACAGATACGCATCAGGTTCCAGCCGGTGCCCTCTGACGGGTGCACCAGATCCCGCAGCACCTGTTGCCGCAGATCGGGAGACATCCTCATCAGATGGTAGACGCTGGCCTCGTCAAAGGATGAGCCCATGCCCAGGATCGATTGGTGACGGATGGCGGGATCGATGCGCACCGTGGCCTGTGTGTCCGCCCTGTATGGCTGAGCTACGACCTCCGGCTGGGGGCTCAGACGGAAGGCACCGGCATCTTCAGAAGTGAACCAGACGCGCACCGTGGGGTTCATGCTTTGTTCTCCTCGCTGGTAGGCCTCAAGACATCTACGCGTAGTGTAACGCGGTCGCGTGGCAGCCGCCACAAGAGACGCGAGTGACGATCATGCCCTCGACGCCGGCCCCCTGGCGTTCTAGAATAGCCATGTCACTGAAACAACAAGCTTGGCAGGAGTGAGCACCATGAAAATCGTAGACCTAAAGTGCGCCGTCATCGGCAACAACCCGATCGTCCGCATCGTGACCGATGAAGGCATCGATGGCTATGGCGAGGTCGAGTCCTACAAGCCCTATCTCAAACCGCATGTCCTGTTCTACCGCGACTATCTGCTCGGTGCAGACCCCACCGACGTGGAGCGCACCATGCTGCGCATCCGCAAGATGGGCGCTACCAAACCGTGGGGCAGTGCCGTCAGCGCCATCGAGATGGCTCTGTGGGACATCGCGGGCAAAGCGGCCGGCCTTCCCGTCTACAAGCTGCTGGGCGGCAAAGTCCGCGACGAGGTGCGGGTGTACGATGGCGCGGTGCGTTTCCCCATGGCGGGCTACTCGCCCGAGGACTATGCCGAGAACACCGCCAAAATCAAGGCCTCACCGGAAGGCTTTTCTATCATCAAGCAGGCGATCGCCTTTCATACCCCCATGGCAGTCAAAGTGCCTGACTTTTACTACGGCGATGCGACGCCGGTGGGCCGGCACCCCTACCGCGGGCTGATCACCGAGCGCGGGCTCAAGCACGTGATCGCCTGCGTCGAGGCGATGAAGGACGTGCTGGGGGATGAGGTCGGTCTGGCGCTGGACTGCGGCCCCGGCTGGACGGTGCCCGATGCCATCCGCCTGGCTCGGGCTGTGGAGCCGCTGAACGTCATGTGGCTGGAGGACCTGATCACCGGCGACTATTCGCCCGCCGTGCTGG